>NZ_JASJOY010000064.1:0-24451 GCF_031426985.1 Hydrogenophaga sp.
GCAGGGTCTTGGCCTCGGCCGGCGTGGTGCCGTCGGGCATGGTGATCAGGCGCTCGCGCGGCGTCATGATTTCGCTGACCGGCAGGTCGTAGCGGGTCTCGAAGCGCAGGTCGCGGCCGGTGACGATGCCGACCACCTTGCCGGCGTCGACCACCGGGAAACCGGAAACGCCGAGTTCGTCGGAGAGCTTCATGACCTGGCGGATGGTCGTCTGCGGGCCGATGACCACCGGGTCGCGCAGCACGCCAGATTCGTAGCGCTTGACCTTGGCCACCTGGGCGGCCTGCTCGGCAGCCGAGAGGTTCTTGTGGATGATGCCGATGCCGCCTTCCTGGGCGATGGCGATCGCCAGGCGGGCTTCCGTCACGGTGTCCATCGCGGCCGACACCAAAGGCAGGTTCAGCTGGATGTTGCGAGAGAACTGGGTGGCGAGCGAGGTGTCCTTGGGCAGGACCTGGGAATACGCGGGGACGAGCAGAACGTCGTCAAAGGTGAGCGCTTTGCCTAGGAGGCGCATGGGGTAAAGCTCCAAAAACACCATTGTACCCGCGGGCTTTTGGCGCCCCGTTCCTGCCACAGATCGCTGACCATTCGGTCGCCCAAAGCGACCGTACGCACCAGTGGTCCACACACATGCGGTTTTCTGCCCACCTTTGCACAAAGCGTGCCGCTAAACTGCCCGCCATGGTTCTGTTTCCTCATTTCTCTTGGCGTGCCCTGGCGCTGGCCACCTTGACCACGCTGTCGGCCGGCGCCGCCATGGCGCAGTGGCAATGGATCGATGGCACCGGCAGCCGCGTCTTCAGCGACACGCCGCCGCCTGCGGGCACGCCGGACAAGAACATCCTCAAGCGCCCAGGCGGTGCCCGCCCGACCGCCGCACCAAGCGCACCACCTAGCGGCACGCTCAGCACCGCCAGCACGCCTGCGGCCGCACCCAAGCCCAGCGGCAAGGACAGCGAGCTCGAAACCCGCAAAAAACAGGCGACAGAGGCCGAACAGGCCAAAAAGAAAGCCGAGCAGGACAAGCTCGTCAAGGCCCGCGCAGACAACTGCGAGCGCGCCAGGCGGGCGAAGAACACGGTCGATTCCGGCGTGCGCATTGCCACCAGGAACGCCAAGGGCGAAACCGAGTTCCTGGACGACAAGGCCCGGGCCGCGGAAGCCCAGCGCATCGAGGGTGTTGTCAAGTCCGAATGCGGCCCGTTGCCGCAGGCCGCTCAGTAACCGGCCTTGGAATTCGCTCGGCGCCGGGAGAACAGTCCGGCGCCACGGGCCCCCTGCCCCACGAAGCGCTCGCGACGCGCCACTTTGGGGTCCACCCGCAGATCGCGGTAGACCTCGACCCGGTCACCCTCCCTCAGCACCGCTTCACGCGTTGCCTTGCGGTTCCAGATCCCGGTGGGCAAACCCTGCACTTCTGGATGCAGCTGAATCCAACCCGAGAGCGCCAGCGCCTGTTCAAGGGTGCAAGCCTCCGGCACATCCAGTGCGAGCTGGTGCACGGTTCGCGGCGCGCTCGCATACACCAGCGTGATGTTCATGCGCCGTAGACCTGATCGGCCCGTTTCACGAAGGCATCCACCAGGCTGCCGGCGATCTTGTCGAACACCGGACCGACCAAGGTGGCCAGGGTCTGGCTGGCAAAACCATAGGTGAGCTTGAACTCGACCTTGCAGGCACGTTGCGAACCATCGCCCAGCGGGGTGAAGTCCCAGACGCCCTCCAGGTGCGAGAACGGGCCGTCCACCAGTTCCATCAGCACCTGGCGGTCCTCGACGTGGCGGTTGCGGGTGGTGAAACTCTGGCGCAATCCGCTGATGGCCATGCCCACCTTGGCCACCATGCCATGCTCATCGCGCTCGACCACTTCACTGTGGTCGCACCAAGGCAGGAACTGCGGGTAATGTTGCACGTCGGTCACGAGCGCAAACATTTCGTGGGCACTGTGCCAGAGCAGGACGGACTTCTGGATCGTTTTCATACAATCGGGATCACTTGCCGACACCATCCGGTCACACCTCCGTGCCAGACCGCCGCAAGCTGCCCGATTGTATTGGCCATGGACATTGCGCTCCCTGGCCCCATCTGAAACTCCATGGCCACCAAAAACAGCCCTGCCAACAAGGGCAAACCCGCCGACTCGCGCATCGCCGACAACAAGAAGGCGCTGTTCAACTACGCCATCGAAGAACGCTTCGAGGCCGGCGTGGTGCTGCAGGGCTGGGAAGTCAAGGCGCTGCGCGAAGGCAAGGTGCAGTTGACCGACGGTTATGTGCTGATCCGCGATGGCGAGCTGTTTCTCATCGGCTGCCAGATCAATCCGCTGAACACCGCGTCCACCCACATCAGCCCCGATGCGGTGCGGACCAAAAAGCTGCTGTTGCACCGCGAGCAGATCCGCCGCCTGATCGGCAAGGTCGAGCAAAAAGGCTACACCCTGGTGGCGCTGAACCTGCACTGGAAGAACGGCAAGGTGAAATGCGAGATGGCGCTGGCCAAGGGCAAAGGCGAGCACGACAAGCGCGACACCATCAAGGACCGAGAAGGCAAGCGCGAGGTCGAGCGCGCCATGAAGTCGCGCAACCGTTGACATTTTTTTCGGGCGGCGTGGAATAAAACGCCGCCCCGGGGTGTTCATGGTGGTGCAGGCCTTCTGCATGCCCTCACTGGAGAAACCATGAAACACACCGCAGCCCTCGCCCTCCTGACCCTGTCCCTGCTGGGGGGTTGTGCCTCGATGTACGCCCCTGCCCCGGTGGCCACCGCCAACGGCATGCTGGTGGCGCCCAACCAGATGACGCTCTACACCTTTGACCGCGACGTGGCAGGCAGCGGCAAGTCGGTCTGCAACGGCCCTTGCGCCACCAACTGGCCGCCGCTGATGGCCGCACAAGGAGCCAAGGCCAGCGGGGACTACAGCCTGGTCACGCGTGACGACGGCCAGCTGCAATGGGCCTTCAAGGGCAAGCCGCTGTATCGCTGGATCAAGGACAGCAAACCCGGTGATGCCACGGGCGAAGGGTTCAACGGCGTCTGGCACGTCGCACGGCCCTGACTGATCGGCGCCCCGACGCCACCACGCGCGCATGGACCCGAACGAGCTGCTGGCACACATCCCCGGCTTGCGCCGGTATGCGCGCGCGCTCACCGGCGACGCCTGGGCCGCCGACGACCTGGTGCAAGACACCCTGGAGCGGGCCGTGGCCAAACGTTTGCTCTGGCGCGTGGGCAGCGACCTGCGCGCCTGGCTGTTCACCCTGATGCACCACCTGCACGCCTCGCAGTGGCAGCGCCGCGCCGGTGAGCGTGCCACCGGGCCGGTCATGGATCTGGACGAGGTCCAGGCCGAGCTGGTGGCCCCCTCCCACGCCACCGACCTGGGCATCGATCTGCAGCGCTGCCTGATGCAGCTGCCCGAAGAGCAGCGGGCGGTGCTGCTGCTGGTGACGCTGGAGGATCTGTCCTACGAGGCCGTGGCGCGCATCACGGGGGTGCCCGTGGGCACGGTGATGTCCCGCCTGTCCCGCGCCCGCCAGCGCCTGCAACTGCTGCTGGACGGCGGCGCCGCGCCGGCCGCCGCCGCGCCCCCCACGACTTCCGCGCCGTTGCGGCGTCTGAAATGACGCCGCCGACCCGCCCACCACCATGAACGAAGACGCCCTGCCCCCTGACACCTCGGCCGTGACGGACGACGAGCTGAACACCCTGCTGGATGGCCGCTGCACGGCCGACCAGCGGGCGCGGCTGGAACAGCGGCTGGCGCAGCAGCCGCAGGCGGCCGCCCGCCTGCAGCGCTGGCGCGCGCAGCGCACCTTGCTGCAGGGCCTGCACGCCTCGGTGTTGCAGGAGCCCGTGCCGCCGGCCATGCGCGATGCCGTCCTGCGCGCCAACACCCGGCAGCGGGTGGTGGATCGCTGGTGGCGCTGGGGTGGCATGGCGGCCAGTGTGGTGCTGGCCTTCGGCTTGGGCTGGGTGCTGCGCGGCTCGGGGGCCGGCGCATCGAACGGGCTGGCCCGTGTGGAAGCCGATTTTGTGCGCCAGGCGGGCGTGGCCCATGTGGTGTACACGCCCGAGCAGCGCCACCCGGTGGAGGTGGGCGCGAGCGAGCAGGCGCACCTCGCGCAGTGGTTGTCCAAGCGGCTGGGCAAGCCGCTCAAGCCACCGGTGCTGACGACCGAGGGCTTCGAGCTGATGGGGGGGCGGCTGCTGCCGGGCGCCGAAGGCGCGCGCGCCCAGTTCATGTACCAGCACGCGGACGGCACCCGGCTGACCCTGTACGTGGGCGCGGTGCCGACGGGGCCGGTCAGTGGGGAGACCGCGTTCCGCTTCAGCGACCAGGGCCCGGTGCCGGGCTTTTACTGGATCGACCAGGGCTTTGGCTATGCGCTTTCAGGCGCCTTGCCACGGGGGACGCTGGCCGCACTGGCGACGGCGGTGCACCGCCAGTTGTGACCGGCGGTGGTGAGACGGCCGATTCAGCGCCCCAGATCGCGCAGGGGGTGGGCCGAAGCCGGCCAGGGGCTTTCAAAGAACGGCATCACGTCGCTGGCGGACACGTCCTCGATGCGCGCCGGGTTCCAGCGCGGGCTGTGGTCCTTGTCCACGGCCAGTGCGCGGATGCCCTCGACCGTCTCACTCGCCGCGCCCGGACGCAGGTGGAAACAGCGGCGCACCAGGTCGCGCTCCATGCGCAGTTCGTCGGCCAGGCCCATGGCGCGCGCGCGGCGCACCTGTTCCAGCACCACGCCCAGCATCAGGGGAGACCGCTTGCGCAGCAGGGCGGCGGTGGCGCGGGACCAGTCGTCCGACCCGCCTTCGAGCAGGGCCACCATGGCGCCCACGCTGTCCAGCCCGAACACGCGGTCGATCTCGGCCTGTGGCCAGGGGTGTTTGGCGGGCGCTTTTTGCACATGGTTCAGGCACCAGCGCTCCACCGCTTCACCGCTCTCGTAAGGCGTCTGGCCCAGGCTGTCCCACAGGCCCGCCAGGCGGCCACTGTCCATCAGGGCGTCGGCCAGGCCCACGGTCAGCGCTTCGGCGCCACCGAGCACCTGGCCGGTCAGCGCCAGGTACTCCCCGCTTCGCCCGGGACAACGGCTGAGGAAGTAACCCCCGCCCACGTCGGGGAACAGGCCGATGCCGGTTTCGGGCATGGCGATCTTGCTGCGCTCGGTCACGATGCGCAGGCTCGCCCCCTGGCTGATGCCCATGCCGCCGCCCATGCAGATGCCGTCCATGAAGGCGATGTAGGGCTTGGGGTAGGTGTGGATCAGGTGGTTGAGCGCGTACTCTTCGGTGAAGAAGTCTTCGAGCTCAGGGTTGCCCGACAGCGCCGCCTGGTGGAAGAAGCGGATGTCGCCACCGGCGCAGAAGGCGCCGAACGGCCCCTCCTTGCCGGTGCCGCGGATGACCACCGCCAGCACGTGGGCGTCGTCGCGCCAGGCCAGCAGCGCGGCGGTGATGTCGCGGATCATGCCCAGCGACAAGGCGTTGAGCGCCTTGGGCCGGTTGAGGGTGATGCAGCCGACGCGGCCGCGGACTTCGGTGAGGACGTGGGTCTCGGGGGCGGTGGGGCTCATCATGCGGAATCTCCTCGGCAGGTCAGTGCGGCGTGGCGCCGCTGGCATCGGGCGGAATGATCGGTGACGGCGTTGAACGTGCGCGCCAGGCGAGCACTTCGCTGAGCAGCAGCGCGCCGATGACCACGCTGCCCCCCAGCAGCACCTCGCGGCCCGGCGTTTCGTTGGCCCAGAGCCAGGCCCAGACGATGCCGAAGATCACTTCCAGCAAGGCCAGCAGCGAGACTTCGGGCGCCTTGAGCGACCTTGCGCAGACCACGGCCAGCGCACAGGGAATGGCGAGCTGGACCAGGCCCAGCAGGGCCAGCCAGGCGATATCAGCGGCGGTGGCCGCAAAGGGCAGCGCCAGCGGCAGCGTGGCCGCGGCCGATATCACCGCACCCACCAGCACCGAGGGCACCAGGTCGATGGATTCTCCATGCTGCTGGCTGCGCTGAACCACGGTCCAGTTGATGGCACCGGCCACCGGCACGCACAGCGAGGCCAGCGAACCGAGCACCAGGCCCGAGGCGTTTGCACCCGGGTCGGTGAAGGCGGCCCACATCTGACTGCCGTACATGTAAACAATGCCCAGGCCCGCCGCGACGATCGCGGCCCAGGTGCGCAGCGGCAGGCGCTGGCCGATGAACACCCGCGCCACCAGTGCCGTGAACAGCGGACCGGCGGCCATGATGACCAGCACATTGGCCACGCTGGTGAAGGTCAGCGCCAGCATGAAGGCGGTGAACATCGCGCTCCAGCACAGGCCCGACACCCAGAAGGCTTTGGAGGCCGCCAGCACACCCCAGTGGCGTTCGAGCGCGCCGGCGCTCGCGCGGTTGGGTGCGGTTGTGCCGGCCGTGCGGTCGGCCGCGCGCCACAGCGGCAGAATGACCAGCAGCGACAAGGCCGTGAAGGCGCTGCGCCAGAAGGTCACCTCGAACCGGGCCGCCGATTCCAGCTGGCGCGAGACCACCCCCGCGATGGACCACATCAGCGTGACGGCGACCATCAGGAACACCGCCTGGGTGTGATTCAGGCGGCTGAGCAGCTTGAACGGCATGGCTGTGAGCGATTCCGGGAGGGCGGCCCGGGAGCCGCCCGTCCGTTCAGTCGCGCGAGGCGCGCTTGCGGTCGTGTTCCTTGAGGTAGCGCTTGCGCAGGCGCACGCTCTTGGGGGTGATTTCGACCAGCTCGTCGTCCTCGATGAACTCGACGCCGTATTCCAGCGTCAGGTCGATCGGGGGCGTGATCTTGATCGCGTCTTCCTTGCCGCTGACGCGGAAGTTGGTCAGCTGCTTGGTGCGCGTGGCGTTGACCACCAGGTCGTTGTCGCGGCTATGGATGCCAACGATCATGCCCTCGTACACCGGGTCGTTGGGCTTGACGAACATGCGGCCGCGGTCGTCCAGCTTGCCCAGGGCGTAGGTGAAGATTTCACCGTCGTCCATGGAGATCAGCACACCGTTCTTGCGGCTGGCGATGTCGCCCTTGTGCGGCTCGTAGCCCTCAAAGATGTTGGCGATCAGGCCCGAACCGCGGGTCAGGTTCAGGAATTCGTTGGTGAAGCCGATCAGACCACGCGCCGGGATGCGGTACTCCAGGCGCACACGGCCCTTGCCGTCCGGGATCATGTTGGCCAGCTCGCCCTTGCGCTCGCCCAGGGCCTGCATCACGCCACCCTGGTGCTGCTCTTCGATGTCGGCCGTCACCAGCTCGATCGGCTCGCACTTCTCGCCGTTGATCTCGCGGAACACCACGCGCGGCTTGGACACGGCCAGCTCATAGCCTTCGCGGCGCATGTTTTCCAGCAGGATGGTCAGGTGCAGTTCACCGCGGCCCATCACTTCAAAAATGCCGTCTTCGTCGGTCTCGCGCACGCGCAGTGCCACGTTCGATTGCAGTTCCTTCTGCAGGCGGTCCCAGATCTGGCGGCTGGTCACGTACTTGCCTTCGCGGCCGGCCAGCGGGCTGGTGTTCACGCAGAAGTTCATGGTCAGGGTGGGTTCGTCCACCTTGAGCATGGGCAGCGGCGACGGGTTGGCCGGGTCGGTCACGGTCACGCCGATGCCGATGTCGGCGATGCCGTTGATCAGCACGATGTCGCCGGGGCCGGCTTCGGTGGCCTGCACGCGGTCCAGGCCCTGGAAGGTCAGCACCTGGTTGATGCGGCCCTTGATGGTCTTGCCGTCCGGGCCTTCCATCACCAGCACGTCCATGTTGGGCTTGATCGTGCCCTGGCTGATGCGGCCCACGCCGATGCGGCCCACGAAGGTGGAGAAGTCCAGCGCGGAAATCTGCAGCTGCAGCGGCGCGGCCGGGTCACCGGTCTGCGCCGGCACGTGCTTGAGCACGGTTTCAAACAGGGCCGACATGTTCGGGCCCCACTGCTCGCCAGGCGCTCCCTCTTCCAGCGAGGTCCAGCCGTTGATGCCCGAGGCGTACACCACCGGGAACTCCAGCTGCTCGTCGGTCGCACCCAGGTTGGCGAACAGGTCGAAGGCTTCGTTGATCACCTTGGTCGGGTTGGCACCGGGCTTGTCGACCTTGTTGACCACGACGATGGGCTTGAGGCCCAGGGCCAGCGCCTTCTTGGTCACGAAACGGGTCTGCGGCATCGGGCCTTCTTGCGCGTCGATCAGCAGCACCACGCCGTCCACCATGGACAGGGCGCGTTCGACTTCACCACCGAAGTCCGCGTGGCCGGGGGTGTCGACGATGTTGATGTGCGTGCCTTCCCAGCTCACGGCGCAGTTCTTGGCCAGGATGGTGATGCCGCGCTCGCGTTCGATGGCGTTGTTGTCCATCACCGTGTCCACGACTTTTTCGTGTTCGGCGAAGGTGCCCGACTGCCGCAGCAGCTGGTCCACCATGGTGGTCTTGCCATGGTCCACGTGGGCGATGATGGCGATGTTGCGGATCTGTTTGCTCATGATGTGAGTTCCGGTGAGGTTTCCAGGATGTGCTGTATTTCGATGGGGCTCAGCAGCCGCCCCGGGATGAGTTCGCCACCGCAGGTGTGGCCGCTGCCCAGCAGCACGGGCGCCTGCCCGTCGGGTGCCGGGCCAAACACGGCCACCTGCGGTTGGTCGGGCCAGTCGCCCCGGCGGCGCACGCCGCTGAGGAACCGCCCTGCATTTTCATGGTCCAGCGTGACACGGACATGGCCTGCCAGTAGGGCTTGCACCGGCAGCAGCCGCTCTTGCCGAGCGGCGTCGTCCAGCGCCTCCAGCGCGTCGATGGTGATGCACTGGCTGGCGTCGAACGGACCGGTCTGCACCCGCCGCAGCATGCTGAGGTGACCGCCGCAGCCCAGTGCTTCGGCAATGTCTTCGCCCAGGGTGCGGATGTAGGTGCCTTTGCTGCAAGTCACGCGCAGGCGCAGATGCGGTGCATCGCCCTGCAGTTGCAGGTCCAGCAGCTCCAGGTCGTGGATGGTGATGTGACGGGGCTCGCGTTCCACGGTTTCGCCTTCGCGAGCGTATTCGTAGAGCGGCTTGCCGTCTTTTTTGAGCGCACTGTGCATGGGCGGCACCTGGGTGATGGGGCCCATGAAGCGGTCGAGCACCTCGACCACCTCACCCACCGAGCAGGTCACCGGGCGGGTATCCACCACATCGCCCTCGGCATCGCCGGTGCTGGTCTTCACGCCCAGGCGCACCGTGGTTTCGTAGGTCTTGTCGGCGTCCAGGTGCAGCTGGCTGAACTTGGTGGCGGCGCCGAAGCACAGGGGCAACACGCCCGTGGCGAGCGGATCCAGCGTGCCGGTGTGGCCCGCTTTTTCCGCGCGCAGCAACCACTTGGCCTTCTGCAAAGCCTGGTTGCTGGAGAATCCCAGCGGTTTATCGAGCAACAACACCCCATGCACAGGGCGCCGTTGCACCCTGGTGCGTGGCGCGCTCATCGTCATTCCCCGTCTTTGGAGCGAGAGGCCACGGCCTTGGAGATGAGCGCGTTCATGTCGGCCGCGCGCTCGGTGGTGCGGTCGAACACGAAGTGCAGCGTCGGCACGGTGTGGATGTGCAGCCGCTTGAACAGACCGGTGCGCAGGAAACCCGCAGCGGCGTTCAGCCCCTGCTGGGTTTCTTCCGGGCTGCCGGTCAGCAGGCTGAAGAACACCTTGGCGTGCGCGTAGTCGGGGGTGACCTCGACCGCGTTGATCGTGACCATGCCCACCCGTGGGTCCTTGAGCTCGCGCGCGATCAATTCCGCCAGATCGCGCTGGATCTGGTCGGCGACGCGGAAACCGCGGTTGGGTACGGAGGAAGCCTTGCGTGGCATGTTGAGCCTGTGCCTTACAGCGTACGCGCCACTTCCTTGATCTCGAAGAACTCCAGCTGATCACCCTCGTGGATGTCGTTGTAGTTCTTGAGCTTGATACCGCACTCGAAGCCTTCCTTGACTTCGCGCACATCGTCCTTGAGGCGCTTGAGCGACTCCAGTTCGCCGGTGTAGACCACCACGTTTTCGCGCAGCAGGCGGAAATGCGCGCTGCGGGTGACCGTGCCGGAGGTGACCATACAGCCGGCCACGGTGCCGATCTTGGAAGCCACAAACACGGTGCGGATCTCGGCCGAACCGATGATCTCTTCGCGCTTTTCAGGTGCCAGCATGCCCGACATGGCCGCCTTCAACTCGTCCACGGCGTCGTAGATGATGTTGTAGTAACGCAGGTCCACGTCGTTGCCCTCGGCAAGCTTGCGCGCACCGACGTCGGCCCGCACGTTGAAGCCGATGATGAGGGCCTTGGAGGCGATCGCCAGGTTGACGTCGGACTCGCTGATGCCACCCACGCCGGAGAACACCAGCTGGACCTTGACCTCGTCGGTCGAGAGCTTGAGCAGCGACGCGCCCAGGGCTTCTTGCGAACCCTGCACGTCGGCCTTGACGATGATGGGCAGCACCTTGACTTCGCCGGCCGACATGTCGGTGAACATGTTTTCCAGCTTGGCGGCCTGTTGCTTGGCCAGCTTGGTGTTGCGGAACTTGCCGGCGCGGTAGGTGGCGATCTCGCGCGCACGGCGCTCGTCGGTCATCACCATGAAGTCGTCACCGGCCTGCGGCACTTCGGCCAGACCCTGGATTTCCACCGGAATCGACGGACCGGCTTCCTTGATCGGCTTGCCGTTCTCGTCGAGCATGGCGCGCACGCGGCCAGAGGTCTGGCCGACCAGCACCACGTCGCCGGTCTTGAGCGTACCGCTCTGCACCAGCACGGTGGCCACGGAGCCACGGCCTTTGTCCAGACGGGCTTCGATCACCAGACCCTTGGCCATGGCATCGACCGCGGCCTTGAGTTCCAGCACTTCGGCCTGCAGCAGCACCTGTTCCAGCAGAGCGTCCACGCCCTCACCGGTCTTGGCCGACACGCCCACAAAAGGCACATCACCACCGAATTCTTCGGGCACCACTTCTTCGGCCACCAGCTCGGAGCGCACGCGCTCCAGGTTGATGCCGGGCTTGTCGATCTTGGTCAGCGCCACGACCATGGGCACACCCGCCGCCTTCGCGTGCTTGATGGCTTCCTTCGTCTGGGGCATCACGCCGTCGTCGGCCGCGCACACCAGGATGACGATGTCGGTTGCCTGCGCACCGCGGGCCCGCATGGCGGTGAACGCCTCGTGACCCGGGGTGTCAAGGAAGGACACCATGCCGCGCGGGGTTTCCACGTGGTAGGCGCCGATGTGCTGCGTGATGCCGCCGGCTTCGCCCGCGGCCACCTTGGCACGGCGGATGTAGTCCAGCAGCGAGGTCTTGCCGTGGTCCACGTGGCCCATGACGGTGACCACCGGGGCGCGGGGCAGCAGTTCGGCCTGGTGTTGGCTGGCTTCCTCGTCGGTGAAGGCTTCCGGGTCGTCCAGTGCAGCAATCACAGCGGTGTGGCCCAGCTCTTCCACCACGATCATGGCGGTGTCCTGGTCCAGCGGCTGGTTGATGGTGACCATCTGGCCCAGCTTCATCAGCTGCTTGATGACCTCGGACGACTTCAGGCTCATCTTGTGAGCGAGTTCGGCCACCGTGATGGTTTCCGGCACGTGCACTTCGATGACCTTGGCTTCGGTCGGCGCCACAAAGGAGGACTGACCCGAGTCGCGGCTGTCGCGGTCGCCACGGCGGCCCTTGGGCCCGCTGCGCCAGTTGGAACGGCCCGCGCTGGTGTCGCCACGGGTCTTGATTTCCTTCTTCTTGGCCGCGTCGTCCTTCCAGGTCGACGACAGGGCTTCGGACTTGACTTCCTTCTTGCCTGCGCCTGCGGCAGCACCAGCGGCCGGCGCCGTCTTGGCTCCGGGCGTGCCGGCGGGCTTGTGCAAGGTGCCTTTGATGGCCTTGGGGTCGGGCGTCGGCTCGGGCTTCTTGGCCACCATGGTCCTGGCCGGGGCGGCCATCATGGCGCGGATGTTGGCCGCTTCGGCTTCGGCCTTGCGACGGCGCTCCAGCAGGTCCAGTGCACGCGCTTCTTCCAGCTTGCGGGCTTCGGCGTTTTTCTCGGCCAGCGCACGGGCGGCGGCATCCCGCTCCGCCGCAGCGACACGGGCCTGCTCGGCGGCGGCGTCCTTGGCCGCAACGGCGGCAGCATCGGGGACGGCCGGCGCGGTGGGCGCGGCGGGGGCGCTCTGCGCCACAGCGGCTTCCTGCTGGGCCTTGGCCGCAGCAGCGGCTTCACTGGCGGCACGCGCCTGCTCGGCTTGCGCCTGACGGGCCTCTTCGGCTTCGCGCTCTTCGCGCTTACGGACCAGTTCTTCCTCCTGGCGGCGCAGCAGCTCCGCCTGGCGGCGCGCGTCTTCCTCGCGGCGGGCCAGTTCGGCTTCGTCGACCACAGGCGCAGCCGGTTCGGCCGCCACGGCTTGTGGTTCGGGTGCGGCCACTTCGTCGTCGCGCTTGACGAAGGTGCGCTTCTTGCGCACCTCAACCTGGATGGTGCGGGCGCGGCCGGTGGCATCGGCCTGCTTGATCTCGCTGGTGGACTTCTTCACCAGCGTGATCTTTTTGCGTTCGCCACCCGCGGTGCCGTGGGCGACCTTGAGGTGGTTGAGCAGGGCCTGTTTGTCGGAGTCGGTCACGGCATCGGTGCCGGAAGACTTTCTCAGACCGGCAGCCGACAGCTGCTCCAGCAACAGGGAGGTGGGTTTATTGAGCTCGTTGGCGAGTTCAGCGACGGTGGTGCTTGTCATGGGTTTGGTTCTCCGCTCGGGCCTCCATGGTTCAGTTCGATGCTGGCGTTTCGTCGCCAGTGAACCAATGCGCGCGGGCCTTCATGATCAGTGCCGTGGCGTCCTCGGGGGTCTGACCGGTGATGTCGGTCAATTCATCGGTGGCCAGGTCGGCCAGTTCGTCGCGGGTGTGCACGCCGCCGTCGGCCAGCTTGGCCGCCAGTTCGGGGGTCACGCCTTCGAGGTCGCGCAGGTCCTGCGAGACTTCTTCCACGCTTTCTTCGCGGGCGATTTCCATCGTCAGCAAAGCGTCTTTGGCGCGGGTGCGCAGTTCGTTGACGGTATCTTCATCGAAGGACTCAATCTCCAGCATTTCCTGCAGCGGCACATAGGCCACTTCTTCCAGGCTGGTGAAGCCTTCTTCGATCAGGATGTCGGCGATTTCCTGGTCCACGTCCAGCTTGGCCATGAACACCTTGCGAATACCGTCGGCCTCTTCGGCCTGCTTCTGGGCCGATTCGTCGGCCGTCATGATGTTGATGCGCCAACCGGTCAGCTCGGACGCCAGGCGCACGTTCTGGCCGCCGCGACCGATGGCGATGGCGAGGTTCTCCTCGTCCACCACCACGTCCATGGCGTGGCGCTCCTCGTCCACCACGATGGAAACCACGTTGGCCGGCGCCAGCGCGCCAATGACGAACTGGGCCGGGTCGTCGGACCACAGCACGATGTCCACGCGCTCACCAGCGAGTTCGTTGGTCACGCCGTTGACACGCGAACCGCGCACGCCGACGCAGGTGCCGATGGGGTCGATGCGCTTGTCGTGCGACTGCACGGCGATCTTGGCGCGCGAACCGGCGTCGCGGGCGCAGGTCTTGATCTCCAGCAGGCCCTGCTCGATCTCGGGCACTTCCTGGCGAAACAGCTCGATCATGAAGGCCGGCGCGGAACGGGACAGGATGATGGGCGCGCCGCGCAGCGTCAGGTCCACGTCCATGATCATGGCGCGCACACGGTCACCAGTGCGGAAGTTTTCCTTCGGGATCATCTCGCTGCGCTTCAAGCGGCCTTCAACGCGGCCGCTCTCGACGATCAGGTCGCCCTTGTCCATGCGCTTGACGGTGCCGACAAAAATCTTGTCGCCGCGGCTCATGAAGTCATTGAGCAGCATCTCGCGCTCGGCGTCGCGGATCTTCTGCAGGATCACCTGCTTGGCGGCCATGGCGCCGATGCGGCCGATCGGCACGCTCTCGACCGGCTTCTCGATGTAGTCGCCCTCCTCGATGTCGGCGATCTCGTCGCGGGCATCGGTCAGCAGCTCTTCGGCATCGGGATTCTGCAGGCCGGCCTCGTCGGGCACCACCAGCCAGCGGCGGAAGGTCTCGTAAGAACCGTTGTCCGGGTCCATGGCCACGCGGATGTCCACGTCGCCCTTGTAAAGCTTCTTGGTGGCCGAGGCCAGCGCCAGTTCAACGGCGCCCAGCACCACGTCGCGTTCGACGTTTTTCTCGCGCGAGATGGCATCGATCAGCATCAACATTTCGCGGTTCATATCACTCGCCCACCTTTCCTGACAGATTGTCCAGATACTTCAAAAAAATGCTTGTGGTCCGGCCCATTGGCCAGCACCGTCAACCGTTGTCGGCCGCCGAGCGGCCTTTGAAATTCACCAGCGGCGCCAATCGGGCCTGCTGCAGATCACTCAACTGAAACGTCAGGGCCTGCAACGGCGCCGGCACACGCTTCTTGCTCACGCGCTGACCCGGCTTGGGCGCGGGCTCGTCGCTCCAGACGATCTGCCATTGCTGACCGTCTTCGGCGCGCTCAAGCGTGCCGCGGAATTTTTTGCGGTTGGCCGCCACATCGGTGCCGGTGGCGCCGATCGGCGCCTTGAGCGTGAGGTCCACCACCTGCCCGACAAAACGCAGAAAGTCGTTTTCGGTGCGCAACGGGCGGTCAATGCCCGGCGAACCCACTTCCAGCCGGCGGTAATCCACCGCTTCCACTTCCAGCAGGTACTGCAGCTGGCGGGTCACGGTCTCACAGTCTTCCACCGTGACGAACTGATCGGCCAACACAGGCAGCCCCTCCACGGGCGGCAGCCAGGGCAGATCGATCGTCACCCGCAACAACCCTCCGGCGGATCGTTCGAGATCCACCAGGTCAAAACCCAGTCCGGTGACGGTTTGTGCGACGGTGTCCTGCCAGGCCATCTTGTGCGTTTGCTGCCTTGTGTTGAAGGAGATGTGAGAAGCGATCGGCCAAAAAAAATGGGCCGGTGGTAACCCGCCCATTTGGTCGTGAAGCGCGCATTGTAGCGCGCGCCAACGGCTGATTGCAATATTCAGGCCATCAAATGATCAAATTCCCAGCACCCATTGGATGATGTTCTTGGCCATGAAGCCCAGCATGCCGAACGACAGCACCAGAAACAGGATGAAGGTACCGAATTTGCCGGCCTTGGATTCCAGCGCAAGGTTCAACACGATGAACAGCATGTACAGGATGAACGCGCCGACACCAAAGGTGAGGCCGAACTGCGCGATCTGGGCTTCGGTGTAGCCAAAAACGGTGGCTTGCATGGAATCAGGCATGGGCCGACGAGGCCGCCGGCGTGGGGTGATCGGTCGGCTGTCGGCTGGTCAGGTCGCAGTAGGCGTGCCAGCTGGCGTGGGCCAGCAAGGGGATCAGCACCACCAGACCGGCCAGTGCGGTCAGCATGCCGATGCCCATGACCAGTGCGATCACGACGGCCCACAGGACCATGGGACCCGGGTGCTCGGCCACGCTGCGCCAGCTTTGCGCCACGGCCATGCTCACCGGCACCGAGGTGTCCACCAGCATGGGAATGGCCACGACACTGGAGGCAAACACCGGCGCCGCCAGCAGCGCGCCCAGCAGCAGCCAGACTTCGAACAGCCCGATCTCGCGTGCCAGCACCACGTGCTGCAAGAAGTCCATCGGGGTGCCGATGCGCACCGGTGACCAGAGGGTGATGATGCTCGCCGAGGTGAGCACCCAGCCGGTGCCCGCCAGGCCCAGCAGCAGGCCAAAGCGCACCAGCCGACCGTCGCCGTTGGTCCACAGCTCCATCACCTCGAAGATGTCGACCCGTCGGCCCACGCTCAGGCCACGGCTGACCTGGTACAGCCCGGTCGCCAGGATGGGGGCCACGATGAGAAAGCCGGAAAACGCGCCGGCCAGCACCCAGAACCAGTTCTGCAGCGACCACACCAGGATGCCGCCGAAGGCGGTCAGCATGAACCCGTGGATCAAACCGGGCAGCGGGTTGCGCCGCAGGTCGGCCCAGCCCAGCGCCAGCCAGCGCAGAGGCGACAGCAGGGTCACAGGCATGGGGGCAGGGTTCGCAAAAAAAGCGGAGCGGTCGGACATGCGGATTTCCAGCACAAAACGGAGAAGGTCACCGCGCCGGACCGTGGTTTATAGCCGTACAGCCGGGCGGTGCGGTTGACAAATATCAAGCACACCATACCGCACCCGGCATGCACGCCGAGAGAGGAGGCATCCGGGGCTCAGCTGGCGGCCCGGACCAGTTGCCGGGTGTACGGATGTTGGGGGGCATCCAGCACTTGCAGGACGGGACCACGCTCGACCACCTGGCCGTCTTTCATGACCAGCACGTCGTGGGCCATGGCACGGATCACGTCCACGTCGTGCGTGATGAGCAGGTAACCCAGGCCCCGCTCGCGTTGCAGGCGCTGCAGCAGCCCCAGCACCTGCTGCTGGACCGTCACGTCCAGCGCGCTGGTGGGTTCGTCCAGCACCAGCAGCTGTGGGTCCACGATCAGCGCCCGGGCGATGGCCAGGCGCTGGCGTTGCCCCCCGGAACATTCGTGCGGGTAGCGCTGCAGCCAGGCGTCGGGGGATTCACCGGGCAGCAGAAGGCCCACGGCACGCAAGGCGTCGATCACACGCTCGCGCCGCTGTGGCCGAGCCAGCCCGGCCTGATGCACCTGCAAACCCTCGCCCACGATCTGTTCCACGGTCATACGGGGCGACAGGGACGAGAACGGGTCCTGGAACACCACCTGCACCCGCTGGCGCAGCGCCCGGGTCTGGCCCGCCGCAGCGGCGCTTGCCCAGTCGCTCTGGCCCACGCGCAGTTCGCCGCTGTGCGGCAGCAGGCCCAGGGCCGCCAGCGCCAGCGTGGATTTGCCCGAGCCGGACTCCCCCACCACCCCCAGGGTGCGGCCGGCGGCCAGATCGAAATCGACCTGTTTCACCGCGTCAAAGGCCCCGCGCCGGAACCAGCCGCGCCACCCTGGCAGGGGCACGGGGTAGGCAACCCCCAACCGACGGGCACGCATGGCCGGCGTCTGATCGGCGGCCGCGGGCCGCTCGGCCACATCGCGTTGCGGCCGGCTGGCCAGCAGGCGCCGGGTGTAGGGGTGCTGCGGCGCGGCAAACACCTCGGCCACGCTGCCCTGCTCCACCAGGTGCCCGCGTTCCATGACGGCCACGCGGTCGGCGAAGCGGCGCACCAGGTTCAGGTCGTGGGTGATGAGCAGCACCGCCATGCCGTGTTCACGCTGCAGGTCGGACAGCAGATCCAGGATCTGGCCCCGCAGGCTCACGTCCAGCGCGGTGGTGGGTTCGTCGGCGATCAGCAGCTTGGGGCGGCTGGCCAGCGCCATGGCGATCATGGCGCGCTGGCGCTGACCACCGCTGAGCTGGTGGGGATAGGCCCCGGCGCGGCGCTCAGGCTCGGGGATGCCGGTCGAAACCAGCAGCGCCACCACCTCCTGGCGCGCCTGGGCCGCCGTCATGCCGCGCTTGAGCTGCAGCACCTCGGCGATCTGCTCGCCCACGGTGTAGAGCGGGTTGAGCGCGGTCATGGGCTCCTGGAAGATCACCGCCACTTCATCGCCCCGAACGGCGCGCAGTTCGCGTTCGCTCAGTTGCAGCAGGTCGCGGCCTGCCAGCAGCACCGTACCCCGCACCTGCGCGTTCTGCACCAGACGCAGCAGCGACAGGGCCGACACGGTCTTGCCCGAACCGGATTCACCCACCAGCGCCAGCTTTTCACCCGCCTGGACGGTGAAGCCGATGCGGTGCACCACGTCCACCCCGTTGAACCCCACCTGGAGGTCGCGCACGTCCAGCAGCGGCGTCATGTGTCCTGCTTTCTCGGGTCCAGCGCGTCGCGCAGGGCATCGCCCATGAAGGTGAGCAACAGCAGGGTGATGACCAGCACGGCGAAGGTTGACAACGAAATCCACCAGGCGTCGATGTTGTTCTTGCCCTGGCTGAGCAGTTCGCCCAGCGAGGGGGTGCCCGGCGGCACGCCCAGGCCCAGAAAATCCAGCGAGGTCAGCGCCAGGATGGCCGCGCTCATGCGAAACGGCAGAAAGGTCACCACCGGCGTCAGGCTGTTGGGCAGCACATGGCGCCATATGATCTGCCCGCTGCTCAGCCCCATGGCGCGCGCCGCGCGCACGTAATCCATCTGCCGGTTGCGCAGGAACTCGGCCCGCACGTAGTCGGACAGCCCCATCCAGCCGAACAGGCTCAGCAGCACCAGCAGCAGGCCGATGCTGGGCGAGAGGATGGCCGAGAAGATGATGAGCAGGTACAGCTCGGGCATGGAGCCCCAGATCTCGATGAAGCGCTGGAACGCCAGGTCGGTGCGCCCGCCGAAGTAGCCCTGGATGGCGCCGGTGACGATGCCCAGCACCGTGCCGATGGCCGTGAGCGCCAGCGCGAACAGCACACTGACGCGAAAACCGTAGATCAGCTGGGCCAGCAAGTCACGGCCACGGTCGTCGGTGCCCAGCCAGTTCTCGGCGGTAGGTGCCGAGGGGTTGGGCGACTGTGCAAAGTAGTTCAGCGTCTTCGGCCCGTAGGGATTGGGTGCGTAGACCGCCCAGTTGCCGCCCTTGCCCAACTGTTCGCGGATGAACGGGTCCAGGTAGTCGGTGTTGCTCTCGAAGTCGCCGCCAAACGTGGTTTCCGGGTAGTCGTTCACAAGCGGCCAGTAGGTCTGGCCCTGGTAGCGCACCACCAGCGGCCGGTCGTTGGACAGGACTTCGGCGAACAGGCTGAGCACCACCAGTGCACAAAACAGCAGCAGGCTCCAGTAGCCCAGGCGGTTGCGCTTGAAGCGTTGCCAGGCACGGCGCGAGGGAGACAGGGATACGGTGGTGGCCATCAGTCGAACTTCACCCGGGGATCGACCCAGAGGTAACACAGATCCGACACCAGCTTGGTCACCAGCCCGATCAGGGTGAACAGGTACAGCGTGCCCAGCACCACGGGGTAGTCGCGCCGGATCACGCTCTCATAACTCAGCAGGCCCAGCCCGTCGAGCGAGAACAGCGTCTCGATCAGCAGCGAGCCGGCGAAGAAGGCGCCGATGAAGGCGGCCGGGAAACCGGTGACGATGGGAATCAGCGCGTTGCGGAACACATGCTTCCACAACACCTGTCGCTCCGACAGCCCCTTGGCGCGGGCCGTCATCACGTACTGCTTGCGGATTTCCTCAAGGAACGCGTTCTTGGTCAGCATCGCCGTGACGGCGAAGCTGCCCAGCACCATGGCCGTGACGGGCAGCGTGATGTGCCAGAGGTAGTCCACGATGCGCGCGCCCCAGCTCAACTCGTCCCAGTGGGCCGAGGTCAGTCCGCGCAGCGGGAACCATTGCAGCTGCCCGCCAAAGATGACCAGCAGGGCCACGCCCAGCACGAAGCCCGGAATGGCGTAGCCCACCAGCACGAGCAGGGTGGTGACAAAGTCGAACCGAGAGCCGGCCCGCACCGCCTTGGCCACGCCCAGCGGCACGGCCACCAGGTAGCTGATGAAGAACGACCACAGGCCCAGGCTGATCGACACCGGGAGCTTCTCCACGATCAGCTCGGACACCGCCTTGTTCTGGAAAAAGCTGGTGCCCAGGTCAAAACGCGCAAATTGACCGAGCATCTGCACGAAACGTTCGGTGGGCGGCTTGTCAAAGCCGTACAGCGCCTTGATCTGTTCCAGCCGTTTCGGGTCCACGCCCTGTGCGCCCCGGTACACCGAGCCGCCCTCGGCCCCCGTGCCCTGCCCTGTGCGGGCTTCGGCCAGGTACTGTTCCACCGGCCCGCCCGGCACGAACTGGATGACCACAAAGGTCAGCAGCAACACCCCGAACAGCGTCGGGATCATCAGCAACAAGCGCTTGAGGACGTAAGACCACATAAGACTTCAGCGCCTCCGGTACAGCAGACAGGGTCCTGTCCAGCCAACAGCGTGGAACCGCCCTTCGTCAAGCTCAGGACGGACCACAGGTGTTGCCACTTTGAGGGGATGACGCGCGAAGCGCGGCGCGGGGGTGTTCATGGCTTGCTCCACCAGGTGTCGATGGCCCAGTCCTCGCCAGCCGCGTACGGCGGCATGGTCTCGGGTCGCCCCAGCCGCCAGGCGTTGTAAACCATGCGGTGGGTGCTCGACGACCACTGCGGCACCAGGTAATGACCCTGTGTGATCAGCCGATCGAGTGACCTACAGGCGGCCAGGAAATCGGGGCGGGTGTCGGCCCTGACCATGCGCGCAATCAGCGCGTCGACCGCCGGGCTCTTGACGCCGGCGTAGTTGCCGGAGTCCTCGGTGTCAGCGGCCTTGCTGCCGAACAGGTCGGCGTATTCCGGGCCCGGGTTGGGTGTGCCGCCGAAGGCAATCGAGATGATGTCGAAGTTGAAACCTCTGAGCTGCTGCTCATACAGCGCGAAATCGACTGGGCGGAACTTCAGTGCGATTCCAAGCTTCGCCAGATTCCGCACCCAGGCAGCGGTTGTGCTCGCCCGCCCTTCCGAGCTGTCCAGGTATTCCAGCACCATGGGCTCGCCTTTGGCATTGCGCAGCGCACCGTCGAGCACTGTCCAGCCCGCCTCGCGCAGCAGGGCCTGCGCCTTGCGCAGGTTGCCGCGCAGCGAATCGCTGCCATCGGTGCGCGGCGCCCGGTAGGCCGGGCCGAACACGGCAGGCGGCAGCTGTTTGCGCCAGGGCTCCAGCAAGGCCAGCTCGCCCGGGCCCGGCATGCCCTCGGCCGCACAGTCGGTGTTGCCGAACAGCCCCTGCACCCGCTGGTAGGCGCCGTAGAACATCTGGCGGTTCATCCACTCGTAGTCCATCGCCAGGCCCAGGGCCTGGCGCACGCGGATGTCGGCCAGCATCGGGCGGCGCGTGTTGAGCACATAACTCTGAAAACCGGTGGGCAAGCGGTGGGTGAACTCGGCCTTGACCAGTTCACCGCTGTCAAAGCGTTTGCCATTGACGCGGCGCGCCCAGTCGCCGGCAGAGAAGAACCGCATCAGGTCGAACTCGCCGGCCTTGAGCGCTTCGAGCTTGGCGGTGTTGTCCTTGTAGATCTTGACCGTGATGCGGTCGAAGTTGGCCGTGCCCCGGCGCACCGGCAGGTCGCGCGCCCAATACCGCGGGTCGCGCACATAGGTGATGTCCTTGCCAAAACGCACCGGACCGATCTTGTACGGACCACTGCCGATGGGCGGGTCCATCACCACCTCGTCGAAAGGCTTGCCCTGGCCCCAGGCGCGGCTGAACACCGGCAAGCCCCCCACCGTCAGCGGCAGTTCGCGGTTGGGCTTCCTGAAGCGGAAGCGCACGGTGCGTTCGTCGATCAGGTCCAGGCCCGCCACGTCCTCCAGCACGGTCTTCCACGACGGTGCGGTGTGCGGCCCCATCAGGGTGTCGAAGCTGTGCTTCACATCCGCGGCCAGCACCGGGCGGCCATCGTGAAAACGCGCCTCGCGCCGCAGGCGGAAGGTGGCCGACAGCCGGTCGGGCGCCACGTCCACGTCTTCGGCCAGCAGGCCGTAACCCGATCCGGTCTCGTCCAGCGCGCCCGTCAGCAGCGTGTCGAACATCAGCGTCGAGAGGTAGGCCGGAGCGTTGCCGCGCAGCGTGAAGGGGTTGTATTTGTCGAAGGTGGACACCCGCAGGTTGCTCACCAGCCGCAGTTCGCGGCCCTTGGGCGCCGCGGCGTTCACGTAGCCAAAGTGCGTGAAGCCCGCGGGGTACCGGAGCTCACCCCACAGCGCGTAACCGTGGGCCGCCAGTGCGGCCGGTGCGCCCACCAGCAGGGTCAAGGCCAGGCCGCAGAAAGCGAGCAGCGGGCGGCGCCTGGGCGGGGTGAAGTGCATGCGACAATTCTGCTGGAATTTTCTTTGGAGATAGAACAATGGGTTTTCTCGCTGGCAAGAAACTGCTGATCACAGGCGTGCTGTCCAACCGCTCCATCGCCTACGGCGTGGCCAAGGCTTGCCACCAGCAGGGTGCCGAGCTCGCTTTCAGCTACGTGGGCGAGCGGTTCAAGGACCGCATCACCGATTTCGCTGCCGAATTCGACTCGAAGCTGATTTTCGATTGCGACGTCAGCTCCGACGAGCAGATCGACAAGATGTTCGCCGACCTCTCGCAGGTCTGGCCCAAGTTCGACGGCTTTGTGCACAGCATCGGCTTCGCCCCGCGCGAGGCGATTGCAGGCGACTTCATGGACGGGCTCTCGCGCGAGAACTTCCGCATCGCCCACGACATCAGCGCCTACAGCTTCCCCGGCATGGCCAAGGCCGCCCTGCCCTACCTCAACGACAAAGCCTCGTTGCTCACCCTGAGCTACCTGGGCGCGCTGCGCATCATCCCGCACTACAACACCATGGGCCTGGCCAAGGCCAGCCTGGAAGCGTCGGTGCGTTACCTGGCCGAATCGCTGGGTCCGCGTGGCATGCGCGTCAACGGCATCAGCGCCGGTCCCATCAAGACCCTGGCCGCCAGCGGCATCAAGGACTTTGGCAAGCTGCTGTCGGTGGTGGCCGATGCATCGCCCATCCGCCGCAACATCACCATCGAAGAGGTGGGCAACGTGGCCGCCTTCCTGCTGTCCGACCTGGCTTCGGGCATGACCGCCGAAATCACCTATGTGGACGGCGGCTTCAGCCAGACCGGTGGCATCAGCCGCGACAGCCAACAGGTCGCCTGATCAGCCCGAGAAACGGTGTCGGCCCTAGAAATGCCGTGCGCCCGCCTCCCGCACCCGCCCAGCCGCCGAAAGGCGCTGGGCTTTTTTTGTGCCCTGCTGACCTGCCCGCTGCCACCGGCCGTGGGTGCCCAGCCCCCGGCCCTGATGCGGGCCAACGTGTACCGGCCCGGCATCGACCTGGGCGCGTACTGGTTGAGCGAAAAGTACGACGGCGTGCGAGCCCTCTGGGACGGCCAGCGCCTGCTCACCCGCGGTGGGCAACCCATCGTGGCGCCGGCGTGGTTCACGGCAGGCTGGCCCGCTCAGCCCATGGACGGTGAACTCTGGGGCGGCCGGGGTCGGTTTGAAAACACCGTGTCCACCGTGCGGCAACAGCAGCCGAACGACGCGGCTTGGCGCCAGGTCCGGTTCATGGTGTTCGACCTGCCTGCGCACCCCGGCGTGTTCACCGAACGCCTGCACGCCTACCAGGCGCTGGTCACCGGCCTGCGCATGGCCTGGGTGTTGGCGGTGCCGCAGGAGCGTGTGGCCGACCACACCCGCCTGCTGCGCCGGCTCGACCAGGTCGTGCGCGCGGGCGGCGAAGGCCTGATGCTGCACCGGGGCGACGCCCTCTACCGTGCCGAACGCAACGACGATTTGCTCAAGGTGAAGACGCACGAAGACGCCGAGGCGCGCGTGATCGGGTACGAACCTGGTCGGGGGAAGCACCTGGGCCGCATGGGCGCGCTGACGGTGGAAACGCCCGAAGGCTTGCGCTTTCGCATTGGCAGCGGCTTCACCGACCAAGAACGTCAGCAGCCTCCGCCGGTGGGCAGCTGGGTCACGTATCGGTTCAGGGGACAGCACGACAGCGGTCTGCCCCGGTTCGCAACCTTTCTACGGGTGCGGACAGACGCCGACCTCAACGGCCCGCTGTCTGCCCGGCCCTGAACAGCCTCACATCAGGCGCTGGCTTGCCTGAGCAGGGTGTAAAGCTGGTCCTTGAGGACCAGCTTTTCCTTCTTGAGCTGCTCGATTTCCAGTTGCGTGCCCGGCTCGATGTGGGCTTCCTTGTTCTTGATCCGCTGGTCCAGCTCGTTGTGCTTGTCGAACAGGCGCGTGAAATGAACGTCGTGGCCTTTGAGCTTGCTGATCAGATCGCGGTATTCAGGAAACATGCGGTCCCTCCGGGTCGGTTGATGTACAGCGGGGGCATCGGCCACCCGCTTTCATCTTACGCCCGGTGCCGACCGCCAGCCCCAAAAGCCGTCACTTCTGGACGCAGTCGGCGTAGTAGCGCACCACGCCGTCCGCCCCTTTTTCCTGCACCAGACCGTGGATGTCGGTCTCGAAGCCCGGACACTCGCGCGCGAATTCGCGGTTGAACTTGAGGTAGTCCACGATTTTTTTGTTGAACACCTCGCCCGGGACCAGCAGCGGAATGCCGGGTGGGTACGGCGTCACCAGGCTGGTGGTGATGCGGCCTTCCAGATCGTCGATCGACACCCGCTGCGTGGTCCGGCGCGCGATGTGCGCGAAGGCGTCGCTGGGTTTCATGGCCGGCGTGTGGTCGCTCAGGTACATGTCGGTGGTCAGGCGCGCGATGTCGTACTTGGCGTAGAGCTGGTGCACGTGCTGGCACAGGTCGCGCAGCCCCATCTGTTCGTAGCGCGGCTGCTTGGCGCAGAACTCCGGCATGATCCGCCACATCGGCTGGTTCTTGGCGTAGTCGTCCTTGAACTGCTGCAGCGCGGTCAGCAGCGTGT
>NZ_JASJOY010000065.1:0-16101 GCF_031426985.1 Hydrogenophaga sp.
GTTGTAGACGCGGCCGGTGAGCATCATGTCGGTCATGCGGGCGGCGCCGATCAGCTTGGGCACGCGCACCGCGCCACCGCCGCCGACGAAGATGCCGCGCGTGCCTTCGGGCAGGGCGTAGAAGGTCGATTCATCGGCCACGCGGATGTGGCAGGCGCTGGCCAGCTCCAGGCCGCCGCCGACCACCGCACCGTGCAGCGCGGCGATCACGGGCACGGTGCCCTTCTCGACACATTCGAGCGCGGCGTGCCACATGCGGGAATGGAAGACGCCGTCGGCCGCGTCGCGTTCGCTCAGCTCGGACAGGTCCAGGCCGGCGCAGAAGTGTTCGCCCTCGCCGTCGATCACCGCCGCCTTCACGCTTTGCGGCAGGTTCTGGAAGGTGTCGCGGAGGGCCAGGATCAGGCCGTCGTTCAGGGCGTTGCGCTTGGCCGGACGGGTCAGCGTGACGATGGCAATCTGGTTCTGCTCGCCGTGCAGGCGCACGCTCAGGTCGGGGTGTTGTGTGGTCATGGTGTTTCGGGTTTTGGAGCTTGTTCGGTGTGTGAATTATTGTTATAAACAATAACCAAATCAAGAACAACCCTGTGCCATTACCCCCGTACTTACCCTAGTGCCTCGCCAACAAGGAGCCCCGATGGACCACCAGAACCTGATCGCGATCGACATCCACACCCACGCCGAAGTGAGCTGTCGCAACCCCTTTGACAACTATGGCGAGGAGTACGACCGCGCGGCCGACAAGTACTTCGGCAGCAACCGTCGCCCCACCATCGCCGAGACGGTGGCCTACTACCGCGAAAAGAAGATCGGCCTGGTGATGTTCACCGTGGACAGCGAATCGCAGCTGGGCCGGCGCCGCATTCCGAACGAAGAGATTGCCCAGGCCGCGCGCGAGAACAGCGACATGATGGTGGCCTTCGCCAGCATCGACCCGCACAAGGGCAAGATGGGTGCGCGCGAAGCCGAACGCCTGATCAAGGAAGAAGGCATCAAGGGCTTCAAGTTCCACCCCACGGTGCAGGGCTACCACCCCTACGACAAGATGGCCTGGCCCATCTACGAGGTGATCAACGCGCACAAGATGCCGGCCATCTTCCACACCGGCCACAGCGGCATCGGCAGTGGCATGCGCTGCGGCGGCGGCCTGCGCCTGGAGTACAGCAACCCCATGCACCTGGACGACGTGGCGATCGACTTCCCCGACATGCAGATCGTCATGGCCCACCCCAGCTTCCCCTGGCAGGACGAGGCCCTCTCCGTGGCCACGCACAAGCCCAACGTCTGGATCGACCTCTCGGGCTGGAGCCCGAAGTACTTCCCCAAGCAGCTGGTGCAGTACGCCAACACGCTGCTCAAAGACCGCATCCTGTTCGGCAGCGACTACCCGCTGATCACGCCCGAGCGCTGGATGAAGGACTTCGAGGTCGCCGGTTTCAAGCCCGAGGTGATGCCCGGCATCCTCAAGGGCAACGCCGTGCGCCTGCTCGGCCTGGCCTGATCGTTTTTTCAACCACCAAACCCCACCCTCAACAGAAGGAGACACGACCATGACCGCATGGACATTCAAACTGGCCGGCATCGCGCTGGCCGCCGCCGCCAGCGTCAACGCGTTCGCGCAGGACGTGACGCTGCGCCTGCACCAGTTCCTGCCGCAGCAGGCCACCATTCCGGCCAAGGCCATCGCGCCCTGGATCAAGAAGATCGAGACCGAGTCCAACGGCCGCATCAAGATCCAGATGTTCAGCTCCATGCAGATGGGCGGCACGCCGCCGCAGCTGTTTGACCAGGCCAAGGACGGCGTGGCCGACATCACCTGGACGGTGCTGGGCTACACCCCGGGCCGCTTCATGAAGACCGAAGTGTTCGAGCTGCCCTTCCTGACCGGCCTGTCGTCCGAGGCGTCGTCCAAGGCCCTGCACGAGTACGTGGCGAAGAACGCCATGGACGAGTTCAGCAGCGTCAAGCTGCTGGCGGTGCACACCCACGGCCCCGGCCTGCTGCACACCAAGCAGCCGGTCACCGGCCTGGAAAGCCTGCGGGGCATGAAGGTCCGTGGCGGCACGCGCATCGTCAACAACATGCTGGTCAAGCTGGGCGCCACGCCCGTGGGCATGCCGGTGCCGGCGGTGACCGACGCGCTGACCAAGGGCGTGCTCGACGGCACCACCATCCCCTGGGAAGTGGGTCCGTCGCTCAAGGTGCACGAGTTGGTGAAGAACCACACCACCTTCGCCGGTGGCAACGGCCTGTACGTGACCACCTTCGCGCTGTCGATGAACAAGGCCGCCTACGACAAGCTGCCGGCCGACCTGAAGAAGGTGATCGACCACAACAGCGGCATCGACACCGCGGCGGCGTTCGGCAAGGCGATGGACGAGGGCGACAAGGTCGGCCGCGAGATCGCACTCAAGAGCGGCAACAAGGTCACCGAACTGGACGTGGTCGAGGTGCAGCGCTGGCGCCGCACCGCCAGCACGGTCGAGTCCGACTGGGTCAACGAAGTCAAGGGCAAGGGCATCGACGGCGCCCGGCTGCTGGCCGACGCCAAGGCCAGCATGGCCAAATACAGCAAGTGAACAGCAAGTGACGCCAGGCCCCTTCGCCTGCGCCAAGGCCGCCCTCCGGGGCGGCTTTTTTTTCGCCCGTTGTTGCCCCTGTCCACACCGCAGGACCCGCAGGTTCGGGTTTCTTTGGATACAGAAGCTCCTGATTTACCCTGATTCGGACCCGATTCAGGCCCAATTCGAGGTGATTCTGTATACATTCACGGCGCATGAACCGCGTTGTCGCTTCCTCAACCACCGCCGATGTGGCGCCGGTGCCCGCCGTGGCTGAGAGCGCGCAGGTGCGGGCCTTGTTGCAGCTGCGGGAGTTGATCCTCTCGGGCGAGCTGGCCGGGGGCACGCGCATCGCCGAACTCGCGATCGTCGAGCGCCTGGGCATGTCGCGCACACCGATCCGCGCCGCGCTGGTGCGGCTGGAGCAGGAGGGCCTGCTGCAGGCGCTGCCCCATGGGGGCTACGTGGTGCAGCGCTTTTCGGAGCGCGATGTGGCCGACGCCATCGAGCTGCGCGGCACGCTCGAAGGCTTGCTGGCGCGGCGCGCGGCCGAGCGCGGTGTGCCCAGCGCCGCCCTGCAGGCTGCGCGCGCCTGCCTGGCGCGCATCAGCGCGCTGCTGGCGGCGCCCCGGCTGGACGAGCAGGCGTTCTCCGACTACGTGGCCAGCAACAGCCAGTTCCATGTGCTGCTGGTGGCCATGGCCGACAGCCCCACCATCGGCCGCCAGCTCGACCGCGTGAACAGCCTGCCGTTCGCTTCGCCCTCGGGGTTTGTGCTGGCGCAGTCCGACAGCGCCCCCGCGCGCGACATGCTGGTGGTGGCGCAGCAGCAGCACCTGCAGGTGCTCAACGCCATCGAGCGGCGCGAAGGCGCGCGTGCCGAATCCATCATGCGCGAGCACGCCCGGCTCGCGCAGCGCAACCTCGACGCCGTGCTGGCCGAGCACCCGGCGGACGCCTTGACGGTGTCGATACCGGCGATCCGCCTGATCCAGCGCCAGCCCTGACCATTTTTCACCCCACCACCATAAGGAGACCACCATGAGTTCGATGAAACGCCGAGACGCCCTGCGCGCCCTGGGCGCCCTGGCCGCTGTCGGTGCGGCCGGCAGCGCCGCCGCCCAGCAGACCGTGACCCTGCGCCTGCACCAGATGCTGCCGCCGCAGGCCACCATCCCGGCCAAGGCCATCGTGCCCTGGGCACAGAAGGTCGAGGCCGAATCGGGCGGGCGCATCAAGGTGCAGATCTTCAACGCCATGCAGCTCGGCGGCGCGCCGCCCCAGCTGTTCGACCAGGCGCGCGACGGCGTGGTCGACCTGACCTGGACCGTGCTGGGCTACACGCCGGGCCGTTTCCCCAAGACCGAAGTGTTCGAGCTGCCGTTCATGAGCGGGTCGGCCGAGCAGTCGTCCAAGGCCATCCAGGAGTACGTCGAGAAATTCGCGGCCGACGAGTTCAAGGACGTCAAGCTCATCTGCGTGCACACCCACGGCCCGGGCCTGTTCCACACCAAGCAGCCGGTGACCGGCCTGGAAGCCCTGCACGGCATGAAGATCCGTGGCGGCTCGCGCATCATCAACAACATGCTCACCAAACTGGGCGCCACGCCGGTGGGCATGCCGGTGCCGGCGGTGACCGATGCGCTGTCCAAGGGCACCATCTCGGGCACGACCATTCCGTGGGAGGTGGCGCCTTCGCTCAAGGTGCACGAGCTGGTGCGCAACCACACCACCTTCGCCGGCAAGGAAGGGCTTTACACCCAGACCTTCGCCTTCTCGATGAACCGTGCCGCCTACGACAAGCTGCCGGCCGACCTGAAGAAGGTCATCGACGCCAACTCGGGCCAGGTGGCCGCCGCCCTGTTCGGCAAGGCCATGGACGAAGGTGACAAGGCCGGCCGGGCCATTGCCGAGAAGGCGGGCAACAACATCGTGGCGCTGGACATCGCCGAGACGCAGCGCTGGCGCCGCACGGCCGGCACGGTCGAAAGCGACTGGATCAACGAGGTCAAGGCCAAGGGCATCGACGGCGCCAAGCTGGCGTCGGAGGCGCGTGCCCTGATCGCGAAGTACAGCAAGTAAGCCGCCGTCCTCCGCACAAGGGGCACCGATCCAGGTCGGTGCCCCTTTGCTTTTTTTATGCGGCGGTCCCGGGGCGATGCACCTGCGCACCCGGCGCCGCCATCGTCGCCCGCAGAACACTGCCGCTGGTGGATTCGGTGCAGTACAGCGTCCGGCGGTCCGTGCCGCCAAACGCCAGGTTGGTGAGCGAGGTGCCGGTCTCGGCGCGCAGCACCTGCACCGGCTCGGCCCGGTGGTTGAGCACCCACACATAGGCCAGGCCCGGGTTGGCCACCAGCAGCTGGCCGGCGCTGTCCATGGCCAGGCCGTCCGGGCCGCTGGGGCCGTAAGACGTGAAGAACTGCCCGGCCTTGGACACGCCACCGTCGGCCAGCAGCGGCATGCGCCAGACACAGTTGCCGCGCGTGGCCGCGACGAACAGGAACCGCTCATCCAGCGACAGCACGATGCCGTTGGGGCTGGGCACGTTGTTCAGCAACAGGTCCAGCCGACCGGCAGGGCTGAGCCGGTAGACGCGGCCCGTGGGGTCTTGCAGGCCGGTCTGGCCCTGGTCGGTGAAGTACAGGTTGCCCTGCGAGTCAAAGCACAGGTCGTTCAGGCCCTTGAAGCTCTCGGTGTTGCGCCGACCCAGGTAGGGACGCACCGCGCCACTGCGGCTGTCCACCACCATCAGGCCGTTGCGGTAGTCGGTCACTAGCAGCTCGGTTGCGTTGAGGAACTTCATGCCGTTGGGCTCGCCGTCCCACTGCGCCACCAGTTCCCACTCGCCTTGCGGGTCGATGCGGAACACGCGGCCGAAAGGGATGTCGGTCACGTAGAGATTGCCGGCGTCGTCGAACACCGGCCCTTCCAGAAACGAATCGACCTCGCGTCCGCCCATGTTGGCGTCGCTCCACACCGTGCGCTGGCGCTGCCGAAAGCGCGCGGGCAGGGTGGTGAACAGGTCCAGCGTGCGGACTTCGGGGGGCGTCAGAAGCAACATGGTGGTCTCAGTAGCCGTACAGCTTGGCGGGGTTGTCAACCAGTATGCGCTGGCGGATCGCCGCCGTGGGCGCCCAGTCGTCCAGCAGGTTCAGCACCGCCGCGTCGTCGGGCTTGTCGTTGGCCTTCTTGGTCGGGTGCGGCCAGTCGCTGCCCCAGACCATGCGCTCGGGCGCCAGCCCGATCAGGGCGCGCGCCACCACGCCCACGTCCGACAGGTCGGGCCGCTTGCTGGTGAGGTAGGCACCCGACAGCTTGAACCAGGCCTGGCCGCCGTCCAGCAGGCGCGCGTACAGCGCAAACGCCGGGTGTTTCAGGCCCTGCGGCTGGGGCAGCTGCCCCATGTGGTCAAACACCACCGGGCAGGCCAGCCGTTGCAGGGTGTCGCCCACCGCGAGCAGCCGATCGGCGTTGCCGTTGACCTGCAGGTGCCAGCCCAGCGGGGCGATGCGTTGGGCCAGCGGCTCCATCATGTCCGCCGTGATCCCCACCAGAAAACTCAGGTTGAAGCGGATGCCGCGCACGCCGGCCGCGTGCAGTTCGCGCAGTTGGGCATCGCTCACGCCGGTGTCCACCACCGCCACGCCGCGTGCCGCGGGGCCAAAGGCCTGGAGGGCGTCCACCAGCAGGCGGTTGTCGGTGCCGTAGGTGGACGGCTGGACCACCACGTTGCGTTGCAGGCCCAGGCGCTGCTGGAGCAGGCGGTAGTCGGCCACGCTGGCGTCATCGGGCAGCAGCGTGGCCGAGGGGTGGGCCGGGTAGCGGCGGTCGTAGATGTGGTGGTGGCAGTCGCAGGCCAGGGCCGGCAGGGCAAAACGCGGTACCTCGGCGCCAGCGGAATGCGGCACGGTGGTGGGCCGGGGTTGGGGCGGCTGTGGTGTCGGCTGGCCCGGCGCTGCGCTGACGGCGCAGCCGGACAAGCCGGCCAGCGAGGCCGCGCCGCCCAGGGCCGCCACGAAGCGGCGGCGGGAGGTGTCGATGGGCAAGGGCTTCATGGTGTGTCTCCGGTTCCTGTTGTGTTGTGTCGTGTCGTGTCGTGTCGGGGCGTGCCTCAGTCCACCTTGAGCTTGAGTTGCTGCGCGATCTGCGTCCAGACGGCGGTTTCACGCGCCACGTCCTGGGCAAACGCCTCGCCACACTGCACCTGGGGTTCCATGCCCAGCGCGCGCAGCTTGTCTGCCCCGGCGGCCGACGTGGCGTAGGCGCGCGCCTCGCGCTGCAGCAGGGCCATCACGGGTTCCGGGGTGCTGGCCGGGGTCAGCAAGCCGTACCAGGCGTCGGCGGCGTACGCCTTGAAGCCGGCCTCGGCGAAGGTCGGCACACCCGGCAGCTGCGCCGAGCGTTGCGGGTTCGCGATGGCCAGGGCCGTGAGCTTGCCGGACTTGATCAGCGGCAGCACCGAACCGAGCGTGGCGAACGAGGCGTCGACCTGGCCGGCCATCACATCGGCCACCGCGGGGGCCGCGCCCTTGTAGGGCACGTGGGTCAGCTTCACGGCCGCCTGGCGCGCGAACAGTTCGCTGGCGAAGTGGACCGAACTGCCGATGCCCGGCGTGGCGTAGGTGATGCCCATGGGCACCGCCTTGGCGCGTTCGACGAACTCGGCCAGCGTCTTGACCGGCAGCGCCGGGCCGACCACCAGCACCGTCGGAGCGCTGGCGATGCGGCACACCGGTTTGAACGAGCGCACGGCGTCGAACTTGATGCGCGCGCTGTAGAGCGCCGGGATCATGGTGTGGTTGGTGGCGGCCATCAGCAGGGTGTGGCCGTCGGTGGCGCCGGCCACGGCCTCGGCCGCGATGATGGTGTTGGCCCCGGGCTTGTTGTCGACCACCACGGCCTGGCCCAGGCCCTTGCTGGCCTGGTCGGCAAAGCCGCGGGCCACCACGTCGGTGGGGCCCCCGGCGGCGAAGCCCACCACCAGCCGGACCGGCTTGACGGGCCAGACCGGGGACTGGGCCCAGGCTCCGCTCAGGGGGATGATCAGAAAACTCAGGCCGAGTCCGGCCAGGGCACGGCGGTGCCCAAGGTGTTGTTGCATGGGGGTCTCCGGGGTGGATGTGGAGGCTGGGCCTCCACGGGTCTTATTGCTTTTCGAAGGCGGTGTTGGCCGCGACCTTGCCCCAGGCGTCGGTGCTGTCCTTGAGCATCCGCCCGAAGGCTTCCGCGCCGACCTGGCGGGGCTCGGCGCCCATGCCTTCGGCGAAGGTCTTCATGTCGGCGCTGGCCATGGCGGTGGCGATTTCCTTTTGCAGCCGCGCCAGCACGTCCGCCGGCAGGCCCTTGGGCGCCCACAGGCCGGTCCAGTTCACCACGCCGGGCCACTTGACGCCGGTTTCGGTGAAGGTGGGCACGTCGGGCAAGGCGGCCAGCCGCTTGTCGCCGCTGACGGCCAGCAGGCGCAGCTTGCCGCCCTTGACGTTGCCCATCAGCCCGGTGGTCGACGCGATCTGGAAGTCGATGGTGTGCGACAGGATGGCGGTGGTGGCCTCCCCGGCGCCCTTGAACGGGATGTGCATGAAGTTCACGCCCGACGCGATGCCCAGCGCCTCGGTCGCGAAGTGGGGCGTGGTGCCCGGGCCACCGGTGCCATAGCTCACCTTGTTGCTTTCGCGTTTGGCGTCGGCCAGCAAGTCGTTCAGGGTCTTGAAGCGGGACTGGGCGTTCACCGCCAGGCCCATGGGCGCGAACACGAAGGCGCTCACCGGCACCAGATCGGTGCTCGGGTCGAAGGGCAGCTTCTTGAAAATATGGGGCAGCAGCGAGTAGGTGGTGTCGTTGGCCACCAGGGTGTAGCCGTCGGGATCGGCCTTGGCCGCGAGGCTGGCGCCGATGGTGCCGGTCGCGCCCGGCTTGTTCTCCACGAAGAAGCTCTGGCCGGTCTGCTCGGTCAGCTTCTGCGCCATCTTGCGTGTGACCACGTCCACCGCGCCACCCGGGCCGTAGGGCACGATGATGCGCACGGCCTTGGTCGGCCAGGCGGACTGGGCGTGGGCGAGGGGCGCTGTGGCAGCCAGGCCCAGCAGGACGGTGGCGGCCAGGGCGGATCGGCGGTTCAGGGGTCGGTTCATGTTTGTCTCCATGGGTTGAGTGAAATCGGAATCAGACGGTGGCGATCGGGGTCGCCGGTGAGCCCACCGCGCCGGGCAGGCGCAGCGGTGGCGCGGTGAGCAGGAAGCGGCTGCGCTGGTGCTGCCGCAGCCAGCGGGCGAGTTCGGTGAGGTACCAGAGCTCGCCCAAGTGGATGCCGTTTTTGAACAGGCAGTGTTCGTGCAGCGGCAGGCGGGGCCGGCGGAGCGGCTGGCCGGCCTGCGAGACGCTGGCCAGCTTGGGCACCACCAGCTCCACCGCCGGGTTGTCGGCCACCAGGCAGGCCAGGCGGGTGTCGGTGATCCAGTGGAGCAGACGCTGATCGTGCCCGTCGAGCCCGCTGCCGGTGGCGTGCAGGTGCGCCACGTCGGGTTGCCGGTTCATGGCCAGCAGGCTGTCGGCAAATCCGGTGTGCACGCAGACCATGTCGCCGGGTTCGATGGACACCCGGTCGGCGTCGAGGATGCGCATCAGCACCTCGTAGCCGACGGCCTGCCGCTGGCGGCCGATGTGGTGCTCCAGGTCGATCATCACGCCGCGCCCCTGCGCGCCGTGTGCGGCCAGGTGTGCGATGTCCAGTGCACCGGCCACCGGCTCCGGGTAACGCGCCCAGGGTTCGGAGGCGCCGGGATCTTCTGTGCCGGCGCGGATGGCTTCGCCCGCGCGGTGGCCGTTGTAGAACACCGCCTCCGGCACGCCGTCACCGTCCGCATCGAAATGGCTGCCCACGTGGGCCAGGCTGTCCCACTGTGTGGAGTACTGCAGGCTCATCAGCACCACATCGTCGTTGACCACGTCGCTGAGCTCGGGGTCTTCGCTCTGGTAGGACCAGCAAAAGCCCTGCTGGCCTGCGCTGTTCCCGTCGCGCAGCACGCTGTAGCGGCGCGGGGGGATGCGCCGGGGGTTGAGGGCCTGGCCACCCGGCACGTCCAGTGGCAGTGAGAGGCAGAAGGTCCGTCCTTCGCGCACCTCGGCCACACCTTTCAGCACCTGGGCGGCGTTGACGAGGTTCATGCGGCCGAGCTGGTCGTGGGGGCCGAACTCGCCCCAGTGGCTGCCCGGCGGGGTGTGTTGCCAGTGCGGGGTGTTCATGTCGTGCCAACCGTGGTGTCGCTCAGGCAGCGGCGCTGGCCTGTCGCAGCACCGCCAGCGTGTTCTGCGCGGCGGCAACGCCCATGTTCACATAGGCGTCGCTGGTGACACCGCCGATGTGCGGGCTGAGGATGAAGCCCGGTTGCCCATGGAAGATGTGCGGCACGGTCATGGGCTCGATGGCGAAACTGTCCAGCCCCGCCATGCGCACCTGGCCCGACCGCACCGCCGCCAGCAGGGCAGGCTCGTCGATCAGCCCGCCGCGCGCGGTGTTCACCACGATCACGCCTGGCTTGCAGCGCGCCAGTGTCTGCGCGTTCAGCAGGCCCTTGTTCTCCGGGGTCAGCGGACAGTGCAGCGAGACCGCATCGGCTTCGCGCCAGAGTGTCTCCAGGTCCACCGCGGTCACGTAATCCGGCAGGTGCTTGGCGAACGGGTCGAAGCCGATCACGCGCATGCCCATGGCATGGGCCATCTGCGCAAAACGCAGGCCGATGGCGCCCAGGCCGACCAGGCCGACCGTGCGGCCGCCCAGCTCCAGGCTCTTGTGTGTGGCCTTGTCCCAGTGTCCGTCGTGCATGCGAACGTTCAGCTGCACCACCGACTTGGCGCAGGCCAGCAGCAGCGCCAGGGCCTGTTCGGCCACGGCGGCGGCGTTGGCGCCCACGGCGGCCGTCACGGCAATGCCGCGTTGTGCGGCGGCCGCCTTGTCGATGGTGTCGGTGCCGCTGCCGTGTTTGGAGATCACGCGCAGCGCGGGCGCAGCGTCCATGGCCTCGGCGTTCACGCCGCTGTAGCGCACGATGATGGCCACTGGGTTGTGCGCTCGCGCCATGGCGATGATGTCGGCCTGCGTGGGCGTCTTGCCGGTGTAGACCACCTCATGCCCTTCGAGCAGGGCCAGCGCCTGCGGCGCGAGGTCGGCACCCGTGACGAGGATGACCGGTTTCGGATTCACAGCGTTTCTCCCGCTTTGAGCACGCCAGCGGTGACCAGCGAAGCGCTGAGCCACGAGGCCGAGGTGTTGCCCTCTTTGATCTGGGCAATGCGTTTGGCCTCGGCCTGCACCTTGTGCTCGACCAGGGGCAGCAGGCCGGCCAGCGCCTCGCGCTCGATCACCACCACGCCGTCACCGTCGCCGATGACGAAGTCGCCGGGGTGCACGGTCACGCCGCCGATGCTGATCGGGTGGCCGATGCGGCCGCCGTTGTTCTTGGTCGGGCCGTTGGGATTGGTGCCGACCGAGAAGACCGGGTAGTCCATCTCGTCGATCTCCAGGCTGTCGCGCACCGCGCCGTCCATCACCACGCCGGCCAGGCCGAGCTGGCGGCAGGCGGTCATCATGATGGTGCCCATGAGGGCCGAGGTCTGGTCGCCCTTGCCGTCGATCACCAGCACGTCGCCGGGTTTCGCCAGCGCCATGGCGGCGTGGATCATGAGGTTGTCGCCGGGACGCACCTCGACGGTGAAGGCCGGCCCGGCCACTTTCATGCGCGGGCGCAGGGCCTGGATGCGGCCGTGCAGCGCACCGCGGCGGCCGTTGATGTCGGAGAAGATGGCCGGCTGGTATTTGGCGGCCTGCGCCACCAAGTCGGGCGTGGTGCGCGGGAAGTCTTTGATGATGTCGGGCTGGGACATTTCAGGGCTCTCTGTTCAAAAAAATGGGATTCCGCCGACCCGGCGCGTGACCGTGATGAGCGAGGTGACTGGTTCCAGGACACCCGCGGAACCGGCTTTGCCGGGCCGCAGGGTGTGTCCCCCTCCCAGCGCCGCAGGCGCGTCAGAGAGGGGGAAGCCGCGTCAGCGGCGCAGGGGGAGGAGCCGATCCATCGGCGCAGGGGGTGTCAGTCGAGGGTGGCGCCGGAGGCCTTGACGATGGGCGCCCAGCGGGCGAGGTCGCTCTTGATCAGGCTGCCGAAAGCGTCGGGGGTGCCACCGAGCACGTCGGCGCCCTGGTCGCTGAGCTTCTTCTTCACGTCGGCCGACTGCAGCGCCTTGTTGATCTCGGCATTGAGCAGGGTGACGATGTCCTTGGGCGTGCCGGCCGGGGCCACGAAGCCGAACCAGGTGACGGCCTCGAAGTCCTTGACGCCCGACTCGGCAATGGTCGGCACCTGGGGCAGGTCGTCCACGCGCTTGAGCGAGGTCACGGCCAGCGGTCGCAACTTGCCGTTCTTGATGTGGCCGATCAGGGTCGGCACCGAGGACAGGTACAGCTCCACGCGGCCGCTGACCACGTCGGTGGACGCCTGGGCGGCGCCCTTGTAGGGCACGTGGGTGAAATCGACGTGGGCCGACTTCTGGAACAGCACGCTGGCCAGGTGCGCCACCGTGCCGTTGCCGGCGAAGGCCATGTTCAGCGAACCCGGTTTGGCCTTGGAAGCCGCCACCACCTCGGCCAGGGTCTTGAAGGGCGAGGTCTCGCCCACCACCATGACCAGCGGCGCGCTGGCCACCAGGCCGATCGGGGTCAGGTCCTTGACCGAGTCGTACGGCATCTTCGTGTACAGCGTCGGGTTGATGGCCAGGTTGCTGGTCTGGCCCAGGGCGATCGTGTAGCCGTCGGCCGGCGACTTGGCCGCGGCGTCGATGCCGATGTTGCCGCCGGTGCCCGGGCGGTTCTCGATCACGAAGTTCCAGCCCTTGGTGGTCTGGATCTTGTTGGTCACTTCGCGGGCGATCAGGTCGGTGCCGCCGCCGGCCGGGAAGGGCACGATGACCTTGATCGGTTTTGCGGGGTAGGCCTGGGCGAAGGCGGCGCCGCTGGCCAGCAGCAGGCTGGCGACGGCAAGGGCGTGGCGGCGGGAAAGTGGCATGTCTTGTCTCCGGAGGTCGGTGGAAGGTCGTGGCCGCAGGCAAGGGGTTCTGGCGGCTGAGGCGGACTGTACGGAGCGGTTTCGTTCAATACAATGGTGTTTCATTCGTCGAAACATGGGGCATTCAATGAAACCCTCGAAAAAGCCCATCGAGGCACCTGAAGCGGCCAACGCCGAGAGCAGCACCGGCAGCGTGACCGCCGTCACCCGCGCGCTGCGCGTGCTCGAATGTTTCGGCATGGACGACCCGCAGCTCACGCTGGCCGAGATGAGCCGCCGCACGGGCATGCACAAGACCACCACGCTGCGGCTGGCGCGCACGCTGGCGGCCGACAACTACCTGGTGCAGAAGGAAGACGGCAGCTGGCGCCTGGGCCGCGCGGCGGGCTGGCTGGGCGCGTGTTACCAGGCGGTGTTCGATGTGCACGAAGTGGTGGAGCCCGTGCTGCGCGCGCTGACGGTGCAGACCGGCGAGAGCGCTTCGTTCTATGTGCGCGAAGGCCAGCAGCGCCAGTGCCTGGCGCGGGTGGATGGGCCGCAGACCATCCGCCACCACGTGCGCGTGGGCATCGGCCTGCCGCTGAACCTGGGTGCGCCGGGCCGCGTCATCCTGGCGTTTTCCGGCGAGTCGGGCGAGCCTTACGAGTCGATCCGGCGGCGCGGTTTTCACCTCTCGATGGGCGAGCGCGAGGCGGAGGTGTCCAGCGTGTCGGCGCCGGTGTTCGGCCTGCACTGGCGGCTGCTGGGTTCGGTCTGCATCTCGGGGCCGACGGCGCGCCTGCCGGAGGCGCGGCTGATGGAGCTGGCGCAGACGGTGATGACGGCCGCCAACGAACTGTCGTATGCGATCGCCGGTTCGCGCCGGCCCTCTGCGATGGCGGGGCCAGCTGGGGCGGCGACCTGGCACCCCTGATGTGGCGGCGTCAGCCGAACGCGCCTGGCCTGCGTGGCGTTGACGGCCGTACCCACCACCACGTTCACCTCGCCCTGGCGCAGCCGCTGCGGTTGCGCGCCGTACAGCTGTTCGCTCACTCGCAGGCGAAGTCGCAGCAAATTAACCATTCGGTTCATGCCTGGCTGCTATAGCTGAAAGTCAGTCTTGCCGCTTTTCAATAGGCGGCAAACCGAGCACAGTCCGGCCCCAAGGCGGAGGTATCGCCGCCAGGCGCTGTGGCGCAGGGCGATGCCGGACCATTCCCCCACCACCCTCTGGAGACGAAGATGCAACTTTTCCGCCGCAGCCTGCTGGCTTCCGTGGCCGCCCTGTCCGTGCTGGCCGCCGTGCCGGCCCAGGCGCAGACCGTGACCCTGCGCCTGCACCAGTTCCTGCCGCCGCAGGCCGCCATTCCGGCCAAGGCCATCATTCCCTGGGCCAAGAAGGTCGAGGCCGAATCGGGTGGTCGCATCAAGATCCAGCTGTTCCACGCCATGCAGATGGGCGGCACGCCGCCGCAGCTGTTCGACCAGGCGCGCGACGGCGTGGCCGACATCACCTGGACGGTGCTGGGCTACACCCCGGGCCGTTTCAACAAGTCCGAAGTGTTCGAGCTGCCCTTCATGTGCAGCGGCGGGTCCGAGGCCTGCTCGCGCGCCTTCCACGAGTACGTGGAAAAGAACGCGGCCGACGAGTTCAAGACGGTCAAGCTGCTGGCGGCCCACACCCATGGCCCGGGCCTGTTCCACACCAAGCAGCCCGTGACCGGCCTGGAAAGCCTGCGCGGCATGAAGATCCGCGGCGGCTCGCGCATCATCAACAACATGCTGGTCAAGCTGGGCGCCACGCCCGTGGGCATGCCGGTGCCCGGCGTGACCGATGCGCTGACCAAGGGCGTGATCGACGGCACGACCATTCCCTGGGAAGTGACGCCCTCGGTCAAGATCGCCGAGCTGGTGAAGAACCACACCACCTTCGCCGGCAAGGACGGCCTGTACACCCAGACCTTCGCCTTCTCGATGAACCGGGCCGCCTACGACAAGCTGCCGGCCGACCTGAAGAAGGTGATCGACAACAACAGCGGCGTCGAAGCGGCGGCCATGTTCGGCCGTGCGATGGACGAGGGCGACAAGGTCGGCCGCGATATCGCCGTCAAGGCCGGCAACCACATCGTGGCCCTGGACGCCGCCGAGACGCAGCGCTGGCGCCGCACGGCCGCCACGGTCGAGACCGACTGGGTCAATGAAATGAAGGGCAAGGGCATCGATGGCGCCAAGCTGGCCGCGGATGCGCACGCCCTGGTGGCCAAGCACGCCAAGTGACCCCCGCTCCCGGGGGTGGGCCGCCACGCTGGCTGGCCGCCTCGGGGTTTACGTGCTTGACAGATTGGTTATTTTAAAAAACCATATGTGTACTGCCTTTTTGGGTGGTGCGGCCTTCGGGTTGCACCGTTCTTTCGAGGCGTGCGCACCGGCGGCACCCGCCGCCAGCCGGTCTTCGGGCCGTTGGCGGTGGTGGACAATGGTGCGCCTCGCGATGTCCGGCCCCACCTTCGGTGGGCGAGTTGTTGGGCGAACCCATCTGAGGTGAGATCTTGAAAATCCTGAGCTTATTGGCGAGAACGTGCGCCATCCTGGCGGGTCTGCTGATGACCGCCATCACGCTGGTCACCTGCGCCAGCCTCATCGGGCGCAACACCATCGGGGCCACCCTGATGGGGGACTACGAACTGACGGCCGTGACCGCCGGTGCCGCGGTGGCGCTGTTTCTGCCCTGGGCGCAGCTGCGCCGCGGCAACATCATCGTGGACTTCTTCACCGCGAAGATGTCCGACGGTGTCAACGCCGTTCTGGACCGTTTCGGTGCGCTGGTGCTGGCGCTGGTGATGCTGCTGCTGGGCTGGCGCACGGTGGTGGGCGGCATGAACGCCTATGAGGCGCAGACCACCACCATGATGCTGGGTTTCCCCGAATGGGTGGTGTACGCGGCCATGGTGCCGCCGTTGTTCCTGACGGGCCTCATCGGCCTGACCCAGGCGTTTGTGGGTGATTTCCAGGAGCAAGAGCAATGAGTTCCCTTTCCATGGCCGGCGCCATTTTTGGCGTCATGCTGCTGCTGATGGCGCTGCGGGTGCCCATCGCCATTTCCATGTTCGTTGCCGGCGTGTTCGGCTACATCAGCCAGGTCGGCTGGCTGCCGTTTTCCAACAACCTCAACGGCATCGCCTTCGCGCGTTTTGCCAGCTACGACCTGTCGGTCATCCCGCTGTTCATCCTGATGGGCAACTTCGCCACCCAGGGCGGCATCTCCAAGGCGCTGTTCGAAGTGGCGGCCACCCTCATGGCGCGCTTCAAGGGTGGTCTGGCCATGGCGGCCGTCATGGCCAGCGCGGCGTTCGGGGCCATCTGCGGTTCGTCCATCGCCACCGCGGCCACCATCACCTCGGTGGCGCTGCCCGAGATGAAGCGCCACGGTTATTCGGGCCGCCTGTCCACCGGCACGCTGGCCGCCGGCGGCACGCTGGGCATCCTGATCCCGCCCTCGG
>NZ_JASJOY010000065.1:16111-45033 GCF_031426985.1 Hydrogenophaga sp.
GCTGGTGATCTACGCCATCCTGACCGAGCAGAACATCGCCAAGCTGTTCGCCGCGGCCATGGTCCCGGGCGCCATCGCCATGACGGGCTACATCATCGCCATCGCCATTTATGTGCGCCTGGTGCCCGGCCAGGCGCCCGACCACGACGACGACGACCGCCCCCGCATGACGGCCAAGCTGGCGCTGGGCGTGCTGCCCATCGCGGTGGTGTTCCTGATCGTGTTCGGCGGCATCTACGGCGGCCTGTTCACCCCCACCGAAGGCGCCGGCGTGGGCGCGGCGGCCACCTTTGTCGCGGCGCTGCTCAAGCGCGAGCTGACCTGGGCCAAGATCAAGCACTGCTTCTACGCCACGGCCGAAGCCAGCGCCATGATCTTCCTGATCTTCATCGGTGCCGATCTGATGAACGCGTCGCTGGCGCTGACCCAGGTGCCCGCGATGCTGGCCGAAGTGGTCAACGGCTGGGGCCTGTCGCCGCTGATGGTGGTGACCGCGATCCTGCTGTTCTACGTGATCCTGGGCGCGGTGATGGACGAGCTGTCCATGATCCTGCTGACCATCCCGATCTTCTTCCCCATGGTCATGTCCATGGACTTCGGCATGACCCAGGAAATGACGGCGATCTGGTTCGGCATCATGGTGCTGATGACGGTGGGCTTCGGTCTGCTGGCGCCGCCGGTGGGGCTGAACGTGTACGTGGTCAACGGCATGGCCAAGGACGTGCCGATCAGCGAGAGCTACAAGGGCGTCATGCCCTTCCTGATCAGCGACGTGTTCCGCACCACGCTGCTGCTGCTGTTCCCGTCCATCTCGCTGTGGCTGGTGCAGTTCGTGCAGTGACGCGACCAAGCCGCCCGACCGATAGCGTTTGGGCATAGCCGCCATTAGGTAGCTGTCGCCCATCGCACGTCCTGACACATCGTGATCTAACGTGTCCCCCGAACCGTTATGTGCGGCCAGCGACCGAACTGGCGTTGGCTGCTCCCTTGATGACTCACCCTGCCAGTGCCCTGGAAACTGCCGGTCTTCAATCTCAGGAGGGCGCAGGTGGATGCGCACCATGTCGGGGATCTACCCCCTGCGGTCCTGTCCTTTGCTGCGCGGCACGCGTTTGTTGTGGACGTGACGCAAGGTGGCGATCAGCTCGCGTTTGAGCTCGTCCACGAGTTGGGCATAGATGCAGTTGTAGATCGTCTCGTGTGACACGCAGTGCTCATGGCCTTTGGGGAAAATGCAGGCCAGTGTCAGGGCAATCTATTGGGGCTACCAGCGCTCGCTAAGAAAGTGGTGCACAACCCCGAACAGGATGCCATCGCGATGGAGCTTGCCCAGTGAGCAGCCTTCCAGGCGTTTGCGTTGGGCGCAGGTACGGGCTGTGGTGCTGACGTAGCGTGGGCTGTGCGTTGCACCGCAGTTCCCGGCTGATGGTGCTGGGGGATCGACCCAAGATCAGGGTGATATCTCGAACCGTGTACTTGTGCTGGACCGGGCTGGCCAGCTTCAGGCGGTCTCCAGGCTGGAGGTGTTGATATCTTGTTGGCGGGGTGCTCTGCATCTGGGGACCTTACTCGGTAACAGGTGCTGCACTTCAAGCTTGAATCCGCCCAAGACCACACTGAACCTTCAGCCTCTTTTTCGTGACGGCCCTACCCGAAAAACACGCGAAGCTTTGAAGGCCCCCGCGGCGATCGAACTCTGAAGCGGCGCCGATGGCGGATTATTTTGGATATACAAAGCCAATCCCATCCTTGAAATATCCTGAGCGGCTCGGTATAAATAATCGCCAGACTGGACCTCATACACCTTTGAACCAGAGGCAAGGCCTTTTTTGGACGACTCCGTTTCGTTTTGCACTGATTCCATTTTTTTCACTTTTACATCAACATTCATGCTCGTCTCCCACGAGGTTGTGCTCGACTGGTTGTCGAGCTGTTACCGACGGACTTCACGATTTTTTCAGCATCTGCGAACGTTTGCGAATGCTCTCGAAACGTATATGCCGATATGAGGAACAGACAAAATAAATCTGCGTGCATGAAAAGATTCGCACGATCTTGGTCGTTGAAGAAGTCTTTATGATGACTGTCCACGCACAGGAATCCGAAATTGTATTTTTCAGATTCTGCGGGAAGCAAGTGACCATGCAAGCCGAAGTACTCTTTGAACTCGGCACTGACCTGGTGATGCAACAGAGTCATCGGTACGATCAGCGTGGACTTGTAGCAAGCAACTGCGGACGGACGGACTGCCGGACGGTCAGCTTCCCAGCAGTCGATCCATCTGTCATCGTCGACAGGCTTGGCCGAGAGTCGGTCCAGTAGAGGAGCCAACCACGACGAAGAGTAGCTTGTAGCACGCGCAACATTGAGCCTCGGATTTTTGTACCTGGCAGCCTTAGCGAGAGTAGGCAGATCGTTCTCAAAGAATGGGCTGCCTTGGGTAGCCACCCAGTCAAACCCGGTGTTGTCATCGCGTGCGGCCTGAAACGCTTTCTCAGACCGGTCGACAGAGACAGCGCCATCCCGGGCGTAGGTGTACACGTTTTCACCACGCCGCAGCTTGATACAAAACCGCGGCCGGTGCAAGTAGGCATGATGCCTATCGTCAAAATACTGGTTCAGTGCAGTGAACACCGCTTGACAGGCTCGTCCGAGGTGGTGATCCAAGTGGGTGCTGACTGCTTTGTAGGCGATGCCAAGGTCCTTCTTCGTTTGGCGTGACTCTTTGGTCCTGTGTGCGTCAAGCGCGATGCGCAGCTGCTTGTGTCGCTCCCCGGCAACCACAATGAACTCGGCCAGATGGCCTTGCATAGCACATACAAACTCCTTGTTGTGTTTGCTGTAAAGAGCCAAGCGCCTGTACGCCCCCAAGTTCCGAATCGCTTGCCATGCGCCTGACGCCCATCTGATTGGGGCTAAAAGTGAGCCAAGTGTGAAATCCATGCAAAACGGTAAAATTAAACAAATACGCGAAATTCACTCAACCCAATGAGTGATGCCAAAAAGCAAAATTATCCACGACCAAATCATCGCAAGTCATTGAGAAAACCCACAGACGACGGCAATGTGAAAATTGTACACCTCATTATTCCCCTTGGCACCCTCCACCCACACCAAGCAAACGGATTTGCGCCGTCTGATACTCAAAAAAAATCTCAGCGCCTCTCTGAGAGACTGCCTGTCTTCGCAATCAAAGCGATCGGTCGCGGCGTATAAAGCTCTGCCTTGAAAACCCGAACAGTCGAATCCTCCAGACGTAACACATAGGCTTTCTGGGTGGCAACAACCAATCGACCACGAACCACATCAGCTTGGTTTTCTTTATCTAAGGCAACACAAAGTGCAGCATTGACCTCTTCCAAAGAAGCACCCGCCTGGAGGGAGCCCTTTGACACAGAGCAGGCAGCAGGAGAAATAACATATTTCTCAATGTAGGCCAGCCCGTTATTGATGCCAATGACAAAAGCCATCAATGGCACAACAAGAAAAAACAAGATCAGTTTTGTTGCAGCCCAAACGACCAACGGAAAAGCGAAAGCAGCGGCCACCAACAGCCCCGCAAGACGATGATGCTGATCAATGTATTTGGTTTTTTGGCTCGCAAATTCCTTTGCCTTCAAAAATAGACTGCTTTCGAGCCACGCCTTCTTGGTCGCCAATCCTACAGCAATCAGAAGCAGAATACACACTGCACCCAAAGAGCCGTACAGCACCCGCAGCTCAAACCCCTCGCCAAAGATTTTTACCAATCGTTCAAACAAAACGCTAGCCGGCAAGAACCCCAAATCAAAGAGATCTAGCGCGGACCCAAACAGTGCAGCGCGCGGTATGCCAAACCGATCCTCGATTGCCCACGCCATGCCGTAGCCCATGAGCAACAATGTCATTGGTCCAGCGGAATAAAACACAATCAGAGCTTTCCACAAACCTCCCACATTCACCTCTACTTCCCTCATTCAACAAAATGCCACTCGTCTTGATAGAGGCCTGCCACGTTCTATTTCGAGCCGCATAGAGCAGGCAAACCTCACCGTTTGGGGGCCACAGTACCTTGACCATAGCCTGGCCCAGATTACTCAATCACGCCCTGCAAGACGGCTCGGAACCTATCAGTTTCAACAACACCACCACCTTGGCTGGATTTATCCACGCGCTCTAGTCGCCAAACACCTGCCTGACCAGAAGCATCGTTGAGCGCCCGGGTCACCACCGCGGCCTGCGCCATGGACTCCAGCTCGTACTCCAGCACCACCTGCCCGCTACCCGCATCCATGGTCAGTTGAACCAGCCGCACCTTGGCCAGTGCCGGCGTTTCGATAGCGTCGTACAGGCGGTTCCAGTCGCGCTGCAGCAAACGCCGGGCTGCCGCCTCGCTGGCCGCCCTCGGGTTGTCCTGTGGTGACTCTGGCGCTTGCGCGAGCCGCTGCATCTGCTGGGCGTTCATAGCCGCCAGTTGCTGCTCCAGCACCACCCGCTGCTGCCTCAGTTGCCAGACCTTGCCTCCGGTAGAGCCCACGATCACCAACACCACCAAGGCCGCAGCAGCCCAAATGAACTTCCAGGCCTTGGGCTCAACGAAATCAATCCTCACGGACCTCATGACAGCACGCTCCAGTGCTTCGCCCAAGCAGACGGCCCCTGAACCCACACGTTCTGCGTTGGTTCCCTGTTGAAGGCCATCGCCACACCTGTACTTTGCTGTGCTTCAGCCGCCTGATCGCTCATCTCGGCCAAGCTCGACAGGGCATCTACTGGCCCGTACCGACCCACCCAGCTTTTGGTGTACGCGGTCCCTGTCGGACTGAGGTTCAAGACCGTCAACGCATCCGGCTCCAGCAAGGCCACGCATTCGACCTGCTGGTCTGTACATGCCTTTGCTGCTGTGGCCGCCGCCCAGAGTGGTCGCAAGCTGACCAGCAATCCCTTGTGCTCCGCCGCCCACTGGGCAATCAACCTATGCGTGCTCTGCAGCATGGCTGCCGCTAGGCCCTGGTTGCCGGCGTCCAGGCTGCACACGATCTCGGCCGCATGCTCAGCTGGAACGTTCCAGACATGCGAAGCACTGGCGCACGCAATGGCCCGCACCTCCTGCCGCTTGACACCCGCAGGCACCACAAACGTCACTGGTGGACACAGCGCTGCGGAGAGGTGTACGTGCAAGCGCCAAGGCTTGGAGTTGGCCCGGTGCTGCGCCAGATCCACCTGCCGCAGCACATCGCCCAGCGGCAGCGTGGCTGGCGGCTCAAAGGTCCACAGCGGCACGCCCTGACGCTGAACGAGCACCACACCGGTGCCCAGGTACACATCCACCCGCTCAGACCAGACCGACCACACGGGTCACCTCCTCCAGCGTGGTTCGACCTTCCCGGACCAATTCAATGGCTTGAGCGATCAGGCGCTGGGTCGGGTCCTGGTAGACCACCTGCTTGAACTCGCTCATGCTGGCCTTGGCCACCATCAGGTCGCGAACCCGGTCACTGAGCACATGCACCTCGGCCAGCACAAAGCGCCCCTTGTAGCCGGTGTGCCGGCAATGGACGCAACCCTTGGGCGCCGGCAGCTGGGTTGGCACGGGCAGGTTCAGTGCGCCCAGCTTGGCCTGTTCGTCCGGCGTCGGCTCTCGCCATGGCATGCCTTGCTCAGCACATTGTGTACAAACCTGACGCAGCAGACGCTGCACCACCACACCGTTCAACGCCGAAGCCAGCGCAAAGGCTTCAATGCCGAAGTGCTGGAAACGTCCCAGCACATCGAACAGGCTGTTGGCGTGCACGGTGGTGAACACCAGGTGGCCGGTCAGTGAGGATTGCACCGCGATCTGCGCGGTTTCTGCGTCACGGATTTCACCGACGAGGATCTTGTCAGGGTCGTGGCGCAGGATGGAGCGCAGCCCGGTGGCAAAGGTCAACCCCTTCTGTTCGTTGACCGGAATCTGCAGCACCCCGGGCAGCTCGTACTCCACCGGGTCTTCGATGGTGATGATCTTCTCCAGACCGTCGTTGACTTCGGTGAGCGCGGCGTAAACGGTGGTGGTCTTGCCGCTGCCGGTGGGCCCAGTGATCAGCAGCATGCCGTGAGGACGGGCGGCCAGGTCGCGGATGCGCTGGGCTACTGAGCCCTCAAAGCCCAGCAGGTCCAGCGATACGCTGCTCTGGCTGTGGCGCAGCTGCGCTTTGTCCAGCAGGCGCAGCACTGCATCCTCTCCAAAGATGCTGGGCATGATGGACACACGCAGGTCCACCGCTTCAGACGATCCTTCTGGCTGCCAGTGGATGCGCCCATCTTGCGGGCGACGCCGTTCGGTGATGTCCAGTTGCGCCAGCACCTTGATGCGCGAGATCACTTCTTCGGCGCGCGGCGGATCGTCCAGCCGGGGTCCGGGGGCCATGACGCCGTCGAGCCGGTATTTCACGCCCACGCCCAGGCGATCGGTCTCGAAGTGGATGTCGCTGGCCCCGTCGGTGTAGGCGCGTTCGATCGCCTGACCCACAAAGGCCACCACCGGGCTGCTGGTGACCGCGCCCGTCGACGTTGCCTCTCGGATGGGCACGGCAGCCGCTTGCACAGCAGAGACCCTGTCGTTCAAGCGACTGCGCAAGCGCTCCAGCTGCCCGGGTTGGGCCAGGGCCAGGCGCGCGCCAACGGATCCCATGCGCCGCAGACTCTGGGTGGCGCTTCCCGACCAGGGGTCGTCAAACAGCAAGAGCGTCGCTTCCAGCAGACCCACGCGCATGCCCTCGGGCGCACCAAATAGCGACGACAGCTGAGCGCGGTCCAGCGTCTCGTCATTGATCACGCTCACCCCCTGGTGACGCAACAGTGCGGGCCCCCAGGCCATTCCCGCCAGGGCGGCCTGCAAGCCCGCGTACAGCCCTCCGTCACGGACGGCACCCTGCGCCCGCACTTGCTCGATGGCTTGCACAAGTTGCTCCGGCGTCGGCAATGGCGGTGGGCGGGGGCGCTCGGACATGTTCAGTCTGGAAGTGATGTTGTTCAGCGAAGACGGGTGGCCATGTCGAACACCGGCAGGTACATCATGACCACGATGCCGCCCACCATCAGGGCCACGGCCATCAGCAGCACAGGCTCGACGATGCGGGTCAGGCGTTCCACGAACAGCTCGAAGTGCTCGCGGTGCAAGCGCGAGACCACATCGGCTGCCAGGTGGAAGTCGCCGTTGCGCTCGGCCGCGGCCATCAGGCGCCGCCCCACCTCGTCGCACAGCCGCGCATCGGCCAGGGCCTGGGCCACCGCGCCCCCTTGTTCGATGCGCTGCAAAGCCTGTTGCAGGGCCACCGTCAGGCGGGCGTCCAGCGCCGAACGGCTGGCCACCTGCAACGCTTCGGTCATGGGGTAACCGCCTTTGAGCATCAGCGCCAGCGCCTGGTAGAGCATGGCCAGCTGAAAGTCCTCCACCCGCACACGCACCCAGGGCACTTGCAGCGCCAAGGTCAGCAAGTGCCGCCGCGCGAAGCCGCTCCAGATCCACCACGCCAGCGCCAGCAACGCCAGCGCCACAGCGGTCAGCGTGGCGGCCTGGTTTGCGCTCACCCATTGCGCCAGGCCGATCATCCAGCTGGTCGCACCACTGGCGCCGCCGCCGCGCAGGTTGGTGTACATGCGCGCAAAGTTGGGCATGACCACCAGCAACAAAAACAGCGAGATGCCCACGCCCAGCGCCGTCACCAGCGCCGGGTAGATGGCGGCACTGACCACCTTGCGGCGCAGTTGCTCGACCAGGGTGTCGAACCGCAGGTAATCCGCCAGCGCCTGGGCCAGGTCGCTGGTGCGTTCGCCCGCGCGCACCGCCGCCACCAGTACCGCCGGCGCATCGGGCAGCCGCTGCAGCGCTTGCGACAAAGCCGTTCCCTGCTCCAGTTCACCCAGCAGCTGCGCGGCCAGGCTGTCCGCCTGCCCGGCCAGCCGTTCGCGGGCGCTGAGCGTGTCCACCGCTTCCACCACCGTCATACCCGCCTGGATCAGCGTGCTCACTTCACGGCAGAACAGCGCGAAGCGGCCGCGCTGAGGCTTTCTGGGCCTTGAGAAGGTTGGTGCGGTGGTCCCACGAACCGACAACACCGTGAAACCTTGCGCCGTCAGCTGCTGGCGCAGTCCGGCTTCGGTCTCGGCCTGCAAGCGCTCCTCGCTGACCTGGTCGTCGCCCAGGCGCAGGTAACGCACGGCAAAGGTCTGGCTCATGGCTTCACCCCGGCCGATTCGCCAGCCACCCGCGGCGTGTAGACGAACTTCCAGTCGCTGTAGCGCTGCGCAGCGCCCAGACCCAACTCGGTCAGCTCTGTGCCGGCTGTGCGAATGGGCGCCCTTTCGCTTTGGCTGTAGACGCCGGCAATGCCGCCACCGGGCGCGGGTACGATGCCCCACTCATGAGAGCGGGTGATCGGGTCCGCATAGATGCGGCGCAGGCGGCGCTGCAGGCTCACAAAGCGCCGGTCGTCGGTCAGCGCCTCCAGGGACGGCGGCCAGTCCTTGACGGCGCCGGGTGATTGCTCGTGGTACGCCCCGATGGCGCGGACGATTTCGGCGCCGATGCGCAGAAGTTCGGCCTCGCGCTCGCGCTGGGCTTGTTGGGACACCACACCCATCACCTGCTGCGTGGCAAGCGCCAGCAGGAACATGGCCAGCAGCACCGCCACCAGGGTGAAGCCGTGCTCCGCCCGGTGCAAACCCTTCTTGGGGGCGCGTTCACCACTGCGCATAGGAGCTGCCATCCTTGGCGCGGCCGCTGGCGCCGCTTTTGACGTCGAAGACGGTTTCGGTATCGCCCTCTCGCGCGGGTACCAGCACCCAGCTATCGCTGCGCCCGGTGATCGGATCTTCGGGCACGCTGCGCATGTATCGGGTCTGCACCAGCTCATCGAGCGTCTTGGGATAGCGACCCTTGTCCCGGTAGAACTGGTCAATCGCCTGGCGCAGGCCCACCAGGTTGTGTCTCAAGGTGGTCTCTCGGGCCTGGTCCACCCGGTCCAGGTACAGCGGCGCGGTGATGCCCGCGAGAATGGCCAGCACAGCCAGCACCACCAGCAGTTCAATCAGGGTGAAGCCGCTGCGGCGTCTGGCACGAAGGTGCGGCGCGTCCATCACATCACCAGCTGGCATAGACCGTGCCATCGAGCGCCACCGCGTCCGATGAAGACCGCACATCGAACACATCCGTCCCGGGCTCGGGCCGGTCCGGTGGCGATGCGTAGCTGCGCAGCCGCCAGGTCTGTTCGGCAGGCAGGCTCGGGTCGGCGAACGGGTCTCGCGGGATCTGGCGCAAGAAGTACAGCTGCCGGGGTGTCCCGGTGGCCCTCGCGTCGGCCACTCCGGCGGTCAGCGCCTGCAGCGAAGGCGGGTAACCCGAGTCGGTGGCGCCCGCTGCAATGGCGCCCCGCTCCACATGGCGCTTGTAGTCGTCAATGGCGGCGCGAATCTCCCACAGCGATCGGCGCAGCTCGCGCTCCTTGCCGGCGGTCAGCATCGCCTCGCCCAGGGGCATGATGGCCGCGGCCAGAACCCCGAGGATCGCCATCACCACCAGCAACTCGATCAGGGTGAACCCCTGGGCGAGCCGGGGCCGACCGAGGCTGAGGCAGCGCATGCCCATCATTGCACGGTGGTGGACCAGGTGGGCTTGCTCGGCAGCGGCACGATGCCGTTGACCCCCAGCGGGTCCAGGTTCTGGAACCACAGTTCGGCCTTGCCCGGGGCCAGGGCCTTCAGGCGCAGCAGTACTAGATCACCCTCGCCGGCCACACCTTTTTCGGCATTGCTCAGCAGGCCCACACTGATGCGGCCTTCGGTGGCGTTGACGGCGTGCGTGAAACTGCTGGCCGCTGGCGACTGGCGGAAGTAGGCGCCTTCAGAGACCCCCACCACCTGCAGCTTGTCCGGCGCAAAACGCAAGTCCATGGGCAGGCCCGCCAGCGGAATGCCCGAAGCGGCGTGCACCGCCACCGTGAAGGTTTCGCCCGCCTTGACGGTTTCGGGGCCTTTGAGCTGCAGCGTCAGGCCGGTGGGCAGCGGTGGCTGCGCCGCCGCCGGGTTCGCAGCCGAAGAAGCCGCCGCAGCCGCTGCACCTGGGGCGCCAACGCGCGCATCCGGTGTCGGGGGCATTGCGTCCGACCCAGCCGCAGGCTGCGTGCCTCGGGCGCCAGGCCGGGGCCGCAGCCGGGTGAAGTTCTCGGTACCCACCCACATCTCGGCCTGCGACACATCGGGCCGTGCCGCGCTGCGCAAAATGCGCGGGGTGATGGCCAGCACCAGCTCGGTCTTCTGCACATCGTCCTTCTGGCTGGAGAACAGGCGCCCGGCCACGGGCAGGTCGCCCAGGCCCGGTACTCGGTTCGAACTGGAGCGGTCGTCCTTGCTGATCAGGCCGCCCAGCAACTGGGTTTCGCCATCGCGCAGGCGCAGCGTGGTGTTGGCGTTGCGGGTACCGATCTGGAACGCCACCGACCCCCCGGTGGTGCGCACCTCGCCGGCCAACGAACTCACCTCCAGGCCCAGTTTGATGGACACTTCGTCGTCGGGCGAGACCACGGGCTCTACCTCCAGCTTCAGGCCCACGTCCTGGTAGCTGATGTTCTCGGACACAAAACCGTTGGAACCGGCCGTGGTGGTGATCACCGGGATCTTGTCGCCGATGAGGATGGTGGCCTTCTCGCGGCTGCGCGAACGGATGCGCGGGTTGGCCAGGGTGTTGAAGTCTCCCACCTCGCGCCGCAGGTTCAAGAGCACGTTGCCCACGCTCACCCCCACGCGGCCGGAGTTGATGCTGTTGAAGCTGTCCAGCGTCAGCCCGCTCTGGCCGGGCAGAGGCAGGGGCGAGAAGCTGATCGCGTTGGGCACGTTGATGCCCAGCTCGGTCAGGCGCGAGGTCTTGACCTCCAGCACCTCCACCTCCAGCATCACCTCGGCTTCACCCTGGTCGTGCAGGGCCACCAGGCGCTCGGCCAGCGCCACGATCTCGGGCGGCTCGCGCAGCGCGATCATGTTGGCCTTCTCGTCCACAAACGGCGGCTGGATGCGCAACATGTTCTGCAGCAGCGTGGCCGTGGTCTTGGCCTGGGCGTTGGCCAGGTGGAAGACGCGGATCACCTGCTCGCGGTGCTGTTTGTGTTTTTCGGGGGTGTTGGGGTAGACCATCACCGTCTTGCCGTCCACGATGTGGCGCGAGAGCTGGAACGCCCCCAGCACCAGGTCGATGGCGTCTTCCACCCGGGCCGAGCGAATGAAGATGCTCGCGCGCTGCTCCATCTGCACGTCGCGGTCCACCACAAAGTTCACGCCGCTGCCGTCGCGCAGGGCCTCCAGCAAAGAAGCCAGTGGCGCGTTGCGCATGTCCAGGCTGATGGTGCGGGTCTCTGCCAGTTCCAGGCGGTTGGCCGGGGCTGCGGCCACTCGCTGCTCCAGCTCCAGCTGGCGTTTGAGGCTGGTGACCTCCGGGTGGCGGGGGGCATGGCCCAGCGCGCTGTCCAGCGTGCGCAAGGCAGCGTCCCTTTGTCCACCGCCCGCCTGCTGGCGTGCGGTCTGCAGGGCTTGCTGCACATGGCGCTCACGCACCAGGTCGGCCTGCAGGTCCTGCACGCGCGTGTTGTTGGGGTCCAGCTTGCGGGCGCGTTCCAGCGTGGCGTTGGCTGCCTCCCACTGGCCGTTCATGCGTTCTTGCGTGGCTTGGGCCACCAGGCGGGCCGTGGCTTCTTCGCGGGTGCTGATCAGGCCGCTGCGCAGCAAACCGCTGTCCGGGTAGCGGCGGCTGCCGTCCTGCAGGGTTTGGATGGCGGCTTCGTACTGGCCACTGCGCACCTGCGTGGCCGCGTCGTCACGAATCATCTGCTGCGCGCAACCGGCCAGCAGCAGCGCGGCCGCGCAGACGCTACCCCTCCACACCACCCGGATGCTTGTTGTCATGAGTGGGGATTATCGGGTCTCGAAGCGGGGCGCCGGCGGCAGCGGCAGCTGCACCACGGCCTGGGTCTGCGGGTTCAGCAATTCCACCAGGTTGGCGTTCATGCGCTCGACGCGGTAGCCGTTGGGCAAGACCTTGCCTTGCTCCAGCGTCACCGGGCGCCCATCGCTCCACTGGGCCAGCACCAGATGGCGGCCGTCCGGCGTCTGCATGCGGCCGGTAAAGCTCAGTTGCAAAACCGGTTCACTGGGCATCACCGGAGCGGCTTGCACTGGTGGCGGCGCGAACACCGGCGCTGGCGCCTGCACCACCACCGGCACGGGGGTGGGCAACAAGAACGGGTCGCGCGCTGCGGGCTTGAGCATGGCCCGCACCCCGACCGTGGCATCGGATGGTGTGGTGGGATTCGCCGCGACGCCGAGAGCACAGCAGCAAAGAGCAACTGCCACGGTGCCTGGCAGCTTGAACCCCTTCAATTGGACTGACTCAATCACGCGCATACAGCACCCAGGTCCATTGCGACTCCAGTCCGGCTGCCGCCCCGGCTGTGGCCTGCATGCGCAGGTTTTGCACCGCCAACGCGGGAAAGCGCTGCGACACGTCCGCCTGCCAGGCCTTGAGCGCGGAATAGCTGCCACCGGCCGACACTTGCAGGCTCACCCGACCCCACACCGCAGGGCTGGCGGACTGGTGCGACACCGAAAGGGACCGGATGTTCACACCCAAGCGCACCGCAGACTGGCCGGCCTGTTGGATCACTTCATCCACCGACTCGCGAAGGGGCCATTCAAGGGCAGGTTGCGCTGCGGCGTGTTCGGCTGACACGCTGGGCAGCGCCATGGTGCGCTCCAGCGCAGCCACCTCGATCTGGACCCGCTGGGTCTGGATCCGTTCCCACGACACCAACCCAACTCCAGCCATGGCAAACGCGGTGCTTACCACCACCACGCCCGCCAAATGCACGGAGGCCGATCGCGACGCGAATGGGCGCCATGGCGACGGAAATGCAACGGACTCCAACATCTTCATTTGGCAAGGGTTTCAGTTGGGCAACAGATGCATTGCGCTGTTGGATTGAATTCAACATCTATCGGCAAGTACCGGACTTTGAAGTGGTCGGGCCAGGCAAAAGGCAAGGCCTGACCCGTTGCCCGTTGCCGAGTTGCCTTGCTACGGCGCAAGGTGCCGCCGCGAGTAGTCCAGTCGCTTCTTTTCCGTCGGCGACAGATGCTGCGCCAGTGGCTCAAGCGACTGGACCACTCCTAGGTAGTCTCGCTTTTCCCACGCAGCCTCCGATCTGGCGCGGGCCGATCGAAGCGCCCCCTCTAGAGCATAGGCATCGCTTTCTCTTTGACGCAGCTTGGCTACCTGCGCAAACGAGAAGTCGCTGCCCATCAAGAAGTCAGCGGCGTGTTGCGTGATCAGTCGGGCTAAGCGCGCCAATGCATCAGGCAGCCGAGCGGCCTGGCTGACCATCATTCCATCAATAGCCGCCGCTTCCGCCACACCTCTAAGGCGAAGTACCTCCGCAAGCGAAAAAGGCCGCTCCGGCTGCGCCAACTTTTTTCTACCAATTTCGACCCCCAACTCATACGAGCGACCGTTGTCGAAGTTGATGATCAAGAAGGCGCTGTCGTTCTCATAACGGACTTCCCGATCGTTGGACACTGCACAGGACATCCCGAATTGCTGCGCCAAATCGTCGAAACCGCGCCTTGCCTCCAGTGCGAATGGGACTGACATCGTGACCACCTCCTTTCACCGGCCCGGCGGGTGATAGGCGCCCGTCGAGGAGTTGTATTGCCAACCACGCGACTCCAACAGGTTGCGCTCTGCACGCAAGAAGCCCTGTGTAGGAATTTGCTGTCCCGTCAAAGCGTCTCGATACGAATCATAGATGGGATCGCCTTGCCTCATCTGCTCTCGCAGCCGTCCAGCGTTTTGAGACCAGTTAGCCTTCACACTGCCTTGTTCGGGCAGATGGAGCATGAAGTCGCCTTCTTTCCATCCGCCTTGCTTGGTCGTAGTGTCTTTGGCCCACTTGAAGAGGTTCAAGCCGCCTAGTTCGGCAGCGCCAGCGCCCTTTGCGGCCTCTTTGCTCACTGAACGAGTCAGCAAGGACCGAGCCATTTTGGTAAGTGCGGCACTTCCACCAGAGACGATGGTCATGGCGCTGAACGCCATGCTCGCTCCTGTATTTATTGTTATAGCAAGTACGTCCTTGTTCCTCCAAGCTTGCGCAGCCTTCAAACCGTATCCGCCATCGACTAAGTCGATTGTGCCCTGTGCGACCTGCCTAGCAACCTCACCGGATCGCTGGACGTTTCTTGAAGATGCGAGCAGACTTGCATCACCCTTAAAACCAGTAGAGGACGACTTATTTGCCTTCGGATCAGCTGCAGTTAAAGCCAATCCCAAGCCATTTTTGTCTGGCGTGTCGGGACCATCCCATCCACTTGATTCGGTCAGTGAATAGTTGGCTTTGAATGTTTCTGACGCCTGACTGCCCTGAGCACTTTCATCCCTGAAACCATCAAGATCCACCCGATTCAGCGGATTGTTGATGACGTAGCTGTATCTGTTAAAGCTTTGCGGATTGTGTGTATTCGGCACCGTCGGATCGGCCGACAAGAACTTGCCGATATCCGGGTCGTACACCCGAGCATTCATGTGGATGAAGTCCAGCTCATCGAGGTGCTCGTGGCCGGTGAAGCCGCGGCTGGTGCTGGTCGCATCGATGGTGCCGGTCTGGTCGAAGTTGCCGTTGATGTGCCGGCGCTTGCCAAACGGGTCGTAGGCCATGCGCTCGATCACACCGCCGCTGGCGTTGGTGCTGGCCACGATGGAGCCCAGGTGGTCCTTGTGCCAGTAGCGCAGATCGGCAGCGGTCTGTGCGGTTGGGGTGGGGTTGCTCTGGACCGAGTTGGTGCTGGTGATCAGCAGGAAGGCGCCCTTCTCGGCGCTGATGTAGTGGCGGTTCTCGCTGCTGCTGGCGCTGTCCACGGTCTTGTCTTCGCGCTCGAAGTACAGCGCCCCCTCGTTGTCCGGGTGCAGCACGTTGAGGGTCTTGACGGTGGTCACGCCACCCACGGTGCGGCTGCTGGTTTCGCGGATGCGCTGGTGCTCGGGGCCGTAGAGGAAGCTGACCTGCACGTTGTCCTGGCTCAGGCGCAGGGTATTGGGGTTGTCAAAGCTGGTCCAGGTGTGGGTGCGCTGCACGCCGTTGCTGCCCACCACGCTGGCGATGTTGCCGTTGGCGTCGTAGCTGTAGACGGGGTTGAGCGTCTTGCCGGCCTGGCCGCTGATGCTTTGCACCGCGTGCGGCCGGGCACCGGCGCCTGTGGCATAGGTGTAAGTGCCGACCTCGGAGCTGTGGGTGATGTTGCCCAGTGGGTCGTACTGGTAGTTCAGGTTGCGCAGCAGCTGGGCGTTGGCGGTGTTGTTGAGCAGCGAGCGCGTGAGGCGGTTGAGCTCGTCGTAGCTGAAGATCTCTTCGGTGGCGTGCCGCCGGTCGGTGCGCTTGCTCAGGTGGCTGTTGGCGTTGTAGTCGTAAGCCTGGTCAATCAACCAGGTGGGCGAGCCGCTGGGGCCGGCGGTGGAGGCCTGCAGCAAACCGGTGTTGGGCTCGTAGGTGTTGACCGTCAGCGCGTTGTTGCCGTAGCGCACCTGGGTGAACTGCCCGCGGGCGTTGTTGGCCACGCGCTGCCAGATCAGCTGGCCGCCGGGGGCCAGGTTCATTTGCGTGAGCGCGCCGGTGCTCAGGTCGTACACGTTGTCCACCGCCAGGCCGGTGGGCCAGGTCTGGCGGCTGATGCGCCCGTCTGCGTCGTAGTCGATCTTGCTGATGTAGGCCGAGCCGGTGGAGGCCAGCGTGGTGCTGCTCTGGACGATGCGGGCGCGGTTGTCGTGGCTGTTCAAACGGCGGTAGCCGTTGCCCGATCGGGCCTCGCACAGCAGCCCGCGGCTGGTGATGCCGCTGGCGCAGGCGGTGTTGGCCGCTGTGACGTCAAAGTGGAAGGTGCTGGTGTGGTCGGGTTCGGTGCGCGAGATCATGCGCCCCAGGCTGTCGTAGGCCAGGGTGACGGTCTGACTCTTGGGGTTGGTCTGGCTGCGCAGCTGGCCCAGCGCGTCGTGCCGGTACGTCCATGTGCCCATGCCGGGGTCGATCATGCGGGCTTTGTTGCCGCTTTGGTCGTAGAAGATCTGGGTGACGTTGCCGCGCGGGTCACGGGTCTGGTGCAGCTGGCCCCAGGCGGTGAACTGGTAGCTTTGCTGCCCAGCCCTGGCGTCGGTCAGGCGGATGGTGCGCTCGAACTCATCGAGCTCGCGCGTCTGGGTGTGTCCGCGCGGGTTGGTCGAGACGATGGTGCGGCCGCTGTACTGGTTGGTCCGCACTGCCACGCCACCCGGTGCATAGGGGTTGGGTGTGCTCTCCTGGATCACCCGCCCGAGCGCGTCGTAGGTGAACGTGGTGTCGGTGGGCGTCTCTCCCGCAAAGTACGGCGCGCTCTTGCGGCCAACGCGCCCCAGGGCGTCGTACTGGGTGCTCACGATGGACCAGCGGGGGGTGCCGGCGGTGGCAAACTGCCGGGTCTGCGTCTGGATCTCGCGGCTTTGGGCATCGAAGTACGTCACCCGAGAGGCTCCGTTGACCGTCGTGCCATCGGCGCGCGTGGGCACTTCGCTCACGCGCAGCACCGCACCCAGCGGACAGGCGCCGAGGTCCGGCGGCAGCGCCACGGTGCCGCTGCTGGGTGCCTGCGCGGCGCAGTAGTCGTAGCGCCACTGGGTGCGGTTGCCATCGGGGTGGGTGGTGTTCAGGCGCCGGCCAAAGGCATCGTAGGTGGTCTGGATGACCAGTCCGTTGGCGTCCTGCACCCGCGTGGGCAGGCCAAAGGCGTTGTCGTGCTGCAGTTGCTCCACGTGCCCGGCTGCGTTGGTCTGGGTGTTGGGGTACAGACCCGCCGCACTCTGGCCCGCTGCGCCGAAGGTCTCGGTGCTGGTGCGGGTGGCGATCACGGATGTGCCTGCGCTGCCCAGGCCCGGGCAGTTCTGCTGCGCTGTGGTGGTGACGTTGCCAAAGCTGTCGTGTCCGTAGGCCGTGCGCAGGCAGTGCTGGGCCGATGTGGGCTCGAGCACCTGGGCCGTGACCACACCGGTCAGGGTGTTGCGCTCGTAGGCCACCGTGCGCGTGCCACCGATCTGGCTGGTCGGTTCGACGACTTGGGCTTGGGCTGCTGTGCTGCACGCCAATACCGCAGTGAGCAGCCACGCGGCGGACCAGGGCAGATGGCGGATCAAGAGAGCTGGTTGGTTCATGTTCTTCGCCTCAGAGCATCCGCTTCAGTTGGGCGCGCCGGTGGCGGGCAAGCTGCGCTGGTTTTGTGCGCTGGTGGTGGTCCTGACCAGCTGACCTAGCAACCAGGCACTCTCCTGGTGGTTGTACTGGTGCGTTGCCGTGCTCACGCTGGTCACACCCCCGCTTGAGTCCAGGCTCTCGGTCCTCTCTTGCACGGGAAAGCCGTAGGCATCGATGCTGTCGATCACCTTGCGCTGTGTGCCCACCAGCACGCCAGGCTGGCGCAGATCGAAGACGGTGCTGGTGCTCTGGTTGAGGTGCACCTGGATCACTTGCGTGGCCGTAACAGAGAGCGTGCGGGTCAGATAGCCGTGGGTGGTGTTCTCCAGCGTCTGCGGCGCTGCCTCGCTGCCCACGAACTTGTGGACCCGCGCGACCTGGCCCGTCAGGGGATGGCTCTGGTGGTAGTGCGTGGCCACGCTCACACCGGTGCCCTGGTCGGTGCTGGTCACCCGCTCAAAGCCCTGTGTGCCGTTGCGTCGCAGATCGGCGCGCAAATGCGCATAGCGGTAGCTGGTGGTGTTCCAGCCCTGCGCATCGTTGCCCGAGCGCACGCTGTCCACCACCATGAGGGGCGTCTGTATGTCGATCTGCGGCTTCACGGCTCCCGTGCCCTTCGAATACACAGTGTTGTCGGAGATGGATTTATAGGCAACTTCTTGCACGAAGTCCGCGCCATTGTTAACCGCGATCATTCGATCAATATCCGCCGGCAAACTGTTGATGAAGAATTGTCCATCGGCTGCATAGAAGTCAGTTAATCCGTCGCCATTAAAATCATCACACACCAATGGCTCGTACGTATACCGACTATTTCGTGTGGTCGCAACGCTCTCTGATGTGGTATTTCTCGATAGAACAATATTAAACGGATACCTGAAGAAAAGAAAATCACTTCGACCATCCCCATCGAAATCCCCCGTGCATCTACCTCGATTGGTGCCATCAATAAAAGAATATCCTGAAGGGATAAATCGCTCTTTTGGCAGCTCATACCTAGACTGAATCGTCCCCTTTGAAATTATTATTCGATCATTGGAAACAAGGAGGTCTTGTTTTCCATCACCGTTCAAGTCTAGCGTTGCTTTCGGGGAATCATTGCCGAGGCCAGCTTGGATCTGCAGCTGGCCATTCATGAGGCTGTATGTGCGCGACGAGTAAGCCGAACCCTTACTATGGTGCCGTGACTCGGCAAATATGACAAACGAAGAAATGCCATCGCCTTCGAAGTCTACAGCACTGCAAGTGGCCCACGCCAGCTCTTCAATACCTATCGATATTTTTCGCGCCTTAGGATCAAACACCTCTCTAGTGATTGGATTGCTCAAGCTGCTTGTAGTTGAACGCGAGGAAATACCAAGATGCTCAGAATAGCCGTCCCCATCTAAATCAGCGAAGCAATGGGTTTTTTCTGAAGCAGAAAGAGCGGATGAGCCGCCATTTGCTAGCTTGAAGTAATCCCATGAGCGACAATCGTATGAATCAGTCGACGAGCACCATCGCCTTTGTATTAGGCGGTCTGTACGCCCATCACTGTCAATGTCCCACGTGCCAATAGCCAGTTCCGTAGTCTCACCCTTCCCCGGTGTCGGTGCATTTGGACCGCCGGGGATAAGTACACGGATACCGGTTCCATTTTCATCAACCGAAAACACACCTTTTATTTGTGATCCTCGCGCGACAAATGCCCCGACGGCAGCATCACGATAAGCAACTGTGATCGCGGGCAAACACGGGCCATCTGCAACGCATTCTTGAATTGAGCGAAGCATGCTGCGCTTGCTCGCCTGACTTTGCGTGTACTGCAGCCTGTAGTTCCTGAAGACTGTGGCTGTAAGCGTGTTGTTGACCAACGGCTTGTGCATCACCGTTATTGCGCTTACCCGGTGGTTGGTCGATCCATACTCCACACCATCGTCATATTTGAGGATCTGGTCGTTGGCAGGGCGGGCTTCGTAAGAAAATTCAATGCGACCGTTGCTGTATTCGACGCGGCTGAGCAACTGCTCGCCCAGGATGGTGTTCTTGCTGTAGGTGAAGAAGATGCGGTTATTGAACCTGTCTTTGATTTCGCTAACCATCCAGCTGCGGATGACCGCCTTGTCCGGATGCTCCAGCCGACTGTCGCTGGTGCCCCCGAAGGTGTAGATCTCCCCCGTCTTGGCTTCCAGCGTGAACGATTGCGGTCCCCCGGCCACGTTGCCCAGTGAGGTGATACGCCCGTAGATGTCGATGGCTGTGCGGTACTGGGTGCCGGCTGCGCCGTAGACGCCGGCGTTGCTTGCCCGCAATTTCTGACCGTCCAGGCAGAACAGGTCGCTGGCATCGTTCTTGACGCCGATGCGATAGCCGTCTTCGGCCGGGCTCTTGGCGCAGCGCGCGATGGAGGACACACCCGAGAGAGACCAGCCAACACCGAAGACACCGTTGGGTGCGTGCGAGCCGTACTGCAGCGTGAGCTTCGGACTGAAGCCGCCAACACCCGGGGCCACCGTCAAGGGGATGCTGTAGGTAGCGGCGCCAGCGTCGTTCACGGCAAACTGCCCGTGTGTGAGGCTGGTTTGAGCCTGTATCGAAGACGCACACAGCCCCACGAAAAGTGTTGTGGCGACAGCTGCGAGGCGATTTCGAGTCAGATGGTGGGCGATCTTCATGTCAGAAGGAATTCGAATCGAACAGAAAGGGGCGCACTGAGGCGAAAACGCACTCAGTGACCTGAACAACTCAGGTTTTCAAAAGCTTCAGGAAATCAGTCGCAGTGGCAAGCAGTCCGAGCTCCTACGTCAGACTGCGCCAAGCGCATTGCATGAACTATGCGCCCACTGGATACACAGCCATGCTTCATTCCTCCCGAGATGAACACGTGGACAGGCCCCAAGCGCTTCTTGATCAGCCGACTGAAAGTCGAGGCCTGCTCAACTGTAAATCAGTGTTGATATGAGTTTCAGAACGTGCCACGAGAAGTTGCTGCGATATCCCTCGTTTGGGGGAAGACCTGTTTCAGGCGAACTTCTGCTCGACGAGCAAAATCTTTTGTTGCAATCGGACAGCACCCACGTCTTGACATATCGGCCGAGGCATGCCAACTAGCCACCAAATGCATGCTCAGGTAGTTGCCACAGGGCGACGGCCGGCGTTCTTGCGCACACCGCCCCAACTTGCGCGGCGGGCCTGGTCCACCCGGAGCCAAGCCTCTGCGCGCACAAGGACTGGCCAGAGCAGCTGCGGGTGGGTCAAAAAAATCTGATTGACTGCCTGTTGCTCGGCTCTGGCCTTTACGCCAACACCCGGCAAAGGCTGCAATACACTGACTACCAGTCGCCAGAGCCGGGCGTTATTTCTTTGGACATTCGTGCTGCACTCCAGTTGCGAGCAGACCATCGGGCGGTGCAACTCCAGCCACTTGAAGGCTTGTTCTTGAGGGTGCAGGACGCCCAGATCAAGATCGGCATTGTGAAAGCGCCAGACTTCCTGTGTCGCGAGTGAATGCACCTGGTCATTGAATCCCGGGAACAATCGCCGGCCATTTTGGTACTTCGCCAACGAAGTCGCTGAATCGGGGTCTGGGCGGTGCTCGAAGCACAACTGACCGCCCGGGAGTCTGCGCCTAAAGCACAGCTTGCAAAAGCGGTACAGCCACACATCCTGAAGATCAGGCTCGTTTGGAGGCAGAGGGGGCGCATTTTTCAAACTTGCAGCCTGCTCGCGCATTTGGCGGAACACCTTCGCCTCAAACAATTCCTCATGCTCTTGCCGCGCACGTTTTGATCCACTGACGGACTCCAGCACATGTGCAATGACAGAGGCGATTGCGTGTTCGCGCTGGCCTTGTGGCCCTCCTTGGAACACGAAGGCCGGGTACAGGGCCCACAGCGCTTTCCAAGTGGCTCTGCCCGAAATCTGAAGCAACAGGAGCTCGGCTTCACTCAAAACTGGGCCCAGGCGCTCGCGTAAAGCGCGAAGAACGCCGCCCGGCCCGACGGACCGCTGCCTGCTGATGTCCTCAAGGATCAGTCCTGCAATGTCGCGCATGTCATTTCAACCGGAACGTCCCACGCATCAATCAAGTGTCAACAAATCGCACTGTCGCAAATGAACGCGTGCCGCTAGCATCCGGCTGGAATCACAAACCAGTAGGACTTGTCATGGAAGATCTGCCTGAGTACTTGACCATACGGGAAGTCAGCAAGCTTCTGAGGATCACGCCGGGCACAGTAAGGAACCGGTTGTGCACGGGCGCACCCATGCCGGCGTCATTCAGGGTTGGACGCGAGCGCCTGTTTGATCGGCGCGCAGTGGAGGCCTGGCTGCAGGAAGCACAGGCCAAGTACATAAGCGACCGACGCCCCAGGACCACCTGAGAGACGTCCGGCCACTTTGCACTTCATAAAGGAGATCCCCATGGATTGAGCAGCCAGCAACCCCACAACACACAAGTTGGAGGGATAAAAAAAGCACAACGCCCAGGACCTGTTAGAGCAGGCCACTGGGCGTGGAGTTTGTGCACAAGACCTTGACGGGACCTTGATGCAGAAATTTTCGTGCTTTCCAGGACGGTTGTCAACGGCTCTTTCGGGCCGGTGGCACCGCTCTGCCCTCCGGGTGCCGGCCTGCTGGCCGGTGATGTGGCGACACCGCGCGTGTCGCCCACACAGAACTCGGAAGCCATGGAAAGAAGAAAGCCCAAGCAGGGCCAACATTTTCTGCAGTCTGCGGAGTTGAGGGATTTCTCCATGTGGGAGGTCGCCAACCTGGACAATGCCCAAGTATTGCAAACATTCGCCACGTATCGTTGGGGTAGCCTTGACAAGGTCATTTGCCCCGGCTGTGGTGCCATTTCAAAGCCGTTTTTTCGTGTCGATCGGGCACAGTTGAGATGCCGTCATTGCGACCGACATTTCTCACCCTTGGTCAATACGGTCTTTGCAGATCGAAAAATCCCACTCAAAAAGCTGCTGATGGCCTTGGTGAAGTTCATCTCCAGCGCAAAAGGCGTCTCAGCACTAGAGTTGAGTCGAATCATCGATGTGCAGGTGAAAACTGCGACCGTTTTATTGGGGAAACTGCGGGAATGTCTTTTGCGGCAAAAAGACACCGAGACGCTTTCTGGGTTGATCGAGATCGATGGTGGCTACTTCGGCGGGAAACCGCGAAAATCCTGTTTCCGGGGAAAGAGCAAGCCTGGGGAGATCGCCGCGATGGTTGAGGCGCGGCTCAGAGGCGAACCTGTCAGCAAACGAAAGCCAAAAGGCAGGGCTGCTCGCCGAAACTGGGAGAAGCGAAAAAATCGTCGCGTTGTGATGGTTTATCGTGCTGTTTGTCCCGAGGGTGGGGAAGGTGCTTATGCCACACGCACCTTCATTGCTCTGTCAGAGAATTCGGCGGTAGTGGATAAAATCACCCCCGAGATCGTTGTTCCGAATTCGACGATCATGACCGACGAAAACGCGGCGTACACACACTTGTCCAAGGACTACGATCACCATTGTGTCGAGCATTCTCTCGAGTTCTGCACGATCAATGGTGTTAACGAAAACCAAGCCGAGAGCTTTTTCTCTCGCATGCGCCGCGCTGAATACGGCGTGTTCCATGGCTACCGCCCCAAGTACTTGGCGGACTACGCACAAGAGTTTGCCTGGCGTGAAGATGCTCGCCGGCAGACGGAAATGCAAAAACTCATGAATTTGCTGCGCAGGGTCTTCGATGCAGGGATGTCGCGTTGGTGGCGAGGCTACTGGCAAGGGCATAATCGCCCTGGTGAGTTGCTGGTCAGGGTCTAATAAATTCCAGCCGAATTGGCTGCCAACCACATGCCCTCTACCGCTGTGCGATGGGTGTGTTGGCGCTTTACGTGGCCCTCGCGTGCAAGTCTCTGCAGCCGCTTTCTGACTCTGTATCGAAAATCGGAGTAGTCAACGGCATGCCCAATTGAGCCAATTTGTTCAATCACGAAATTGGCCACCTGTGTCGTGCTCTGCGGAATACCTTGGGCGTGCTTGAGACACGCCAAGATCAGACGAGACATCTCCCCGTACTCCGTGGCCGCGCACCGTGTGTGTGTCTGGATTGGAGCAATAAGGTCCGGGTCAATCTGCACTTCGTGCAAACGCAGAACCTGATCGGCCGCCTCAAGGTCTCGGCTGAGTGCGGCGATCAGCTGCTCGCATGTCCTTGCAGCATGGTGCGATGTGGACAGCAAGTCTTCCCGCCGGGCATCAATGGCTTCAAGCTTCCTGCCAACTTGTCGAAGCCTGGCAGCCTCTGCCGTCTCTAGCTTGATGATCTCACCACGGAGTCGAGCACGTGTCTTGAGCAACCAAGCAAGCGACGGCGGGGTACGAATTTGACTCATACCCCGCAAGCCTAGTCACCACGCCCACTCAAAACAATGGGCGACAGCTACCTAATGGCGGGCATAGCTGAAAAGGCCCGCAAGTGATTGCGGGCCTTTTTCATGGTGGGTACATTGGCCTGCCGTCTGGCCATTCACATCACAACAAGGAGACTTCCATGAACCGTTCCGTGTCCCCGTCCCGTCGCAGCCTGCTGGCCTGCGCCGCAGCCCTGTGTGCCGTGGTCGGTTTTGCCGGTCAGGCGCAGGCCCAGGCCTTCCCGAGCAAGCCGCTGCGCATCGTGGTGCCGTTCGCCGCCGGTGGCGCCGGGGACCTCACCGCGCGCATCGTGGGCGCCGAACTGAGCGCCTCGCTGGGGCAGCCGGTCACCATCGAAAACCGCCCGGGTGCCGGTGGCGTGGTGGCGGCCAGCACGGTGGCGCGGGCCGATCCCGATGGCCACACCCTGTTCCTGATGTCCAACGGCACCGCCGTCACGGCCAGCCTCTACAACAGCCTGCCCTACGACACGCTCAAGGACCTGGCGCCGGTGTCCACGCTGGGCACCTTCGACCTGGCCGTGCTGGTGCCGGCCGACTCGCCCTTCAAGACCCTGGGCGAACTGGTCGCCTTCGCGAAGGCCAACCCCAACAAGCTCAACATCGGCAGCATCAACATCGGCAGCACGCAGAACCTGGCGGCCGAGCTGTTCAAGTCCAGCGCCGACATCGACGTGCAGGTCGTGCCCTTCAAGGCCACGCCGGAACTGATCGGCGCCCTGCGCGGCAAGCAGGTGGACGTGGGCGTCGAGATCCTCGGCCCGGCGCTGACCCAGATCAAGGCGGGTGCCTTCCGCGCCCTGGCCGTCACCGGCAAGAAGCGTTCGATCGTGCTGCCCGAGGTGCCGACCGCCGTCGAGGCGGGTGTCAAGGGCTTCCAGGCCTCGTCGTGGAACGCGCTGGCCGTGCCGGGCAAGACGCCGCGCCCCATCATCGACCGCCTGAACAAGGACATCGTGGCCGCGCTGGCCAAGCCCGATGTGCGCAAGAAGCTGGCCGACCTGAACATCGACGCCGACCAGAGCACACCCGACGAAGCTGCACAGCTGCTGGCCTCGGACATCCAGCGCTGGGCGGCCGTGATCCAGCGCGCCGGTATTCCGAAGCAGTGAAGAACACTCCCGCCGCGCTGCGCGCGACCCCCTCAAGGGGGCAACGCGGTGCGGCCCGGCAAAGCCGGGACCAAAGCGTTCTGGAAGGGGCATGGCACGCCGGCCCCCATTCAGGACAAGGAGCCTCACCCATGAACGACTTGCGCATCGGCCTGATCGGCTACGGCGAGGTGGGCCGCATCTTCACCGCGGGGCTCAAGCCCGCGTCGGCGTGGATCGGCGCCTGGGACCTGAAGTTTGCCGACCCGGCCCGGCAGGCCGAGCCGCTGGCCCATGCGGCCGCCGCCGGTGTGGTGGCGTGCGAGAGCGCTGCGGCGCTGTGCGCGCAGGCCACCCTGGTGATCTCGGCGGTGACGGCGAGCAGCACCCTGGCCGTGGCCGAGGCGGTGGCGCCGCACATCCGGCCCGGCAGCGTGTTCCTCGATCTGAACTCCGCCTCGCCCGGCACCAAGCAGCGGGCGGCGGCGCTGATCGACGCGGCCGGCGCGCACTACGTCGAGGCCGGGGTCATGACCTCGGTGCCGCCCTACGGCATCCGCGTGCCCATGCTGCTGGGCGGTGCGCACGCGGCGCGCCTGCAGCCGGTGCTGGCGACGCTCGGCCTGGACGCGACGGTGGCCAGCGAGCAGCTGGGCATCGCCTCGGCCACCAAGATGTGCCGCAGCGTGATGATCAAGGGGCTGGAGGCGCTGGTGCTAGAGAGCTACACCACTGCGCGCCACTACGGCGTGGAAGACGCCATGATCGCGACGCTGCAGGAGACCTTTCCCGGCATCGACTGGACCAAGCAGGGCGCCTACTTCTTCAGCCGCGTGGCGCAGCACGGCCAGCGCCGCGCCGAAGAAATGCGCGAGGTGGCCAACACCGTGCGCGAAGCCGGCTTCGAACCCTTCATGGCCTCAGCCATTGCGCTCAAGCACGACTGGATGGCCGCGCAGGCCCGCGCCGGGCACTTCGCCGACCTCGGCCCGAACCCCGCCTGGCAGGGCTACGCCGACCGCCTGCTCGCGGCCCGCGGGCCTGCCGCCAACGACGCGTGAATCCGCCCCGGCCACCCCGTGCGGGCGGCCCTTTGCCGCCCTGACACCAGCCCATCCCCCCATGTTCGACATCCTGGCCATCACCGGCCCCATCTACCTCTGCATCCTCGCGGGCTGGGCCAGCGTGCGCTGGGACTTCTTCAGCATGGCCGACATGCGCGTGCTCGGCAAGTTCGTGCTGCAGATCGCGCTGCCGGCGCTGCTGTTCAACGCGCTGGCCTCGCGCCCGCTGGCCGAGGTGATGCGGCCCGGCTACCTGCTGGCGTTCACACTGGGCTCACTGGCGCTGCTGCTGGGCAGCCTGTGCTGGGCCTGGAAGGTCCAGCGCAAGTCACTGACCGAGAGCACCTACGTGGCCATGGGCATGACCTGTTCCAACAGTGGCTACATCGGTTACCCCGTGATGCTGCTGTTGTTCGGCCCGCTGGGCGGGGTGGTGCTGGCGCTCAACCTGATCGTGGAAAACCTGCTCAAGCTGCCGCTGCTGTTCACGCTGGCCGATGCGGGCGCGCACGAGGGGCAGCGCCTGTCGCTGGCCGCGGTGCTGCGCCAGACCGCCGAGCGCCTGGCGAAGAACCCCATGATCATCGGCATCGTGCTGGGGTTTGGGGTGTCGCTCTCGGGCTGGGCGCTGCCCTCGGTGCTCAGCCGCTTCGTCAACCTGTTCTCGGGCGCGGCCGGAGGTCTGGCGCTGTTCATCATCGGCGGCAACCTGGTGGGCCTGCAGGTGCGGGGCCTGCGCAGGCAGGTGGGCCTGATCGCGCTGGGCAAGCTGGTGCTGCACCCGGCGGCGGTGTGGGGCGCCATCGCGCTGCTGGCCGCGCTGGGCCTGCCCGTGCCCGAAGGCGATCTGCGCGCCGCGGCCGTGCTGTCGGCCGCCATGCCCATGCTGGGGGTCTACGCCATCCTGGCGCAGCGCCACGGACACGAAGGGTTTGCGGCCGCCGCGCTGCTGGGCACCACCGCCGCCTCGTTTTTCTCGCTCAACGCCATCCTCTGGCTGATGCGCCACAGCGCCGGCTGGCTGGGCTAGCAGGCTAGGGCCTGTTCACCCCAGGGCTTCCAGCGTCTGGCGGATCAGCAGCTGCGTGGTCTGCTGCGTCAGCGTGGCCGGGCGTTGTGAACTGGTGGCCAGGCTCAGGCGGGTGCGCAGCGGCGGCTGGATGGTGCGGGTGCGGTAGGCCGAGGGCCGGATCGAACGCGCCACCGCGTTGCGCGAGAGCAGGGCGGCGCCCGCACCGTCGGCCACCAGGTCGAGGATGGCGGAGACGCCGTCGATCTCCAGCGCGACCATGGGCCGCACGCCCACGGCGGCCATCTCGGCTTCGACGTACATGCGGATCGCGTTGGGCCGGCTCGGGATCACCAGCGGCAGGCCGGCCACCTCGGTCAGCGCGACGGGCGGCGGCGGCGGTTCTTCGGCCAGGCCCGGCGCGCGCGGCTCCACCAGCAGCAGTTCTTCGTCCTGCAGCGGCGTGATCTCGATGTCCGGCGAAGGCTGCGCGTTATAGAGCACCGCGATGTCCAGCCGGCCGGTGACCAGCCATTCCTGCATGGTGGTGGACAGGCTTTCGGTGATGGACAGGCGCGCTTCGGGCAGCTGTTCGCGAAACGCGCGCGTCAGCGGCACCGCCAGCACGCGGGCCAGGCTGGGGGGCAGGCCAATGGCCACGCGCCCGGCCAGCGCGCCGCGCACGCGGCCCAGTTCCTCGCGCGCACGCTCGACCTGGTGCAGGATGCCGCGGCCGTGTTCCAGCAGCAGGCGGCCGGCTTCGGTGGGGGTGGCGCCGCGCCCGTTGCGGATCAGCAGGTTCTGGCGCAGCTCGACCTCCAGCAGCCTCACCTGGCGCGAGAGCGCGGGCTGGGCCACGTCCAGCGCCAGCGCGGCTTTGGTGAAGCTGCCCAGTTCGGCGACGCGGACGAAATATTCGAGTTGCTTGAGATCCATGCTGGCCCCCGGAAAGTGGGCTTGATTATTTCACTTTGTAATAACCGGTCACCAGCTATTCCAGAGAGCGCGCTTTGTGGTTCCATCGTTCCCCGTGGCGTGTGCCGTGGCCCGGTGACCCGCGCCCGCCGCGGGGGGCGATGGTGCACAGGCGGGAGGCGGTGCCGCCCGGGCGCCCGGGGCCACGCCCGGTTATCGCATCCCGGCATGAATGGGGCAGCCCATGTGTTTTTGGGATATCTGGTAGAGATTTATGCCGCTTGTGATGTGCCGAGCCGCGAACCAGAATGCGCAACCACCGACAGCACCCAGGAGACCTTCGCATGAGCCAGCAAAAGCCCCTCATCATCGACTGCCACGGCCACTACACCACGGCCCCCAAGGCGCTGGAGAACTGGCGCAACGCGCAGATCGCCGGCATCAAGGACCCGGCTTCGATGCCGAAGGTCAGCGACCTCAAGATCAGCGACGACGAGCTGCGCGAGTCCATCGAGACCAACCAGCTCAAGCTGATGAAAGAGCGCGGCTCGGACATCACCATCTTCAGCCCGCGCGCGAGCTTCATGGCGCACCACATCGGCGACTTCAATGTGTCGTCCACCTGGGCCGCCATCTGCAACGAGCTGTGCCACCGCGTGAGCCAGCTCTTCCCCGACCACTTCGTGCCCGCCGCCATGCTGCCGCAGAGCCCCGGCGTGGACCCCGCGACCTGCATCCCCGAACTGGTCAAGTGCGTGGAGCAGTACGGCAACGTGGGCCTGAACCTCAACCCCGATCCTTCGGGCGGCCACTGGACCAGCCCGCCGCTGACCGACAAGGCCTGGTACCCCATCTACGAGAAGATGGTCGAGTACGACATCCCCGCGATGGTCCACGTCAGCACCAGTTGCAACGCCTGCTTCCACACCACCGGCGCGCACTACCTGAACGCCGACACGACGGCCTTCATGCAGCTGATCCAGGGCGACCTGTTCAAGGACTTCCCGACGCTCAAATTCATCGTCCCCCACGGCGGCGGCGCGGTGCCTTACCACTGGGGCCGCTTCCGCGGTCTGGCGCAGGAGATGAAGAAGCCCCTGCTCAAAGACCACCTGCTGAACAACGTGTTCTTCGACACCTGCGTCTACCACCAGCCCGGCATCGACCTGCTGACCAAGGTGA
>NZ_JASJOY010000066.1:0-7249 GCF_031426985.1 Hydrogenophaga sp.
GCGTCGTGCAGCGTGTCGCCGCAGCGCAGCTTGTGCGTGGGCACCACGCGCTCGGTCTCGGTCGCGAGGTCGACCGAGGGGTTCATGGTCAGGCAGAGAACGCGGGGGACGGGGCGGTCGGTGTTCATGCGGTGGTTGTACCGCATCGCCCGGGCGGATCTTTTGTCCGCGCTCAACGCAGGTGCTTGATCCGCTTGGCCAGGAAGGCCTGGGCCACGGTCATGCCCCGGGGCCCGGGGTGCACGGCGATGGCGGCGCCGGCCGCGACGGTGCCGGGCCGCTCCACCGCGAGGTAGCAGCCGCAGCAGACGCCCTCGACCATGCGCCGCCCGGCGTCGGGCAGACCGGTGACGGCGTTGAACTTGAAGCAGGGCTCGCGGGGCGCGGTCACGCGCAGCACCAGATCGCCGATCACCCAACGGTCCCCGATCCAGACGCCGTGTTCCAGCAGGCCTTCGGTGCTCAGGTTCTCGCCCATGAAGCCGTGCGGCAGCGGCTCGTCGAACAGGGTCAGGCCGCGTTCGCGCCGCAGCCTGTGCCAGAAGGGCAGGTGTTCGACCGGGTAGGCGTAGACCGCCTTGTCCAGGCCGCCGTGCACCGACAGGTCGGCCTGCTCGTCGCCCGCCAGGCCCAGCGACCCGACGGCGACCGGCCCTGGAACCGGGGATTTGCCGATGGCCGAGAGCAGACGTCGCCCGCCGATCAGCAGCGGCCGCGCCGCCCCGGTCTGGACGCTGACGATGTGTGCGCTCTCCGGGGGCATCAGCCGCGCATCAGCGCTTCGATCTCATCGGCCTGGACCGGCACGTCGCGCGTGATCAGTTCGCAGCCGGTGTCGGTGACGATGGCGTCGTCCTCGATGCGGATGCCGATGTTCCAGAACGCCTCGGGCACGCCCTCGCCCGGGCGCACGTACAGGCCGGGCTCGATGGTCAGCACCATGCCGGGGCGCAGGATGCGGCTGGGCCGATCCTTGATCACTTCGCCGCTCAGCGGGTCCTTGCGTTCGCTGACCGTGCCCACTTCGCTGGGCTCCACATAGCTGCCGCAGTCGTGCACGTCCATGCCCAGCCAGTGGCCGGTGCGGTGCATGTAGAACGGGAAGTAGCTGCGGTTGGCGATCACGTCCTGCGCGCTGCCCACCTTGTTTTTGTCGAGCAGGCCGACATCCAGCAGGCCCTGCGCCAGCACCGCCACCGTGGCCTCGTGCGGATCGGTGAAGCGTGCACCGGCCTTGGTCGCGGCGACCGCGGCGTCCTGCGAGGCCAGCACCAGGTCGTACAGCGTGCGCTGCGGGCCGGTGAACACGCCGTTGGCCGGGAAGGTGCGGGTGATGTCGCTGGCGTAACCGTCGAGTTCGCAGCCGGCGTCGATCAGCACCAGCTCGCCGCTGCGGATGGGCGCGGCATCGGCGCGGTAGTGCAGCACGCAGGCGTTGGCCCCGGCCGCGACGATGCTGCCGTAGGCCGGGTACTGCGAACCGTGCTGGCGGAATTCGTGCAGCAGCTCGGCGTCCAGGTGGTACTCGCGCACGTCCTGGCCGGCGCGCAGCATGGCGGCGCAGCGCTGCATGGTGCGCACGTGGGCGCGGGCGCTGATCTGCGAGGCGCGGCGCATCACGTCCTGCTCGTGGGCGTCTTTGATCAGGCGCATCTCGTCCAGCGGGCCGCACAGGTCGCGCTGCTGCTCGGGGCACAGCGCGCCGTAGCGCACGCGGGCGCGCACCGGCTGCAGCCAGCCGTTGATGCGGCTGTCCAGTCCCTGGTGGGTGGCGAAGGGGAACCAGACCACGCTGCGGTTTTCCAGCAGCTTGGGCAGCCGCTGGTCCAGCTCGGTCACCGGGTGCGCGGCCTGCACGCCCAGCGCCTCGGGCGCGGCGGCCGGGCCCAGGCGGATGCCGTCCCAGATCTCGCGCTCGGTGTCCTTGGGGTTGCAGAACAGCGTGGCCTCACCCTCGGCGGTCAGCACCAGCCAGGCGTTGGGCTCGGTGAAGCCGGTCAGGTAGTAGAAGTAGCTGTCGTGCCGGAACAGGAAGTCGCTGTCGCGGTTGCGCTGCTGTTCGGGCGCGGTGGGCACGATGGCGATGCCACCGGGGGTCAGCTGCGCGGCCAGGCGGGCGCGGCGCTGTGCGTAGAGGGCGTGGGAAGTGTGTGCGTCCATGGCGGCATTCTCCGTGTTTTGCAACGTCACCGCCGCACCACTGCCCGGGGCACAGTTCAAGCCAGGAAGCGGTGGAGCCGGCTTCGCCAGGCCATCCGCATCGCCCTCTTGCGGGGCTGCGGCTCCAAGTCTGCCTACGCAGACTTGGACAGCGTTCAGCCCGTTGGCGGGCGACCGAACCACCGCCAATGGAGGGTGCATCCGGCATCGAGGTGTTGGGTGATTGGGCCAGTGTGCTGGGGCAGGTGCAGGCCGCGCTGAAGCTGCGGTCTCCATAGGCCTGGATGGCCAGCCTTGTCGCAACCCCATGTTTATGGGGTCCGGATCGCCGCGGGCCTCGGTATTCTCGCTCTCAAAGGCGTGTGCTACGGGCGCAGCGTTTTTTCACCTTGTACCCGAACCATCTCTCGATTGGGAATCACCATGATCTGCGGAATGCGGGCCGTTACGGCCAGACTTTTTTTCACCTTGCTGCTTGTACTGGCAGGTGGCCGGGCCATGGCGGCGGGTGCGCTGGCGATTGACAGCCTGCAGGGAGAAAAATACGGTTTCTCCTTCAATCATCCCAATTCCGAGCAGGCGGAAAAACGCGCCTTGCGGGAATGCGGCCCGGATTGCGCCGTGGTGCTTCGCTTCCGCGGTGAATGCGGCGCCTATGCCGCTGACCAGGCCAAGGGGTCCAACGCTTATGGCTGGGGAACCGGCGCCACAAGTTCGGTCGTCCAGCAGCGGGCGCTGTCGGAGTGTCGGGTCAGGGGGGGCTCGAGCTGCAAGGTCCGTTCATGGGGTTGCGATGCCACGAAGGCCTCAGCCGACCCGGATGACGCATCGAGGGAGAACAAACCGGCCAGCGCGGAATTCCAGATCCAGGGCAACTGGAGCGTGGAGTACGCCGGATCGAACGGGTTTCCTTACCGGGGAACATTGCAGGTCCATGAAACGGTCGGCAACGGCATTTATCGGGGCGTGATGGTCCTGGCCTACACCAACAACCAGGGCCAGTCCAAGAAGGTCCAGCAGGACACGCGCGTCACCGTGCGGGGAAACACCGTCATCATCCAGGGCAGCAATCCCGTCTATCTGCTCGGTTCCGGCAAGTACGACCCTGACACCTACACCGTAAGCATCAGTGGCGCCAATGTGCTGCGCGGGGAAAACAACGACACCGGCGGCGCCGGTGGTGCGGTGGTGATTACGCGGAATTAAACCAATTCCTTCAGCCGCTCGGGCGTGCCCACGTCGGTCCAGGGCCCGGTGTAGAGCTCGGCGCTCACGCGGCCGGCGTCCATGGCCTTGCGCAGCAGCGGCGCCAGTGGCGCGGCCGTGCCCTGGGGGTTGCCGGGCAGGATGTCGCACCACGGTGTCTCGAACAACGCGCGCCGGTACAGGCCGATGGTGCTGTAGGTGAAGCGCTCGCCGTCGCTGCTGTTGAGCGCCAGGCCTTCGGGCGACAGGCCGAAGTCGCCTTTGGGGTTGTGCGTCGGGTTGGGCACCAGCCAGAGGTGGGCCAGCGCACCGCTGGCGGCAAAGCGTTGCACCGCGGCCTGGGTGAAGGCGAAGCCGGGCATGTACACGTCGCCGGCCAGCACCCAGAACACGTCGTTGAGCAGGGGCAAGGCGCGGGCGATGCCGCCCGCCGTCTCCAGCGCGTAGCCGAAGTCCACGCCCTCGTGCGAATAGCTGAGGTGGCTGCCCGGGTGGCGGGCCGGCCAGTCGGCGAAGTGGGCCGAAATCTGTTCGCCCAGCCAGGCCGTGTTGACCACCAGGTGGACAAAACCACCGGCCATCAGGGCCTCCATGGGCCACTGCATCAGCGGTTGGCCCATCGCGGGCAGCAGGGGCTTGGGGGTGTGGTCGGTCAGCGGCCGCATGCGCGTGCCACGACCGGCGGCCAGGAGGATGGCGGAGGCGCTCATGTCGGTGGGGTCAGGCCAGTGGCGGGCGGCGCAGGGCCGTCCGGACAAAGAGCCATTATTCCCGAGCCAGCCCCTGCGTGCTGCCTGTGTGTCGCGTGTGGCCCGGCCCCGCGCGGACCGTGCTTTCGGGGCCGGCCGGGTGCGGCCGATAAAATCAGCGGTTTCGCGCCCGCGCGCCATTCCCATCCCACCACCTCCGCACCCCATGTTCGACGCCACCCCCAGCACCGCTCCCGCCCCCGCTCCTGTCTCCACCGTGAGCGCCCAGACCCAGGCCAACGCCATCCGCGCGCTCGCCATGGACGCGGTGCAGGCCGCCAACTCCGGCCACCCCGGCGCGCCCATGGGCATGGCCGACATGGCCGTCGCGCTGTGGGGCCGCCACCTGCGCCACAACCCGACCAACCCGGCCTGGGCCAACCGCGACCGCTTCGTGCTGTCCAACGGCCACGGCTCCATGCTGATCTACGCGCTGCTGCACCTCACGGGCTACAAGCTGCCGATCGGCGAACTCAAGAACTTCCGCCAGCTCGGCAGCAAGACCGCCGGCCACCCCGAAGTCGGCCACACGCCCGGCGTGGAAACCACCACCGGCCCGCTGGGCCAGGGCATCACCAACGCGGTGGGCATGGCGCTGGCCGAGAAGCTGCTGGCGTCCGAGTTCAACCGCGAAGGCCATGCCATCGTTGACCACAACACCTATGTGTTCCTGGGCGACGGCTGCCTGATGGAAGGCATCAGCCACGAGGCCGTGGCCCTGGCCGGTGCCTGGAAGCTCAACAAGCTGGTCGCCCTGTACGACGACAACGGCATCTCCATCGACGGCCAGGTCGCGCCCTGGTTCATCGACGACACCCCCAAGCGTTTTGAAGCCTGCGGCTGGAACGTGATCCGCGCCGTCGACGGCCACGACGCCGACGCCGTGAGCGCCGCCATCGCCGCCGCCAAGAACAGCGCCGACAAGCCCACCCTGATCTGCTGCAAGACCAGCATCGGCAAGGGCAGCCCGAACCGCGCCAACACCGCCAAGGCCCACGGCGAGCCGCTGGGCGCCGAAGAAATCAAGCTCACCCGCGAAGCCCTGGGCTGGAGCCACGCGCCCTTCGTGATCCCCAAGGACGTGTACGCCGCCTGGGACGCCAAGGACGCCGGCAAAGCCGCCGAGGCCGCCTGGAACGAGCAGTTCGCCGCCTACAAGGCCGCCTTCCCCGAGCTGGCCAAGGAGTTCGTGCGCCGCATGAAGGGCGAGCTGCCCAAGTCCTTCCACCAGGTGGCCGTCAACGCCGCCGTCGAAGCCCACACCAAGGCCGAGACCGTGGCCAGCCGCAAGGCCAGCCAGATCGCGCTGGAGGCCTTCACGGCCGCCCTGCCCGAGCTGCTGGGTGGCAGCGCCGACCTGACCGGCTCCAACCTGACCAACACCAAGTCCACGCCCAACCTGCGCTTCGATCTGGCCGGCAACGTGGTGAAGAACGAGGCCGGCCAGGGTGGCCGCCACATCAACTACGGCGTGCGCGAATTCGGCATGGCCGCGATCATGAACGGCGTCGCGCTGCACGGTGGCTTCATCCCCTACGGCGGCACCTTCCTCACGTTCTCCGACTACAGCCGCAACGCCATCCGCATGGCCGCGCTGATGAAGCAGCGCGTGATCCACGTCTTCACGCACGACTCCATCGGCCTGGGCGAAGACGGCCCGACCCACCAGTCGATCGAGCACGTCGCCAGCCTGCGCCTGATCCCGGGCCTGGACGTCTGGCGTCCGGCCGACACGGCCGAAACCGCCGTGGCCTGGGCCGTGGCCCTGCAGACCGCCAACCGCCCCAGCGCTCTGTGCCTGTCGCGCCAGAACCTGCCCTATGCGCCCAAGGCCGACCTGGCCGACATCAGCAAGGGCGCCTACGTGCTGTCCGAGCCGGCCGACGTGGGCATCAAGAAGAAGGCCCAGGCGGTGATCATCGCCACCGGTTCCGAAGTGCAGCTGGCGCTCAAGGCGCAAGAGCAGCTGGCCAAGGAACACAAGATCGCCGTGCGCGTGGTCTCGGTGCCCAGCACCAATGTGTTCGACCGCCAGAGCGCCGAGTACAAGGCCGCCGTGCTGCCCAAGGGCCTGCCGCGCGTGGCCGTCGAGATGGGTTCGACCGACGGCTGGTGGAAGTACGGCGTCTCGGCCGTGGTCGGCATCGACACCTACGGCGAATCCGCCCCTGCGCCGGTGCTGTTCCAGCACTTCGGCTTCACCCCGGCCAACGTGGTGGACACCGTCCGCACCGTGCTGGCCAAGTAATCGAGTTCCGGTTTCCCTTTTCTTTTTCATCCATCCACAGGAGCAGAGGACATGGCTATCAAAGTCGGTATCAACGGTTTCGGCCGCATCGGTCGCAACGTGCTGCGCAGCGCGATCCAGAACTTTTCGGACATCGAGGTCGTTGCCATCAACGACCTGCTGGAGCCCGACTACCTGGCCTACATGCTCCAGTACGACAGCGTGCACGGCCGCTTCAAGGGCACGGTCAAGGTCGAGGGCGGCAACATCGTCGTCAACGGCAAGACCATCCGCCTGACGCAGGAACGTGACCCCGCGAACCTGAAGTGGGCCGACGTCGGCGCCGATGTCGTCATCGAGTCCACCGGCCTGTTCCTGGACAAGGTCACGGCCCAGAAGCACCTGGACGCCGGCGCCAAGAAGGTCATCCTGTCGGCCCCGTCCAAGGACGACACGCCCATGTTCGTCTACGGCGTGAACGACAAGACCTACGCCGGCCAGGCCATCATCAGCAACGCCAGCTGCACCACCAACTGCCTGGCCCCCGTGGCCAAGGTGCTGAACGACAAGTGGGGCATCAAGCGCGGCCTGATGACCACGGTGCACGCAGCGACCGCCACCCAGAAGACCGTGGACGGCCCGTCCAACAAGGACTGGCGCGGCGGCCGCGGCATCCTGGAAAACATCATCCCGTCCTCCACCGGTGCCGCCAAGGCCGTGGGCGTGGTGATTCCTGAGCTGAACAAGAAGCTGACCGGCATGTCCTTCCGCGTGCCGACGTCTGACGTGTCGGTGGTGGACCTGACGGTGGAACTCAACAGCGAAGCCAGCTACGAAGAAATCTGCGCCGAAATGAAGGCGCAGAGCGAAGGCGCGCTCAAGGGCGTGCTGGGCTACACCACCGACA
>NZ_JASJOY010000067.1:0-28323 GCF_031426985.1 Hydrogenophaga sp.
CGCGCGCCATGCGCACCAAGGAAGACGCGGCCGACTACCGCTACTTCCCCGACCCCGACCTGCCGCCGCTGGTGATCGCGCGCAGCTGGGTGGACGAGGTGAAGGCGGCCATGCCCGAGCTGCCGCGCCAGATGGCCGAGCGCCTGGTGGCCGAGTACGGCCTGCCCGAGTACGACGCGATCACCGTGACGCAGAGTCCGGCCATGGCGGCCTATTTCGAGACCGCCGCCAAGGCCAGCGGCCAGGCCAAGATGGCCAGCAACTGGATCATGGGTGAGGTCTCGCGCCGGCTGAACAACGAAGAACAGGACATCGCCCAGGTGCCGGTCCGCGCCGACACGCTGGCGGCGCTGCTCAAGCGCATCGCCGACGGCACGGTGTCGAACAACGCGGCCAAGCAGGTGATGGACGCGCTCTGGTCCGGCGAGGGCAGCGACGTGGACGCCGTCATCGAGGCCAAGGGCCTCAAGCAGATGAATGACAGCGGCGCGCTCGAAGCCATCATCGACGAGGTGATGGCCGCCAACGCCCCCATGGTCGAGCAGTTCCGTGCCGGCAAGGACAAGGCCTTCAACGCGCTGGTGGGCCTGGTCATGAAGGCCAGCAAGGGCAAGGCCAACCCGCAGCAGGCCAACGACCTGCTGCGCCAGAAGCTGCAGGGCTGAGCGTTCCGTCACCCAAGCAAAAGGCCCGCGACTGCGGGCCTTTTGCTTGGGTGACGGGGGGCAGGTCAGGGCTTGATGCCGTAGGCCCAGAGCTGTTTGAGCTTGGCCAGTTCTTCGTCGAAACGGCCGTTGATGCGCTGCTTCTCCTGCGCCTGGTCGGCCAGGAAGCGCTTCTGGATCTGCACCTGCTGTTCGTTGTCTTCGAGCTTGCGCTTGAGCCAGGACGGGGCCTTGTTCACGTCGCCTTGGTAGAACTCCAGCTCGACGTCGATGTCCTTGCGCTGGCGCGCCAGCGCTTCCTGGCGCTTGTTCACGGCCCCGACCACTTCATCGATCTGCTGCAGCGCCTCGGCCCGCTCCTTGTCGTGCATGGCCTGGTTGGGGTAGCGCACCAGCAGGGCCTTGTCGCGGCGCTTCTCTTCGGCCACGCGGGCGCGCTGCAGTTCTTCGGCTTTGCGCTGCGCGTCCAGCCGGGCGCGCTCTTCGGCGGTGTAGCTGGGCGGCACCACGCGCTTGACGATCCCGGTTTTGCCCAGCTCCCGCTGTTCGCGGTCCAGGCATTCGGGAATGGGTCGGTCCGATGTGAGGCGCCGGCCCTTGCTGTCGGTGCAGCTGTAGATGCCGCCCCCGCTGTTGCTCTGGGCCACGGCCGTGCCGGCCAGCAGGCACAGGGCCAGGGCAACGGACAGAGGGCGCAGGGCTGCGCTCGCGGGTGGTCGAAGAAGCGGCAGGGGATTCATCAGGCAACGCCGTAGCGTTCGCGGTAGGCCAGCACGCGTTCGCGGTGCTGGTTGAGGTCGGCTCCCGTGTGGACGTTCAGATATTGCAGCAAGTCCGCCAGGCGCGCAATCGCGCAGACCTGCAGGCCCAGCTGTTGCTGCACGTACTGCACAGCGCTGTGGTCCACGTCACGCACGGCGCCATCCGGGCCCACTTCGGTGGCTTTTTCCTGACGGTCCAGCGCGATCGCCACCGCGTGCGGCGTGGCACCGGCCGCCTGGATCAGGGCGATCGACTCGCGCGCGGCGGTGCCGGCGCTCATCACGTCGTCCACGATCAGCACCCGGCCCTTGAGCGGTGCGCCCACCAGGCTGCCGCCTTCGCCATGGTCCTTGGCTTCTTTGCGGTTGTAGGCAAAGGGCACGTTGCGGCCCAGGCGCGCCAGTTCAATGGCGACGGCCGCGCCCAGCGGGATGCCCTTGTAGGCCGGGCCGAAAATCATGTCGAACTCGATGCCGCTGGCGATCAGGGCCTGTGCATAGAATTGCGCGAGCCGCCCCAGCTTGGCGCCATCGTCGAACAGGCCGGCGTTGAAGAAATAGGGCGAGAGGCGCCCGGCCTTGGTCTTGAACTCGCCAAAGCGCAGCACGCCCGAGTCCACGCAGAACTGCACGAAGTCCTGCGCCAGCACACCACCAGCACCCGCCCCGGCAATGGCCGGGCCTGCATCCAACGACATGGGGAATTCCTTGTTCAAACTGACCAGCCTCAACCTCAACGGCATCCGTTCGGCCACCAGCAAAGGGCTGGAAACCTGGCTGGCCACGCATGCGCCCGATTGTATTTGCGTGCAGGAAGTCAAGGCCCAGGCGCCCGATGTGAGCGGACGCTTCGAGCAGCTGTCCGGTCTGCAGGGGCACTTCCACTTCGCCGAAAAAAAGGGCTACTCGGGCGTGGCGGTCTACACCCGCCACGAGCCCAGCGACGTGGTGGTGGGCTTCGACGGTGGCGAGTTCGACGCCGAGGGCCGCTACGTGGAACTGCGCTTTGACACGCCCCGGGCCAAGCGCTCCGTCATCAGCGTGTACTGCCCCAGCGGCTCGTCCGGCCCCGAGCGGCAGGAAGCCAAGTACCGCTTCCTGGACGTGTTCTACCCGCACCTGATGGCGCTCAAGGCGCAGCGCGACTTTGTCATCTGCAGCGACGTCAACATCGCGCACCAGAACGCCGATCTGAAGAACTGGCGCAGCAACCAGAAGAACAGCGGTTTTTTGCCCGAAGAGCGCGCCTGGATGACGAAGCTGTTGAGCGATGGCGGGCTGGTCGACGTGTACCGCCGGCTGCAGCCCGACACGACGGAGACCTGCTACACGTGGTGGAGCAACCGCGGCCAGGCCTACGCCAACAACGTCGGGTGGCGGCTGGACTACCACCTGGCCACGCCGGCCATCGCCGAGACGGCCCGCAGCGAAGCGATCTACAAGGGCGAGAAGTTCAGCGACCACGCCCCGATCACGATCGAATACGACTTCACGCTCTGACCGGCGCAGCCCCGAGCTCGAACCGCGAGACGGTCGCGGTCAGGGCCTGGGCCTGCTGGCGCAGACTGGCCGACGCGGCGGCGCTTTCTTCCACCAGCGCGGCGTTGTGCTGGGTGACCTGGTCCATTTCCTGGATCGACTGCGCCACCGCCGTGATGGCGCTGCCCTGCTCGCGGCTGGTGTCGGCCACGTCGTCCATCAGCGCCATGACCCGCTGCGTTTCTTCCACCACCGCCGCCATGGACTGGCGCGCCTGCTCGACCAGCGCGGAGCCCTGATCGACGCGGTCCACGCTGCCCGAGATCAGTTGCCGGATGTCCTTGGCCGCCTCGGCGCTGCGCTGCGCCAGCACGCGCACTTCGCCGGCCACCACGGCAAACCCTCGGCCCTGTTCGCCCGCGCGGGCCGCCTCCACCGCGGCGTTGAGCGCCAGGATGTTGGTCTGGAAGGCGATGCCGTCGATCACGCCGATGATGTCGGCGATCTGGCGCGAGGACTGCTGGATGTCGTGCATGGTCTGCACGAAGCGTTCGACCAGCTCTCCGCTCTGCTGGGCGGTGTCGGTGGCCATCCGCGCCTGCTGGCTGGCGCCATGGGCGCCGCTGACGTTGTGGTCGGCCGAGGCGGTCAGTTCCTCCGCGGCGGCCGATGTTTGGGCCAGCGCGTTCGACTGCGCGGCGGTGCGGGAGGCCAGGTCGTGGCCACCGCCTTCGATTTCACTGCAGGTGGCTTCCACCGAATGCGCACGATCACGCACGTCGGCGACCACCTGGCGCAGGTTCTCCTGCATGCCCTTGATGTTGGCCAGCATGCTGCGGGTGTCGCCCGGGCGCAGGCGGATGTCGGAGGCGAGGTTGCCTTCACCCATGCGCTGCATGAGTTTGACGACGAAATGCGGCTCGCCGCCGAGTTGGCGGTACACGCTCAGCACGATCCACACCGCGCAGGCGGTGGCCACGGCGGTGGCCAGCAGGCCGCCCAGCAGCATGCCGCGCTCGATGGCCAGGACCTGCGCCAGGTCGTCGGCCGTGCCGCGGCCGGTGCGCTGGAGTTGTTCGTCGTGGAAGGCCGTGATTTTTCCTGCCACAGCCTCGCTGGCCTGGTCAAACCCCGGCTGGCCGTCGGCCCCCTTCATCAGGCGGTTGCCGGCCTCCAGACCGTCGCGCAGGTAGACCTCGGCCATGGTCTTGCCGGACGTGTAGAACGCCTTGAAGTCGGTGTCGATGGCGTCCAGCGCACGCAGATGGGCCGCGTCGTTGGTGCGGGACAGCACGGCGCGTACCTGCGCCGATGCCGCCACAAACGCCTGGGCGGCCTCGTCGGCCTCGCGGTAGGCCGCCGGGTCGTGCGTGGCCGCGACGTCGGTCAGGAACTGCTGCACCTCGGCGCGCTTGAGGTCCATCTGGTTCACGGCCAGCAGCAACGGCAGGTCGTCGTTGCTGAGCTGGCGCATGCCTTCTTCCAGGTGCGCCACCCGCTGGGCCACAAACGCCAGCGTGATCACAAACAGCGCCACCACCACGGCAAAACCGGCGCCCAGTTGGCTTTTGAGACTCAGGCGATGGATCATGTTGGGCCTTGAAAACCGTCGAAACCACAGTTGAAACAAACGGCCCCGGTCGTGGGGCCCCATGCCTTGGGTTTCGACGACCGGCCGCGCTTCTTAAGCCGAATGAACCGGGCCAGCGTGGCAGAGGTGTCGCAAACGGATACTTTCGGACGAACGGCGAGGGACCGGGATAATGGCCGGAACGCCCGCTCCCACCGACCACCATGCTGCGCTACCAGACCATCCCCGTCACCGCCTTCGCCCAGAACTGCTCCATCGTCTGGTGCGACGAGACGCGGGACGCGGCGGTCATCGACCCCGGAGGTGACCTGGCCCGCATCGAAGCGGCGGCCCAGGCGCTGGGCGTCACGCTCAAGGCCATCTGGCTGACCCACGCCCACATCGACCACGCCGGCGGCACGGCCGAACTGGCGGCGAAGCTGGACCTGCCCATCATTGGCCCGCACCCGGGCGACCAGTTCTGGATCGACGGCCTGCCCCAGCAAAGCCAGATGTTCGGATTCCCGCCGGCCGGGCACTTCACCCCCACCCGCTGGCTGGCCGACGGCGACACGGTGCAGATCGGCCACTGCACGCTGGCCGTGCGCCACTGCCCCGGCCACACCCCGGGCCACGTGGTCTTTCACTCGGCCGAAGCCCAGCGCGCCTTTGTGGGCGACGTGCTGTTCGCCGGCAGCATCGGCCGCACCGACTTCCCCCAGGGCAACCACGCCCAGCTCATCAGCAGCATCCGCGAACGCCTGTGGCCCATGGGCGACGACACGGTCTTCATCCCCGGCCACGGGCCGGAAAGCACGTTCGGCGAGGAACGGCGGTTCAATCCGTATGTCGGTCAGCACTGACGTGGTGTCAGGGGATGCGAACGGTGATTGGCGCCGTCGCGGTGTTGAAGATGGCGGTGATGTGTGGGCTGCTGGCCTGAACCACCAGTTCGACGAAGCCGTCACCGTTCTCCCACAGCGTGCTCTGAACGCTGCAGTGCCAGGCGCCGGCGGTGGTGGCTCCGGCCAGCGTGTCCGATGTCAGGTACTGGTGGGGGCGGGCATTGGCGAACGGGAAGGGTGCGTACAACGCAGGGCAGTGCAGCAGGTCAACCCGCGTGGGTGTTGAAGTTTTGTTGTCCATGCTCAGTGTCAGCACTGTGTGGCCGGCCAGGTGAGCGTCACCGCAGAGCATGACGATGTTCTGGATGTGTTCGTGGGCGATCAGTCCCAGCAGCCAGTCCAGGCTGGCGGGGTAGCCCGGCCAGGCGTCGCACAGGGCAGGCTCCAGGGGCCTTGTCGTGCCGTCGTCGGCAGGCCGCCCGACGGGACGTGGCAGCAGCCAGACGGGGGAGGCGATCCAGCGGACGGGGGAGCGTGTTGTTTCAAGCCACCGGGAGAGTGCCTCGCGTTGCGCGGGACCGATCAGGTGGATTGGCTGCGAACCGGGTGCCCACGGTCTGGGATCTCGCTCGGTGCGGGTGTCGAGCATGAACACCTCGTGGCCCGCGCCCAGTGGCACGACGCTCCACTTCGGCCCTTGCGCGCCGGCCGCGACGATGTCGGGGCGCTGGTGGGCGATGAAGGACAGAAGACCATCCTCCAGCGTTTGGGGACCGGGCGGTTCCCAGTTGTCCTCGATCTCGTGGTCGTCGAGCATGCAGTGCACAGGCACCGTCGCCATGATGTGGCGCAGTGGCTTCATGCCCAGCCAGGCGGCGTGGGCCGTGTTGAAGCGGTCGTCGGTGCGGGTGGCGTCGAGCAATCCATACGTGGCATCGGCGTAGATCTGGTCGCCGATGAGCAGCACGTGCTGAAGTGCGTCGGCGGTCGCATCGCAGCGCTGGGCCAGACGCTGGAATGACGCCTGGGCGGGCCGAGCGTCCAGCAGGCCCGCAGGGTACTGGCAGCAGGCGAAAGCGAAACGCAGGGCAGGCTGGGAAACGGTAGCGCCCGCCACCGACCTCGCGGCGGCTACTGCTGTGGACGTGGCAGGCAGGTAGGCCGCGCTGAGAACCTGCGGGTGGTCTGCAAACAGCGCGTTGGTCAACACCTGCAGGGCACCGGTCGTGTATCGCAGTTGCGGTGCTGTCTTGGGTGAGAGGGCCCATGCCGAGGGGGACGGCCTTCCCGCCTGAAAGGTCGACAGCAGTGCCGGTGCCAGTTGCGTTCGGGGCAAGGAGCCGCTGTAAGGGGTTCCGTGGGAAGGGCGCCAGCCGATGCGGGTGAGCAGAACATGTCCGGTGGCACCCGCAGGCAGCGGTGGCAGCGGGACCGGTTGCCAACCCGGTTCATCGGTGAGCAACTGGTCCAGCACGACCGGTGGGTCGTTCAGCTTCACTTGTGGTGGGGTGTCTGACATCCAACGCACTGGAAACGCCAGCACCGACTCGTCGGCCGCCGCCGGGTCGCGCATGATCTGCACCCGTCCGGCCGTGTCCGTGCGTGGACCTCGCCACGGTGCGCGCATGAGCTTGGGGTCCAGGTCTGCTGTGCTCATTGAAAGAACCTGTCCAGTATCTTGAGCAGTTCCGCCTGAACGGCGCGTTTGCCGATCAGCGCATCCTGATGCCCACCCGGTATCGGCTCGCGCCAGACGTTCGTCCCTTCGACGAACCCTGCTCGCCTCAACATATCCAGCATGGTCACGCTGCTGTGGGGGTCCACCATGCCGTTGTCCTGGCTGCTGACGAGCAGGGTGCCGCCCGTGGGCCAGCGTGCGGCCAGGCGGGTGGGTGAGGCGAACACATTGCGCCCGTTGCGGTCGGTGATCACGCCCAGGCGCGCGAAGTGGATGGTCTGGCTCACGGTTTCCAGGTTCAGGGGGCCGAAGAAATCGTCGATGCGGTGCAGCACTGGCCGGGGGATGTTGGCGATGTTGAACGTGCGCTCGTACAGCGCATCCATGCGCCGGCGCGTGGCCGACCAGGGCGTGGCTTTCCACAACGGGTGTTCATGTGCCCATTCCTCTTGCGGGTAGGGCAAGGTGGCCAGAAAGGCGTCGTACATCCGCTCGCCCAGACGGGGGAATAGGCTGGGTCGGAACTGGTAGCCGTCGGTCAGCAGCGCCTTGAACTGGTGGAGCAGGTAGGCCCGCAGCACGTTGGCGTCGCGGTACTCGACGACAAAGCCCTTCTGCGACAGGGCCAGCTTGCGAATACGCTGCTGCAGCGCCTTCAAAGCCGCCACCGTGGCCGGCGGGTTGGGCGGGGGATCGCCGAGCAACGCCATGCTGACCATGACCGCGCCGATGCAGTGGGCGAACACATCGACCTGCACCGCCTCCATCGGGGTGTCGCTCTCGCGCGCGATCTGGCGCACGATGTGGTCGATGGCCAGCGGGATATCGGCCTGTGCCACCTGTTCGAAGGTCCAGGGGCGGCGGCAGGAGGGCATGCCGCTGCTTGTGCGCAGGTCCAGCACCCAGATGTCGCGACCCTTGTCCCAGAAGTGCCGGGCCAGACCGGGCTCCAGCTGTTCGTGGGCAAAGCTGGTGCCGCTGGCGCTGTAGCCATGGATCAGCACCAGTGGTGGTCTCGCCGGAGAAGAGGTGTTCCGGTAGCGGGTCAGTCGCACGCGCGCTGTGTCCTGCCGCCCAGGCGTTGCGCCAGGTTCCATGTCGAGCTCGACAATCTCGGGCCTCGGCAAGCCTTTGAGGGACCCCGGCAGCCGCTGGGGTCTGCCCGCTGGTGGAGCGTCGGGTGCGCGCAGGTGCAAGGCGTGCAGCTTGAGCAGCAGCCGCAGCAGGTACGAGCCCCAGCGGGCAAGGTCCACCAGCGCCCGCACCTGATTCGCCTGTTCGGTGATCCGCACCAGCGGCAGACCTCGCTGGGCCAGAAAGCGCGCGTCGAGCTTGAGCGGGTGGGTCGCCTGTGTGCCACGCAGACGCAGGCGGCCCGGTGGCTTCAGCTGCAGGTACAGCAGCTGGTTCCAAGGGTTGCTGCGTGCCTGGTAGAGCAGCCGTTTGTGGCCGTGGATCGGGTCGCCTTCGCGCAGCGCGTCTTCCCAGCCCGGCGCGACATGAAACAGTGTGATCACCTCGGCCCGGTAGTCCAGCCGCCTGACCTCGCTGGCCGGGCGAGACAGGCGCACGATCTGGCACCCCAACCGGGCGATGTCGCACACCATCGAGGACACCGTCTTGCCAGGGTCTTTCCACGACTCGCCGATCCAGCGCCACGTGTCGCTGGTCAGGCGGTTGCTCCCGAGCGCCAGAAGATAGCGCAGGCGGCGCCAGGGTGCCCATCCGGGCTCGCGGTGCAGCATGTCCATACCGCCCTGAATGCTGGCCACCACCTTGGCGAACCGATGACGTGTGTGGTCATCGGCCAGATGCAGGTGCTCGGCCTCCCACTCGGCTTGGTCGTACAGGCGCAGCAGGTTCATGCCCGGCAAGTCGGCCTCTGGGGCTGCGGTGGGCAGGTGTTTGCGGGCCGGGGCCGTGAGCTGTTGCAGGTCTAGCGGCTCGAATCCGAAGGTGATTTCGATCACCACGGGTTGGGCGCGCCAGAGCAGATCGCCGCTGTCCGGGCTGCTGTGGCTGGCCAGGCGTTCAACGATCTGGAAACGGGTGGACGCCATCGGGGTGGCGGGGGTGCACTGCTCGGGATCGCGCAAGCGTGGGCGCGAACCCGGATCGTGCGCGCCGGCTGCCGCCCGAGAGGTCCAGCCCCAGCGTGCCGACCAGTGCTCCGCCGCCCGCAAGCTCAGTGCGGCGATGGTCAGCGCCGGGTTGGCGCCCAGCGAAGTCGGCACGATGGCGCCATCGAGCACCAGCAGGCTGCCGAACCATTCGCTGCCTTCGTTGCCTCCCGGAATGCTCATGTCGTACACCGCGCCCTCCGGGCTGACGACACCTTGATGCGCCTGTTCGCCCAATGGGCAGCCGCCCAGTGGGTGCACCGTGGTCACGTTGCCGCTGCCGTCACCGGCGATGAAGTTCAGCGCCTGCGGCAGGGTCTGCCAGACCGGGTTGGGGATGACGCGCCCCTTGGCGTGCTTCACCTGTTCGGTCAGCCTCTTGTAGGCGAGGCGCATCGCCGGGTCTTGTGCAGCCTCTTTCCAGGTCAGCCGGATCTGCCCTTCGGCAACGGCATCGCGGGGCAGGCTGAGCATGCCGGTGGCGCTGTCGTGCCCGATCACACCAACCAGCAAGGTGCGGTCCATGCGTTGCTCGTCCACCGCCAGCGGGTCGGGCTTGACTGGCCCCAGGACCCCATGGTGCTCGCCTGCCCCGCTGGCCAGGTCATCGACCAGTCGCCGTGTGGTCACCAGCTCTTCCCACAGGGGCTTGAGGGCGGCCGGAACCGCAAACTCCTGTACCCGAAAACCGGGGCCTTTGGCGTCCGGCGGGAACTGCAACTCGTGCGTGATCTGCGGGCCGACGCCGCGTGGCGACAAGCCGGAGGCGTCCGTGAGTGGCTGGTCTTCGGTGCCGACGACCTGGGTTGGCCCCTGCGGTAGCTCGATGGCCATGAGGTTGTCGCCGTTGGCAGAGAAGCGTTGCCCCAGCAGGGCGGAGAACACCGGCGCCCTGGAATCGCCCGCCCGCCCCTGCCGTTTGACCGAACGCAGCAGGATCTCGGTACTGCCGAAACTGCCCGCCGCCAGCACCACACGGTGGGCCTTGATGGCGAATGGTTTGTTCCGGTGCTGCTGGACGTTGGGGGTGGTGTGTTCCACCAGCAGCTCCCATTGAGCGGCGACACGCTTGAGTTGCAGAACGCTGGCATGACAGTAGATATGTACGCCTTGCCGCGCGGCTTGCGCGAGCAACTGCACGTCAAGCGATGCCCTGGCGCCCACGTTGCAGCCGCTCAGGCAGTCGCCGCACAGGCTGCAAGGCTTCAGCGGAACATCAGTCTGCGCGTGCATGGCGATGGTCAGCGAAACGGGGTGGCAAGGTACGGCCTGGCTTTGGAGCGACTGCAGCGCCTTTGCTTTTGGTAAGGTGCCAAAGCGTTGCCTGTGGATGTGTTGGTCAATCGTGTTGACCCTGCCACCGGCGTCAGCCGCACCCAGCAGTTGCTGTGCGCGGTCCAGGAAACCGTCTGCGGCCGTCAAGTCGCGAACCAGAGCGGCCGGCCAGCCGGGTGCGCACTGCGCGAAATCGGGTTTGACCATCACCGCACCATTGATCAGCGATCCCCCGCCCAGACCATTGCCGACCAGCGCGTGCACGCCCTCGCCCAGGCGCAAGTCGAACAGCGCGTCGGGCCGCCCGATGAGTGGCCGACCCGCGCGGGCGATGCGCACGTGTGCAGGCAGTTCGTCCAGCGTGGACGGGAAGGCGCCGGGCACGTATTCGCCGCCGCGTTCCAGCACCAGCACGCGCAGCGGCTGGCCTTGGGGGCCCATTCGTTGGCTGAAGGTGTGGGCGGCGACCGACCCGCCGTAGCCACTGCCGATGATCACCACGTCCCATGGCTCTGCTTCCGCCGGGTATGCCGTCAAGTCCTGTGCCAGCCAGGCACTGCCATGCGGGGCATCAGACGGGCGCTGGGTTTCAGGTGCTTTCATGTGTGTCCGCCCTTTGCCCCATGGCCAGATGCAGTTCGGTCTGCAGCAGCCGGGGCGACAGTGGTTTGTGCAGCAGCCGCAGTCCTGCGGACTCCACCGCCTGCAGCTGTTCAGGGCCGATGTCGCCGCTGACGATGGCCGCCGGCAAGCCAGGGATCTGTTCGCGCAGCGCCTGCACCACCGCGATGCCATCGTCACCGCCGCGCAGGCGGTAGTCCACCAGCGCCACGTCGGGCCGTCGGGTGCGCACCGCGTCCAGCGCGCTGGCGCGGTCTTCGGCCACTTGGCAGCGGCAGCCGATCTCGCTCAGCAGCCAGGCGGTGGCCTGGCGCACCATGATCTCGTCGTCCACCACCAGCACGTCCAGGTCCAGCGTCGGCGGGAGTGGCTGCGTGGGGGCCTGCTGGACAGCACTGGACGAGCGGACCAACAAAGGCAGGCGCAGAGCGAAGGTTGCGCCCTGGCCGGGCTGTGAGTGCAGCTGCAGGTCGATCTCCAGCAGGCGGCACAGCCGGTCCACGATGGACAGGCCCAAGCCCATGCCCATGGAGCGATCACGTTCGGGGTTGTGCAGTTGCACGAACTCCTGAAACACCTCGCGCTGCTGCTCGGGTGGAATGCCGTTGCCCGTGTCGCTCACCTTGATCAGCGCTTGTTCGCCCTCTTGCTGCAATGTCAGCGTCACGCCACCCTGGGCGGTGAACTTCACCGCGTTGTCCAGCAGGTTGCGCAGCACACGTTCGAGCAGGTTGGGATCGGTGAACACCGACAGTTCCTGGTCGGCGCGCAGCTGCAGGGCCAGGCCCTTGGCGCGCGCCTCGTTGGATACTTCGTCGAGACGGCGGTGCAGAAAACGCGGCAGCGACAGCGGCTGCGCGGCGACCTTGACCACGCCCGCGTCCAGCTTGGAGATGTCCAGCAGGTCGTCGAGCTGGTGCGACAGGCTTTGCACCACCGAATCGAGCAGGGTGACGGCTTCGGTGCTGGCATCGTTCCGGTGACGCAGCTTGAGCACCCCGGCCAGCAGCGCGATGGTGTGGATGGGTTGGCGCAGGTCGTGGCTGGCGGCAGCGAGAAAACGCGTCTTGGCGTGGCTGGCCGCTTCGGCGGCCTTGACCGCCGCGGCCAGCCGCTGGTTCTGCATTGCCTCGTGGTGGCGCATGGCGGCGGCGTTGACGAACATGGCCCAGGTGTCGCGCGCGTAGCCCAGGAGATTGATGGCATAGACCACCAGCAGGGCACCGAAACCCAGGGCCAATTCGGGGCGTTCGCTCGCGGCGTCCGACACGGTCCACCAGGCCAGCGTGAGCGACAGCAGGATCGGCGCCATGTACGGGTAGTAGGTGCGCGGGTGGCCGGCGGTGTAAACCACGGCGCCTGTGCTCATGACCAGCAGGATCAGGGTGTGCAGTGCCTGCTCGAACCCGTCCTCGGAGGGAAAGAAGGCCAGCGATGCCGCCTGCACCAGACCCGACATCAGGGCCGACCAGCCGGCCCAGTTCAGGCGTTGCTTTAGCGGTCGGCCGGAGCTGCGCTGGGCGGCATGCACCTCGCTCCAGATGCGTGCCGCCTGGCTCAACAACATCACGCCATACCAGACAACCAGCGCCGGCCATGTCGTGTGCGACCAGGCCAGCGCCATCACCACCGCACCCGCACCGCAAACGCCCACCAGTACGCGCGTGCTGGTGCCCACACGCAGGTGCAGCATGGCCTCTTCGGCGTCGGCGCGAATGGCGGGGTCGAGTGCGGTGGTCATGGGGTCAGAACACCTTCAGACCCTGGTGGGCCAGACGGTAAACAGCTTCGGTGCGGCTGTTGACGCCCAGTTCGCGGTACACGGCGTTGAGGTGCTGTTTGACGGTGCCGTCCGAAATGCCCAGTGCGCGCGCGATCAGCTTGTTGGACTGGCCGCGCACCGCACACACCAGCACATCGATCTGGCGCGGGGTCAGTCGAGGATAGGCCTCCTGTATCGAGGCAGGTCCAGGCCCCGGGTCGCTCATCTGCACAATTGGCTGCGGCGTGGACCGATGGTCCGGTCGGTCCAGCACTGAAGTGGGCAGGTAGATGCCACCGTGCGATGTGATGCGGATGGCATCGATCAGCAGATCGGCCGAGGCCTCCTTGGGCACGAAGCCCACGGCGCCCGCTTCAACGGCGGCGTGCACCCGCTGCGTGCTGGCATCGGCCGAGATCACCACCACGCGCGAATCGGGCTGCAGCGCCACGATTTGCCCGATCAGCTGGGCTCCACCGACCGACCCCTCGCCCAGGTTCCAGTCCAGCAGCACCAGATCCCAGTGCAGCGCCTGGACCTGTTCCAGTGCCTGCTCGCTGTTCGTGCAGGTGGCCACTTCCGAGGCCGCACCCAGTGTCTGCAGCAGCAGCTTGAGCCCGTCACAGAACATCGAGTGGTCGTCCACGATCAACGCGCGCATGCAGGACCTCCATCGGCCGGCGCCAAACCTGCTGGCTGACCATCGGCTGGGGTGCAAGTTACCACGCGAGGTCGTTTTTGAGCAGCCCTGCCTGGCCCTTATGAGGTTCTATAACCCCTGGCCTCCTCCCTCAGTGGGAGGGCGCAGCCGAACCTCGCCTCTTGGACTGTCGCGCTGTAACTTGCCGCGGATGGTGCGCGCTTGATCGGCTGCCCACACTGGTTACCGGCGCCTGGCAACACCCCGATACCTTGCCGAGAACTCCCCCGAGGCGCCGTGTTTCCTCTCGGCCAACCCTGCACAGGAGCACTGACATGCGCAAGACACCACACCCCTCTACCGCCTGGGTTCTGACCGGGCTGATGACCGCCGTCCTGACCGCCTGTGGCGGCGGTTCCACCGATCCCGCCGCGACAGACCCGGACGCCGTGGTGGACCCCGCCGGCACCATCACCGGCGCCGTGGTGGTCAATGGCCCGGTCAAGAACGCCGTGGTCTGCCTGGACCTGGACGACGACCTGGCCTGCGACGCGGGCGAACCCACGTCTGCCCCCACCGGCAGCGACGGCCGCTACGCGATCACCTACGACGTGACCGCGATCCCGGACGGCGCCCGCGCCACCCTGTCGGTGATTGCACCGCAAGTGCCCGGTGCGCTGGACGACAACGCCACCAGCATCGACATGGCCGATGGCGAGGCGGTGACCGAGGTCGGCTTCGTGCTGCGCCAGGTGCCCGGCCGGCGCGGTCAGATCAACCCCCTGACCACGCTGCTGGCCGTGGGCATGGCCGATGGCATGAGCGAGGCGGAAGCGCGCGCGAACATGGCGATTCAGCTGGGCATCAGCGCCGACAAAATTGACAACTACCAGTCCGACCCGGAGGTGACCTCGGCCGTGGTGCGGGACACCGCGCGCACCATGGCGGCGGTGGTGGCCTACACCATGGAGCGGGGGCGCCGGGTGTGGGTCGGTCGACAGACGGCGGCGCTCACCGGACTGGGCGAAGAAGTTCGCCGTTTGCAGTTCAGCGATCTGGACAATTTCAGCCTGCGGGAGTTCTCGTATGTCGACAAGGCCGAGGGTGCGACCGGTGGCAGCCTGCTGGACCGTCGCTACCGCAAGAGCGGCGGGGTCGAACAGAGCGGCCCCTACGACCAGGCCTACCTGAGTCCCGCCGGCTGGGTGCGGTGTGACGATGTTGCGACCCCGCTCACCTTCACCCTCGGGGTCCCCAATCGGTCGGTGTACTGCAACGCCCAGCATTCGGTCGGCGCGCGCAGCAGCGAGGACGTGGGGGGCCGTGCCATGGGCGATGTGGTCAACGCGTTGCAGTCCGACCCGCAGAACTTCATCAACGTCGGGTTGGCCACGACGGGCCTGCTGGCGTCGCTGGGCAGCGCCACGTTTCCGAGTGGCAGCAGCTTGGGCTCCAGCTTCAACCTGGACGTCAACCAGCCGGTCTACATCGACTCGATCGCGGACAACGCCCAGCCGCAGTCCCGTGCCACCGATCTGGCGCAGTTGATCGCGGCGCGGCCTGCGTCCGGTGTGGATCTGAGCAATGCCTTCGGCTCCCTGGCCATGGGCATCTACACCAGTGACGCCAGGAGCCTGCGGGTGGCGTTCACCGGCACCACCAGCGCGACGCAGGGCACCGTGCAGTACTACGCATGCGACCGCAGCGAAGACGGGCAGACGCATGCCAACTGCGACACCTCGCCTGGGGCCGGCACGTACACCATCAGCACCCAGCATGGGGTGCGGGTGATGCGCTTTGGCAACTACCCGGCCACGGCATCGGGTGCTTATCGGGTATTCGTTGAGGTGCAGCCCGCCACCCAGGTGAACGCGTTCGCCGGTGAGGGGAACTGGGTGTACGTGGCACGCGAAAACAAGCCCGACGTAGACAACAACTTCTTTGAGAGCAAGCGGTTCAACGGCACCGGCTGGGCGGCCATGAAACAGCAACTCGGTCTGTGAACCCTCTTTTTTCCAACCTTCGGTCCGGCACGGTTGCCGCCGGGCCTCTTTCAGGAGCACGAACATGAAACACGTTGCAAGCACGGTCGCCACCCTGGTGGGTCTCGTCCTGGCAGGCTGCGCCACGCCCACCTTTGCGCCCGAGTCTCAGCCGGTCACGGGCAAGGCCCTGCAGGAGCGGCTGGCGGGCAAGACTTACACAGCCCGCATCGCCAACGGTATTGGCTGGGAGATGCGCTACGAGTCTCAAGGCCTGATGCACATGACGGTGAGCAATGGCACCGCAGATCGCGGGCGCTGGCGCACCGAGGACAATCGCCTGTGTGTGGACTTTGAAGGCAAGTTTCCCAGCGGCTGTTCGGAGATGCGGGCCGACGCCAACCGGCTGTACCTCAAGCGGGGCTCCACGGGGGAGATCGTTGTGCTGACGCCCAAGCCCTGAGCGCACAACTGCTGGCGGCGCCAGCGGGGTGGGGGATCACCCCTTGCGCGCCGCCTCGTACAGCTTCTGCACCTTGGGCACGTTGGCCTGCAGTTCCTTGATGCGATTGGGGCCACTGGGGTGGGTCGACAGGAAGGACGGGCCGCCCTTGCCGTTCTGGGCCGTCATCTTCTGCCACAGGCTCACGCTGGCCTGGGGCTTGTAGGCCGAACGGGCGGCCAGTTCCAGGCCGACCAGGTCGGCTTCGGTTTCGTCTTCGCGGCTGAACCGCAGCGTCAGCAGCTGCGTGCCCAGGCTGGCGGCCACGTCGCCCAGCTGGCCCAGGCCCAGCAGGGACGACAGCACCGACAGCCCCATGCCCGTGGCCTGGGTCTTGGCCAGGCGCTCGCGGGCGTGCTCGCGCAGGGCGTGGGCCATTTCGTGGCCCATGATCATGGCGGCCTCGTCGTCGTCGAGCTTGAGCTTGTCGAGGATGCCGGTGTAGAAGGCGATCTTGCCGCCGGGCATGCAGAAGGCGTTGACCTCGTCGCTGGCGATCAGGTTGACTTCCCATTGCCACGACCGGGCGCGGTCGTTCCACGGCGCGGTGTGCGGGATCAGGCGGTTGGCCATCTTGCGCAGGCGCTGCACCTGCGGGGCGTTCTCGGGCACCAGGGTCTTCTTCTGGCGGGCCTCTTCCATCATCTGGCCGTATTGCTGGGTGGCCGCGCCTTCCAGCTCGGCCGCCGGCACCAGCTTGCGCACCGACGAGGACTTGCCCACTTCCACCTGGGCCAGGGCGTCGGCGCTGGCGCCGACCGCGGCGGCACTGCCGGCCAGCAGGAAGGCGCGGCGCGCCGACCAGACGTGTTCGGGCCGCTGCGGGGCCGCGGCGGTGTGGGGGGACTTGAGGTCGCAGAGGAAGCACATGGTGGGCCAATAATAGACAAGCCCTCCGTTTCTGACCACCGCGCGGTTTTGTCGCCGCCCGTTCCCGCCCATGACCGAGCCTTCCGTCACGCCGCTGTCCCCATCCGGCACCGCCGCCCGCCCCAGCTGGGCCGACACCCTGCGGGCCTACCTGGAGCCGGCCAGCCTGCGCATGTTCGCGCTGGGCTTCTCGGCCGGGCTGCCGCTGCTGCTGGTGCTGGGCACGCTGAGCTTTCGCCTGCGCGAGGCGGGGCTGGACCGCACCACCATCGGCTACCTGAGCTGGGTCGGGCTGGCCTATGGCTTCAAGTGGGTCTGGTCGCCGCTGGTGGACCGGCTGCCCATTCCGCTGCTGACCGGTGCCATGGGGCGCCGCCGCAGCTGGCTGCTGGTTTCGCAGCTGGCCATCATGGCGGCCCTGGTGGGCATGGCCCTGGCCGACCCGCGGGCCGACCTGAACCTGGTGGTCTGGTGCGCGCTGGCGGTGGCGTTTGCCTCGGCCACGCAGGACATCGCGCTGGACGCCTACCGCATCGAATCGGCCGACGCCGCCCACCAGGGCACGCTGGCCGCGACTTACCAGACCGGCTACCGGCTGGCGATGATCTGGGCCGGGGCCGGGGTGCTGTGGCTGGCGGCGCGGGCCGAGGTGGCGCCTGTGGCGCAGGCCGCCGCCGCAGTGGCATCGCAGGCGGTGGCAGGGGCTGCCGAAGCCGCCAAACCCGCGCCTGGTGCGCTCTACCAGAACGCCGCCTGGACCACGGCCTACCTCGTCATGGCCGCGAGCATGGTGGTCGGGGTGGTGACGGTGCTGTTCTCGCGCGAGCCGGCGCGGGTGGCGCTGCCGCCCAGCCGCAACGCGGCCGAGTGGTTCAAGGGCGCTTTCGTCGAACCCTTTGCCGATTTCCTCAAGCGCTACGGCTCGCACGCGCTGCTGATCCTGGCGCTGATCGGTGTCTACCGCATCAGCGACGTGGTGATGGGCATCATGGCCAACCCGTTCTACGTGGACATGGGCTACACCAAGGACGAGGTGGCCGCGGTCACCAAGGTTTACGGCGTGATCATGACCCTGGTCGGCGCCTTCATCGGCGGCGCGCTGTCGCTGCGGCTGGGCGTGATGCGGGTGCTCATGCTCGGCGCCGTGCTCTCGGCCGCGAGCAACCTGCTGTTCGCCTGGCTGGCGGGCCATGGCCACGACGTGACGGCGCTGATCGCCGTGGTCTCGGCCGACAACCTGAGCGCGGGCGTGGCCTCGGCCGCCTTCATCGCCTACCTGTCCAGCCTGACCAACGTCAGCTACTCGGCCACGCAGTACGCGCTGTTCAGTTCCATGATGCTGCTGGCGCCCAAGTGGCTGGCGGGGTATTCAGGTGCCTTCGTCGACGCCCACGACTACCCGACGTTTTTCACCGCGACGGCCTTGCTGGGCCTGCCGGTGCTGGTGCTGATCTGGCTGGCCACGCGGATGATGCCGCCCCCGCGCCGCGCCTGACGGCGCGTGCCCTGCAGGCCGCGCCACCGTTAGAGCCGATGGCACTTCGGGCGGTCCAAGTCTGCGCAGGCAGACTTGGAGCGGCGGCCCTCAGCCCCTTCAAAGGCGCAACACCTGTGGCGCCCGGCACCGCCGGTTCCACGGGGTTCCCGGTCGGCTTCCCTTCAGATATCCGGGGTGTCTGCGCGCAGCAATTCCGTCAGCTCGGCCTTCTTCACCTTGCCGAGCGCGGTGCGGGGCAGGGCGTCCAGCCGCAGCCAGCGGCGCGGCCATTTGTAGCGCGCCAGCCGCCCGTCCAGCCAGTCCTGCAGCGGGGTCGGCCAGTCGTCGGCGCCGGCACCCGCATCGCGCAGCACCACCACCGCCACCGCCACCTCGCCCCAGCGCGCGTCGGCCTGACCGACCACGCTGCACTCGGCCACGGCCGGGTGCTGGGCGATCAGGTGTTCGATCTCGGCCGGGTAGATGTTCTCGCCGCCCGAGATGATCATGTCCTTGGCGCGGCCGACCACGGTGAAACTGCCGTCCGGCGCCTGCCGCGCCAGGTCGCCGCTGTGGAAGAAGCCCTCGGCGTCGGTGGCCGCCTGGGCGGGCCAGTAGCGGGCCACCACGTTGGGGCCGCGCACCCAGATCTCGCCGGCCGCACCCGGTGCCACGGGCGCGCCCTGCGGATCGCAGAGTTGCACGTCCACGCCGGGCACCGGCCAGCCGCAGGATTCCGGGTGGTCCGCCACCTGCGCGGGCGGCAGGGCGATGGAGAACGGCCCGGTTTCGGTGCTGCCGTACACATTGCACACCGGCACGCCCCGCGCGAGGAAGGCGGCCAGCGGCGCGGGGGGCAACAGACTGGAGCCGGCCCAGACCGCGCGCAGGCTGGACAGGTCGGTGGCCGCCCAGTCGGCATGCGCCGTCAGCGCCTGCAGCGTGGCCGGCACCTGCAGCGTGAGCGTGGGGCGGTCGTGGGCGATGCTGTGCAGCGTGGCCGTGGCGTCGAAGCGGGTGAACAGGCGCACATGGGCGCCGACGGACAGCGCCGGCAGGGTCTGGATGCACAGACCGCCGACGTGGAACAGCGGCAGCACGGTCAGCACCACGTCGGTGGTCGTCAAGCCCTGCACCTGCGCCGCGATGGCCATGTTGGACAGCAGGTTGGCCTGGGTGTGCACGGCGGCCTTGGGCCGGCCGGTGGTGCCCGAGGTGTAGACCAGCAGCAGCGGGGCTTCGGGCGCGTCGGCCGGTGGGGGCGGGGCGTCGGAGGCACCGTCGCACACCGTGGACCAGGCCAGGGCGGCGGTGCGGTCGCTGGCCAGCTGCGCCGCGGCCTCGGCAAAGGCCTCGTCGTGCACCAGCAGCCGCGGGGTGCAATCGGCCAGCACTGCCTGCCATTCGGCCGGCGAGAGGCGGTGGTTCAGCGGCACCAGCACCGCGCCCAGGCGCGCCAGCGCGAACAGCAGCACGACCACGGCCGAGTGGTTCAGGCCCAGCCAGGCCACACGTTCGCTAGGCCGCAGGCCGTGGCGCTGCGCCAGGTGCGCGGCACAGGTGCTCACCTGATCGGCCAGCGCGGCGCGGTCCAGCGTCTGCCAGCCGGGTCCGGCCAGGGTCGGGTCACGCCAGCTCAGCGCCGGTGCCGACGGCGCTTCGTCGCGCAGCCGTGCCAGCAGCGCGGTGAACGACGGGGCGGGAAGGGGCGGGGCCAGCTCGGGCCAGGGGCGTGCGGCGGACATTCACGCAACTTTACGCGAGGCACACACGGGCTTGATGCGCGCGCGCGACCATGGCCGCCATGTTGCCGACGCCGCTACACTGAAAAACATGACTTCCCGACTCTTGATGATCGAAGACGACGCCCGTCTGGCCCAGATGGTGACCGAGTACCTGGGGCAGTCCGGCTTCGAGGTGACGCACGCCGGCCACGGTGAGGCCGGGCTGGAGCAGCTGCCGCTGGTGCAGCCGGAGCTGGTGATCCTGGACCTGATGATGCCCGGCATCGACGGGCTGGAGGTCTGCCGCCGCATCCGCGCGCTGCCGGGCGATCTGGCGCGCACGCCGGTGCTCATGCTCACCGCCAAGGGCGACCCGATGGACCGCATCATCGGCCTGGAACTCGGTGCCGACGACTACCTGCCCAAGCCGTTTGAACCGCGCGAACTGCTGGCGCGCATCCGCGCGGTGCTGCGCCGCCGCGGCGAGCCCGGCAGTGCGCCCACCACCCGTTCCACCCCCGTGCTGCGCTTCGGTTCGCTGGAGATCGACCGCGACGCGCGCACGGTGCAGGTGACGGGCCAGGCCTGCGACCTGACCTCCTACCAGTTCGATCTGCTCGTGGCCATGGCCGAACGTGCGGGCCGCGTGCTCACGCGCGACCAGATCATGGAAGCCGTGCGCGGCCGCGAACTCGAAGCCTTCGACCGCAGCATCGACGTGCACATCGGCCGCATCCGCAACGCCATCGAAGCCGACAGCAAGGACCCCAAACGCATCCTGACGGTGCGCGGGGTCGGCTACGTCTTTGCCAAGCAGCAGGATTAGGCATGACCCCCCTGCGCCGCTTCGCTCGCCTTGCAGACCGCAGCATGGGACAGAGCCCATGCTTCTTCGGTCTGTCCAAGCCTGCGCAGGCAGGCTTGGAGCCGCGGCCCTCAGCCCCCCGTGGAGGGGCAACACCTTTGGCCCGGCGAAGCTGGGGACACGGTGTTTCTGGCACAGGCACGCGCGCCGACTGCGTTCTGGACGGGGCTTGAACCGTGAAAAGCCTGCTGGGGCAGAAGCTGTACCTGCGCATCTGGCTGGCCATCGTGGCCGCGGTGGCCTTGCTGACGCTGGTGGTGGGCTGGCTGTGGCAGATGGCGCTGGACCACGACCGCGAGGAGCGCGACGCCCGCATGGCGCGCGAACTGGTGCTGCGCAACGCCGCGGGCGAGGTGGTGGGCCGCTCCCCCGCGCGGGCGGTGCGGGTGCCCGGCCAGGCACTGGAATTCCAGGTGACCATGAACGACGGGCAGACGCTGTACGTGCAGCTGCCACGCCCGAGCCGCCCGCCGGGTGTCCCGCCGTCCACGCGCCGCAGTGCCTCGACCGCGTTCTGGCTGCAGGCGCCGTTCGGTTTCGTGTGGCTGCTTTCACTGGTGGGGCTGGCCGTGGCGCTGGGCACCTACCCCGTCGTGCGGCGCCTGACCAAACGCCTGGAAGGGCTGCAAAAGGGGGTGGAACGCTGGGGGCAGGGCGACCTGAGCACCCGGCTGCCGGTGCAGGGGCAGGACGAGGTGGCCTTCCTGGCCGAACGCTTCAACGCCTCGGCCGAGCGTGTGCAAACCTTGTTGCAGGCCCACAAGGCCTTGCTGGCCAACGCGTCGCACGAGCTGCGCTCGCCGCTGGCGCGCATCCGCATGGGGCTGGAGCTGTTGGGCCGCGACCCGGGCACGGCCAGCGCCCGTGCCGAAATCGCCCGCAACATCGCCGAGCTGGACCAGCTGATCGACGAGATCCTGCTGGCCAGCCGGCTGGACATGCGCGATGCCCACGCCGCCGGTGCACTGGGGCCGACCGAAGAAATCGACCTGGTGGGCCTGGCGGCCGAAGAGTGCGCCCGCACCGGCGCCGAGCTGGAGGTGGCCGAAGGCTCACCCCCGGTGCTGGTGCAGGGCCACGCCCGCCTGCTGCGCCGGGTGCTGCGCAACCTGCTGGAAAACGCCCGCCGCTACGGCCAGCCGGCGGCAACGACCCCGGGCGACGAGGCGGCGGTGCGGCTGGTCATCGGCGTCCAGCCGGCCGCTCCGGCGAACGGTGCCCGGCCGGGCCGCCCCGCCATGGCGGTGGTGGCGGTCGAAGACCGGGGCCCCGGCGTGCCCGCCGAGTTGCGCGAACGCATCTTCGAGCCCTTCTACCGCCTGCCGGGCGCCAGCGAACGCGAAGGCGGGGTGGGGCTGGGCTTGTCGCTCGTCAGGTCCATCGCCCAGCGGCACCATGGCCAGGTCCGTTGCGAAGACCGTCCGGGCGGTGGCGCCCGCTTCGTGCTCGAACTGCCGATGTGAGGGGTGCCGACCAGCGGTGGTCTATCGGCGCCGAACGGTCGCCAGCGTGGCCGAACTGTGGGCAAAGACGCGAAAAACCGCCCCCTCTCCCCCAAACAGGGGATAGGCGATTTTCATGCGGCAACGCACAATAGTTGCTGTTGCTGTCACAACATGTCTTACTACATGGACCCGGCAAACTCCACACGTTAGTACCAACGTTTGAATCTGGTCTCCCAACGACGTCCTTCCAAGGACTTTACAAAGCCACCGCAAGGTGGCTTTTTTTTGTCCCGGTGGCGGTGGTTCAGAGCGGTTCGGCCGCCGCCAGCGCCTTGCCTTGCTGGTCCTTGGCCGAGAGCAGCGGAGCCATGCCGATGTCGGGCCACTGGATGCCGATGGCGGGGTCGTTCCAGGCGATGCAGCGCTCGTGCTGGGGGGCGTAGTAGTCGGTGGTCTTGTACAGAAAGTCCGCCGTCTCGCTGAGCACCACAAAGCCGTGCGCAAAGCCGGCCGGCACCCAGGACTGGCGGTGGTTGTCCTCGCTCAGCTCCATGCCCACCCACTGACCGAAGGTCGGCGAGCCGCGGCGGATGTCCACCGCCACGTCGAACACCGCCCCGCGCACCACGCGCACCAGCTTGCCCTGAGGTTGCTGCAGCTGGTAGTGGAGGCCGCGCAGCACGCCTTTGGCGCTGCGGCTGTGGTTGTCCTGCACGAAGTGCAGGTCCAGACCGGTGGCCTCGTTGAAGGCCTTTTGGTTGAAGCTCTCGAAGAAGAAGCCTCGCGCGTCGCCGAACACCTTGGGTTCGATCACCATCACGTCGGGGATGGCGGTGGGCGTGGCTTTCATCGGCGTTGCTCCTCGCGCAACAGGCGCAGCAGGTACTGGCCGTAGCCGTTCTTGGCCAGGGGCTGGGCCAGGCGTTCGACCTGGGCGGCGTCGATCCAGCCGTTGCGCCAGGCGATCTCTTCCGGGCAGGCGATCTTCAGGCCCTGGCGCTGTTCCAGCGTGGCGATGAACTGGCCCGCGTCCAGCAGGCTCTCGTGCGTGCCGGTGTCCAGCCAGGCGTAGCCGCGCTGCATGATTTGCACCTTCAGTTGGCCGCGCTGCAGGTAGGCGTCGTTGACGGCGGTGATCTCCAGCTCGCCGCGCGCGCTGGGTTGGATCGAACGTGCGATATCCACCACCTGCTGGTCGTAGAAGTACAGGCCGGTGACGGCGTAGTTGCTCTTGGGCTGTTTCGGTTTCTCTTCGATGCTCACCGCCTTGCCTGCCGCATCGAACTCGACCACACCGTAGCGTTCCGGGTCCTGCACGTGGTACGCAAACACGGTGGCGCCCTCGGTCTGCGCGTGAGCGCCGGCCAGCAGGCCGGTGAAGTCGTGGCCGTAATAGATGTTGTCGCCCAGCACCAGGGCGCTGGGGTGGTTGCCCACAAAGTCGGCGCCAATGATGAAGGCCTGCGCCAGGCCGTCGGGGCTGGGCTGCACGGCGTACTGCAGGTTCATGCCCCACTGGCTGCCGTCGCCCAGCAGCTGGGCAAAGCGCGGCGTGTCCTGCGGGGTGCTGATGATCAGCACGTCCCGCATGCCCGCCAGCATCAGCGTGGTCAGCGGGTAATAGATCATGGGCTTGTCGTACACCGGCAGTAGCTGTTTGCTGATGGCCAGCGTGGCCGGGTGCAGCCGGGTGCCGGAGCCTCCGGCCAGGACGATGCCTTTGCGTTGTGTCATGGGTTCTCCCGGAGGCTTCAAAGGATTTCCGCGAGCATGCGGTCCACGCCCTGTTGCCAGGCGGGCAGGCGCAGGCCGAAGGTCTGCTGCAGGCGTGTGGTGTCCAGGCGCGAGTTGTGCGGGCGGCGCGCCGGCGTGGGGAAGGCGCTGGTGGGCACGGCCGCCACCTCCTGCACTGCCAGGGCCGTCTCGGGCTTGATCCGGCGCGCGGCATCGATCACGTGGCGGGCGTAGCCGTTCCAGGTGGTCTCGCCCGCGGCGGCCAGGTGGTAGGTGCCGGCGTCCTGCGGGCGCTGCAGCACTTGGCGGATGGCGTGCGCCGTCACGTCGGCGATCAGCTCGGCTCCCGTGGGCGCGCCGAACTGGTCGTCGATCACGGTCAGGCGTTCGCGGTCGGCGGCCAGGCGCAGCATGGTCTTGGCGAAGTTGCCGCCGCGCGCGGCGTAGACCCAGCTGGTGCGCAAGATCAGGTGGCGCGGGTGGGCCGCCGCGATCGCGCGCTCGCCGTCCAGTTTGGTCTGGCCGTAGACGTTGAGCGGGCCGGTGGGGGCGTCTTCCACCCAGGGGCGGTCGCCGCTGCCGTCGAACACGTAGTCGGTGCTGTAGTGCACCAGCCAGGCGCCGGTGGCGTTCGCGGCCTCGGCCAGCGCGGCAGGCGCTTCGGCGTTCAGGCGACGCGCCAGGTCGGCTTCGCTCTGTGCCTTGTCCACCGCGGTGTGGGCGGCGGCGTTGACGATCACGTCCGGCCGCAGCGTGAGCACCGTTCCACGGAGGCCGTCCAGGTCTTGCAGGTCGCCGCACAGGCCGCGCGCCGCGTCGCCCGTGCGGTCCAGCGCCACCAGCTCGCCCAGCGGGGTCAGGCTGCGCTGCAGTTCCCAGCCCACCTGGCCGTTCTGGCCCAGCAGCAGGATCTTCATGCCGCGGTGTCCGCGTACTGCTGGCTCACCCAATCGCGGTAGGCGCCGCTTTGCACGTGCGCCACCCAGTCCGGGTTCGCCAGGTACCACTGCACCGTCTTGCGGATGCCAGTCTCGAAGGTCTCGGCTGGCTTCCAGCCCAGTTCAGCTTCGAGCTTGCGCGCGTCGATGGCGTAGCGCCGGTCGTGGCCGGGGCGGTCGGTCACGTAGCTGATCTGGCTGGCGTAGGGCTGGCCGTCGGCGCGCGGGCGCAACTCGTCCAGCAGCGCACACACGGTCTGCACGATCTCGATGTTGGGCTTCTCGTTCCAGCCGCCCACGTTGTAGGTCTCGCCCACGCGGCCCGCTTGCAGCACGCGGCGGATGGCGCTGCAGTGGTCTTTGACGTAGAGCCAGTCGCGGATCTGCATGCCGTCGCCGTACACCGGCAGGGCCTTGCCCGCCAGCGCGTTGACGATCATCAGCGGGATGAGCTTCTCGGGGAAGTGCAGCGGCCCGTAGTTGTTGCTGCAGTTGGTGGTGAGCACCGGCAGGCCGTAGGTGTGGTGCCAGGCGCGCACCAGGTGGTCGCTGGCGGCCTTGCTGGCGCTGTACGGGCTGTTGGGTTCGTAGCGGTTGTTCTCGGCGAAGGCCGGGTCGGTGGCGGCCAGGCTGCCGTAGACCTCGTCGGTGCTCACGTGCAGGAAACGGAAGGCTTCTTTCTCACTGGCCGGCAGTGCGGCCCAGTACCCGCGCACGGCGTCCAGCAGGCGGAAGGTGCCGACCACATTGGTCTGGATGAACTCGCCCGGGCCGTGGATGCTGCGGTCCACATGGCTCTCAGCCGCGAAGTTGATGACGGCGCGCGGACGGTGCTCGGCCAGCAGGCGGGCGATCAGCTCGGCGTCGCCGATGTCGCCCTGCACGAAGACGTGGCGCGCATCGCCTTGCAGGCTCGCGAGGTTCTCGCGGTTGCCGGCGTAGGTGAGTTTGTCGAGGTTGACGACGGGTTCATCCGACTGGGCCAGCCAGTCGAGCACGAAATTGGCGCCGATGAAGCCGGCGCCGCCGGTCACGAGGATCATGGGTTTCCCTGGTCTGTGTGTCTGGTCCGGGGGGCTGGCCCGGCTCTGGTGATGCAATGGCCCCGTGACCGCAGTGGCGGCCGCGTCGATGTCAGTGGCCGTGCGCCACCACCTCGCCCGCCTTGAGGCGGTACACCGTGCCGCAATAAGGGCAGCGGGCCTCACCGGTCCTGGCCACGTCCAGGTAGACCTTGGGATGGCTGCTCCACAGCGGCATGTGCGCCTTGGGGCTGGGGCAGAACACGCCGCCCTGGTCGTTCAGGTCGGCGGCGGCGAGTTCGATCGTGGAAGAGGTGCTCATGTGATTATTCCTGTTTGCTGAGAGCGCCAGGGCTCCATCAAGGGGCGCCGCGGAACCGGCTTTGCCGGGCCGCAGGTGCCGCCCCCTTGGGGGTGACGCCGCAGGCGGCGCGGGGGAGTCAGACCTTGCTCAGCCAGTGGGCGTACTTGTCATTGCGGCCACCGACGATGTCGAAGAACGCGCTCTGGATTTTCTCGGTGATCGGGCCGCGGCTGCCGGCGCCCAGCTCGATGCGGTCGAGTTCGCGGATCGGGGTCACTTCGGCGGCGGTGCCGGTGAAGAAGGCCTCGTCGGCGATGTAGACCTCGTCGCGCGTGATGCGCTTCTGCACGATCTCCAGGCCCAGGTCCTTGGCGATGTGGAACACCGTGTTGCGGGTGATGCCGTTGAGCGCGCCGGCCGACAGGTCGGGCGTGTAGATCACGCCGTTCTTGACCACGAAGATGTTCTCGCCCGCGCCTTCGGAGACGAAGCCCGAGCTGTCGAGCAGCAGGGCCTCGTCGTAGCCCTCGTCGGTCACTTCCATGTTGGCCAGGATGGAGTTGGTGTAGTTGCTCACCGCCTTGGCCTGCGTCATGGTGATGTTGACGTGGTGGCGCGTGTAGCTGCTGGTCTTGACGCGGATGCCGCGCTTCATGCCCTCTTCACCCAGGTAAGCGCCCCAGGCCCAGGCGGCGACCATCAGGTGGATGGTGTTGCCCTTCGGAGAAACGCCCAGCTTTTTGTCGCCGATCCAGGTCAGGGGGCGCAGGTAGCAGCTCTCCAGCTTGTTCTCGCGCACCACGGCCTTCTGGGCCTCGTTCACTTCTTCCTTGGTGAACGGCAGCTTCATGCGCAGGATCTTGGCGCTGTTGAACAGTCGGTCGGTGTGTTCTTCCAGGCGGAAGATGGCGGTGCTGCCGTCGGCCGTCTTGTAGGCGCGCACGCCCTCGAAAGCGCCGCAGCCGTAGTGCAGCGTGTGGGTCAGCACGTGGATCTTGGCGTCGCGCCAGTCCACCATCTGGCCGTCCATCCAGATCTTGCCGTCGCGGTCGGACATCGAGGGAATCACGGGGCTCATGCGGGGTCCTTTGGGTCTTGGGATGCGGCGGCGCCGGCCGGCCCCGCCAAAAACGCCCATTTTAGGTGCCCGCTTCGGGGCCGTGGCTCAGTCTTGTGCCGGCGGGCGCTGCAGTTCCCAGGTGCTCACGCGGCCGCCCTGCAGGGTGACGCTGACCGTTGAGCCGCCGTTGTCGGTCCAGCGGTAACGCTCGGGCTCTTCGCCTTCGGCGCTCAGGCGTTCGCCCAGCGAACGCGTCATGGCGATCACGTGCATCAGGTTCACGCCGGGCTTGAGCCGGGCGTTGAACATCACGGCGCTGTCCACATGGCCGATCGGGCGCCGGGCGGCGCGCTGCATCACCGTCAGCATGCGCGTCCAGTGCAGCAGCAGCCAGAACACCAGGCCGCCGCTGACGGCGAAAAAGCCGGGCCAACCGTATTGGCGCGCCGCGAAGGCGAGCAGGCCGATGACGAGCAGGGGGATGGCGATGCGCTGGAGGTTCATGGGGTGATTTTCGGTGGGCCTGGGCCGCGCACGATGACGGTTTACGCGTATGAGGGGCGCCAGCCGATGCCGCGGAACCGCCCATCGACAAGCTCAGGACGGGCCACGGGCATCGCAGGGATCAAGCCAGGCTGCGGGCCAGCTCCATGGCCTCTTCGATGCGGTCCACGCCGTGGATGGTCAGCCCCTCGAAGGCCTTGTCGTTCTTCTTGGGCGCATTGGCCTTGGGCACCACCGCCACACTGAAACCCAGCTTGGCGGCTTCCTTCAGGCGCTCCTGACCGCGCGGCGCGGGGCGCACCTCGCCGGCCAGGCCCACCTCGCCAAACGCGATGAAACCCTTGGGCAGCGCTTTGCCGCGCAGGCTGCTGGTGATGGCCAGCATCACGGCCAGGTCGGCCGCCGGCTCGCTGATGCGCACGCCACCCACGGCGTTGACAAACACGTCCTGGTCCATGCAGGCCACGCCGGCGTGGCGGT
>NZ_JASJOY010000068.1:0-23297 GCF_031426985.1 Hydrogenophaga sp.
GTGGCCTCCAGCGTGGAAGCCAAGTCCAGCGGTTCGATCGGTTTCAACGCCACCATGCGTTATGTGACCAACACCAAGGGCGAGCTGGTGGTGATCGCGCGTTCCGGCGAAATCATCATCCACGACGAAATCGGTCGTGAGCGCGAACGCCACAAGGTGCCCTACGGCGCGATCCTGGCGGTCAAGGCCGACCAGCAGATCAAGGCCGGCGCGATTCTGGCCAATTGGGACCCGCTGACCCGACCCATCATCACGGAATTCGCCGGTCAGGTGAAGTTCGAGAACGTGGAAGAAGGTCTGACGGTGGCCAAGCAGGTCAACGACGTGACCGGTCTGTCCTCGCTGGTGGTGATCGATCCCAAGCACCGCGGTTCGACCAAGGTGGTTCGTCCGCTGGTCAAGCTGCTCGACGCCCAGGGCAACGAAGTGAAGATCCCCGGCACCGACCACTCGGTGACGGTGGGCTTCCAGATCGGCGCGCTGCTGGAAGTGCGCGACGGTCAGGACGTTGGCCCCGGCCACGTGCTCGCCCGCATCCCGGTCGAAGGCCAGAAGACGCGCGACATCACCGGCGGTCTGCCGCGGGTGGCCGAGCTGTTCGAAGCCCGTTCGCCCAAGGACAAGGGCATGCTGGCCGAGATGACCGGTACCGTGTCGTTCGGCAAGGAAACCAAGGGCAAGGTCCGCCTGCAGATCACCGATCCGGAAGGCAAGATCTGGGACGACCTCATCCCCAAGGAAAAGAACATCCTGGTGCACGAAGGCCAGGTGGTCAACAAGGGCGAGAGCGTGGTCGACGGCCCGGCCGATCCGCAGGACATCCTGCGCCTGCTGGGCATCGAAGAGCTGTCGCGCTACATCGTTGACGAAGTGCAGGACGTGTACCGTCTGCAGGGCGTGAAGATCAACGACAAGCACATCGAGGTGATCGTTCGCCAGATGCTGCGCCGCGTGATCGTCGACAGCGTGGGCGATTCGTCGTACATCGCTGGCGAGCAGGTCGAGCGTTCGGAGATCCTCAACACCAACGACGCGCTGCGTGCCGAGGGCAAGCTGCCCGCGGTGTACAGCAACGTGCTGCTGGGCATCACCAAGGCCTCGCTGTCCACCGACTCGTTCATCTCGGCCGCTTCCTTCCAGGAAACGACCCGCGTGCTGACCGAGGCGGCCATCATGGGCAAGCGCGACGAGCTGCGTGGCCTGAAGGAAAACGTGATCGTGGGTCGCCTGATCCCGGCCGGCACCGGCATGGCGTACCACGAGGCGCGCAAGGTCAAGGAAAAGATGGACGACGAAGAGCGCCGTGCCATCGCCGAGGCCGACGCCCTGTCGCTGGCCGCCGACCAGGCCGAGGCCACTTCGGGCGACGCGGCGGAATAAGCCACCGTCCCCGGCGCCGGGCCACCGCCCGGAACCTCAACGCCCCCGGTCATCCGCCGGGGGCGTTTTTCATTCTGCTGCTGGTCATCGAGACTGCGGGGCGCCCGGGGTGCTGGGGTATATTGGCCCGCGCCCGAGGGGCGGGAACACAGGAGAACACGCAATGGGTGCAACGAACTGGGTGCTGCTGGCCGCGGGCCTGCTGGTGCTGTTCTGGGCCGTGGGGGCCTACAACCGGCTGGTGCGGCTGAAGAACGCGATCGCCAACGCATTCGCCCAGATCGACGTGCAGCTCAAGCGCCGCTACGACCTCATTCCCAACCTGGTGGAGGTCGCGGGCAAGTACCTGGCGCACGAAGCGCAGACGCTGGAGGCGGTGATCGCCGCGCGCAACCAGGCCCAGAAGGCCGAGCAGGCGGCGGCGGGAAACCCCTTGAATGCAGGCGCGCTGGGTGCCCTGACCGGGGCCGAGCAGCTGCTCGGGGGTGCCATGGGGCGCCTGTTCGCGGTGGCCGAGGCCTACCCCGACCTCAAGGCCGACCAGACCATGCGCGAGCTCAGCGAAGAGCTCTCCAGCACCGAAAACCGCATCGGCTTCGCCCGCCAGGCCTACAACGACCACGTGCTCGAATTCAACGACGCAGCGGCCCAGTTCCCGGCGCTGATCGTCGCGCGCCTGTTCAACTTTGCGCCGCAGGCCATGCTGGAAGCGACCACCAGCGAGGCCGAGCGTGCGCCGGTCAAAGTGAGGTTCTGATGCACCCCCGCGCCGCCTTCGGCGTCACCCCCTCCAGGGGGCGACACCTGCCGTCCGGCAAAGCCGGCCCGGCGGTGTCCTGGGCTGGCGCCTCTGCGCGCGCGGCAGGCGGCTGAGCTGGGTGTCTCGTGCTGATCTTTGAATCCCAGCGCGCAGCGCGAGGCCAGACGCGCCGGCTGCTGTTCGCGTTCGCGCTGACGGTGGCGCTGCTGGTGCTGGCGGTCAACGCCGCCCTGGCCCTGGCCTGGGGCCTGAGCTGGGGCTTCTGGGTGCCGCTGGGCAGCGGCTGGCCGCGCCACTTTTGGGCGGTCAACACCGCGGTCACCCTGTTGTTCGTGCTGGGCGGCTGGTGGCTGGAGACCTCGCGCCTGGCCGGTGGTGGCGTGGCCCTGGCCCGGCAGATGGGCGCGCGCGAACTGCGGCCCTCGGGCGACTTCGACGAACAGCGTTTTGGCAACATCGTGCAAGAGATGGCCATCGCATCGGGCCTGCGGCCGCCGCAGGCCATGGTGATGGCGCGTCAGACCGGCATCAACGCCTTTGCCACCGGCTGGGACGCCGACGACGCGGTGATCGCGGTCACGCAGGGCGCGCTGGAGCACCTCACGCGCGACGAACTGCAGGGCCTGGTGGCGCACGAGTTCAGCCACATCCGGGAGGGCGACACGCGCCTGAACATGCGCCTGATCGGCATGGTGTTCGGCCTGGAGCTGGTGTTCCGCTTTGGTCAGCGCATCTGGGACCCGGACATCCGCGACCGCACCAGCGTGGCATCGCTGCTGGGGCTGGCCATCATGGCCGCCGGCTGGCTGGGCTGGGTCGCCGGGCATGCGCTGCAGGCGGCCGTCTCGCGCCAGCGCGAATACCTGGCCGACGCCCGCGCCGTGCAATGGACGCGCAGCCAGGACGGGCTGGGCGGCGTGCTGCGCAAGGTGCTGGGCGCGCAGACCGACGCCGAAGATGCGCGCGAGGTTGGCTCGCCCATGCAGCACCTGCTGCTGGTCTCCACCGAGGGCGACCGCGTCGCGCACTGGCTGGACTCGCACCCCACGCTGGAGCAGCGCATCCGCCGCATCTACGGCCGGCCCATGGGGCCGCTGCCGCTCGATCGCGCGGACCACGGCACCCGTCCGCTGGCCACCGACACCTTTGCCCCCGCGCCCGCCGCGCCCGCCCGTGCGGCGAGCGGCCCGGACTGGACGCTGAGCTGACCCTTTTTCCGGACCACCCCGTTGAACGCACCCACCCCCTCCGCCGCGCCCCGCACCCCGGGCCCCACCCTGGCCACGCAACTGCACTGGACCGCCCAGTGCGTGCTCGCCGTCGAACAGGGCCGTTCGCTCAGCGACGTGCTGCCACAGGTGCCCTCGGCCCTGCGCCCGGGTGTGCAGGCGCTGACCTTCGCCACCCTGCGCCAGCTGGGCGCCGCGCGCGCCGTGGGACGCCGCCTGGTGCAGCGCATGCCCGCCCCGCCGGTGGCGGCGCTGCTGCACAGCGCCCTGGCCCTGTTGCTGGACGACGCGCAAGGCCAGCGCTACCAGGCCCACACCCTGGTGGACCAGGCGGTGGAAGCCGCCAAGGCCGCGCGCGGCACGCGCATGCAGGCCGGTTTCCTCAACGCCTGCCTGCGCCGCTTCCTGCGCGAACGCGAGGCGCTGTGCGCCGGGCTGGACGCCGACCCGGTGGCGCGCTGGAACCACCCGCTGTGGTGGGTGGAGCGCGTGCGGCGCGACCACCCCGAGCACTGGGAAGCCCTGCTGGACGCCAACAACCAGCCCGGCCCGATGGCGCTGCGCGTCAACCGCCGCCATGTGACGCGCGACGACTACCGCCAGACCCTGCAAGCCGCGGGCCTGGCGGCCGAGCCGGTGGGCGACGACGGCCTGGTGCTCGCCGCGCCCCAGCCGGTGGACCGCCTGCCGGGCTTCGCGCGCGGCCACTGTTCGGTGCAGGACAGTGCGGCGCAGCTCGCCGCCGGTCTGTTGCTGGACGGCCGCGACTGGCCCGACCATGCCCGTGTGCTCGACGCCTGCGCCGCGCCCGGCGGCAAAACCGCCCACCTGCTGGAGCGCGCCGACGTCGATATGCTCGCGCTGGACGTGGACCCCAAGCGTTGCGAACGCATCCACGACAACCTGCGCCGCCTGGGCCTGGCGACCGAGGTGCAGTGCGCCGACGCCGCGCAGACCGCGGTCTGGTGGGATGGGCGGCCGTTCGACGCCATCCTGCTGGACGCGCCCTGCACCGCGTCGGGCATCGTGCGCCGCCACCCCGACGTGCGCTGGCTGCGCCGGGCCACCGACGTGGACCAGCTGGTGGCCATCCAGCGCCAGCTGCTCGACGCCCTGTGGCCGCTGCTGCGGCCGGGCGGCCGGCTGGTCTATTGCACCTGCTCGGTGTTCAAAGCGGAGGGGGCGGACCAGGTGGCGGCGTTCCTTGGACGCCACACCGATGCGGTTTTGCTGCCTTCGCCCGGCCATTTGCGCCCGGGAAATGTCGGCGCCGCAGGGGAGTTCCCCGACAATGTCCCGGGTGGATACGACGGATTTTTCTACGCCCGCATCGACAAGGCCGGGCCTTGACGACCCGCGCCGCGCCGGTGGTGGCGGGCGCCTGATGCGGCACGTCTGGGTGCTGCTGCTGGTTTGCTGCAGCCTGCTGGCGGGGGCGGCGCTGCCGGCGCGGGCGGCCGAACCCGAGATCCGCCAGGCCGCGCTGCACCGCACCGCCGAAGGCCTGTTCCTGTCGGCCCGGCTGACCCTGACCCCCTCGCCCGCGGTGGAAGACGCCTTGCTCAAAGGCGTGCCGCTGTACTTCGTCTGGGAAGCAGAGGTGCTGCGCGACCGCTGGTACTGGACCGACAAGCGCGTGGCCAGCGCCGTGCGCACCTGGCGCCTGGTCTACCAGCCGCTGACGCGGCGCTGGCGCCTGAGCCAGTCCAACGACGCCGCCGCCAGCAGCGGCGCCGGCCTGCAGTACGCGCTGCACCAGAACTTCGACAGCCTGGCCGCCGCGCTGGCCAGCGTGGCCCGGGTCTCGCGCTGGAAGCTGGTCGACGCCGCGCGCCTGGAGCCCGACAGCGACGAGCGTGTGGTCTGGCGCTTCGGCCTGGACCTGACGCTGCTGCCGCGGCCGTTCCAGATCGGCATGGCCAACCAGCCCGAATGGCAGATCGAGCTGCAGCGGCGCCTGGATGTGCCGCGCCTGATCGAATCGGTCGTGCCCGACGTCGACACCGACGCGGACGCCACCGCAACGGCGCGCTGAGCCGTGTCCACCACCGAACCGCGCCCCCACCGCCACAAGCCAGCCGCCACGCGCTGGGCGGTGGTGGCCAGCCTGGTCTTCATGGCCGGCGTGGGCATGGTGCTGCTGTTCCTGCTGACGCTGGCCACCCGCAACCGCGCGCTGTACGAACAGAATTTCGCCTGGCTGGTGGGCATCAACACCGCCGTGGCGGGGGTGCTGCTGCTGGTCATCCTGTGGCTGGCGGTGCGGCTGGCGCTGCGCTTCAAGCGCGGCAAGTTCGGCAGCCGCCTGCTGGTCAAGCTGGCGGCCATCATCGGCCTGGTGGGCTTCCTGCCCGGCCTGCTGATCTACACCGTGTCCTACCAGTTCGTGGCGCGCTCCATCGAAAGCTGGTTCGACGTGCGGGTCGAATCCGCCCTGGCCGCCGGCCTGAACCTGGGACGCACCACGCTGGACACCCTCAGCGCCGACCTGGGCAACAAGACCCGCCTGGCCGCCGATGAGCTGGCCCGCCAGCCCGCGGCCACCGCGGTGCTGTCGCTGGACCGCCTGCGCGAGCAGCTCTCGGCCAGCGACATCGTGCTCTGGAGCGCCAGCGGCCAGGCCCTGGCCAGCGTTGGCGCCTCGCGCTTTGACCTGTCGCCCGACCGGCCCGCGCCCGCCGTGCTGCGCAGCGTGCGCAGCAGCCGCGTGCTGTCGCAGATCGAGGGGCTGGACGAGCGTGCCGACGCCGACGCGGCCAGCACCGGCGAAGCGCGCATCAAGGTGCTGGCCCTGGTCGGTTCGGCGGGCTTCGGCATCAGCGCCGAGCCGCGCTACCTGCAGGTGATCGTGCCGCTGCCGCCCGCGCTGGTGACCGATGCGCTGGCGGTGCAACAGGCCAACCGCGAATACCAGGAACGTGCGCTGGCGCGCGAGGGCCTGCGCCGCATGTACATCGGCACGCTCACGCTGGCGCTGTTCCTGGCGGTGTTCGGCGCGGTGCTGCTGGCCGTGCTGCTGGGCAACCAGCTGGTGCGGCCGCTGCTGGTGCTGGCCGAGGGCATGCGCGAGGTGGCGCAGGGCGACCTCTCGCCCAAGGCCGCGCTGACCTCGCGCGACGAGCTCGCCGGTCTCACGCGCACCTTTGCCCACATGACGCAGGACCTGGCCGACGCCCGTGCGGCCGTGCAGCTGAGCATGGAACAGGTGGACGCCGCACGCGACAACCTGCAGACCATCCTGGACAACCTGACCGCCGGTGTGGTGGTGTTCGACGAACACGGCCGGCTGCAAAGCGCCAACCCGGGCGCCGCACGCATCCTGCACACGCCGCTGGCCCTGCACATGGGCCAGCCCCTGTCGGCCGTGCCGGGGCTCGAAGCGTTCGCCACCGGCGTCGCGCAGCAGTTCGACCGCTTCCTGGGTGAGGAAACCCCGCACGAGGGGGGCCACTGGCAGCAATCCTTCGAGCTCAACGCCGACCACGACTCCCCGTTCGAGCAGGGCATCACCCTGATCGCGCGCGGCGCCCTGCTGCCCAACAACGACCGCCTGCTGGTGTTCGACGACGTGTCCGAAATGGTCTCGGCCCAGCGCGCCAAAGCCTGGGGCGAGGTCGCGCGGCGCCTGGCGCACGAAATCAAGAACCCGCTCACGCCCATCCAGCTCTCGGCCGAACGCCTGGCCATGAAGCTCGACGGCAAGGTCCAGCCGCCCGAGCAGGCCATCCTCAACAAATCGGTGCGCACCATCGTCGACCAGGTCGATGCCATGAAGCGCCTGGTCAACGAGTTCCGCGACTACGCGCGCCTGCCCGCGGCCCAGCTCGCGCCCACCGACCTCAACGCCCTGGTGCGCGACATCGCGCACCTCTACGACAACGCGGCCATCCCGGTGCGCTGCGAGCTGGCCGACGACTGCCCGCTGGCCATGGCCGACCCGCAGCAGGTGCGGCAGATCCTGCACAACCTGATCCAGAACGCCCAGGACGCCATGGCCGGGCAGGCCGACGCCTGGGTGCTGCTGCGCACGCGCCGTTCCGATTCGGGCCAGTGGGTGCGCCTGACCCTCGTCGACCAGGGCCCCGGCTTTGCCGAGCACATCCTCAAGCGCGCCTTCGAACCCTACGTCACCACCAAAGCCAAAGGCACCGGTCTGGGCCTGGCCGTGGTCAAGAAAATCATGGACGAGCACGGGGGCCGCATCGACGTGAGCAACCGCTTGATCGAGGGCAAAGTGGTGGGCGCACAAGTGTCGCTATCATTCGCAGTTGCAAATTGACAACATCCTCAGAGGAACCACGCGCACGCCATGGCAACGATTCTGGTCGTAGACGACGAACTGGGTATCCGGGACCTGCTCTCGGAGATCCTCAACGACGAGGGCCACACGGTGGAACTCGCCGAGAACGCGGCGCAGGCGCGCAACGTGCGCGCCCAGCTGCGACCCGACCTGGTGTTGCTGGACATCTGGATGCCCGACACGGACGGTGTGTCCCTGCTCAAAGAATGGGCCAGCAGCGGCCTGCTGACCATGCCGGTCATCATGATGAGCGGTCACGCCACCATCGACACCGCGGTGGAAGCCACACGCATCGGTGCCACCGCCTTCCTGGAAAAGCCCATCACCCTGGCCAAGCTGCTCAAGGCGGTGGACCTGGGGCTGAACAAACCGCTGCCCAAGGTGGGGGCCGGTCTGCCCGTCAAGAACGGGCTGGCGCCCGCGATCGAGCTGACGGTGGAAGCCGCCATGACCGGCGGCACCTTGCCCGAACCGGTGATGGACATCGGCCCGCAGTCCTCGCAGTCCTTCAACCTCGAAGGGCCGCTGCGCACCGCGCGCGACGAATTTGAAAAAGCCTATTTCGAATACCACCTGGCCAAGGAGTCCGGCTCCATGACCCGCGTGGCCGAGAAGACCGGTCTGGAGCGCACCCACCTCTACCGCAAGCTCAAGCAACTGGGCGTCGATCTGGCGCGCAGCAAACGCAGCACGCTGTGAGCGCTTGGGCCGCCAAAGTCCTGCTATAATCGTTAGCTCTTGGCCCGGTAGCTCAGTTGGTAGAGCAGCGGATTGAAAATCCGCGTGTCGATGGTTCGATTCCGTCCCAGGCCACCAAGAACACATGAAAAGTCAACGGGTTACGCACACAGCGTAACCCGTTTTTTTTCGTCTCCAGGTCGATGGGATGTGGTGCGTGCGGCGTTGCCGTGTGCTCGGGCGGCGGTCGCGCGCAGGGGCTGCGGGCCGACCCGGGTGTCTCCGGGCGCCAGCGTCCGCGCTTCCACTGGGGCCGCTTCCACGCAGGCGAAGCGCTGCCCAGTCGTGGCGCGGCAGATCGGCGAGACCTTGGGCCGGCCCGGGGTTCCAGACAGCGGTCTGGTTGACGCCCTGCTGCTCGATCCGGAGGCGCGCCGCCCGCCGCCGCGGGGACTCAGCGGGTGGCGGTCACCTTGTTCAGGTGCCGGGGCTGGTCCGGGTCCATGCCGCGTTCGCGGGCCAGCTTCTCCACCAGGGGGTAGAAGCTGGCGATGGCGGTGATCGCGTCGAGGTCGGGGCTGTCGCCGCAGACCAGGGTGAGTTGGCGTTGTGGCACGTCGGCGGGTGCGGCCAGCAGCACGCGCGCGCCGCGCTCGCGCATCGCCTGCGCCAGCGCCACCACGCTGTCCTGCGACGGCCCGCGCAGCGCGAAGATCAGCATCGGGTAACCGCGCTCCACCAGTGCCATGGGGCCGTGCTGCACCTCGGCGGCGCTGAAGGCTTCGGCCTGGATGGCGCAGGTTTCCTTCAGCTTGAGGGCCACCTCCTGCGCCAGCGCCAGGCCCGGGCCGCGTCCGATCACCAGCAGGCGTTCAGCCCGGTACATCACCGGCAGCGCCGGGGTCCAGTTCTGTGCGCTGGCGGCCCGCAGTGCCTCGGGCAGCGATGGCAGGGCCCGCAGCAGGTCCTCGGCCTGGGTCCAGTGGGCGACCAGCCGGGCCGCGCCGACCAGGCTGGAGATGAAGCTCTTGGTCGCCGCCACACTGCGTTCCTTGCCGGCGTGCAGCGGCAGCACCCATTGCGCGGCCTGCGCCAGCGGCGATGCCGTGTCGTTGACCAGGGCCACGGTGGTGGCCTGCGAGCGGCCGAACAGTTGCAGCGGCTCCACCAGATCGGGGCTGCGACCCGACTGGGACACCGCGATGGCCAGGTGCTCGGCCCGGGCCAGGTGGGCGCCGTAGAGCGTGAGCAGGGACATCGGCAGCGAGGTCACCAGATGGCCGGTGCGCACCATCAGCAGGTAGGCCAGGTAGCTCGCGGCGTGGTCCGAGCTGCCGCGTGCCAGGGTCACCACGCCTTGCGGGGGATGGGCGCGCAAATGCGCGCCCAGGGCGTCCAGTGTGTCGGTGTCGTGGGCCAACAGGGTTTCGACTTGGTCGGCGCAGGAGAGCGCTTCTTGCAGCATCCAGCTAGGCATGGGAGGGTTCCGTTTCGGTTGAAAAACACAGGGTCAGGGCGCCGTCCAGGGCGTCGCCCTGCGGCTGGACCAGCTGGCGCGCCAGCTCCTGCGGCAGCAGGGGCAGCAGGCGCTGGGCGATGCCGCCGACCACCACCACGGGCAACCGCCCGTCCGGGTTGGTGGCCACCAGCAGGTGTTCGAGCTGGATCAGGGCGTGGGCCTGCAGCGCCTGGGCCAGCGGGTCGTCGGCCACGTGCTCGAACACCAGCGGCGCCAGGCTGGCGTAGGCGTGTTGGTCGGCGCGGCAGCCCCAGGCGAGCAGGGCTTCGGCCGTGCCGCCGCAGTGCCGGTACACGGCGTCGGTCAGCGCTGAGGACGGTCCCCGTCCGTCGAGCGCGTGCTGCGTGGCGCGCAGGGCGCGCAGCCCCAGGTCCGAGCCGGCGCCCTCGTCGCCGCTGGGAAAACCCCAGCCGCTGACCCAGCGCTCGCGCCCGTCGTGGTCGCGCGCCAGGGCGATGGCGCCGGTGCCCAGGATCACCAGGGCGCCGGGGCGGCCGCCGTGGGCGCCGATCAGCGCCGTCTGCGCGTCCGAGCGCAGCACGCAGCGCGCAAAGCCGGGGTCGGCGGCCAGGAAGTGGCTGACCCAGGGCGCGTGGTTGGCGCCGGCCAGGCCCAGGCCCAGGGCGCAATGGGCCGGCGTGACGGGGCGCCAGTCGGGCTGCAGCCGGCCGTCGCAGGCCTGGGCGATCGCCTGCGTGATGTGGCGCCAGGCCTGCGCATGGCCCTGCATCAGGCCGGAAGGGCCGGTGCGGCCTTCGCCGACGCGCACGCCGCTGCGGTGCCAGACGCGGGCGCGGGTGGTGGTGCCGCCGCCGTCGATGCCGACCAGGTAGTCGACCTCGGGCGGGAGGTGGGCGCAGTCGATCTTGTTCATGCTGCGTGGGCCTGGCGCATGTTGCCGGGCTGCAGGCGGGCGTGGGCGTGGCCGTGGGCGTCGAACAGGTACAGGGCCTGCGGCGGCGCCGTCACGATCACGGTCTCGCCCAGGCGCACCGCTGCGTCGCCGTCGCCGCGCACCACCAGCTCCTGGCCGTCGTCGAGCTGCAGGTAGAGCAGGTTGCTCTCGCCCAGGTGCTCCACCAGGCTGATGCGCGCGTCCAGCGTCAGGCCGTCGGCCGGCGGCTGCTCGCCCGGTGCCAGCACCCGCGCATGTTCGGGCCGCAGCCCCAGTTCCACGCTCTGGTTCGGTTGCAGGCCGTCGGCCTGCACCGCGGCCAGGGCCTGCGCGCCACTCGGCAGCTGCACCCGCGCGCCGCGGTCGCTGGTGTGGATGACCCGGACCGGCAGCAGGTTCATGGTCGGCGAGCCGATGAAGGTGGCGACGAAGCGGTTGGCCGGCTGCTGGTAGAGCTGCAGCGGCGTGCCGCACTGTTGCACCCGGCCCTCGTGCAGCACCACGATCTTGTCGCCCAGGGTCATGGCCTCGACCTGGTCGTGGGTGACGTAGACCATGGTGGCGGCCAGCTCGCGGTGCAGCCGCGCCAGCTCGATCCGGGTCTTGGCGCGCAGCGCGGCGTCGAGGTTGGACAGCGGCTCGTCGAACAGGAACAGGCGCGGCTGGCGCACGATGGCGCGCCCGATCGCGACCCGCTGGCGCTGGCCGCCCGAGAGCTCGCGCGGCAGCCGGTCGAGCAGGTGCTCGATGTGCAGCACCCGCGCCGCCTCGCGCACCCGACGGTCCAGGTCATCGGCACTGGCGCCCTGCAGCTTCAGGCCGAAGGCCATGTTGCGGTAGACCGTCATGTGCGGGTAGAGCGCGTAGCTCTGGAACACCATCGCGATGCCGCGTTCGGCCGGCGGCAGGTGGTTGACCAGGTCGTCGCCGATGCGCAGCTCGCCGGAGCTGATGTCCTCCAGCCCGCAGAGCACGCGCAGCAGGGTCGACTTGCCGCAGCCGCTGGGGCCGACCAGCACGACGAACTCGCCGTCGGCGATGTCCAGGCTGATGTCGTGCAGCACAGGCGCGTGGGCGCCGTAGGACTTGGTGAGGTTTTTCAGGGAAACGCTTGCCATGGGAGTGCCTTGTTACTTGACCGCGCCGGCGGTGATGCCGCGGATGAGTTGACGGGAGAAGAGGGCGTAGAGCACGACCACCGGGACGATCGCCAGCGACAGGGCCGCCAGCACGGCGTTCCAGTCGGTGGCGTACTGGCCGACGAACTGCTGGATGCCCAGGGTGATGGTCTGGGTCTGTTCGGACGGCGCCAGGATCAGCGGGAACCAGAGGTCGTTCCAGATCGGCACCATGGTGAACACGGCGACCGTGGCGATGGCCGGCCGCAGCAGCGGGACCACGACCTGGAAGAAGATGCGGAATTCGTCGACGCCGTCGCAGCGCGCCGCGTCCTTGAGCTCCTGCGGCACCTGCTGCATGAACTCCGACAGGATCATGATCGCCAGCGGCAGGCCCTGCGCGACGTACACCAGCACCAGCGCGGTGAGGGTGTTGACCAGGTCCAGCGCCACCATGGTCTGCAGGATCGAGACCGAGCCCAGGCGGATCGGCACCATGATGCCGAAGGCGAAGAAGAAGCGCAGCCAGCGGTTGCCGGCGAAGCGGTACTCGGTCAGCGCCCAGGCCGCCATGGCGCCCAGCAGCAGGATGAAGAACAGCGAGGCGACCGTGACACCGAAGCTGTTGCCGAAGTACAGCAGCACGTCGGAGCGGCCCAGCACCTTGGTGTAGCCGATGAGCGAGAAGCTCTCGCTGGTCGGCCAGGCCAGCGGGTCGTCAAAGATGGCGTCGCGCTGCTTGAAGGAGTTGACCAGCACCAGCAGGATCGGCGCCAGCGCCAGCACGGCGTAGGCCAGCAGTGTCAGGTGCACCAGGGCACGGCTGACGGGCAGGGGGGAGGACGGGGTGCGCTGTTTCATGGGGCGGCTCACAGGGCAAAGCGGCGCAGCCGGCGCTGCACGGTCAGGAAGTACAGCGCAACGCCGGCCAGGATCAGCAGGAACATCAGCGTGGCCACGGCGGCGCCCATGGTCGGGTTGGCGACCTGGGACTGGTAGCCGAAGAAGGTGCGGTAGAACAGCGTGCCGAGGATGTCGGTGCTGTAGTTCGGACCGGCCAGCGCGCCCTTGACGGTGTAGACCAGGTCGAAGGCGTTGAAGTTGGCGACGAAGGTCAGGATCGTGACCAGGCCGAGCGTGGGCAGGATCAGCGGCAGCCGGATGTGCCAGAAGATGCGCCAGGGGTTGGCGCCCTCGACCCGCGCTGCCTCGATGATGTCCTCGGGGATCGCGATCAGCGCGGCGTAGATCAGCATCATCGGGATGCCCACGTACTGCCACACCGACATCAGCGAGACCGTCACCAGCGCGCTGCCTTCCAGCCCCAGCCAGGGCTCGAACCAGTCCTGCAGGCCGAACCAGCCCAGCACGGTCTCGGACACGCCCCACAGCGGCGACAGGATCAGCTGCCAGACGAAGCCGACGATCACCACCGACAGCAGCGTCGGCAGGAAGAACAGCGTGCGGTAGGTGGCCGCGCCGCGCACGTCGCGCAGCGACAGCAGCGCCGCCAGCAGCAGCCCGATCGGGTTCTGCACCAGCAGGTGGATGCCGAAGAACTTGAGGTTGTTCGCCATCGCGTTCCAGAACTGCTGCGACCACTGCGGGTCGCCCAGGATGGTGGCGTACTGGGCCAGGCCGGCGAAGTGGCGGGCGCCGGTGTCGTCGGCGGCGTAGAGCCCCAGCCGCAGCGTGTCCATCAGGGGCACGGCGCTGAAGACGGCGTAGATGAGCAGCGCCGGCAGCAGGAAAACCGCCGTGCGCCAGGTGAATCCGAGGGACATGAGCATCAGCCCGCCAGGGGCTCCGTGAGGGAGGAGGGGGAGGAAGAAGAGGGGGCAGCGCGCCGGGTCCGGCCCGTGCGCGCCGTCCGTACGCTCAGTGGTTCTGCGGCGCGTACCACTTGGCGAAGCCGGCCTGGATCTGGGCGGCGGCGGCCTGCGGCGTCATCTTCTGGTTCACCACCTGGCTGCTGACGTTCCAGAGCTCGTTTTCCATGCTGGGCGTGCCGCGGCTCATGATCTGGGCGTTCAGCCGGATCGTGCTCTTGCACTGCTGGCGCCAGCCGAGCATTTCCTTGGCGACCGGGTTCTTCACGTCGATGCTGTGCTTGGACAGCGAGAAGAAGCCGGTGACCTTGTTGGTGTAGAGGTCGGCGAATTCCTTGCTCGCCAGCCAGTTCAGGAACACCTGCGCGTCGGCCTTGTTCTTGCTCTTGCTGTTGATGCCCATGGCAATGTCGGTGTGGTCCGAGATGTGGCAGCCGTCGCCGGCCTTCTGCACCGGCGGGCGGAAGGCGCCGAACTCGACCTTGCTGTTCTGCTCGAAGTAGGCGATGTCCCAGGAACCGGCCGGGTAGATCGCGGCGCGGCCGCTGCCGAACAGGTTCTGCGAGTCGCCGTAGGTCTGGGCCTGGTAGCCCTTGGGCAGGTACTTGGCCCACTTGGCCATGGTGTCGAAGGTGGCCACGAACTCGGGGTCGGTGAACTTCTTGCGGCCGGCCAGCAGCGCCTTGCGGCCGTCCTCACCCTGCCAGCGGTTGGGGCCGATGTTGGTGAACACGATCTGGTTGCCTTCCCACTGGTCGGCCGTGCCGTAGGCCAGCGGGGCGACCTTGCCGGCGGCCTTGATCTTCTCAAGCGTGGCGAAGAAGTCGGCCTCGGTGGCCGGCGGTGTCAGGCCCAGCGCGGCGAACACCTTCTTGTTGTAGAAAAAGCCGTGGATCACCGAGGCCATCGGCACGCAGTAGGTGTCCTTGCCGTCGTCGCTCTGCCAGGCCACCTGGGCCGAGTCGGGAAAATTCTTGAGCGCCGGGTTGCCGTTGAGCTTGTCCAGGTGGCCCTTCTTGTACAGGTCCAGCGAGACGTCGAAGGGGCGGCAGGTGATCAGGTCACCGGCCGAGCCGGCGGCCAGCCGAGCGTTGAGCGCGGAGTTGTATTCGGGTGGCGTGGTGGGCGCGAAGCGGACCGTGATGCCGGGGTGGGCCTTGCTGAAGGCCGGCAGCAGCACGTCTTCCCACAGCGCCTTGTCGTCGACGCGCCAGCTCTCGATGTTCAGGGTGCCGGCCTGGGCCAGACCGGCGCTGGTCAGTGCGGCGGTGACGGCCAGTGCGCGAAAAGCTTGTCTCATGTGAATGTCTCCTGGGTTTGGGGGTCAAAGCGCGTGCCGAGGGCATCGGAACAAGCCATCTGGTGCCACGTGCGGTGCGCAGGTTATGCTGTGCCCCCTGTAATGGCAAAACCCCGGTTGAGGCATTCATTACGGATCTAAGCTGTTGATTTGATTGTGGTTTTTGTATGAGGCCGTGGACCCGGATTACCGTTTCTTACGTGCGCCGTGCCGGCTCGGGCAGGGTGGCGGGGGCGGTGCGGCGGGCGCTGCAAGACAACATTACAAAACGACAGCATTTGCAAGTTCTGGCGGCCGTTTTCCTGTCCGCGCTGGCGCTGTCGGACGTGCAGGCACAGGCGCCGGCCCCCGGGCTGACGCTGGACGTGCTGCACTGGTGGACCTCGGCCAGCGAGCGCCGGGCCGCCGACCAGCTGGCGCAGCAGCTGGCGCAGGCCGGTGTGTTGTGGAAGGACGCGGCCATCCCCGGCGGCGGTGGCATGGCGGCGGTCAAGGTGCTCAAGAGCCGGGTGCTGATGGGCGACCCGCCCGATGTCGCGCAGCTGATCGGCAACACCCTCACCGACTGGGCCGACATCGGCCTGGTGCTGCCGCTGGGCGAGGTGGCGCAGCGCCAGCGCTGGGCCCAGGTGCTGTTTCCCACGGTGCTCGAACGCGTCAGCTACAAGGGCGAGGTGGTGGCGGCGCCGCTGGGGCTGCACCGCATCAACACCCTGCTCTTCAACCAGCGCCTGCTGGCGCAGGCCGGCGTCGCGCCGCCGCACAGCTGGGCCCAGTTCGAGGCGGCGGTGCGGGCGGTCCAGGCCCAGGGCGGCCGGGCGCTGGCCTGGAGCGACGAGCCCTGGCAGGTGGCGACGGTGTTCGAGGCGCTGCTGCTGGGCGAAGCCGGCGCCGACCTGTACCGCGAGCTGGTGGTGCAGCGCCGCCCGGCGGCCTGGCTGGACCCGCGGGTCGAGGCGGCGCTGCTGCGGCTGCGCTGGCTGCGTTCGCTGGCGGCCGAGCCGCCGCGGGAGAGGGTCTGGAGCGACAACGCACGCGCCCTCTGGCAGGGCCAGGCGGCGTTCCTGATCATGGGCGACTGGGCCCTGGGCGAGCTGCTGGCCTGGGGCGCGCAGGAAGGGCGCGACTTTGGCTGCGCCGCGCTGCCGGGCACCACCGGCATGCACCTCTACAGCATGGACACGCTGGCGATGCTGCGCGGCCCGCGCGACCGCGCGTCGGTGCAGGAGACCGTGGCCGAGGTGGTGGTCGGCGTCGGCGCGCAGCTGGCCTACAACCGCATCAAGGGTTCGGTGCCGGTGCGCCGCGACATCGACCCGGCGGCGCTCGGCCCCTGCTCGCGCGATTCGTGGGAGACCTTCGCCAGCGCGCGCTCGCAGCGGCTGCCCAGCCTGGCCCACCGCATGGCCGCCGACGAAACCATCAAAGATGCGGTGGCCCACACCCTGTGGCGCTACCTGACCCAGGCGCAGACCAGCACGCAGGAGACGCAGCGCCGCCTGGCTGCCGTGATCCGCGCGCCGTCCGCCGAACGCTGAGGCCACCCATGACAGTCCGCACCCTGCTGGTGGTCGACGACGACCTCAAGACCCGCACCCTGCTCAAGACCTACCTGGAAAAGCACCAGTTCGTGGTGCGGGTGGCGCACGACGGCGTGAGTTTTCTCAGCGAGTTCGAGCGCTTCCAGAACGAGCTGAGCCTGGTGATCCTGGACGTGATGCTGCCGGACACCGACGGCTTCGTGCTGTGCCGCCATGTGCGCCAGCGCTCGACCGTGCCGATCATCATGCTCACCGCCAGCGCCGACGACACCGACCGCATCGTCGGGCTGGAGCTGGGCGCCGACGACTACATCGCCAAGCCCTACAACCCGCGCGAGCTGCTGGCCCGCATCAAGGCCATCCACCGCCGCATGCAGCTCTCGGGCGCCGGCACGCCGGTGCGGGCGCTGCGCTTCGCCGGCTTCACCATGGACCTGGGCGGGCGCACCCTCAGCGATGCCCAGGGCCAGGCGGTGGTGCTGACCAGCATGGACTTCAACCTGCTGCGCATCCTGGCCGAACACGCCGGCGAGACGCTGGACCGGTCCCGGCTGATGGAGCACACGCGCGGCCGCGACCTGGGGCCGCTGGACCGTTCGCTGGACGTGCAGGTCAGCCGGCTGCGCCAGCGCCTGGGCGACGACGGCAAGCAGCCGGCCCTGATCAAGACCGTGCGCGGCAGCGGCTATGTGTTCTGCGCCGAGGTGCAGTCCCTCAGCGATGTCTGAGACCCGCCGTGGCTGGCGCCGCTGGCTGCCCGACAGCCTGCTGGGCCGCATCGTGGTGGTGCTGGTGCTGGGGGTGGTCGCGGCGCAGCTGATCGGCACCCTGCTGTGGGCGCGCCAGCTGCGCGAGACCGCGCGCCAGGAGTCGCTGGCGGCGGCGGTGCAGTTGGCCCGCAGCGCCGCCGGCACGATCCGCTTCTTCCGCGACCTGCCGCCGCCGTTCCGCCCGATCCTGATCGAGCAGCTGCGCACCATGGGCGGCACCCGTTTCTTCGTCAACGTCAACCGCGCCGCGGTGCCGGTGGAGCCGCTGGCGGGCAACGACCTGGTGGACATCGTGGCGCGCTCGGTGCAGGCCGAGCTGGAGCGCGACCTGGGCGCCGGCCAGCATGCGCAGGTGGTGTTCGCCTGGCCGCAGACGCTGCAGGTGGCCGACGACGGCACCCGCGTGCCCGACCTGCCCGACGCCTGGGTGCAGGCCACGCTGCTGCTGCGGCCGCGGCCGGCGCCGGTGCTGGTGGTGCAGGCCGAGTTCGAACCCGGGCGCTGGCTGTATCTGGCCGGCACCATGCCCGACCCCTATTTCCTGGACAACGCCAACCCGCTGACCCTGGACCGCGTGGCGCTGCAGCTGGTCACCCTGGTCACGGTGCTGCTGCTCTCGGCCCTGCTGGTGCGGGGCCTGATCCGGCCGCTTGACCAGCTGGCCGCCGCCGCGCGCGCCTTCGGCCATGGCGAGGCGGTGCCCGAGCCGCTGCCCGAGACCGGCACGGCTGAGCTGCGGCGCATGGCGCGCGCCTTCAACGACATGCTGGCCCGCATCCAGGGCTACCTGCTCGACCGCGAGCGGCTGTTCGTCGGCATCTCGCACGGCCTCAAGACCCCCATCATGCGGCTGAAGCTGCGCACCGAGCTGCTCGACGACGAGCGCCTGCAGGCCGATTTCCACGAAGACCTCGACGACCTGGACATGATGGTCAAGTCGGCGCTGCAGAGCGTGCGCGACAGCGACATCCACGAGAACCTGACCCCGGTGCCGCTGGACACGCTGCTGCAGCGGCTGGCCAGCCGCCCGATCCTGCCCGACGCGCGGATCGAGTGTGCGCTGCGGCCGCTGCGGGTGCAGGGCAAGCCGCTGGCGCTGGAGCGGGCCTTTCGCAACCTGCTGGACAACGCCGTGCTCTACGGCGACCGGGTGCAGCTGCGGCTGGCGCGGCAGGGGAACCAGGCGCTGGTCGAGGTGCGCGACTTCGGCCCCGGCATGGCGCCGGCCGACATGGCCACCGCCTTCGAGACCCCGGTTCGGCAGGACCATGGGGCGCACCGCCATCCCAACGGCAGCGGCCTCGGCCTGGGCATTTCGCGCAACATCGTGCAGGCCCACGGCGGCGAGATCCGGCTGCACAACCACGCCGAGGGTGGCCTGGTGGTCACCGTGCTGCTGCCGGCGCTGGAAGACGACCCGGAGACGCTGGCCTGAGTCTGCGCTCTGCGCTCTGATCAGCGCGCCTGCAGCCGGCCTTCGACCCAGACCGCCTGCACCTGCAGCTGCGGGTCCAGCAGCACCAGGTCGGCCCAGGCGCCCGGCGCCAGCCGGCCGCGGTCGGCCAGGCCCAGGTGGTCGGCGGCGTGGGTGCTGACCCGGGCCGAGGCCTCGGCCAGCGACAGCCCCAGCGCTTGAACCAGGTTGCGCAGCGCCGCGTCCATGGTCAGCACCGAGCCGGCCAGGGTGCCGTCGGCCAGCCGCACGCCGCCCAGGCACTTGTTCACCGTCTGGCGGCCGAGCTGGTAGGGGCCGTCGGGCATGCCGGCGGCGGCGGTGGCATCGGTCACGCAGTACAGCCGCGGGATCGCGCGCAGCGCGGCGCGCATCGCGCCCGGGTGCACGTGCAGCAGGTCGGGGATCAGCTCGGCGTACTCGGCGTGGGCCAGCGCCGCGCCGACCATGCCCGGCTCGCGGTGGTGCAGGCCGCTCATGGCATTGAACAGGTGGGTGAAGCCGGTGGCCCCGCAGCGCAGCGCTGCCACGCCTTGTTCATAACTGCCGCTGCTGTGGCCGATCTGCACCCGCATGCCCATCGCGCACAGGGCTTCGATCAGGGCCTGGTTGCCGTGCACCTCGGGCGCCAGCGTCAGCAGCCGGATCGGCGCCAGCGCGTGCAGGGCGCGGATCTCGCCCAGCTGCGCCGGGCGCACGAAGTCGGGCTGGGCGCCCAGCCGCTGCTCGCTGATGTAAGGCCCCTCCAGGTGCACGCCCAGCACCCGCGCGCCCGCTGGCGCCGGGGCCTGGCACAGCGGCGCCAGCGCGGTGAAGGCCTGGGTCAGGTCTTCCTGCGGCGCGGTCATGGTGGTGGCCAGCCAGGACGTGGTGCCGTGGCGGGCGTGCAGCTGGGCGATGGCCTGCGCGCTGTCGCCGCCCTGCATCACGTCGCGCCCGGCGCCGCCGTGCAGATGCAGGTCGATGAAGCCCGGCAGCAGCCAGGGCAGGCCGCTGGCGCGGGCCTGGGCCTCGTCGATCGGCGTGCCGTCGATCGCGGCGATACGGCCGCGGTCGTCGCAGCGCAGGCGGCCGCGCAGGAAACCGGTGGGGGTGAGCAGGCAGGCGTCGGGACTCGGGTTCATGTGGCGTCAGGGGGCATGAGTTCGGTGACAAAGTCCCAGTGGCTGCTCAGCAGCCAGCTCTGGGTCCATTCGAGCGGGCGGTCGTCGCCGCCCAGGCCGGTGCGCGTGACCCAGAGAAGGGCCTGGCCGCTGGGCTGGCCCAGCAGGGCGGCCTGCTGCGGGCTGGCGTTGGCCGCGCGGATGCGCTGCTGCGCGCGCCGCACCGGCTGGCCGCGCGCGCTCAGGTGGGCGTAGAGCGAGTCGCCCAGGGCCGCCGGATCGCCCAGCACCGCCGCCGGCAGCACCGTGCACTCCAGCGCCATCGGCAGCCCGTCGGCCAGCCGCACCCGCTCCAGCACCGCCACCGCCGCGCCCGCTGGCAGCTGCAGCGCCATGGCCTCTTCGGCGCTGGCGGCGCGCCGCTCACGCCGCAGCCAGTGCGAGGCGGGCGTGTGGCCGCGGGCGCGCAGGGCGTCGGAGAACGAAGACAAGGCGCGCAGGTCGTCGCGCAGGCGCGGCGTCGCGAAGCTGCCGCTGCCGTGGCGCCGCTGCACCAGGCCCTGTTCCACCAGGGTGTCCAGCGCCTTGCGCGCCGTCACCCGCGAGACCGCGTGCTGGCTCGCCAGCTCGCGCTCCGAGGGCAGCGGGTTGCGGGCGTCCCAGCGGCCTGCGCGCAGGCCGTCTTCCAGCCACTGCGCCAGCGCCAGGTAACGCAGCGCGCGCGCCGGTGCGGCGTCGGCCACGGGGGTTTCAGCGGGGGGTGGTGCGGCGGTCGGCATGGATAAATAATACCACTTCAATACCAGTTGAGACCAGCGACCGCTATCATCGGACTCGCCCGCACCCCGTCGGGCCCACTGTCCGCCCCATGAGATCCTCCATCCACATCGTCGACGTTGACCGCACCGAAACCTGGACCCGTTACCGCGCCGGGCTGTGCGACTCCTGCGTCGCCAACTGCTGCACCATGCCGCTGGAGGTGCGGCTGCCGGACATGTTGCGGCTGGGGATCGTGGACCCGTTCGAGGCCGAGCACGAGGCGCCCAAACAGATCGCGAAGCGGCTGGAGAAGGCCGGGCTGATCGAGCACTTCAACTTCAAGCGCGAGGTCTTCACCATCGCCCGGCGCGCCGGCGGCGACTGCCACTTCCTGGATGCGAAGACGCGTCGCTGCACCGTCTACGAACAGCGGCCCGAGATCTGCCGCAAGCATCCGCAGCAGCTCAGCCCGCGGCCCAACCACTGCCCCTACGGCGCCAAACGCACGGCGGGCTCGGAGCGTGTGCTTGAGCGCTGAGCCGGGCCGCCCCCAAGCAAGCTCGCACCGCAGTCCTTCAGGACGAAGGTATTCCCATGAGCGTTGAACCCTTGCCGCGGCTGTCGTCGGACGACCTGAGGGCGCTGGCGGGACAGCGGTCGCGCCAGGACTGCGTGGTCTGCGCGCCGCTGGTGTGCCCGGGCTGGGAATCGGTGCCGTCGACCTTCCACCTGGACCAGCTGCAGCCGGTGGGCACCCTGCGGGGCGAGGACGCCGAACAGGCCACCGTGATGGAGCACCACCCGCGTGGCACGCACGCCTGGTCGGCCGACGCACCGATCGCGCCGGCGTTTTTCCCCTACAACCGCTGCGATGTGTGGGTCTGCGGGGCCTGTGCGCGGCCGTTCCTGCGCTACACCGAATACGGCGGCTACTACGAAGACCAGCGCATCCGCGCGCTGAACGCCGCGCTGCTGGACGACGCGCAGCCCTGAGCACGGGGCCGCACCGGTTAGGCCCCGCGCGACGGGACGGCTGGCCTCAGCGCCAGCCGGGCAGCTTGTGCAGGCGGAACCGCAGCACGGCGTCGCTGGCGGGGCGGCCTTCGGCCGGGCGGCGGGTGCCGCGGATCTCGCGCCCGCAATCGGCCGGTTCACCGGCCCAGACGGCGCTCATGGCCACGCCGTCGTCCGATTCGTCGAGGTTGAACACGCCGTCGGTCACGTCGCCCGAGACCTGGGCGCTCAGGTCCTGGCCGGCGGTGCTGCGGCGCAGCTCGCCGCGCACGCTGCCGGGGTGTTCCGGGTGGCGTTCGAACAGCAGGACGCCGCGGGACGCGGCGGTGGTTTCGTCACCGCCGTCGGGCCACAGGCTGATCTGCCACAGGCCGTAGAGGTGGGCGGGCGTGAGGTCGGTCGGGTCGGGGCAGGGCGCGCTGGCGCCGGTCTGGGCCTGGGCGGCAGTGGCGGCACACAGCAGCATGCCCAGCGCCCAGGCGGGCCAGCGGCTTCTGCGCGTCATGGTTTGGCGGCCTTGGCGGCGCTCGCGTCGCTGGCGCGTTGCGCGAACTCGGCCCGCAGCGCGCGCAGCTTCTCGCGCGGGTCTTCTTTCACCGTGGCCTGGTCCAGCGCCATTTCCTTGATGAAGCGGCTGGGCGTGCCGGGCACGCTTTCGCGGCCTTTCTTGCGGCGCTTAAGCCAGCTCACCGCCAGCGTGCGTTGCGCGCGGGTGATGCCCACGTACATCAGGCGCCGTTCTTCCTGCACGCGCAGGGCCAGCAACTCGGCGCTGAGGTCGCTGTTGGCGTCGTCGGTCTTGAAGGGCAGCAGGCCTTCGTTCACGCCCACCAGCACCACGTGCGGCCACTCCAGGCCCTTGGAGGCGTGCAGGGTCGAGAGCGTGACCACGTTCTGGTCTTTCTCGCGCTCGCTCAGGGTGGAAATGAGCGCGATGGTCTGCACCACCTCCAGCAGCGTCTTGCGTTCGGTTTCCACCTGCACGCCGCCGTCGTCTTCCATCTTGCCGCCGCAGCGCCCGGCCACCCAGTCGCAGAAGTCCATCACGTTGGTCCAGCGCGCGGCGGCGACCTTTTCGTTGTCTTCGCTGTCGTAGAGGTGCTGCTCGTAGGCGATGTCCTTGAGCCAGTCGTTGAGGAAGCTGCGCGCCGCTTCGTGGCCCACGGTGTGGCGGGCGCGGTATTCCAGGTCGTTCACCGCGCGGCCGAATTCGTGCAGCGTGGTGATGGCGCGGCTGTTGACCGCGCTGGGCAGCGAGTGTGAGAACAGCGCGTCGAACAGGCTGAGCTTGTACTGCGTGGCAAAGGTGCCCAGCTGCCCCAGCGTGGTGTGGCCGATGCCGCGCTTGGGCGTGGTGGCCGAGCGCAGGAACGCCGGGTCGTCGTTGTTGTTGACCAGCAGGCGCAGCCAGGCGCACAGGTCGCGGATCTCGGCCTTGTCGAAAAAGCTCTGCCCGCCCGATACCTTGTAGGGGACCTGCGCGCGGCGCAGCGACTGCTCGAACGAGCGCGCCATGTGGTTGGCGCGGTAAAGAATGGCGAAGTCGCGCCATTCCTTGTGCGGGCTGGTCGCGCGCAGGCTCTGGATGCGCGCGACCGCGCGCTCGGCCTCGTGCTCTTCGTTGTCGGCATCGACCACGCGCACCGGCT
>NZ_JASJOY010000069.1:0-13836 GCF_031426985.1 Hydrogenophaga sp.
ACACCAGCAGGTCCAGCAGCGAGTTGGTGCCCAGGCGGTTGGCGCCGTGCACCGAGACGCAGGAGCATTCGCCCACGGCGTAGAGGCCGTTGACGGGCTTGTCTTCACCGTTGGCGCGCTCGACCACCTGGCCATGGATGTTGGTCGGGATGCCGCCCATCTGGTAGTGGATGGTGGGCACCACGGGGATGGGCTCACGCGTCACGTCCACGTTGGCGAAGTTCACGCCGATCTCGTACACCGAGGGCAGGCGCTTGTGGATGGTGTCGGCACCCAGGTGGTCCAGCTTCATGTGGATGTAGTCCTTGTTGGGACCACAGCCACGGCCTTCCAGGATTTCCTGGCCCATGCAGCGCGAGACGAAGTCGCGCGGTGCCAGGTCCTTCAGGGTGGGCGCGTAACGCTCCATGAAGCGCTCGCCTTCGCTGTTGAGCAGGATGGCGCCTTCGCCGCGGCAGCCTTCGGTCAGCAGCACGCCCGCGCCGGCCACGCCGGTGGGGTGGAACTGCCAGAACTCCATGTCCTGCAGCGCGATGCCGGCGCGGGCGGCCATGCCCAGGCCGTCACCGGTGTTGATGAAGGCGTTGGTCGACGACTGGAAGATGCGGCCGGCACCACCGGTGGCCAGTAGCACGGTCTTGGCTTCGAGCACGTAGGTGTCGCCGGTTTCCATTTCGAGGGCGGTCACGCCCACGCAGTCGCCGGCGGCGTCGCGGATCAGGTCCAGCGCCATCCATTCCACGAAGAAGGTGGTGCGGGCCGACACGTTGGCCTGGTAGAGCGTGTGCAGCATGGCGTGGCCGGTGCGGTCGGCCGCGGCGCAGGCGCGTTGCACCGGCTTTTCGCCGTAGTTGGCGGTGTGGCCGCCGAACGGACGCTGGTAGATGGTGCCGTCGGGGTTGCGGTCGAACGGCATGCCGAAGTGTTCGAGTTCGTACACGACCTTCGGGGCTTCGCGGCACATGAACTCGATCGCGTCCTGGTCACCGAGCCAGTCGGAGCCCTTGACGGTGTCGTAGAAGTGGTATTCCCAGCTGTCTTCGCTCATGTTGCCCAGCGAGGCGGACACGCCGCCCTGCGCCGCGACGGTGTGCGAGCGGGTGGGGAAGACCTTGGAGAGCACGGCGACCTTCAGGCCGGCGCGGGCCAGCTGCAGCGAGGCACGCATGCCGGAGCCGCCGGCCCCGACGATGACCACGTCGAACTTGCGCTTGGGGAGAGATGCGGTGGTGGACATGGATCAGAGTCTCCAGAGAACTTGAACAGCCCAGCCCAGGCAGGCGACGAGCCAGACGATGGTGAAAACGTGCAGGACCAGGCGGATACCGGTGGGCTTGACGTAGTCCATCCAGATGTCGCGCATGCCGAACCAGATGTGCCAGGCCAGCGCCACGAACACGGCGAAGGTCAGGGTCTTCATCCACTGGGCGGAGAAGATGCCGGACCAGGCTTCGTAGCCGATCGGACCGCTGGTGAAAAGGACCTGCACCAGCACGATGAGGGTGAACAGCGCAACCAGCGCGCCGGTGATGCGTTGTGCCAGCCAGTCGCGCAGGCCGTAGTGGGCGCCGGTGACGACGCGCTTGGAACCATAAGACATGTGTGTGCCTTCCTGAAATCAGTAGAGACCGAACAGCTTGGCGCCGAGGATCAGCGTCAGGCCGATGGACAGGGCCAGCGTGAAAATCGCCGAGCTCTGGCCGAACGCTTTGCTCACCGCGTGGAACATGTCCATGTACAGGTGGCGAACGCCGGCAATGAGGTGGTGCAGGTAGGCCCAGATCAGGGCCAGCGCCACCAGCTTCATGAACCAGCCGGGAACGAAACCCAGGCCCGCACTGAAGGCCGCCCGGAACACGTCGTAGGAGATTTCCGACGACACCGATGTGTCAAACAGCCACACGATCAGGGGCAGCAGGAGGAACATCAGGCCACCGCTGGCGCGGTGCAGGATCGACACCCAGCCGGCCAGGGGCAGCCGGTAGGTGGTCAGGTCCTTGAACGCATTGATGTTGCGGAACTCGGGCCGCTTTTTGCTCAATTCGGTCATGGTGGGGGCTTTCTTCCGTTGGGGATCTGGGGTTCTTATGGAGGAGGGGAACGGAGGTCGGGAGGGTGGCTTGTAACTTGCTGGTAACTCAAGCCACAGGCCGGCAAATTCTATTGCAACGCAACATACCTGAGGCTGACAGCAGACTATCGAGCAATGTCATACGGGGTCTGGTCAGCTCAGTTCGTTGTGGTAGTGCCGGGTGTCGGTGCGGTAGAGGCCGCGGCGCAGCTCCATGGGCACGTCGTCGTAGGTGTAGGCCAGACGTTCAACACTCAGCAGCGGGTGGCCGATCTCGACGCCCAGCAGGGCGGCGGCATCGGCATCGGCGCCCACGGCCTTGATGCGTTCGACCGCGCGCACCATGCGCACACCGAAGTCGGCCTCGAACAGGGCGTACATCGGTCCTTTGTCGCCGGCCAGGGTTTCCTGTGTCAGGCCTTTGAACGGGCCGCCGGGCAGCCAGATGTCTTCCAGGATGGTGGGGGTGCCCGAAAAAGCGAGCACCCGCTTGACCAGCAGCAGCGGGTCGCCGGTGCGCAGTGCCAGCTGGCGGGCCACCTCGGCGGGCGCGCGCAGGCGGCGGCATTCGATGATGCGGCGTTCGGCGGGCCCTTGTGCGTCGGGAGATTCCGCGTCGGGCAGCACCCGCAGAAAACGGTACTGGATGTGCTGCTCGGCGTGTGTGGCCACGAACGTGCCCTTGCCCTGGCGGCGCACCAGCAGGTTGTCGGTGGCCAGCTCGTCGATGGCCTTGCGCACCGTACCCTGGCTGACGCGAAAGCGCGCGGCCAGTTCCAGTTCGCTGGGGATCATGTCGCCCGGCTTCCACTCGCCGGCCTGCAGGCTGCGCAGGATCAGGGTCTTGATCTGCTGGTACAGCGGGCTGAAGGCGGGAGCGCCCGGCGCCGAAGGTTCGCCACCTGCGGGTGGGTCCGGCAGGAAGGGGGCGGCGGGGGAGGCGGGCAGGGTGGCCATGGTTTTGCGGACGCAATGGTAGCGCCGGAAACGCTCGGCGGTCCGATCAATCATATCTTATATAAGACATAAGACAAATTGACGCCTACGGGTTTACGCGGGTACACTCACGGACTGTCCCTGAACCACTTTTCCCGGGTTTTCCCCGCGCAGCCGTGGCTCCTGGTCCGGGTTCATTCCCACTGGTTTTTTACATTCTCAACGCCCCTTTCTGGAGTTTTCACCATGAGCAAGAAGCCCGTTCGTGTTGCCGTCACCGGCGCCGCAGGTCAGATCGGTTACGCCCTGCTGTTCCGCATCGCCTCCGGCGAGATGCTGGGCAAGGACCAGCCCGTGATCCTGCAACTGCTGGAAATTCCGGACGAAAAGGCCCAGAAGGCGCTCAAGGGCGTGATGATGGAAATTGAAGACTGCGCCTTCCCGCTGCTGGCCGGCATGGAAGCCCACAGCGATCCGATGACCGCCTTCAAGGACACCGACTACGCCCTGCTGGTCGGTTCGCGTCCGCGTGGTCCCGGCATGGAGCGCGCCGAGCTGCTCGCCATCAACGGCGCCATCTTCACCGCCCAGGGCAAGGCCCTGAACGCCGTGGCCAGCCGCGACGTCAAGGTGCTGGTGGTCGGCAACCCCGCCAATACCAACGCCTACATCGCCATGAAGAGCGCGCCCGATCTGAAGCCGGGCAACTTCACCGCCATGCTGCGCCTGGACCACAACCGCGCCGCCAGCCAGCTGGCCGCCAAGACCGGCAAGGCCGTCTCCAGCATCAAGAAGCTGGCCGTGTGGGGCAACCACTCGCCCACCATGTACGCCGACTACCGCTTCGCCACCATCGACGGCGCTTCGGTCAAGGACATGATCAACGACCAGGAATGGAACGCCAACGTGTTCCTGCCCACCGTGGGCAAGCGCGGCGCCGCCATCATTGAAGCGCGTGGCCTGAGCTCTGCCGCCTCGGCCGCCAACGCCGCCATCGACCACATGCGCGACTGGGCCCTGGGCACCAACGGCGAGTGGGTCACGATGGGCATCCCGTCGCAAGGCTGGTACGGCATTCCGAAGGACATCATGTTCGGTTTCCCGGTCACCTGCGCCAACGGCGAGTACAAGGTCGTCGAAGGCCTGGACATCGATGCCTTCTCGCAAGAGTGCATCAACAAGACCCTGGCCGAGCTGCAGGGCGAGCAAGACGGCGTCAAGCACCTGGTGTGATGCCCCCCTGCGCCGCTTCGCGTCTTCCCCCCAGGGGGACAGCACCTACGGCCTGGCGAAGCCAGTTCCGTGGTGCTTGCTGGAAGCGGGCGGCCAGTGCTGGCTTCGTAACCGCTTGGTAACTCTGTGAAACCTCACCCGCGCGACATCCTTGTTGGGGCCCAGGCCGGCGCGTTCGCGCTGCCGGTCTGTGACCACTACAGCGGTGCGCCCGCGCGGATGCGCAAAAGCCTGCAACTGCAGGCCGAGCTGACGGCCGAGTTCGGCACCTGCGTCTTCGACGTCACACTGGATTGCGAGGACGGCGCCCCCGTCGGGGGCGAGGCCGAACACGCGGCCCTGGTCACCGAACTGGCGCTGGCGGCGCCTGCGGGGGCCCGCGTGGCCGCCCGGGTCCACCCGGTGGACCACCCGCATTTCGAGGCCGACATGGCCACCATCGCCGGCCAGGTGGGGCATCGCCTCTGCCACCTGATGGTGCCCAAGGTCGAGTCGGTGGCGGACGTCGCACGTGCCGCCGCAGCGCTGGACGCCGCCGGCGCGACCGCGTTGCCCCTGCACGTGTTGATCGAGTCGCCCGCCGCGGTGCACCGCGCGTTCGACATCGCCGCGCACCCGCGCGTGCAGTCGCTGAGCTTCGGCCTGATGGACTTCGTCTCCGCACACGGTGGCGCGATCCCCGCATCGGCCATGACCCTGGCGGGTCAGTTCAGCCACCCGCACGTGCTGCGCGCCAAGGTCGAGATGGCGGCTGCCTGCCATGCGCACGGCAAGGTGCCCTCGCACAACGTGGTCACCGAGTTCAAGGACCTGCCCGCGCTGCAACAGGCGGCGCGGCGCGCGGCCAGCGAGCTGGGTTACACCCGCATGTGGAGCATCCACCCGGACCAGATCCGGACCATCGTCACCGCGTTTTCGCCCGCCGAGGCCGACATCGAGACGGCGCTGGCCATCATCGCCGCCGCCGCCGCCGCCGACTGGGCGCCGGTGCAGCACCAAGGGCGCCTGCACGACCGCGCCAGCTACCGTTATTACTGGCAAGTCATCGAACGCGCGCACCAGACCGGGCACCCCCTGCCCGACCCGGTGCGTGGCTGGTTGCTTGCATGAACCCCCACCCACGATTACCCACACCACCGGAGAACACGATGTCGACCTTCCTTGCCGACTACCGCGCCCACGCCGCTGAACGCGCCGCCCTGGGCATTCCCCCGCTGGCGCTCGACGCCAAGCAGGTCGCCGCCCTGATCGAACTGATCAAGAACCCGCCCGCCGGCGAAGACGCGTTCCTGATGGACCTGCTCACGCACCGCGTGCCGCCGGGCGTGGACGATGCCGCCAAGGTCAAGGCCAGCTTCCTGGCCGCCGTGGCGCACGGTGACATCCAGGTCGGCCTGATCTCCAAGGCCAAGGCCACCGAGCTGCTGGGCACCATGGTGGGTGGCTACAACGTGCACCCCCTGATCGAGCTGCTGGACGACGCCGAAGTGGCGGCCGTGGCCGGCGCAGCGCTCAAGAAGACGCTGCTGATGTTCGACTACTTCAACGACGTGGCCGAGAAGGCCAAGGCCGGCAACGCCGTGGCCAAGGACGTGATGCAGAGCTGGGCCGACGCCGAGTGGTTCACCAGCCGTCCAGAAGTGGAAAAGAAGATCACCGTCACCGTGTTCAAGGTGCCCGGCGAGACCAACACCGACGACCTGTCGCCCGCCCCGGACGCCACCACGCGCCCGGACATCCCGATGCATTACCTCGCGATGCTGAAGAACACCCGCCCCGACGCGGCCTTCAAGCCCGAGGAAGACGGCAAGCGCGGCCCGATGCAGTTCATCGAAGACCTGAAGAAAAAGGGCAACCTCGTGGCCTACGTGGGCGACGTGGTGGGCACCGGTTCTTCGCGCAAGTCCGCCACCAACAGCGTGATCTGGGCCACCGGCCAGGACATCCCGTTCGTGCCGAACAAGCGCTTTGGCGGCGTCACCCTGGGCGGCAAGATCGCCCCCATCTTCTTCAACACGCAGGAAGACTCCGGCTCGTTGCCCATTGAGGTGGACGTGAGCAAGCTGGAAATGGGCGACGTCATCGACGTGCTGCCCTACGACGGCAAGCTGGTCAAGAACGGCGAGACGGTTGCCGAGTTCCAGCTCAAGAGCGACGTGCTGTTCGACGAAGTGCGCGCCGGCGGCCGCATCAACCTGATCATCGGCCGCTCTCTGACCGCCAAGGCGCGCGAGTTCCTGGGCCTGCCCGCCTCGACCCTGTTCCGCCTGCCGTCCGTGCCCGCCGCTACCAAGGCCGGCTTCACGCTGGCGCAGAAGATGGTCGGCCGCGCCGTCGGTCTGCCCGAAGGCCAGGGCGTGCGCCCCGGTACCTACTGCGAGCCGCGCATGACCACCGTGGGTTCGCAAGACACCACGGGCCCGATGACCCGCGACGAGCTGAAAGACCTGGCCTGCCTGGGCTTCTCGGCCGACCTGGTGATGCAGTCCTTCTGCCACACCGCGGCCTATCCCAAGCCGGTGGACGTCAAGACCCACCGTGAGCTGCCCAAGTTCATGAGCAGCCGCGGCGGCGTGGCCCTGCGTCCGGGCGACGGCGTGATCCACAGCTGGCTCAACCGCCTGCTGCTGCCCGACACCGTGGGCACCGGCGGTGACTCGCACACCCGTTTCCCGATCGGCATTTCCTTCCCCGCCGGCTCCGGTCTGGTGGCCTTCGGCGCCGCCACCGGCGTGATGCCGCTGGACATGCCCGAGTCGGTGCTGGTGCGCTTCAAGGGCACCATGCAGCCCGGCATCACGCTGCGCGATCTGGTGCACGCGATTCCGCTGTACGCCATCAAGGCCGGTCTGCTGACCGTGGCCAAGGCCGGCAAGATCAACGCCTTCTCGGGCCGCATCCTGGAAATCGAAGGTCTGCCGGACCTGAAGGTGGAACAGGCGTTCGAGCTGTCCGACGCCTCGGCCGAGCGCTCCGCCGCCGGCTGCACCATCAAGCTCAACAAGGAGCCGGTCGCCGAGTACCTGAAGTCGAACATCGTTCTGATGAAGAACATGATCGCCGACGGTTACGCCGACGCCAAGACGCTGGCCCGCCGCATCGAGAAGGTCGAGGCCTGGCTGGCCAAGCCCGAGTTGCTCGAAGCCGACAAGGACGCCGAATACGCCGCCGTGATCGAGATCGACCTGGCCGACATCAAGGAGCCGATCCTCTGCTGCCCGAACGACCCGGATGACGCCAAGTTCCTGTCCGAAGTCGCTGGCACCAAGATCGACGAAGCCTTCATCGGTTCGTGCATGACCAACATCGGCCATTTCCGCGCCGCAGCCAAGCTGCTGGGCGGCCAGCGCGACATCCCGGTCAAGCTGTGGGTCGCCCCGCCGACCAAGATGGACGAGAGCGAGCTGATCAAGGAGGGCCACTACGCCAGCTTCGGCGCCGCCGGTGCCCGCACCGAAATGCCCGGCTGCTCGCTGTGCATGGGCAACCAGGCTCAGGTGCGTGAAGGCGCGACGGTTGTGTCCACCTCGACCCGCAACTTCCCCAACCGCCTGGGCAAGAACACCTTTGTGTATCTGGCCTCTGCCGAGCTCGCCGCGATCGCGTCCAAGCTGGGCAAGATCCCGACGGTGGCCGAGTACCACGAAGCCATGGGCATCGTGAACAAGGACGGCGCGGCGATCTACAAGTACCTGAACTTCAACCAGATCGAAGAGTACGTGGACAACGCCAAGAGCGTGACCGCCTGATCGGCCTGATGGCCGCAAGACAAAGGCCCGGGGCGCAAGCCCCGGGCCTTTGTTTTTTAGGGCAACGCTGATCAAGTCCCTCGCAGCGCGCTCATCCCGCTCTCGGGCGGTCTGCCGCTACTGCATTGCCTCGCCGGGCCGCCCGGCCCGTCTGCGTTTTGCGCCTTGCAGTCCATCCCGACAGCGGGCGAGCGCATCCGCGGAGACTTATTCAGCGTCGCCTTAGGCGCTGACCGGGCGGGTGTGGTGGCGCCAGCTGTCGGCCGAGTACAGCAAGAGCGCCGTCCAGATGAGCGCGAACCCGGCCATGCGCGGGCCGGAAAACGGCTCGTCGTAGAGCAGGGTGCCCAGGAACAGCAGGATGGTGGGCGTGATGTACTGCAGCACGCCCATGGTGGACAGCGGGATGCGCCGCGCGCCGGCCGAGAACAGCAGCAGCGGCACCGCGGTGACCGGCCCGCTGAGTGCAAACAGCAGCCAGGTGCGCGTGTCCTGCGCGGGCAGGGTGCCGCTGTGCTGGCTCCAGAGCAGGGCCGCAGCCGCCACCGGCGCCAGCAGCAGGGTTTCCAGCGAGATGCCTTCGAGCGCGCCCAGCGGTGCCAGCTTGCGGATGAGGCCGTAGAAACCGAACGAGAGCGCCAGCGCCAGCGCGATCCAGGGCACATGGCCCGTCAGCAGGGCCAGCCACAGCACGCCGGCCGACGCGGTGCCAAAGGCCAGCCACTGCGTGGGGCGCGGGCGTTCGTGCAGGAACAGGAAGCCCAGCGCCACGTTCACCAGCGGCAGGATGAAATAGCCCAGGCTGGCGTCCAGCACGTGACCGTTGTTCACCGCCCAGATGTAGGTCAGCCAGTTGCAGGCGAGCAGGGCCGACGAGGCGGCAAAGATGGCCAGCAGCCGCGGGCGCTGGCGCACATCGCCCAGCCAGGCCCAGCGCCGCAGCACGGCCAGCACCAGCAGCACGAACACCAGCGACCAGACCATGCGGTGCAGCACCACCTGCAGCGACGCGACGTGCTGCAGCTGTTTGAAGAAAAACGGGAACAGGCCCCAGAGCCCGTAGGCCAGGGTGCCGTAGACCAGACCGCGCCGCATCAGGGGCTGCCGGTGAGCGCGCGCCAGCCGGGCCAGGCCGCGCGGTCGATGGCGAACTTGCGCGTGGCGCGGCTCCAGCTCTCGCCGGCGGCCATGGCATCGACGAACGCCCGTGGGTCCGTCACGCGGGTGCCGCCCAGCAGCGTCACGCCGCGGTCGAACAGCGCGTCGGGCCACAGCCCGGCCGACGGGCCGATCACGGCAAAGCGCTGCGCGTTCGGCGCGGCGGCGAGCATGGCGTCCAGCGTGTGATTCAGCAGCATGGTGGAGGTGCCGACCACGAGGTTGCAGGAGGCCAGCAGCGCGCGGTCCAGGCCGATGGTGATGTGCGGGTAGCGTTCGCGCTGGCGCGCCACCATCTCGGCGTTCATCTCCACCACGCTGAGGCGCCCGCCGGCTTCGGCCACGCGCTGCACCAGCGGCGGGAAGAAACCGATCATGCCCAGGTGGTCCTGCGGGCCCAGCACCACGTCGCCCAGCGAATTGCCCGCTGGCGGCGGCTCGTAGCCCACGCGGCGCCAGACCGAGTCGGTCAGTGCGTTGATGGCGGCCAGCGCGATGGCGCGTTCCACCGCACTGCCGTCGGTCAGGCGCTGTGCCAGGGCCATGGGGTCGGCGCCGGCCAGTGGTGCGTCACCGGCGCTGCCGTGCGCGGTCAGCAAGGCCTGGAGCGTGTCGCCCAGCAGCACGTAGGACAGGCCAAAGGCGCCGTCTTCCAGCTCGATGGCACAGAACTCGGCGTCGTGGGCGCCCGCGTCGGGCGAGCGCTGGGGCACGTGCAGGCAGCGCACGCGGGAGCTGGTGTGGCGGTGGGCGATGTCGGCCAGCTGCTGCAGCACGGCGCTGGCAACGGGGAGGGGTGGGCGCAGGGTCATGGGCCGATGGTAGCGACCCGGCGCGGGGCCACCGTGTGGTCGCGGGCATCGCAGGGTTCCGCCGGGCCGCCGCTCATGGCACCGCGGTGTGGGTGCGGTCTGCCCGCTCAGGGTTCGTCGGATTTGCGCACCAGGCGCACGAACATGGGGGTGCGCTTGAGCACGTCGTCGCGCGTCTCGCCGGTGGCGGTGTTGACCACCCAGGCGTGCAGGAACTTCATCTGGCTCACGTTCTGGCCGGTCACGCCGTTCATCACGTTGCCATAGCTGTAGGGGTTGACGCTGCGCACCTCGATGGGGATCGTGGCGGTCCAGACCCAGCCCTCGCCGGAGGCGGGCAGCAAACTGGGTGGGGTTTTCTGCGCGCCCAGCCGGGCCAGCTGTTGCAGCTCCTTGAGGTGGGGCAGGCGCCAGGGCCGGCCGTCGGCCTTGGCGCGCTGGCGGGCATGGGCCGAGGCCTGCAGGTGGTCGGCCCACAGGGGTTGACCGGCGCAGTCCTTGCCGGTCCAGTGCATGCCCACCACGCAGCGCTGCCAGACCAGGCCGGTGCTGCGCTGGTGCAGCCACTGGCCGTCGGGGGAGGGCGTCCATTCCGGTTCGGGCGCCTGCGGGGCGGCGGCCAGCAGCAGCGCCGGCCAGGCGATCGACGACAGCAGCAGCAACAAGGCCCGAGCGTGAGGGCGTGCGCGCAGGGTGTGGAACATGGTGCTTGTATCGGCTGCCAGGCCACAAAACTGAGGGTTCCAGCGCCATGGCGGCCGGACGCCCGCACGCAGGGTCACAAACGGTGGTTGTGGCACCCCGGCGGGCCAGCCAAGGCGGTGCCATGCGGTGGCACAGCATCAGGTCCGGCCACGCCTTGCGCCCTGTGTCCGGCACCTCGGTCGCCCCGGGTGCTCACGCCAGGATGTTCAAGCTGTTCACCGGCGCGGAGCCCTTGAGCACGGAGCGGAGGGCATGCACAGTCGCACCGTGGCCCGCCAGCGGGACCGGCGCCCGGTCAGCTGATCCGCTGCACTCACCATGCGGCTGTGCCGGCCTCGCCCAGCCCGTCACCGGCCTCCTTGAAGTGACGACGTGACCACCGCGATCGACCAGCTCCAGCGGCACAATCCTGTCGTCATTTTGTAGATCAAAGGGAGTCATATGTATCGATCAGATGCGGTGCCCGAAACCGCCCAGTCCGCCCCTGTCCACCACACCGCGCACATCCGTTTCAGTGGGTCTGGCAGCGAGTACTTTCGCATCTGGATCGTCAACATGCTGCTGCTGTTGGTGACCCTGGGCCTGTACTGGCCCTGGGCCAAAGTGCGCCGGCTGCGCTATTTCTGGGGCAACACCTTGGTTGACGGCGACCCGCTGGGCTTTCACGGGAACCCGAGACAGATGTTCAAGGGTTGGGCGCTGATGGCGGTGCTCTTCGCCCTGTACAACTGGGCCAGCAACTTTTCGGCGGTGGCTGGCATTGTGGCTTTCGTGCTGCTCGCGGGGCTCTGGCCCGCCTTGTGGCGTTCGTCCATGCGTTTTCGCATGGCCAACACCAGCTGGCGCGGTCTGCGGTTGCGTTTTGCAGGTTCCTCCCGAGACGCCTACGCGGCCATCTTGCCGCCGCTCCTGATCAGCCTGCTGCTTGTTGTTGTCATTTCATTTGCGCCGAAAAAAGGAGAGGGGCCGACGCCCGACTGGGTCGCTGGTGCCGCCTTGATCACCATGCTGCTGATGGTTGGTGCGCTGCCCTGGGGGTTGTGGCGCATGAAGGCCTATCAGCATCGTCACTACGCACTGGGCCCGCTTCAGACGGACTTTCGCGCCAGCCTGAAGTCGTTCTACGCCCTTGCACTCAAACCCTTGCTGCTGATGCTGTCGGTGTTCGCTGCCGTTGGCCTGCTCGTTTGGGTGCTCGCCTCCGCCGGCGGCGACACGCGGGCCGCGCTGAAGCCATTGCTGCGCTGGGCGCCGGTGCTGGTGCTGCTGTTCTGGGGTCTGCTCATGTTCGGCATGGGTCCCTGGTTCACCACCCGGCTGCAGAACCTGGTCTGGACCAAGACCGGCAATGCGCAGCTGCGTTTCATCAGTCGCCTGTCTTTTCGGCGCATGTTTGCGCTCAGCCTCAAGAACGGTTTGCTGATCGGGCTGACACTGGGCCTGTACTGGCCGTTCGCTGCCGTTGCCAAGGCGCGGCTGCGGTTGGAGGCGGTACAGATCCGCAGCGCCACCGACCTGCAGAATCTGCTGGCTGCTGCGCACGACGATCCGCAGGAAGCCGCGGGCGAGGCGGCAGGGGACTTCTTCGGTCTGGACGTCGGCCTGTGAGCATGGAGACCGCGCCTGCCCCACAGCCGCTGCCCCAGCGGCTCGACGTGCGTTACTTCGACGGGCGCAGCAGCCGGCCCCACGCCGCCCAGGCCTGGTTTGACGGTGCGCACCTGATGCTGGGCACCCCGGAGGGCGAACGCCGGGTGGACGCGCAGCGGGTGCAGTGGCCCGAACGAACCCGTCACGGTCCCCGGATTGCCCTGTTGCCGGACGGTGGCAGCTTCCAGAGCCACGACGCGGCCGCCTGGGATGCCTGGGTACAAGGTGCGGGACACCGCGACGGCGTGGTGGTGCGCCTGCAGCAAAGCTGGCGCGGCGTGCTGGCCAGCCTGGCCGTGCTGCTGGCGCTGACCGGCGCAGGTTATCTGTGGGGCCTGCCCTGGCTGGCGCGCAGCGTGGCCGACCACCTGCCCGACAGCGTGGAAAACCGTGTCGGCGACGCGGTGGCGGCGCAACTGCAGGCGTATGCCAAACCCAGCCAGCTGCCCGTGCAGGACCAGCGGGCCATCGAACAGGCCTGGCAGCAGATGCTGGGCGCTCACACGGCGGCCCAGGCCACACGCGGCGTCACCGTGCGGCCGAGCCGGCTCCTGATCCGCAGCAGCACCGCCATCGGCCCCAACGCCTTGGCCCTGCCCGGGGGCACCATGCTGCTGACCGACGACATGGTGCGCCTGCTGCGGAACGACCCGAAGGTCATTGCCGGCGTGCTGGCACACGAACAGGGGCACGTGCAGCACCGCCACGGCATGCGCATGCTGGTTCAGCTGGGCGTGCTGGGGGCGGTCACCTCGCTGCTGTGGGGCGACTACAGCGGCGTGCTGGCCACGGTGCCGCTGTGGCTGGGCCAGGCGCACTACTCGCGCGAGGCCGAACGCGAGGCCGACAGCTACAGCGTCGCCATGCTGCGCGACGCCGGTGTGTCACCCGCCATCATGGTGGATCTGTTCGACCGCATTGAACTGTTCCAGCGCTGCGGTCGTGCGGTGCTGGCGCCCGGGCCCGTCGAGAAAGGCGCGGCGCCCTGCCAGCCCAGTTCACCGCCCGATGGGCGTGCCGAGGACCGTGTGTTCAGCGGTCTGGGCTTCGCGTCCCACCCGGCGGGCGAAGAACGCAAGGCGTTCTTCCTGGCCGCGACGCCGTGAACGGCTTCAGGCCAGCAGCCGCGCGATCAGCGCGCCTTCGCTGGGCGCGGCCAGCGGCACCCAGACCTTGGTCGGGCTGCCCTGCGCGACGGTGATGGCCTCGCCGTCCTGGTTGCGCATCGCGTCCAGCTGCACGACACGGTTGCCGCTGGGGTGGATGATTTCGAGCCGGTCGCCGACCGAAAAGCGGTTCTTGGTCTCGACCTCGGCCCAGCCGTCGGCGCGCACCTGCAGCACCTCGCCCACGAACTGGCTGCGGTGGCTTTCGCTGTGGCCGGTGATGTAGTTCTGGTAGTCCTGCGCCGGGCGGCGCTCCATCAGGCCACCGGTGTAGCCACGGTTGGACAGGCCTTCGAGTTCGAGCAGCAGCTCGGGGTTGAAGGGCTTGCCGGCCACGGCGTCGTCGATGGCGCGGC
>NZ_JASJOY010000070.1:0-118413 GCF_031426985.1 Hydrogenophaga sp.
CGAGTGCGATCACCTGCCCGAGCAGGCCTTCTACATGGTCGGCACGATCGACGAGGCCTTCGAGAAGGCGAAGAAGGTGGCCTGATGGGGCTGGGCGCTGCGTGTCGGCGCCCGTCCTCTGACCATCGTTTTCCCTTTTCACAGGAGTCAATATGAGCACCATCCACGTCGATGTGGTCAGCGCCGAAGAGTCCATCTTCTCCGGCGAGGCCAAGTTCGTGGCCCTGCCGGGTGAGGCGGGTGAGCTGGGCATCCTGCCCGGTCACATTCCGCTGATCACCCGCATCAAGCCCGGTGCCGTGCGCATCGAAAAAGCCGACGGCGGCGAAGAGTTCGTGTTCGTGGCCGGTGGCATTCTGGAAGTGCAGCCCCACTGCGTGACCGTGCTGTCGGACACCGCCATCCGCGGTCACGATCTGGACGAAGCCAAGGCCAACGACGCCCGCAAGGCCGCCGAAGAGGCCGTCAAGAACGCCAAGAGCGATATCGACCTGGCCAAGGCCACGTCGGAGCTGGCGGTGATGGCGGCCCAGATCGCAGCCCTGCGCAAGTACCGCCAGAAAAAGTGAAACGCCGTGTGCGTTTTGCCCGCCCAGACCGGCCCTGAGCCGGTCTTTTTTTGCTCCAAAGCTGGCGCTGTGCGCGCGCGGCTGGGATGATGTTTGCAGGAGTATTTCGGCATGGTCGACCTGCGCGCTTCATCGATGTTTGAGAACCCGGATCTGGCGCCGGAAGAGGTGGCCGCGCGCATGCTGGTCACGCCCACCGCACTGGACGATCTGACCGTGGCCGACGCGATGAAGGTGGTGGGCTACATGCGGCCCAGCGTGATCCCGTCCGGCACGGTGTTCATCGAAGAGGGCGAGATCCGCAAGACGGACTACATGATGCTGGTGCTCGAAGGCGACATCGCGGTCGAGAACGAACTGCCCGGTCTCAACGAAAGCATGGTGGTCAACGTGATCGGCCCGGGGCACCTGATCGGCGAGATGGGCCTGCTCGATGGCTCGCCACGTTCGGCCACCTGCACGGCCACCACCGACATCGTCGTCGCGATCCTCACGCGCACCGCGCTGATGCGCCTGCTCAGGGACGAACCGCGTGTGGGTGCGCGGCTGCTGCTGGCCATTTCCACCCGCATGGCGCAGCGCCTGCGCGAGACCACCCGCAAGCTGCGCACCTTCGCGCAGATGAACAAGGCGATGCACGAAGAGCTGCAGGTGGTGATGAACAACCGCACCGTGCGCGGCGACCAACGCGCCAAGTGACGCGCGCAGGCTGCGCCAGCGGGGCGCGCGGCCTCAGGCGCGTACCAGGGCGTCGGGCAGTTCGTCCGGGTTGACGGTGTCGGCGTCGGCCGGAAAGTGTTCCACCAGCAGGGCCGAGACTTCTTCCAGTGCCTGGGTCAGACCATCTTCAAACGCGCCCTCGCGCAGGCGTTGCCCCAGCCGGTCCACCACCGCCTGCCATTGCGCAGCGTCGACCACGCGGGCCAGCCCCCGGTCGGCCACGATCTCGATGGCATGTTCGGCCAGCAGCAGGTAGATCAGCACGCCGTTGTTCTGTTCGGTGTCCCAGATGCGCAGGCGCCCGAACCATTCGAGCGCGCGCTGGCGCCCCTGCCGGCGCGCGGCCGTGTCATCGTGCGCTTGCCAGGCCAGCGACCAGGGGAGGGCGGCTTCGACGCAGATGCGCACCTCGCCGGTGTGGCGCCGTTCGCTGGCGGCCACCCGCTGGGCCAGCCGTTCGGCCATGCCGTCCGGCACGGCGCGCCGGGTGTCGGCCGCGTACAGCCACAGGTGGCGCCACAGCCGTTGCAGTCGGGTCATGGGCATCACCAGCCCCCTGAGGCGCCGCCGCCCCCGAAGTTGCCACCGCCGCCCGAGCCAAAGCCCCCGCCGCCGCCGAAGCCCCCACCCCCGAAACCGCCCCGGCCGGGGCCGTCCCAGCCGCGGCTGCGGCCCGATCGCACCGGCGCCGAGGGCAGGTGCTGCATGAACAGCGCCACCAGCAAGGCCAGCAGCCCCGCGCCGATCGCGATCCAGAACACCGCGGTGATCATCCAGGCGATACCGCCAGCGGCACCGCCGGTGAGCAGCACGCCGAGCTTGTTGCCGAAGATGCCGCGCAGCACCGCCGACAGGATGGGCACGGCGAAGGCGCCGAAGATCAGCAGGTCCATCGGCTCGAAGTCGTTCGATGAGGCGTCGTGCTGCGCAGGCGCGGGCAGCGCCTCGCCCGCGATCAGCGCCAGGATCTGTTCCACGCCGGCGCGGATGCCGCCCGCGTAGTCGCCTTGCCGGAAGGCGGGCGCCACGGCCTGGTCGAGGATGCGTTTGGCCATCAGGTCGGGGATGGCGCCTTCGAGCGACTTGGCCGGAGCGATGCGCATGCGCCGGTCGTTCTTGGCGACCACGAACAGCAGGCCGTCGCCCACGTCCTTGCGCCCGATCTTCCAGGCGTCGCCCAGGCGCTGGGTGTAGTCGGCAATGTCTTCCGGCGCGGTGGTGGGCACGATCAGCACCACCACCTGCGCGCCGCGTTCCTGTTCGAAGCGGGCCAGCCGTTCTTCGATGGCCGCCAGCGCCGCCGCGTCCAGCGTGCCGGTCTGGTCCATGACGCGCGCGCGCAGTTCGGGCACGGGCAGCAGGTCCTGGCCCCAGGCCAGCCAGGGCGCGAGCGCAAGGGCCAGCCACAGCAGCAGGGTGCGCACGGGGCGTGCGCCCGCCAGGGCGGTCATTTCTTCTCGAAGTCGACCGCGGGCGGCGCCGAGATGGCGGCCTCGTTCTGCACCGTGAAGTTGGCCTTGGGCGCGTAGCTGAACACCATGGCCGTCAGGTTGGTGGGGAAGCTGCGCGTGAGCACGTTGTACGACTGCACGCTCTGGATGTAGCGGTTGCGCGCCACGGTGATGCGGTTCTCGGTGCCTTCGAGCTGCACGCGCAGGTCGGAGAAGCCCTGGTTGGCCTTGAGGTTGGGGTACTGCTCGACCACCACCATCAGGCGGCTCAGGGCGCTGCCCACCTCGCCCTGTGCGGCCTGGAATTTCTGCATCGCCGCCGGGTCGTTGACCATCTCCGGCGTCATCTGGATCGAGGTGGCCTTGGCGCGGGCTTCCACCACTTTGGTCAGGGTTTCCTGCTCGAAATTGGCCTCGCCCTTGACGGTGGCGACGATGTTGGGAATCAGGTCCGCGCGGCGCTGGTACTGGTTGAGCACCTCGGACCAGGCCGACTTGCTTTCTTCGTCCAGGCGCTGGAAGTCGTTGTAGCCGCAGCCGGTGGTCAACAAGGCGGTGGACAGCAGGGCGGCGGCCAGCAGGGCACGGTTCTTCATCGGGTTCCTCCGGGGCAAAGACCTATCATAGTGCGAGGCCTGTGGGACCCGAACCCGCGCGGTGACCGCCCCCGGGCCAGCGCACCGCGCGACCGGGTGCCGGCGACCCAGGGGCCCGTCCCGCGAGACAATGCCGCCTGAACCCCCCATCCCACCCCCGCCATGCGCAAACCCAAACTGCCCCCGGGCTCACCGGACGACACCGAACACGCGTTCTACGAAGCGCTGCAGCACGCCGACATCGACCGCCTGATGGCCTGCTGGACCGACGAGGACGACATCGTCTGCGTGCACCCGGGCGGCCCGCGCCTGGTCGGCCATGCGGCGGTGCGCGCCGCCTTTGAAGCCCTGTTCGCCAACGGCAGCCTCAAGGCCGTGCCCGAGAAAGTGCGCCGCCTCGATGCCGGCGGGTGCAGCGTGCACAGCGTGGTCGAGCGCATCGAGGTCATGGGGCACGACGGCCCCAGCAGCGCCTGGGTGCTGGCCACCAACGTCTACGCCAAGACGGCGCAAGGCTGGCGCATGGTGGCGCACCACGCCAGCCCCGGGTCGGCCAGCGAACCGACCGAGGCGCAGCCCCCCTCCACCCTGCTGCATTGAGCCCCGGCGACCGGAGCGAACGCATGAACCCCGCCTGGGATTACCGAGCGCCCTGGTGGCTGCCGGGCGGCAATGTGCAGACCCTGTGGGCCGCGCTGGTGGCGCGGCGCCATTTCGGCCCGCAGCCGACCTGGCAGCGCCGCCGCTGGACCACGCCCGATGGCGACTTCATCGACCTGGACTTTGCGCAGCACGCCAGCGCACCCAACGCGCCGCTGCTGGTGCTGTTCCACGGCCTCGAAGGCTCCTCGGCCAGCGCCTATGCGCAGGCCTTTGCCGACTTCTCGGCCGCGCAGGGCCTGGCCTTCGTGGTGCCGCATTTCCGCGGCTGTTCGGGTGAACTGAATCTGGCGCCCCGCGCCTACCACTCGGGCGACTTCCACGAAATCGACTGGGTGCTGCGCCGCCTGGCGGCCGAGCACCCGCAGCGCCCGCTGCTGGCGGCCGGCGTTTCGCTGGGCGGCAACGCGCTGCTGCGCTGGGCCGGCGAAATGGGCACACAGGCCGCGCCGGTGGTGCGGGCGGTGGCGGCGGTCTGTTCGCCGCTGGACCTGGCCGCCGGCGGTCACGCCATCGGGCGCGGCTTCAACCGGCTGGTCTACACCCGCATGTTTTTGCGCAGCATGGTGCCCAAGGCCTTGCAGAAGCTGCAGCAGCACCCCGGCCTGTTCGACCGCGAGGCCCTGCTCGCCGCGCGCGACCTCTACGCCTTCGACAACATCTTCACCGCACCGCTGCACGGTTTTGCCAACACCGAGGACTACTGGTCCCGCGCCTCGGCCAAGCCGGTGCTGGCACACATCCGCGTGCCGGCGCTGGCGCTGAACGCGCGCAACGACCCGTTCGTGCCCGCCGCTTCGCTGCCGGTGGCGGGGACGGTCGGCCCGCATGTCACGCTCTGGCAACCCGCGCAGGGGGGCCATGTGGGCTTCCCGGCGCCGCTGGGTGCCCTGGGCCTGCCGGGCCATGTGCGCGCCATGCCCGAGGCCGTGGGCGCCTGGCTGCTCCAGCAACTCTGAACGGAGACCCTCATGGACGACATCGTCAAAGCCGCGCTCGCCAAATGGCCCAACGTGCCGCATTGCCACGGCTGGCTGGGGCTGGACTCGCGCGGCCAGTGGTACATGCGCGACGACCGCTGCCAGCGCAGCGGGCCGTTTGCGCTGGAGCCGGGAGAGGCCGCCACCGCCTGCAAGGGCTCGCTGCTGCGGCACGACAAGCTGATCGACTTCATCCACCGCAACTGCGCGGCCGACGCCGCCGGGCAGTGGTTCTTCCAGAACGGGCCGCAGCGCGTGTACCTCGAACTCGAAGCCACGCCCTTCGTCTGGCGCCTGCAGCCCGACGGGCGGGTGCTGGCCCACACCGGACAGGACGCGGGGGCCGTGCAGCGCTGCCTGCTCGACGAGCACGGCCACCTGTACCTGGAGACCGCGCTGGGCCTGGGCCTGGTGCACAGCAACGACATGGGGCTGGCCGCCGACGCCGTGGAGCGCGCCGACTGGGTGCCCGAAGCGGTGGCGGCCGCCGAACTGCCCGCGGCCTGGCGCTTTGTGCGCAGCCCGCAGCGCCTGACCGGGCAACGGCCCTGGGTCTAGGGCAACGCTGAACCGCAGGCGCAAAAAAGCCGGTCACGAGGACCGGCTTTTTTTGTGGGGGTTGACCCTGCTTACTTGACGGCGGCGGCCATGTACTCGACGGCGGCCTTGATCTCGGCGTCCGACGCGGTGGTGCCCCCCTTGGGCGGCATCGCGCCCTTGCCCTTGATGGCCGAGGCCGTCAGGCCGTCCACACCGGCGCCCAGGCGCGGGCCCCAGGCGGCCTTGTCGCCGAACTTGGGCGCACCGGCCACACCGGCGGCGTGGCAGACCATGCAGGCCTTTTTGTACAGGCCTTCGCCATCGGCGGCGGCCGGGGCCGCCGCGGCGGCGGGCGCTGCAGCGGGAGCGGCGGCCACCACAGCGGCGGGTGCGGCCGCGGGGGCGGCCGCGGCCGGGGCGGCTTCTGCACCGGCCGGGGCAGCGGGCTCGGCCAGCTTGCCGCCGGCGGCGTTGGCCATGTAGACCACGGCGCGGCCGACTTCGTAGTCGCTGAAGTTGCCGCCACCCTGGGCGTTCATGTTGCCCTTACCCTTGAGGGCCGAGGCCAGCAGGGCGTCGTAGCCCTGGCCCACGCGGGCACCCCAGGCGCCGGCGTCGCCGAACTTGGGTGCGCCCCCGGCGCCGGTGGCGTGGCAGGCCGCGCACTGGGTGTTGTAGACCGCTTCACCGGTGGCCAGGGCGCGCGGGCCGCTGTTGCTCTGGAGTTCGACCGTGCCCACACGGGCGATGCGCTTGGCGGTGGCGATCTCGGCGCTCACCGCGTCGGCCTGCGACAGCACGCCGGTGGTGGGCTTGGCGTCCGAGGTGACGTAGTACACCAGGCCGATGATGATGAACACTGGGGCCACGAAGGAGAAGAACGACGTCCAGAGCAGCTGGGCGGGCGTCTTGATCGGGCCGGTGTGGGAGTCGTGCGCGTGGTCGCTCATGGTGTCCTCTGAGGGTGGCGAATCGGTGCCAATGGGGTTCCGGGGGGCGTTGGGGCGTGGCCTGCCACGGGCAGGCAACCCGCGATTATAGGCAAGGGCCTCTGGCCAAAAGCTTTCGGGGAACCAGGCCCACCGGGGTGCTCAGCGCCTGCCGTGACGCCAGGGCGTGCGCCGCAGGCCGTGCAGCCAGGCCGGGCCGACGTGACACAGTGCCCGGCAGGGTTGTTGTGGTCACGGTGTTCACGGCTGTTGCAGCCAGAGTTGCTGGTAGGGCTGCAGCGTCAGGCCTTCGCGCAGCGCAAAGCCGCCGCCGCCGACCAGGTCGACCGCCTGCGCCGGCAGGGCGGCCAGCACGCTGGCGTCCACCGCTTGCACCTGTTCGCTGAAGTTGGCCAGCACCAGCACGGCGCCACGGCCCTGGCCGCGCTGCAGGCCCAGCACCGCCGGGTTCTGCGTCCAGAACGGGGTCAGCGTGCCGCCCGCGAGCGCGGGCAGGTGGCGGCGCAGGCCGATCAGGTGCGTGAGCCCGGTGAACATGCGGCCAGCGGGGGTGCTGGGGTCGCGGCGCTGGGCGTAGCGCGCGTCGTCGCGCGCGGGGCGGTGCAGCCAGCGGCTGTCCACCGCCTTGTGCGCGTCGTCCTGCCAGGTGTGGTCGTTGAGCGTGGCCACCTCGTCACCGAGGTAGATCAGCGGGATGCCGCCGCTGGCCAGCACCACGCCGTAGAGCAGCAGCAGGCGCGGAATGCCGTGCACGTCGCCCTGCTCGACGCCGCAGAGCGAGGCGGCGGTGCCGCTGATGCGGCAGTCCCCCGTGGCCGGGTTGTCCTGGAAGGGTTCGCCGCGCGCGAAGCTGCCGGGAAAGCGGTTGACGAAAAATTTGTTGAGAAACTGGCGGTGGGCGAAGCCGTCGATGCCGAAGTGGATGGCGTCTTCGTCGGCAAAGGTCCAGCCGATGTCGTCGTGGCTGCGCACGTAGTTGACCCAGGCGGTGTGGGCGGGCAGGGCGTGGCGGTGTTCCAGCGCGTGCTGCAGCAGGTTGACCTCGCGCGTGGCCAGCGAGTTCCATAGCAGGGCCATCTGCAGCGGGTTGTAGGAAACCTGGCATTCCTCGGTGGAGATGTAGGTCGCCACCTCGTCGGGGTGCACGATGGCCTCGCTCTTGAACAGCAGCGAGGGCGCGGCGATGCGGCACAGCGCGTTGTAGGCGCGCAGCAGGTGGTGCGCCTCGGGCAGGTTCTCGCAGGGCGTGCCCTTGCGCTTCCACACAAAGGCCACCGCGTCCATGCGCAGGAAGTCCACGCCCAGGTTGGCGATGAACAGCATCTCGCGTGCCATGGCGGTGAACACCGCCGGGTTGCTGTAGTTCAGGTCCCACTGGTAGGTGTGGAAGGTGGTCCAGATCCAGCGGCCGTCGGGCAGCTGGCTGAAGGCGCCGGGGTGCTCGTCGGGAAAGATCTCGCGCACCGTCTGCTCGTACTGGTCGGGCTCGCTGCGGTCCGGGAAGATCCAGTAGTAGGCGCTGTGTTCGGCGTCTCCGGCGGCGGCTTTCTGCGCCCATTCGTGCTCGTCGGACGTGTGGTTGAAGACGAAGTCCAGCACCGGAGAGATGCCTGCTTCACGCAGCGCGGTGAACAGCGCGCGCAGCTCGGCCATGCTGCCCAGGGCCGGGTCGGTGGCGCGGTAGCTGCTGACCGCGTAGCCGCCGTCGTTGTGCGGCTGGGGGCTCTTGTAGGGCGGCATGAGGTGCAGGTAGCTCAGGCCCAGTTCCTGCAGGTAGGGGATCTGCGCCTTCAGGCCCTCGAAGCCGCCCGCCCAGAGGTCGGCGTAACAGACGCCGCCCAGCATCTGGTGCGAGGCAAACCAGTCGGGCGCCTGCTCGCGCTGTGCATCGCGTTGCTGCAGGACGGCCGGGCGCTCGCGCCAGCCGTCGTAGGCCACGTGCAGCAGGTCCTCCACCACCTGTTCGAAATCCGGTTGATCACCGTAGAGGTGCGACAGCTCCCGCACCAGCCGGGGACCGTGTGCCGAAAGGCGTTGCGCAAAAGCGGGCCAGTGGGGCTGGGCGCGCAGGGACTGGGCGAGGCGGTGGGCGATGCGGTCGAGCATGGTGGCGGGCAAAGGCTCAGGTCATGACGGTGGGCGCGCTCATGCCCGTGTGGTGTTCGATGCGCGCGAGGCTGCGCGCCAGCGCGATCAGCGGGGCCAGCGCTTCTTGCGCGGGCACGTCGTGGCGCGCGGCGTCGGGTTCGTGGCGTTCGAGGTAGACGCGCAGGGTCGCGCCTTCGGTGCCCGTGCCCGAGAGCCGGAACACCACGCGCGACGAGTCTTCGAGCACCACGCGCACGCCTTGCTTCTGGCTCACCGAGCCGTCGACCGGGTCGGTGTACGAAAAATCGTCGGCCCAGGCGATGGGTTGTCCGGCGACCGTGCTGCCGCCCAGCGAGGGCAGCTGCGCGCGCAGCTCGGCCATCAGCGCGTTGGCGTTCTCGGTCGCGATGCCGTCGTAGTCGTGGCGCGAGTAGACGCAGCGGCCGTGGGCCTGCCACACGCCGCGCACCAGCGCTTCGACCGACTGGCCGGTGACGGCGACCAGGTTGAGCCAGAACAGCACGGCCCACAGACCGTCTTTCTCGCGCACGTGGTCCGAGCCGGTGCCGTAGCTCTCTTCGCCGCAGAGCGTGATCTGGCCGGCGTCGAGCAGGTTGCCGAAAAATTTCCAGCCGGTCGGGGTTTCGTAGCAGGCGATGCCCAGGGCCTTGGCCACGCGGTCGACGGCGGTGGAGGTGGGCATGGAGCGCGCCACGCCGGCCAGGCCCCGGGCGTATCCGGGCACCCGGGTCGCGTGGGCGGCCAGCACCGCCAGGCTGTCCGAGGGCGAGACGATGAAACGCCGGCCCAGGACCATGTTGCGGTCGGCGTCGCCGTCGGAGGCCGCGCCCATGTCGGGCGCGTCGGGCCCCATCAGGTGGGCGATCAGGTCGTCGGCGTAGGCCGGGTTGGGGTCGGGGTGCAGGCCGCCGAAGTCTTCCTTCGGTTCGGCGTGCACCACCGTGCCGGCCGGCGCGCCCAGCTCGCCTTCGAGGATGGCCTTGGCGTACGGCCCGCCCACGGCCCACATGGCGTCGTAGCGCAGGCGGAAGCCGGCGGCGAACAGGCGGCGGATGGCGTCGAAGTCGAACAGCCCGCGCAGCACGGCGGCGTGGTCGGCGACCGGGTCGATCACCTCGATGGCCATGCCCTCCATGGTGTGCGTGCCCAGGGTGTCGAGCGGGATGTCGGCGGCGTCGCTGAGGCGGTACGCCGACAGCGCCTGGGTGCGTTCGTAGACCGCCTGCGTGAGCTTCTCGGGCGCGGGGCCGCCGTTGGTGGCGTTGTATTTGATGCCGAAATCGCCGTCGGGCCCGCCGGGGTTGTGGCTGGCCGAGAGGATGATGCCGCCGCTGGCGCCGCGGCGGCGGATCACCGCGCTGGTGGCCGGCGTGGACAGGATGCCGCCCTGACCCACCAGCACCTTGGCGTAGCCGCGCGCGGCCGCCATCTTCAGGATGGTCTGCACCGCCACCCGGTTGTGAAAGCGCCCGTCACCACCGAGCACCAGGGTCTGGCCGCTGGCCGGCGCGTCGCCGTGCAGCACGTCGAACAGGGCCTGGACGAAGTTCTCCAGGTAGTGCGGCTGCTGGAACACCGTGACCTTCTTGCGCAGGCCGGAGGTGCCCGGCAGCTGGCCGGCGAAGGGGGTGGTGGTGACGGTCTGGATGCTCATGGGGACTCCTGTGGCGACACGTGGGCTGGGGCCGGGTCTCCCCGGCCGCAGGCACCAGTGTCGCCCAACTCGGGAGCCTGCCGGTCCGGTCAGACGCGGTGCAGGAACAGGCCCCCGTAGGCTTCGCAGCGCACGCCGTCGCCGTCGAGGTGGGCGCCTTGCAGGCCGCTGCCGTCCAGCACCGTGGCGGAGCGCCAGGCTTCGGGCAGCGCCAGCCGTGCCGGGCGGTCGCTGAAGTTGAAGACGCACAGCAGCGTCTGCTGCGCGTGTTCGCGGGTGAAGGCCAGCACCTGCGGGTCGGCGGGCAGCAGGCTCATGCGGCCGTCGCGCAGCGCGACCTGCCCGCGGCGCCAGTGCAGCAGCCGGGTGAAGAACGACAGCATCGAGTCCGCCGCGCCGGTCTGGCGGTCCACCGACAGGGCGCGGTGCGGCTCGGCCACCGGCAACCAGGGGTGGCCCCCGGTGGTGAAGCCCGCGTGCGGCGCGTCGGCCTGCCAGGGCATGGGCGTGCGGCAACCGTCGCGGCCCTTGAACTCGGGCCACATGGTGATGCCGTACGGGTCCTGCAGGTCCTCAAAGCGCAGCTCGGCCTCGGGCAGGCCCAGCTCCTCGCCCTGGTAGAGGCAGACCGTGCCGCGCAGGCTGGCCTGGAAGGCCGCGGCCAGGCGCAGCAGGCGCGGGTCGGGGTTGGGGCCGCCCCAGCGGGTGGCCGAGCGCACCACGTCGTGGTTGGACAGGGCCCAGCAGGGCCAGCCGTCGCCCACGATCTCGCCAAAGCGGCCGAGGAAGCCGTGCAGGAAGGGCGCGTCGTGCGCCTCGCCCAGCAGGTCGAAGCAGTAGGCCATGTGCAGCTTGTCGCCGCCCGCGGTGTACTCGGCCACGCGGGCCAGCCCGTCGTCGTCGCCGATCTCGCCCACCATGGTGGTGTCGGGGTACTGGTCGAGCAGGGCGCGCAGGCGCTGCAGGAAGGGCAGGTTCTCCGGCCGGCTCTTGTCGTACACGTGGCGCTGCCAGCCGTAGGGGTTGAAGGGGTTGACCGCCGGGTCGGGGTTGTTGCGGTCGGGTGCGCCGCGGCCCGGGTTGTCGCGCAGCAAGGCGTCGTGGAAGAAGAAGTTGACCGTGTCCAGGCGGTAGCCGTCGACGCCGAGGTCGAGCCAGAACTTCACCGTCGCCAGCAGTGCGTCCTGCACCTGCGGGCTGTGGAAGTTCAGGTCGGGCTGGCTGGTGAGGAAGTTGTGCAGGTAGTACTGGCAGCGGCGCGTGTCCCACTGCCAGGCGCTGCCGCCGAAGATGGACAGCCAGTTGTTGGGCGGGTTGCCGTCGTCCTTGGCGTCGGCCCAGACGTACCAGTCGGCCTTGGGATTGTCCTGGTTGCTGCGGCTTTCCACGAACCAGGGGTGGGCGTCGGCGGTGTGCGAGAGCACCTGGTCGATCATCACTTTCAGGCCGAGTTCGTGCGCCCGCGCCACCAGCGCGCGGAAATCGTCCAGCGTGCCGAACATCGGGTCGACGTCACAGTAGTCGCTGACGTCGTAGCCGAAGTCCTTCATCGGGCTCTTGAAGAAGGGCGAGATCCAGATACCGTCGGCGCCGAGCGCGGCGATGTGGTCCAGCCGCTGCGTGATGCCCGGCAGGTCGCCGATGCCGTCGCCGTTGGAGTCCTGGAACGAGCGCGGGTAGATCTGGTAGATCACGCCGCCGCGCCACCAGTGGTTGTTGGGTGCTTTGGTGCTCATGTCGGTTGCGGGGAAGAAATGAAGTGCTGGAGCCAGTGGGCACTGGCCTTGGGGGTGCGTTGCTGGGTGGCGTAGTCGACGTGCACGACGCCAAAGCGCTGGCTGTAGCCCTGAGCCCACTCGAAGTTGTCGAGCAGGCTCCAGACGTAGTAGCCGCGGATGTCGATGCCGCTGGCGACCATCTGCGCCAGCTGGGCCAGGTGCGATTGCAGGTAGGCCAGGCGTATCTGGTCGTCGCAGGCGCCGTCCACCGCCGGCGTGTTGTCGGCGGCGCCGTTTTCGGTGATCCAGATCGGGGGCAGCGGCCACTGCGCCAGCAGCTTGCGCGTCACGCGCTCCAGGCCCTGCGGGTAGATCTCCCAGCCGATGTCGGTCAGGTCCGGGCGCTGCGGATCGGGCGGCACGAAGCGGTAACCACGGGCCAGCTCGGCGTCGCTGACCGGGGCCTGCGCGATCGAGCGGGTGTAGTAGTTCAGGCCGATGAAGTCCAGCGGCTGCGCGCAGATGGCGGTGTCGCCCGGCAGGCGCTGCCCGGCCAGCGGGCCCATCTGTTCGAGCATCTCGGCCGGCCATTCGCGGTTGAACAGCGGGTTGAGGAACACGTCGTTGCGTTCGAGCTCGGCCAGGCGCGCGGCCGCCACATCGGCCGGGGCGTCGCTGGCGGCGTCGCACAGCTCGGGGTTGAGCACGATGCCCAGCTGCGTGTCGCGGCGCACGCTGCGCCAGGCCTGCAGGCCCAGGCCGTGCGCCAGCATCAGGTGGTGCGCGGCCAGCAAGGCGGACGGCCGGTCCTGCACGCCGGGGGCGAAGACGCCGAGGTCGTGGCCCAGGAAGGCGCTGCACCAGGGTTCGTTGAGCGTGGCCACGCGCGGCAGCAGGTCGCCCAGCTCGTCGGCCACCAGGGCGGCGTAGTCGGCAAAACGGTAGGCAGTCTCGCGCCGCAGCCAGCCGCCCTTGAGGTGCGCGGGCAGGTCCCAGTGGAACAGGGTGGCGTTGGGGGTGATGCCGCGCTCGTGCAGCGCCGTCAGCAGCCGGCGGTAGAAGTCCAGGCCCTGCGGGTTGGCGCGGCCGTCTTCGGTTATCACCCGGGTCCAGGCGATCGAGAAGCGGTAGTGCCGGAACCCGAGGTCGGCCATCAGCGCGATGTCGTCGGGGAAGCGGTGGTAGTGGTCGCAGGCGACCAGGCCATCGCTGCCGTCCTTGATGCGGCCGGGCTGCGCGCAGAAATCGTCCCAGATGCTGGGCAGCTTGCCGCCTTCGCTGGCGCCGCCCTCGATCTGGAAGGCGGCGGTGGCACAGCCCCATTCGAACGAGGCGGGGAAACGTGGACCTTCAGTCATGGAGCGTCAGGAAAGATGTCGGAGAAACGGGGTTGTTCCAGCACACGCCGTGGAACCGGCTCCGCCGGGCCACAGGCGGGGTCCCCCTGGGGGGAAGCCGCGCAGCGGCGCAGGGGGGAGGCGTATTCCCGGCGCAGGGGGGCTACTTCACCGAGCCGGACAACAGACCGCGCACGAAGAAACGCTGCAGCGAGAAGAACACCGCCACCGGCACCGCGATCGAGACGAAGGCGCTGGCGGTCAGGATCTCCCAGCTCTCGCCGCGCGAGCCCAGCAGGTCGTTGAGCTGGATGGTCAGCACCACCTGGTCCGGCGACTTGCCCAGGAAGACCAGGGCCACCAGGAAGTCGTTCCAGACCCAGAGGAACTGGAAGATCGCGAAGCTGGCCAGCGCGGGCAGCGACAGCGGCAGCACGATGCTGGTGAAGATCTGGAAGTGGGTCGCGCCGTCCATGCGCGCGCTCTCGATGATGTCGCGCGGCAGCGAGGCGATGTAGTTGCGCAGCAGGTAGATCGCCAGCGGCAGGCCGAAGGCCGAGTGCGCCAGCCACACGCCCAGGTAGGACTTGGACGGCACGCCCAGGGTCTCGCCAAGCTCGTTGTACAGGCGCAGCAACGGGATCAGCGACATCTGCAGCGGCACCACCAGCAGGCCCACCACCACCACGAACAGCCAGCGCCGGCCGGGGAACTCCATCCAGCTGAAGGCGTAGGCCGCAAAGGCCGCGATCAGGATCGGGATGAAGGTGGCGGGAATCGTGACCTTGAAGGTGTTGAGAAACGCGTTGCCCACGCCCTCGGAGTCGACCACCTTGCGGTAGTTGCTGGCGGTGAAGCTTGGCGGCGTTTCGGCCACGTAGAAGATGCGCACGCCGCGGTCGCTCTCGTAGGCCTGGTTCAGCACCAGCTTGTACTGGCCGTCGGCGGCCACGGTGAGCGTGCCGTCGGGCTGGCCGTCTTCCTCGTCGAAGATCTGCGCATCGCCCAGCGTGATGGTGCTGCCGATGGGGTGTTCGCCCGGTTCGGCCGACTTGGTCGAGAAGCGCTGCAGGCGGGTGGCGTTGCCCTCGGGGAACAGGCGGCCGGCGATCACGAAGCGATCGCCCTCGGGCACCACGCTCTGGGCGCCGGCGGTGCGGCGCATGTCGGGCCGGGTCTGGGTCGACAGCGAGGTCCACCAGCCCGAGGAGACGATCTGTTCGCGGTCGCGGAAGCTGGAGACCAGCAGGCCGAAGGTGGGCAGCACCCAGGCCAGCACGATGACCAGCAGCAGCGCGTGGGAGACCAGCGCGGCGGGGGAGAGTCGGAGTTTCATCGCTGGGCCTCCTCGGCGCGGAATCGGCGGATGTTGAAGGCCATCACCGGCACCACGGCCAGCATCAGCACCATGGCCAGGGTGGAACTGCGACCGTAGTCACCGCCGCCGCGGAACATCCAGTCGTACATCAGGTTGGCCAGCACGCTGGTGTCCCACTGGCCGCCGGTCATGGCCATCACGATGTCGAACACCTTGAGCACGGTGATGGTGATGGTGGTCCAGACCACCAGGATGGTGGACATCACCTGCGGCACCATGACCTCGAAGAAGATCTGCAGTTCGGTCGCGCCGTCGATGCGCGCGGCCTCGATGGTGTCGGTGGGCACGCCGCGCAGCGCGGCCGAGAGGATCACCATCGCAAAGCCGGTCTGGATCCAGATCAGGATCGCCATCAGGAAGAAGTTGTTCCAGAACGGCACCGTCACCCAGGCCTGGGCCTCCAGGCCCATGCCCTGCACGATGGCGTTGAGGATGCCGATCTGCTCGTTCTCCGGGCCGCGGAAGTCGTAGACGAACTTCCAGATCACGCTGGCGCCGACGAAGCTGATCGCCATCGGCATGAACACCAGGGTCTTGGCGGCGTTGCCCCACCAGACCCGGTCGGCCAGCACGGCCACCACCAGGCCCAGCGCGGTCGACGCGGCGGGCACCACCAGCAACCACAGGAAGTTGTTGCGGATGGTGATGAAAAAATTCTCGTCGGTGAGCACCCAGCCGTAGTTCGCCAGGCCGACGAACTGCTCGCCGGTGGCGTCCATGAAGCTCAGGCGCAGGGTCTCGAAAAACGGGTAGACCAGGTACACGCCCAGCAGCAGCAGCGCCGGTGCGATGAACAGCCAGGGGCGCACGCCCTCGCGCAGCCGTTCGCGTTGCTGGCGCGGCATCGAGGGGCGGGCCAGCACATGGTCCAGCAGCCAGTTGCTGCCCGCGAAATACAGCAGGCAGAAACCGACACTGACCACCACGGCCAGAAGGGTCTGGAAGATTGAATCGAACATGGTGGTCAAAGCAATAAGGGGCGACGGGATGGGCGACCCGTCACGCACGCCGCCTCGCGGTCCAGGGCTCCCGTGGAACTGGCTTTGCCAGGCCACAGGGAGCGTCCCCCCTCCGGGGGGAAGACGCGAAGCGGCGCAGGGGGGGGATTACTTCAGGGCTTCCCAGGACTTCTGGATGTCATCGGTGACCGCCTGGGCCGACTTGCCGCCCGAGTAGTCGACCATGCCCTTCCAGAAGCTGCCGGCACCGACGGCGCCGGGCATCAGGTCGGAACCGTCAAAACGGAAGGTCGTGGCGCCCAGCAGGATCTCGCCCTGCTTGCGCTGGCCCTTGGTCTTGTACTTGGCCAGGTCCACGCCCTTGTGCGGGGTCAGGAAGCCGCCGTCGGCCATCCAGGTCTCGTGGGCCTGCGGGTGCTGCAGGTACTCCATGAAGGCACGGGCGCCCTTGCTGTCTTTGGTGATCGTCATGATCGTGCCGCCACCCAGGACCGGGTTGCCCAGCTTCTTGCCAGCGTAGGACGGGAAGTAGAAGAAGTCCGCGTCGTCGGCCTTGCCTTCTGGGAAGAAGGCCGGGATGAACGAAGCCTGGCGGTGCATGTAGCACTTGGGCGGCGAACCGAACAGACCCTTGGGGCTGTCCTTGAAGCTCACCGTGGCCACGGCCTTGGCGCCGCCGTCGACATAAGCGTCGTTGCGGGCGAACCAGCCGTAGGCTTCGATGGCTTCGACGACGCGCTTGTCGTTGAACTTCATCTTGTTGCTGGTCCAGTCGTCGTAGACCTGCGGGCTCTGGGTGCGCAGCATCATGTCCTCGACCCAGTCGGTGGCGGGCCAGCCGGTGGCGGCGTCCGAACCCAGGCCGATACACCAGGGCTTGCCACCGTCGGCGGCGATCTTCTTGGTCAGGTCCTGCAGCTCTTCCATGGACTTGGGCACTTTGTAGCCCTTTTCCTTGAAGTTCTCGGGCAGGTACCAGACCAGGCTCTTGACGTTGACGTTGTAGAACAGGCCGTAGAAATTGCTCTTGCCGTCCTTGCCCTTGTAGGTGCCCAGGTCGGCCCACGAGCTGCCAGCGGCGAAGTTGGCCTTGACCCAGTCGCGCGACTTGTCACCCAGCGGCGCCAGGCCACCGATGGCGGCCATGTTGGCGGCCAGACCCGGCTGCGGGAACACCGAGATGTTGGACGGCGAGCCGGCCTTGATGTCGATCACGATCTGCTGCTCGGAGCTTTGCGAGCAGGCGTGCTTCACGGTGGCGCCGGTGGCCTTCTCGAAGCCGGCGATCACCTTCTTGAACGAGCCTTCTTCGGCGCCGGTCCAGGGGCAGGTGATGGTGACGGTCTCGCCCTTGAGATTCGGTCCCTTGTAGTCGGCGGCCTGGGCGGTGGCGCCCAGTGTGCCCAGCGCCAGTGCGGCGGCGCCGGCGATCGTGGTGGTTTTGTACATCGTGCGTGTCTCCTCGGTGGGTTGCTTTGCGGCCCATCCGCAAAGCGGGTGAAAAAAGGGGTGGGGGGTCAGATCCGCAGGCCGGCGGCGTCGAAGCGGTACAGGTGCTCGGGCCGGTAGCCCAGGCGGACCGGCTCGCCGGGCTGCACCGTCACCGTGCCCTCGACGCGGGCTGTCAGCTCGCCCAGGGGGCCGGCGTCGACGTAGGCAAAGGTCTCGTTGCCCAGCATCTCGGCGTGGCGCAGCGTGCCCTCGATCGGGCCGCCGGCTTCCAGCCGCAGGTGCTCGGGGCGCACGCCAACGCAGTGGGCGCCCTGGGCCTGCGCGTGCGGACCTTCGATGAAGTTCATCTGCGGCGAGCCGATGAAACCGGCGACGAAGCGCGTGGCCGGGCGGTGGTACAGCTCCAGGGGTGCGCCGACCTGCTCGATGCGGCCCTTGTTGAGCACCACGATCTTGTCGGCCAGCGTCATGGCCTCGACCTGGTCGTGCGTCACATAGACCATGGTCGCGCCCAGGCGGCGGTGCAGGGTGGCCAGCTCCACGCGCATCTTGGTGCGCAGGGCCGCGTCCAGGTTGGACAGCGGCTCGTCGAACAGGAACACCTTGGGGTTGCGCACGATGGCGCGGCCGATGGCCACGCGCTGGCGCTGGCCGCCCGACAGCGCCTTGGGCAGGCGCTGCAGGTAGTCGCCCAGCTGCAGGATGCCCGCGGCCTCGTTGACCCGGCGCTGGATCTCGTCCTTGGGCACCTTGGCGATCTTCAGGCCGAAGGCCATGTTGTCGTAGACCGTCTTGTGCGGGTAGAGCGCGTAACTCTGGAACACCATCGCCACGCCGCGCTCGCTCGGCGGCAGGGTGTTGACCACCTGCTCGCCGATCTGCAGCTCGCCGCTGGAGATGTCTTCCAGCCCCGCGATCATGCGCAGCAGCGTGGTCTTGCCGCAGCCCGAAGGCCCGACAAACACCGCGAACTCGCCGGGTTCGATGTCCAGATCCACGCCGTGGATCACGTCCACACGGCCGTAGCTCTTCTTGATGTCTCGCAAACGCAAACCAGACTGCGCCATGGCTGAAAACCTTTCGTGTCGGCCCTGGTGAAGCAATGGGCCGCGGAACCGGCCAGCACCCCTGGCCGTCACAAAATTACAGCATCGATGCAATCGATTGCATGCTGGGGTTTGCCCTAGGTTTTAGGAACAATCGGGTTACGAATCGGCCGGCGGTCGGCCGGGGCTCAGGCGCTGCTCTCGCGCCGGATCAGCTCGGCGGGCAGCACGATGGCGCGGCGCGGCTGTCCGGCCAGCGCCTCGAACAGCAGGTCCACCAGGGCGCGGCCGGCCTCGGCGGTGGGCTGGCGGATGGTGGAGAGGGTCGGGTGCACGTGTTCGGCCAGTGCGATGTCGTCGTAACCCACCAGCCGCACCTGCGACGGAATGGCGATGCCCCGCTCGTTGAGCGAGCCCATCAGCGAGATCGCGGTCACGTCGCTGGAGGCGAAGATGGCGTCGAACCCCAGTTGCTGGTCCAGCCAGCCATCGATCACCTGCCGGATGCGGGTGTCGCCGAACAGGAAGGACTGCAGCAGGCGCGGGTCCTGCTCGATGCCCGCCTCTTGCAGGGCGCGTGCGTAGCCCTGGTAGCGCTGGCCCGCCTCGGGGTGCGAGATGTCGCCGAAAAACGCGATGCGGCGGCAACCGTGTTCGATCAGGTGCCGCGTGGCCAGGTAGCCGCCCTGGGCGTTGTCGCCGCCGACCACGGGGTACAGCGCATCGGGCAGGTTGGCGCCCCAGACCACCATCGGGAAGCCGTTGCGCGTGAGATCGTTGAGGTAGTCGTGCAGGGTCAGCTGGCCGATCACGATCAGGCCGCCCACCTGGCCGCTCTCCACCAGGTCCGACAGCACATGCTTGCGGTTGTCCTTCAGACGCGTCAGCAGCAGGCTCATGCCGCGCTCGTCCAGCGTGTCGGCCACCGAGCCCAGGATGCTCAGCAGGAACGGGTCCGAGATCATCTGCATGCTGTCGCCCAGGATCACCACGCCAATGGTCTGCACCTCGCGCTTGCGCAGATTGGCGGCGCCCACGTTGACGCGGTAGTTCAACGAGCGTGCCAGCTCGGTGATGCGCACGCGCGTGGCCTCGGGGATCAGCGGACTGCCGCTGAGCGCACGCGAGACCGTGGAGGCCGACACCCCCGCCATGCGCGCGATGTCGGTCATCTGCATGCGGCGTTTGCCGTTGCCGGCGGGGCGTTCGGGGGTTGCGGCAGGGGCTTCGGCGGCGCTGGGCGCGGAGGGCTTCTTCGAGCGGGCGGTGTTGACCATGCAGGGATTATTCCATTGCCTTTTTGGCCCTGCTGTGCTGTGGGCGTCTTGCATGCCAGACGAAAAAAAGCCCGACGCGGTGAAGCGCCGGGCCAACTCTGATCGCCTTGAAAAACACGGGTGGGCCACCCGCGCGGCGCAAGCCGCTGAACGCCCACCCGGTGCGGACCGGTAAGGCGGCCCGGTCAGAACGCGTAGTTGATGCGCACGCGGAAAGCGGTGTCGTTGGACTTGCCGGTTTCCTTGTAGAAGCCCAGGGCCGGGGTGATGGAGGCACCCTTCACGCCCAGCAGCGGGAAGGTGTAGGCCGCGTACACCGAGGTCGACTTGACGTTGGTGGCCTTGTTCTTGCCCTGAATGAAGCCGACGCCGGCATCGCCGAAGGTGGCGTTCAGGCCGAACGCGCTCTTGTCCTGCTTGCTGTTGCTGGCGAAGTTGGCGTTGACGGTGGTGCTGCTGTTGACGGCGTAGCCAGCGGTCAGGCCCAGGCCGGTCGACGAGGCGCCGCCGCCGTCGGTCTTGATCGCTTCGACGCCAGCGCGCACGGTCAGAGCGCCTGCGGCGAACTGGACCACGGGACGCAGGCCGTAGCTTGCGCCTTCAGCCTGCTTCTCGGTCACCAGACCCAGTTCGAAGCGGACCGCCGGCGACGCGTTCACGCCCAGGGCCGCGTGCAGACGTCCATCCGTCTTGCGGCCGCGCAGGGTGTTGCCGTTGTAGCCCACGTTGCCGATGTTGGCGGCCACGTCCTTGCCCAGGGGGAACAGGTCCATCGCTTCGAAGCGGCCGATCTTCAGATCCACGCTGCTGCTGCCGGCCTGGACCCAGGCGTCATCGATGCTCACGCCGCTGCCGGTCAGGCCCACCAGCATGGTGCCGCGTGCCTTGACGAAGTAGTCGCCATTCTTGGCTTCGGCAGCGGCGTTGATTTCGACGCGGCCACCGTTGGTGATGGAGTCTTGGGTGGCGGTTTCTTTGCGGAAGTCGGTGTTGGTTTCGAGGTTGGCGTCGAAGCCGACACCGGCGTGGGCGGCGGCGCTGGCGCACAGGGCGGCCACGGCGGCCAGTTTGAAGATGTGTTGCATGAGGGAGCTCCGAATGTGAGGTGTTGTCAAGAAGGGTCTTTTCCGCTGACCGGTGTGCAAAACGCGGGAACCAAGTCTCGAAAAAGCCATCGAATTGCAACATTTGCGCAAACGTTTGCATTTGGTAGAAACCCTGAAAATGGGCGCCGTAACCAGTACGTAACGCTCAAAATCAAGCCGAATACAACGGCATGGAAAGCCCCAATGGTGCAAAGGTTTGCACAGATGTATTAGAGCTGCCTCTTGCGGCTGTCTCGGGGCGGGGACGTGTCACGGAGCCTGCGGGTGGTCCGGTGTCCGTGTGCGAGAATGCAGAGCTGTTTTTCTGCCGTGCGGCTGTAGCTCAGTGGATAGAGTATTGGCCTCCGAAGCCAAGGGTCGTGGGTTCGATCCCCGCCAGCCGCACCAAACACGTTCAAGCTCTTGTTTTGCAAGGGCTTTTTCGTTTCTGCGTGCCCCTGCTCCATCGCCTTGCTACAAGGGGGCGAGAGATGACCGGTCTTTTTCGGCGTGGTGGCATGTGGTGGGCGCGCCTTGTCGTGCCAGAGCGGCACAGGGCCGCGATTGGACGCCGCGAGTTCATCCAGTCATGCCGGACGCATGAACTTCACATCGCGAAGCTGGTCGCGACGGCGCTGCTGGCCGACTGGCGGCGCCAGCTTCTGGCGGTAGAGTGCGCGCCGATGAACTCCGACGTTTTGAAGCTGATCGACAAAGCCCCGACCCTGTCAGCGGGTGGGTACCTGCCTTTGGATGCCGCGGCCGCGACGATTGGGCTTGGAAGAGCGCAGCTGCTGCGCATTGCCAGCGCCCACAACCTGCAGCTGTGGTGCCGACTGAACCGCGTATCGGGCCACGTCGTGGGGGATGCTGACCTTGAGTGGGACAGTTCGTCATACGGCCCTGCGATGCGCATCATTCCTCAGCCATCGGAGATGCCGGACACGGCCATGAAAACCGAGTTCAGTGGGGTACTCCCCTTGCCTGACTCCATGGCGTGCGCGGGCGCGATCTTGGCCGACGGCCTGGAAGTCCTTGATGTGGTGGTGTTGGCTATGCCCAAAAGCCCCAGTCAGGTGTTCATCCCTGATGAGACGCTTCGCGTTCCTGTTGGGCGCCTTGAAGTGCTGGCGTCGCAGGCGGACGCCGTTCGCCGGCACTTCGCGCGCGGGCTCTCCGAAGAGCAAGTGCAACGGGCCCAAGATGCCGCAAAAGCGCTGGCGGCTGGTGGGGCAGTCCAACCCCTGCCCGGCGGAGAAAAACGCTTCAGCGAGGCCGTGGAGGCTTACTGCAGCGCACCCAATGGGTTGCCTGCGCGGTTGCGGGAGGTTGCGGAGCAGCGTCAGCGCAAGAAGGGGTTGATGCTGTTTGCCGAGTTCATGGGCGATCTCCCGCTGTGTGAGATCGATGCTACGAAGCTCCGCGCCTTCCGGGACGGACCGCTGAGAACGCTCCCCGGCAAGGCGAACAACTTGCCGAAGGAACTGCAGAGGGCAACGATGCCGGAGATCGTTGCGGCGCTTAAAGCGGACGGCAGGGACTGGCCGCTGATGAGCTTGGACATGCAGCAAGAGCGGATGCAGTGGCTCTCACGGCTGTTCGTGTGGTTGAAAGATCGCGCCCAGTGGATCGCGACCAACCCAGCAGCCGCATTGGCGGGCGAGTCCGGTCTATCGAAGGCCGACATGGAGGCTCGCCACCGTGAGGCAGCGAACGCTGAGGATGACGAAGAAGACGGCCAGCGGGTGTTCCAAGCTGACGAGCTGGCACTGATCTTCAGTCAGCCCCACTACCGCACAGGTAACGGCGCGCACATCACGAGGCGGAACGAACGCTGGTATCCGTTTGAATACTGGCTGCCTCTGCTGGGCTTGATGGCTGGGTGTCGGATCAAGGAGGCCGCACAGTTGCATCTTGCAGATGTGCGCGTGCTGGATGGTATCCCGTGCCTGGACATCAACAAGGCTACCCCGGACAAGACGATCAAGAACGATCAGAGCAAGCGCTTCATTCCCCTGCACCCCAAGCTGGTCGAACTCGGCTTCTTGGACTACTGCGAGCGTCTGCGTGCCAGTGGCTACCGTCGGGTGTTTCCTGAACTGACCTATGCGTTGACGCCGGCCAGGTACGCGAAGGAGCCCATCCGCAAGATGTCCGCCATGTTGAAGCGGCTCGGTATGCCCCGCGACAACACCCGTGTGTTCCACAACTTCCGGCACAACTTCAACGGTGCGCTGATGCGTGTCCCGATGTCAGCATTGCCGTATGCCGATGAAGGGCTCAAGAGGCTGATTCGCTTTTCGGTCATGGGGCACGAACTGGGTGAAACCGTCAACGAGCGCCACTACAGCCATGCCGCGATGGGGGAGCGGTATGCGCTGGTGTCGTGTGCGCCGTTTGACTTGCCGCCCATCGCGCGGTTTGACATCGACTTTGCGGTGATCAAGGTTGCCGAAGGCTTGGCCAACAAGGGCGGCGAGCGGCGCGGGCGGGAAGACATGGGGACGTTGAACGCCGTCGCGTAGGTGGGCGGGGTTTCTCTGCCGCGATTTTCAAATTCGCCGCCAAGTTGTTGCGCGCAACCCCATCAGGGGTGCCGCGCGTTCTAGGACTTCGCTGAATCGGTGTGCCATGGCTGCGCCATGGTCACGCCACCTAAGCCCCGATCTCTTCTGAGTCTTTCTGCGTCTTGCGGAGACGCTTGACATCTTCGGCCGACAACTCGCTGATGACCAACTCCGGCAGTTCGCTTTCTGTGACCTCCGCACGCTGATCCATGCGCAGACCGTGGCGCAGCATGTCCGAAGTGTTCTTGATGGCGGTGCTGTATGCCGCAGCGGCACGCATGACCAATACCGCTTCACTGAGCGTGCTGGCTTCCAGCTTCTCGGATGCCTGAATCAGCACTTCGCGCAAGTGCCGCGCGTGTGCCAAGTCGTCGGCGACCAACTTTGCAGCCTCGGTGCGGATGGCTTCATCGGACATCACAAGCCCCATCAGATCGGCTCTGGCGGCGCTCAGCGCTTCGCGCTTCAGCGCCCCCTTCTTAGCCCCGTGTTCGGTGAAGTGACGGTGCAGAGTGCGAACCGGGATGCCCAGCCGTTGGCTGATTGCCAAGGCCGTATAGCCCGCCTCCCTCAGCGCGAGCGCTTCGGCGATCTCGTTCGGGGTCGCGGTTTTCTTTTGTGCCGTCTTGTCCGTCTGGTTCATGTGTCTTCTTCTTCGCCTAGCTGCATTTGCTTCTCGATCTCTATGCGTTCACGCTGCTCTGTATCAAGATAGTTAGAAGCCGCGTTTTGGTCGGGTGGGTCGAAACGGTCGGAAGCCGCGTGGACATTGGCTTCCAGCGGTTCGCCGCCCACTGCATCGGCGGGCATGTGTGCCCGAAAATCCTGATCTGTCCTGGGTGTGGGGCGTGGTGCTTTGGGTGCTTTCCAGCGCCGGTCAAGTCGCCGCAGTTCGTCGCGAACGGTGTCATACAGGTGGGTGTCAGCATCGGTGAATCGCCGGAAGCGCGTCGGTTCGCCTGAATACACACCTGCACGGGTCGGGTGCTGGCGGGGATAGCGCCCCCTGCGACCGTACTGCGTCACGCTCCAGTCCAGCGCCTGCACGATGAACGGGCTGAGGCTGCTGGACAGCTTCCGATAGCGCAGGTGGTCCGCGAGGCGCGTCAAACCGATGTCGGCAAGCGAGAGGCCATCAAGCCCCGCCCCGGTCAGTGTGACCTCATGGCGTGCACTCCAGTCCATCGGGGCCAGCGCCTCGCCGCCATCGTTCGTGCACTTCACGTACAGATGGTGGCGAACGGCGGGGCGTGTGCTCTTGAACGCGTCGGTGAGTTGGTGCCCGTCGGCCAACCTGCGCACGAGAGTTCTCCGGTCGGTTAGCTCGCCCTCGCCCACTGGCTTTGAGCCCCGGCCTGCCTGTTTGTAGAGGTGCCAGTGGTGCGCAGGTGTCACCGTTGCGCGCCTGTACAGGTCTGCCGCTACCTCTGCGAGGGCGTGCCTCGTTGCGCCTGGAATGAAAACATCGAGTGCCACTTCCAGCAAGACCAGCCGGCAGTCTTGCGCACCAATGCTGTCCAGTGATGCGCGCAGGGTGGCGTGGTGCGTGGGGTCTTGGATGGTTGCCCGGAACAGAGCACAGGGCGTGTTTTTCTGATCCGGTGGCAGTTCCGTGCCTGCGTCCGTCAGACCTTCTACGAAGGTTGCCCCCAGCCCCTTGTGCAGTCGCCATGCCTGTGTGCTGTGTGCGGTCCGAAACTCGACCTGAATCCGGTCAATGGACAGCTTGACGCTGCGGGGTTGAGGGGGCATGGGTAGGTAAGTCATCGGTGACTGTGCACGCGAGGCAGCAAGGTAAAGCAGTCGCTCGCCTTACCTTGCTGTCTTGCTTATGCCGTCACGGCGTGTCTGTGGTGATGGTTGCGTGCCCATTGCAGGACGCCACAACCACAAAACGCTCTCCGCTTGGCCCAACGCCGTGTGTCACTGTGGCCCAGCCGAGATTGGTGGACTCTGTGACGTTGCTTTTGGCCAGATAGTCCGCTGCGTCGTCGGCAGTCACCGCGATGGCGCGTTCGATGGACAAGCGGATCGACAAATACTTGACTGGGCGACGCAGCGGCTTGCGACCGCAAGCGATGATCGCCTTGTTTGCTTCTTCCACGACGCGTTCTGCCAAGCGGATGGCCTCAAGGTCGGCCTGTTTTTTTGACATGGTTCTTCCATTTCCTTTTGGGGTGGTGCTGGATAGTCCCCACCAGCACCGTCGGGGTTCATCTGATCTTTGGCACGGTTGCGCCGTGATGGGGAGGGTGTTGGCGTGCCGCGACCGTCTGCGCGACCTGTCACGAAGTCCGTCCATGCGCGCAGCTGCATGCGACGGACCGCGTTTTCCGTGGTGACCTGATTCACTTGGCTGCTTCAACTGCCAGGGTGGCGAAGTGGAGGCCATCGCGCATGTTGTTCTTCACAACAAGAAAGTCATCGCCGGATTCATCGTGGCCGAAGATGATCGTGAAGCCCCCGAAGTCCGATTCGCCGAACACGGTTGCGGTCTTCAGGAAGCTGTCCAGTTGCTGGTCACTGAAGGTGCTGCTGCGCCTTGTCAGTGCGTTCGCTTCTATACGCGCCATGTCTTCAGCGCGGCTGCCAAGGTCAAACTCCGCCAGAACGAGCGTGCGCGCGATTGCTTCGCGAAGAGCCACAGTCATGTTCTCTTCACTGGGAACCGTTGCAAGTGCATCAGAGGACCAATCGCGCCAGTTCTTGCCCTGCATGCCGGCAAGCTTGTCGATCAGCTCCCAGGTTGCGTTATCGAGTCGCACGCTTGTCCTGCGGCCGTCTTTGAGCGGGATTGCTTTTTGTGTGTAGTCCATGCATGGCACTGTAACAGATGCTGTACAAAATGTCAACCAATGTGTGAATGGTTATGTTTTGCGCTATGATGTGTCATATCTAAACGGTCGTCTAGGTTTGACACAAAGGGGGTTTTGGATGAAAGCAGCGGTGGTGTATCGACGGGTGTCCACCTCAGAGCAGGGCCGCAGCGGTCTGGGCTTGGAAGGGCAGGCAGAAGCTGTGCGCCGCTTCTGCGAGGCGGAGGGCTTCGAGATCGCTGCGGACTATGAAGAGGTCGCCAGCGGCAAGCTACCGATAGAGGGGCGGCCCGGATTGGCTGCGGCACTGGACCGCGCGCGCAGACTTAAATGTCCTGTCGTGGTGTCCAAGCTGGACCGGTTGAGCCGCGACGTTGCATTCATCAGTGGCTTGATGGCCAGGGGTGTGCCCTTCATCGTTGCCGAGTTGGGCGCGGACACAGACCCATTCATCCTGCACCTCTTCGCTGCGCTGGCTGAAAAGGAAAGAGCGCTGATCTCTTCAAGGACAAGAGCTGCGCTTAAGGCAAAGAAGGATGCTGGTGCTCAGCTGGGTAATCGAACTAACCTTGACGAGGCTCGCTTGAAGGCTCTCAAAAGTAGGACGAGAGCCGCGAATTTGTTTGCTAGCAGCGTCAATCCGATGATCGTGCAACTCCTGGCGATGGAGGGGAGCATGAATGCGGTTGCTAAGCGTCTAAATGAGCTTCGTTTTCTTACTGTGCGCGGCGGGCAGTGGACGGCTACTGCTGTCGCACGGGTGCTTAGACGTGAGTCGCTCCGCTGAAGGCGCAGCCCATAGTCCGTAGGCTTTTATTGCTGCATGACTTAGTCAGACTACTGTCCGGTCTCTGCGAAGTCTCACCCTGAGCACGTTTTCCGGCACTCTAATTTGCTGAGCAAGGTGGAGTGTTGAATTAACGTCAGGTCGTTGCAGTTGAATTGCCGACTGAGCGCTTTGAAGAATGGGTACCCAGCTGTCAGGAATTAGGTAGTACACCGCTCCCATCCACGCGATTTCGTCCACGATGGTCTGGGGCGCTCGCTGTTGGGAAAGGGAGCCGCCTGCCACTAGATCATCGATCAAGTCGTGAACGAGACCTATTGAGGATGTACTCGTGTGTCCGTCTTCATCCAAGAAGCAGTGCATCAACTCCTTGGCGGCGAAAAATCGTGCGACGCAGTAGTTATTCGTCGTGACAACGATCTCATTCCGAATTCTGCGCTCCCCCGGGAGCCGGTAGCGCTTGAAGTAAGCGAGAACGTACTCGTGTGAATAGCTTGTAGCCCACTTGATTTCAGTGGGTGCTTTTATGTTGGCCGAAGCGAGTAGGCTTAACTTTGCTTCCTCGAACACGGGTATCGGTTGACACTCCGAAGCAGTCTTAGGATTAAGTGGGATGCCGCACGCATCACAGACTCTCCTTTGTATTCCCTCTGCTGTCTCTCGAACGAGCCGAAGATAAAACTCTTGAAGACTGGGTGTCTGGAATTCGTGTTGCTCTGTCATCGCAAAAAAAAGGCGCCCTTAGGCGCCTTATGTGTCTCGTTGAGATCAATGCCCTGTGCTGGCAATGATACTTGCGATTTCCTCTGGGATGCGAGAGGTGGGCTGTGGTGCCGACTTCAAAAAGCCAGCCTCAATAGCTGCCTCGGCAGCGAGAAGCTCGTCTTGAACTGCGTCGCTACAGACGCCTTTGCCCGGCAGGATGGCGAACTTAATGTCTACCAGCCCTTTGTCAAGCTGGCCTTGCAACCATGAATCAAAAGTTATAGCAGTCATAATCAACCTTCCCATTGCGGGGCGAAAAGCCCTCCATTATAACACGAAATTTTGTGTAGTGCGCACTGAGTCACGCGGTGTTGTCGTGACTTGCCCTAAGAACCATTCTTATGGTACGAGACTAGCAAGTCAAGCACTACTTGCAAGTCCATGTGGTTTCTTGGCGTGTACATCGGCAAGAAACTTACATGCCTTAAAGGGTGATCGCCCGCTGCTCTACGAGTTCCGCATAAAGTAGTGGCGTGTGAGCTACACTGGCACAAGTGTGTGCTACATATGCGCTTGCAATGAACGCGATAGAGCAGGGGTCATGTCGTGGGTTCGATCCCCGCCAGCCGCACCAAAATCAATGACTTACGTGGGTTTTTCATGGCCCACGGCATCTCAAAGTCATGCCCTCCGGGCTCCATTTCCCTTCCCATCCGGGCCATACGCGCCCAAAAACCGGCGGTCATGGTCTTGAAGTGGGCGTTTCTGTGGCCCATCCATGGCCCACGCGTGGCCCATCGGTGGGTCCGGTTTTCTCCGTTTTCCCGTTTTGGGACCATCGGCCTCCTGGCCCAGGGTCTGAGCCGCTTGCGGCCACCCTCAGTGGCCCAGCTTCGAACCCGGCTGTTCGATCGTGACGCCCTGACGCGTCCCGACCGGGCGCGCCATGCGCGTCCATCCAGAAAACGCCGGCGCGGCGGCCTGGGCCGTGTTGCGCCCCGGCCGCGAATCCAGGCGCTGGAGCGTCGGCGGCGGGCCGGCCGGCGGGCGTGTTCCGCCGATGCCGTTCAAACCGCGGTGCGCGCGGGGCCGGGCCCTTCGGCGGGGCCGGCCATCAAGGGCGGGTGGGTCACCAGGCTTTGCAGCGAGGGGGTCGGCTGGTTCAGCCGGGCTTCGGGGGGCAGCGGGCGCCCCAGCCCGGGCTGCGCCGCGAAGCAGGCTTCGATGGCGGCGGCCATGCCCAGCAGGCGGTCGTCGGCGCGCAACGGCGCGATCAGTTGCAGGCCGAACGGCATGCCCTGTTCGTCCACCCCGCAGGGCAGTGACAGCGCGGGGTTGGTGGCGAGCGTCACCATGTAGGTCAGGCCCAGCCACTCGTAGTAATTGCGCATGTCCTGGCCGTCGATGCGCTCGGCGTACAGCGCAGTCCAGGGGAAGGGCGAGACAGGTGTGACCGGCGCCACGATCAGGTCCACCTGTTCAAACGCGCGTTCAAAGCGCCGCGCGATGCGGGTCTGTTCCAGGTGCGCCCAGGCGCGGTCGCCGAGGGTGATGGCGTGGGCCATCTCCACGTTGGCGCGCACATTGGGGCCGAGCGACTGCGGGTCGGTGCGGTAGGTGTCGGCGAAGGCGGCCACAAAGCTTTCGGCGCGCAGCACATCGAAGCAGCGGTGGCCGTCGGTGAGGTCCAGCGCCACCGGCTCACACGATCGGGCGTGGCGCGCGAGTGCGGCCACGCGCTGGCGGAAGCTGCGGCGGATGCCCGGGTCCACCGCGCAGACGCCGAAGTCTTCCACCGTGCCGATGCGCAGGCCCGACAGGTCCACCTCCTGCAGCGGCCAGCCCTTGCAGACGCCGGAGACGCTGAGCGGGTCCATGGTGTGGCGGCCCACGCTGGCCGAGAGCATGAGCGCGGTGTCGGCCACCGTGCGGGCCATGGGGCCGAGCACCGAGATGACCGACCAGCCCAGCGGGCGCGCGTCGTTGGCCACCACGCCGGGCGAGGGGCGCAGGCCGACCACGCCGCACAGGGCGGCCGGGATGCGCAGCGAGCCGCCGGTGTCGGAGCCGGTGCACAGCGGCAGCATGTGTGTGGCCAGGGCGGCGGCCGAACCGCCCGACGAACCGCCGGCGTTGAGCAAGGGGTTGAAGGGGTTGCCGGTGGCGCCCCAGACCGGGTTGCGCGTATTGCCGCCGGCGCCCATGTCGGGCACGTTGGTCTTGGCGGTGACGATGGCGCCGGCCGCCTTCAGCCGCGCCACCAGCGCGTTGTCGTGCTGCGGCACGTGGCCGCGCAGGCCCACGTTGCCGCAGGTGGTGAGCAGGCCAGCGGTGTCCTGCAGGTCTTTCACGCCCAGCGGCAGGCCGTGCAGCGGCCCCAGCGGCTCGCCGCGCAGCACCTGCGCCTCGGCGGTGCGGGCGGTGGCGCGGGCGCGCTCGAAGTCGGTGGCGCAGACCGCGTTCACCGCCGGGTTCACCGCTTCGATGCGGGCGATGCAGGCGTCGAGCAGTTCGACCGGCGAGAGGTCTTTGTTGCCGATGCGACGGCGCAGTTCGACCGCGCTCAGGTGGACCAGGGACATGCGTTCACTCCAGCGGGATGTTGGCCTTGTGCACGTAGGCGCGCAGCAGCGGCAGTTCGCGGGCCACGCGGGTGTCGTAGCTGCTGCCGGGTTCGTAGGCCACGTCCACGCCGATCTTCTCCAGTTCGGCCCGGGTCGCCGGGTCGTTGACGGTGTCGGCCAGCGCCTTGCTCAGGGCCGTGCGGGTTGCCTCGGGCAGGCCACGCGGCGCGACGATGGCGATCCAGGGCACCATCTCGTAGCCGGGGACGCCCGATTCGGCGACGGTGGGCACGTCGGGCAACTGCCCGTAGCGGCGTTGCGAGGTCACGGCGAGTGCCTTGACCTTGCCGGCCGCGATCTGCGGCATGGCGGCCACGTTGGTGTCGAACGTCAGCGGGATCTGGCCGCCGATCAGGTCCGTCATGGCCGGGGCGCTGCCCTTGTAGGCCACGTGCACCAGGTTCGCGCCGGCCATGACCTTGAGCATCTCGCCGGCCAGGTGGGCGGTGGTGCCGTTGCCGAACGAGCCGAAGTTCAGGCCATTGGGTTCGCGCTTGGACAGCGCCACCAGTTCCTTGAGGTTGCTCGCCGCCACCTTGGGGTGGGCCAGCAGCACCAGGGGCGAACTGCCGATGGTGCCGATGGATTCGAAGCCCTTCTGCGGGTCGTAGGGCAGGTTGCGCTTGATGGCCGCGTTCACCGTGAAGGTGGTGTTGGACGAGATCAGCAGCGTGTAGCCGTCGGCCGGTGCCTTGGCGACGGCGGTGGCGCCGATGGCGGTGCCGGCACCGGCGCGGTTTTCGACGATCACGGTCTGGCCCAGGCGCTTGCCCAGCGGCTCCATCAGCTTGCGGGCGATGGTGTCGGTGGCGCCACCGGGCGGGTAGGGCACCACCAGGGTGATGATCTTGTCGGGGTAGGCGGCCTGGGCCAGCAGGGGCAGGGCCAGCAGGGCGGCGGCCAGGCCGCGCAGGGTCGGGGAGATCGTTGTCATGGGCGTTTCCTCTTGGGCGTGGTGGGCAGGGGGGTGTGTTCGCAGCGTTGCACCAGCAGGGCGGCCAGTTGGTCCAGCTGGGCCGCCATGGCCGCATCGGCTGGCCCGAACAGGCGCACCAGCCCCATGCCGCGCAGGGTGGACATCACGAGGTCGATCAGGGCCGGGGTGTCGGGCGAGGCCGACAGCTCGGGAAACGCGGTGAGGAAACGCTGGCGCAACTGGTCCTGCTGCGTCTGGCGCAGGCCGGCGATGTAGCGCGTGATGTCGGGGTCGGCACCGCAGCCCATGTAGACCTGCCAGGCCACCAGAAAACGCTCGGGCTCGTAGATGCGCTGCCACAGCAGCTGCAGCGTCTGGCGGGCGCGCTCGGCCAGCGGCAGATCGGCCGCTGGCCAGCCGGGCGCGTTGTAGTCGCTGGCCGCCACCAGCTCGTCCACCACCCGCATCATCAGCACCGCCTTGGTCCCGAAGTGGTGCTGAAAGGCGCCCGGCGTGAGGCCGGCGGCCTTGGCCACCTCAAACACCGACGCGCCCTGGTAACCCTTGTCGCGCACCACCTGGATGGCGGCGCGGATCAGCTGCGCGCGCGTGGCTTCGCTGCGCTCGGCGTGGCGGCCGACCGGCTTGTGGGCGGCCTCAGGGGTGGCTTTGAGCATGTCGAAAGATTACACATTACAGGTGTAATGTGATGACCGGGTTTACCCGGGAAGGAGGCGCCCTGGTGGTGTGCCAGGGGCCCGAAACGGCGCCGGACCAACGAACGGCCGAGCGCCTGGAACGCGGGGCGGGAGGGCCGCTCAGGGTTCGATGATGGGAAACATCGGATGGAATTCGTCCAGCGTCTCGATCAGTGCCCGCAGCGCCTGCGGGTCGCCTTCGGTGCGCAGGCGGCCGTCGCCCAGTGCGGTGGCCAGCGCGGTGCGCCCGGATGAAACCGCCGCCAGTTCTTGGCGGGTGGTGCGCACCACCACGTCGGCCGGCTCGCTGTGGCGGCCCGGCCGGTGGACCAGGGCGCCGTTGGACAGCGTGATGCGTTGTGCCTGCGGCGCGGTGGGGTCTTCCAGCAACCAGTCGATGCGCACAGCCAGGGTCTGGGCGCGGGGACCGTTGAGCCGGATGGCGAGGTAGTCGAGAAAACTGTCCAGCGGCAGGATGGCCAGCACATCGGGGCTGATGGGCAGGTTCACCGGCGGGCCCGCGTCGCCGGCGGCGGCCCGCAGTTCCCGGGCACCGAGCAGGTAGGCGTTGCGCCAGGTGGCCGATTCGGCCTGGTAGCCCAGCTGCTCCATGGCGTCGGCGCACAGCTGGCGTGCGGGCCGGTGGCCCGGCTCGGCGAACACCACCTGGTTGAGCACCTCGACGACCCAGCGGAAATCGCCGGCCTCGAAGTCGGCCCGCGCGCGCGCCAGCACGGCGTCTGCGCCGCCCATGTACTGCACGTACTTGCGCGCCGCGGGAACCGGGGGCAGCCGGTCCAGGTGCGCCGGATTGCCTTCGTAGGGCCCCAGGTAGTGCGCGTAGATGGCGTGCACGTTGTGGGTGACCGCGCCGTAGTAGCCGCGCGCAAACCACTGGCCAGACAGGGCGTTGGGCAGCATGAGCTCGGCCGCGATCTCGGTCGGGGTGAGGCCGTGGCTCATCAGGCGCAGGGTCTGGTCGTGCAGGTAGCGGTAGAGGTCGCGCTGGCCCGCCACGTAGTCGGCGATGCGCCGCGGCTGCGCCGGGGTGTTCCACACCGGCCAGTGGTGCTGCACCACCAGCACATCGGCCTGTGGCACGAACGTGTCCAGCGCGTCGTCCAGGTACTTGGACCAGGCCAGCGCATCCCGTGTCTTGGCGCCGCGCAGGGGGCACAGGTTGTGCATGGTGTGGCAGGCGTTCTCGGCCAGGTTGAGCGCGCGCAGACCCGGGAAGTGCAGGTTCATGTCGGCCGGCGCTTCGGTGCCCGGGGTGAGCTGGAACACGACCTCGACGCCGTCGATGAGGTGCCGCTCCAGGGGCTCGCGCACCAGGTGCGTCGGCGCGATGAAGCCGTCGTGGCCGCTGCCCACCGCCTTGCCCAGGCCGCTGTCGACGTGGGCCATAGGGCCGGGCGGCAGGCCCCAGCCGAACTGGAACATGGCGCGCCGGCGCATGGGCACGCCGGCGAGCATGGACTCGGAGAACGACTCTTCGGTGAACCCATGGGGCGCCCAGACCGGCACCCCGCGGGCGAGATCGTCCGGCCCGATCACCCCCCGCACGCCGCCGTAGTGGTCGCGGTGGCTGTGGGTGTAGACCACGGCGCTGACCGGGCGGTCGCCCCGGTGCGCCCGGTACAGCGCCAGCGCCGCGCGCGCGTGCTCGGTGAACTGCAGGGGGTCGATCACGATCACGCCCTGCGCGCCCTCGATGAAGGTCACGTTGGCGAGCGAGAAGCCGCGCACCTGGTAGATGCGCGCGGTGACCTCGAACAGCCCGTGCGTGTGGTTGAGCTGCGCCATGCGCCACAGGCTGGGATTGACGGTGTCGGGCGCCTCCCCGCGCAGGAAACCGTAGGGACGCTGGCTCCAGGCCACACCGCCGCCGTCGTGTTCGATGTGCGCATCGGGCAACGTCGCGATGAAGCCGCGCTGTGCATCGTCGAAGTCGCGCCGGTCCGAGAAGTCCAGTGCGCTGCGGGTGCGCTCGTGTGCGGCCAGGGTGGCGGCGTGTGCGGGGTTCATGCGGGAGCGGTCTCGCGGGTCACTGGGGGGTGAGGTGGATGACCTTGGCCAGACCTTGCCAGCGCTGGATGTCGGCCTTGACGATCGAGGCGAATTCGGCGGCGCTGCGCGCGGGCGGGATGGTCAGGTTCTGCGCCGTGAACCGCTGGCGCAGATCCTCGGTGGCCAGCGCCTTGTTGATCTCCTCGTTCATGCGCTGGACGATCGCAGGCGGTGTGCCGCCCGGTGCAAACACGCCAAACCAGCCCTCGGCGTCGAACTTGTAGCCCTGTTCGGCCAGCGTGGGCACATCGGGCAGGCCCGGTCCGCGCGCCGCCCCGGTCGCGCCCAGGGCCACCAGCTTGCCGCTGCGGATGTGCGGCAAGGGCGAAGCCACGTCGGTGAAGGCGACGTCGAGACTGCCCGAGAGCAGGTCCACGATCTCGCTGGCCGTGCTCTTGTACGGGATGTGCGTGATGAACACCCCGTTCTCTTTCTTGATCCCTTCCATCACCAGATGCCCGGTGGAACCATTGCCCCAGGAGCCGTAGCTGAGCTTGCCCGGATGGGTTTTGGCGAACTGCACCAGATCGCGCAGGTTCTTCAGGCCGGTGGCGGGGTTGGCCACCAGCACGATGCCACCGGTGCCCATCTGCGTCACCGGCACCAGCTCCTTCTCCGTGTCATAGGGCATCTTGGCGACCATCAGCGGGTTGATGGCGATCGACGACGAGGCGGTGAACAGGAAGGTGTGGCCGTCGCCCGCGGCCTTGGCCACGGCCCCGTTGCCGATCATGCCGTTGGCCCCGGGCTTGTTCTCCACGACGACGGGCTGCTTCAGGCTGCTCTGCACCTTGTCCGCGATCATGCGGGTGAACACGTCCATGCCGCCGCCCGCCGGGCCGGCCACCACGTAGCGGATCGGGCGGTCGGGCCAGTTGCCCGGTGTCTGTGCCGCCGCCACGCCGGCCAGGCCGAGCAGTGCCGTGCCGATCAGGCTTCGGCGGCTCAATGTGTTGCGTTTCATGGTGGGTCTCCTGGGGTGTTGGAAGTGGATCAGGCTCAAAGAACGGCCCGGGTGGCGCCGCCGTCCACCAGCAAGGATTCGCCGGTGACCCAGGCGCTGTCGTCGCTGGCCAGGTAGAGCGTGGCCGACGCCACGTCGTCCACCTCACCCAGCCGGCCCAGCGGCGTGCGCGCCAGGCGCTGGGCGGCCATGGCGGGGTCGACGTTGATGCGCACGCCCTCGGTCTGGATGGAGCCCGGGCAGACCGCGTTGACGCGCACGCGCTGAGCGCCCAGCTCCACCGCCGACGCGCGCGTCAAGCCGAGCACCCCGGCCTTGATGCCGGCGTACACCATGGCGTTGGGCATGCCCAGGAAGGCGGCGGCCGAGGCGATGTTGACGATCGAGCCCCCGCCGTTGCGCGCCATCACCGGCGCCGCGCACTGGATGCCCCAGACAACCGAGTCGAAGCCGGTCGCGGTCATGCGCTGCAGCATCTCGGGGGTGATGTCGGCGATGGGCGTGTAGCGCACCCAGATCGCGTTGCTCACCAGCACATCCAGCCGGCCGTGCCGGGCGTCCAGTGCCGCCACCGCGTTGGCAATGGTGGCGCGGTCGGCCACGTTGCCGGCAAACGCCTCCACACGGGCGCCGGCGATTTGCGCGCGCACCTCGGCGGCCGCGGCCTCGGCCCGCTCGGGCTTGAGGTCCAGCATGCCGACGATGGCGCCTTCGGCCACGAAGCGCTCCGCGATCGCACGGCCGATGCCCTGCGCGGCGCCCGTCACCAACGCTACTTTGCCCTGTAGTTTTCCGCTCATATCTTCGTTACCCTCGGTTGACTGATGACGCCGGCGCCCCGGATGGGCACCGATCTTGTGAACTGCACGGACCGACCATGACCCACGAAACCGACCTGACGAAGCTGCTCGACCGCGAAGCCATCCGCGAGGCCGTGTTCGGCTACTGCCGGGGCATCGACCGGCTCGACGAGGCAGCGCTGCGCGCCAGCTACTGGCCCGACGCGACCGACAGCCATGGGGCCTACAAGGGCAGCGCCAGCGGTTTCATCGACATCGCCTTGCCCAAGCTGCGCGAGAGCGGTCGCATGATCCACCACGTCGGCAACCTGTCGATCGAACTGCGCGGCACCCAGGCGGCGGTGGAGACCTACTTCCTGGCCTGGCAGCGCGACCGCGCGGCCGACGGCGGCGAACACGAAACCTTCCTGGCGGGGCGCTACGTCGACCGCTTCGAAAAGCGCGGCAGCGAATGGCGCGTGGCGGCCCGGGTGGTGGTGTACGACTGGGTGCAGCCACTGGGCACGGCGCCGGTGGCGCCCGAGGCCGAACGCTTCGGTCTGCGCACCCCCATCGGGGCCCGCATGCCGGACGATCCCTGGTACGCCCTGCTGGCTTCGCTCTGATGCCATGGTCCGCCTCACGCGCCTTGCCAGGCGGGCTGGGTGAGTGACGGCATCAGGGTGCTCGTCAGGCCGCCATCGACCACCAGGTCGTGGCCGTGGATGTAGCCGGCGTCCGGCCCGACCAGCAGCGAGAGCGCCGCGGCCATGTCGTCGGCCTGTGCGAGGCGGCGCAGGGGGATGTGGGCCTCCCGCTGCGCCCGGGCGCCGGCGCGCTCGTAGGCCGCTGCCGTGCCCGGTGTGACCGTGAGCCCGGGCGACAGGGCGTTGACCCGGATGCCGTCGGGCCCCCATTCGACCGCCATCTGCTTCATCAGCATGAGCTGCGCCGCCTTGCTCGGGCTGTAGGCCGCCAGCGGCGGCGTGGCGTGGCTGCCCGAGACGCTGGTGGTCAGCACCAGGCAGCCGCGCGCCGCGGCCAGTTGCCGGTGGGCCGCGCGGCCGAGCAGCCAGGCGGCGCGCACATGCACCGCGAAGACGCGGTCCCAGTCGTCCACCGATGCGTCCAGCAGCGGCGCTGCAATGGCCATGCCGGCGTTGCTGGCCACGCAGTCCAGGCCCGTGAAGTGGCTGGCCGCGGCGACGATGCGCGCCGGCTCTCCGGGGTCGCTGAGGTCGCCGGCACACACCAAGACCTCGGCGCCACCGGCGCGCAGTTCGCTGGCGAGGGCTTCGAGTTCTCCGGCGTGCTGGTCGGCCAGCACCAGCTGGGCGGGCCGGCCGCGCCAGCGCAGGGCGTCGGCGGCCAGCCGCACCGCCATCGCGCGGCCAATGCCGCGCGCGGCGCCGGTGACGATGGCGCGCAGTGCTGTCGGTGATGCCGGCGTCGTCATGTCGCCAGAAAGCCGCCGTCGACGGGCAGCGTGATGCCGTTGATGTAACTCGCCAGGGGCGAGGCCAGGAAGGCGATGGCGGCGGCCACTTCGTCGGCCTGTCCCAGACGGCCGGCGGGCGTGCGCTTGAGGAAGCCGGCCAGCCGCGCCGGGTCGGACCGGGTGGCTTCCGTCATGGGGGTTTCGATCACGCCGGGCGCGACCGCGTTGACGCGCACGCCGTCGGCGCCCAGGTCGACCGCCAGCGTCTGCGTCATCATGTGCAGCGCGGCCTTCGACGCGGAGTAACCCGCGCAGTTGGCCTGGGCCGAGAACGCCGCCCCCGACGCCACGTTGACCACGCAACCGCGCGTGCGCCGCAGCGCCGGCAGGAAGGCGCGGACCATCGCAAAGGCGCCGTGCAGGTTCACGTCCATCACGCGGTGCACGATGGCTTCGGCGTCCGGATCGTCGATGCCGCGCCGCACCAGCAGGCCGGCGTTGTTGACCAGGATCGCCGCGTCCCCGTGCTCGGCGCCGACCTTTTCGGCCAGCGCACGCACGGCCACCGGGTCGGTCACGTCCAGCGCATGGGCCCAGGCCTGCAGCCCCTGTGCCTGCAGCGCGTCGGCCACCTGCCGGGCGGCGGCACCGTCCCGGTCGGTCACCACCACGCGCGCACCCTGGTGCGCCAGGGCGCGGGCCGCCGCGGCACCGATGCCGCTGCCGGCACCGGTGACCACCGCCAGCCGGTCTTGAAACACCAGTGCCAGGTTCATGTCGTTGCTCCCGAAGCCTGCGCCTGGCGGCGCTGCCGCCAGGCCTTCCATTCGCCCACGACGCCGCGCCGGAACACCAGCACCACGACGATGAACACCAGCCCTTGCAGCATGAGCACCACCTCGGCAAACGAGGCGAAGTAGTTCTGCATCGCCACCACCACGATGGCGCCCACCAGGGGGCCGGCCAGCGTGTTCACGCCGCCCACAATCACCATCAGCAGGGCTTCGCCCGAGGTCGTCCAGCTCACGTCGGTGAGCGTGGCGATCTGGAACACCAGCGCCTTGAGGGCACCGGCCAGGCCGGCCAGTGACGCCGACAGCACATAGGCCGCCAGCTTGTAGTGGTTGACGCGGTAGCCCAGCGACACCGCGCGGGGCTCGCTGTCGCGGATGGCCGCCAGCACATGGCCGAACGGCGAGTGGACCGTGCGGTAGATCAGCCAGAAGCCCAGGCCGACGGCGACCAGCACCACGTAGTACATCGTCAGGTCGCTGTCCAGCGGCAGCAGCCCCAGCAGCCGGCCCCGCGGCACCTCCTGGATGCCGTCTTCACCGCCCGTGAAGGGCGCGCGCAGGGCGATGAAATACACCAGCTGCGCAATCGCCAGCGTGATCATCGAGAACGCGGTGCCCAGGCGGCGGATGGCCAGCAGACCACCGACCAGCCCGATGAAGGCCGCGCTGGCGCTGCCCACCAGAACCCCCATGAGGGGATCGAGCGACCAGACCTTGACCGCGTGGGCGGTGACGTAGGCCGCCGAGCCGAAAAACATGGCATGGCCAAACGACAGCAGCCCCACGTGACCGACCAGCAGGTTCAGCGATGCGGCCAGCAAGGCCCAGCACAGCAGCTTCATCAGGAAGACCGGGTAGGCCACGAACGGTGCCGCGACCAGGGCCACGACGGCGACCAGCAGGAGGCCGATGGAAAGGGGACGAGTGGCCGACATCACAGATCTCCCCGGCCGAACAGGCCCGCCGGCTTGAAGGCCAGCACCAGCAACATGACGACAAACACGACGATGCCCGCGTAATCGGGCGCCAGCAGGCGCGTGAGCCCTTCCACCACCCCCAGCCCGAAGCCGGCGACGATGGCGCCGATGATGGAACCCATGCCGCCGATCACGACCACCGCGAACACCACGACGATCAGGTTGCTGCCCATCAGCGGGTTGACCTGGTAGATCGGGGCGGCCATCACGCCGCCCAGGCCGGCCAGGCCCACACCCAGACCGTAGGTGAGGGTCAGCAGCAGCGGCACGCGGATGCCGAAGCTGCGCACCAGTTGCGGGTTTTCGTGCGCGGCGCGCAGGTAGGCGCCAAAGCGGGTGCGCTCGACAAACCACCAGGTGGCCATGCAGACCACCAGGGAGGCGACGATCACCCACACGCGGTAGGCGGGCAGGTAGGCAAAAGGCAGGCGGATGCCGCCTTCCAGCGGGCTGGCGTAGGGTTGTCCGGTGGCGCCGAATTTCAGCCGGAACGCGCCCTCCAGGAGCAGCGCCATGCCAAAGGTGAGCAGCAGGGCGTACACCGGGTCCAGCCCGTGCAGGCGGCGCAGCATGGTGCGCTCGATCAGCATGCCCAGGCAGGCCGTGACCAGGGGCACGATCAGCAGCGCCCACCAGTAGCCCAGGCCCAGGTACTCCAGCATGGCCCAGGCGATGAAGGCGCCCAGCATGTACTGCGCACCGTGCGCGAAGTTCACGATGTGCAGCAGGCCGAAGATGATGGCCAGGCCCAGGCTGAGCAGGGCGTAGAAGGAGCCGTTGATCAGGCCGACCATCAGCTGGCCGACGATGGCGGCGGGGGGGATGTCGAAGAGGTTCATCGTGTGCTCAGACGCCCAGCAGGGATTCGATGCGGGCGGTGTCGTTGGCCAGGGCGTGGCGATCGCCCGACTCCACCACGCAGCCTTCGTCGATCACGTAGAAGCGGTCGGCCAGGCGGGATGCGAAACGGAAGTTCTGCTCCACCATCAGGATGGTGAAGCCGCGAGCCTGCAGCTGGGTGATGGTGCGCCCGATGGCTTCCACAATCACCGGCGCCAGGCCCTCGGTGGGTTCGTCCAGCAGCAGCAGCTTGGCGCCGGTGCGCAGGATGCGGGCGATCGCCAGCATCTGCTGTTCGCCGCCGGACAGCTTGGACCCGCCGCTGGCGCGCCGGGCCTTGAGGTTGGGGAACAGGTCGTAGATCTCGTCCACGCTCAGGCCGCCGGGGGCCAGCACCGGGGGCAGCAGCAGGTTTTCTTCCACCGAGAGGCTGGCGAAGATGCCGCGTTCCTCCGGGCAGTAGGCGACGCCCAGTCGGGCCACCTTCTCGGGCACGAGGCCGAGTGCGCTGCGGCCGCCAATGTGCACCTGGCCACGGTGGCGCGCCAGCAGGCCCATGATGGCGCGCAGGGTGGTGGTCTTGCCCGCGCCGTTGCGGCCGAGCAGGCACACCACCTCGCCGGCATGGACCTCCAGGTCGATGCGCTGCAGCGACTGCGTCTCGCCGTACCAGGCTGCGAGGTCCTGGACGCGCAGCAGGGGTTCAGACATGGGCGCCTCCCACATAGGCTTCGAGCACGCGGGGGTCCCGCGAGACCTGCTCGTACGGTCCTTCGGCCAGCACTTCGCCCGCCTGCAGCACCGTGATGCAGTCGCACAGATCGGCCACCACTTTCATGTTGTGTTCCACCATCAGCACGGTGCAGCGCTTGGCCACATCGGCGATGAGCTGTGTCACGGGGCCGATGTCTTCGTGGCCCAGGCCCGCCATGGGTTCGTCCAGGAGCACCAGGCTGGGCTCCAGCGCCAGGGTGGTGGCCAGCTCCAGGGCGCGCTTGCGGCCATAGGGCAGGTCGGCCGCGGTGTGGCCGCTCCAGCGGGTCAGGCCGACCGATTCCAGCAATTCACCGGCGCGGGCGCTGAAGCGGTCCAGGGCGCGGGCCGATTGCCAGAAAGCGAAGCTGCCGCCTTCGCGCGCCAGCAGGGCCACGCGCACGTTGTCCAGCACCGAGAGCTGGCGGAACACGGCCGAGATCTGGAACGAGCGCACCAGGCCGAGCTTGGCGACGCTGGCCGCGTCCAGCGGCGTGATGTCGCGGCCGTTGAAGACGATGCGCCCGGACGTGACCGGCAGGAAGCGCGTGAGCAGGTTGAAGCAGGTCGTCTTGCCGGCGCCGTTGGGGCCGATCAGCGCGTGCACCGTGCCGCGCCGGACCTTCAGGTTCACGCCTTTGACCGCATGAAAGCCGCGGAAGGACTTGCCAAGATCGGTGGCTTCGAGGATGAGATCGGAGGGAGGGCTCATGGGAGGGATCGGTAGGGCGTTTCGGGCAGGCCGCGCACACCCAGGCCACGGAGTTCCACCAGGGCGCCGGCGGCGGGGGCATCGCTTTTGAGCACGTTGCCGCTGTCGCGGATGCTGGTGACGAAAAGGGTCTCGAACGACGGCCCGCCAAAGGCCGGACAGGTGGGGTAGGGCACCGGCAGGTCCAGGGAGCGCAACAGACGACCGTCGGGCGCGAAGCACGCCAGCCGGGCGACCATGACCAGCGCCACCCAGACGCCGCCCTCGGCATCGACGGTGGCGCCGTCGGGGCCGGAGCCCAGGGCCCGCGTGTCGGCGAACACGCGGGCGTTCGAGAGGCGACCGTCGACGGCATAGTCCCAGGCGCGGATGACGCCCGCCAGGCTGTCGGCGAAGTACATCGTGCGCCCGTCGGGGCTGAAGCAGATCGCGTTGGACACCGCGATGCCGCCGTCGATCAGCGTGGTGACGCGGCCATCGTGTTCCAGCCGGTACAGCGATCCTTCGGGGTCGCGCCGGTGCAGCACCATGGAGCCGCAGACGAAGCGGCCCTCGCGGTCGCAGCGGCCGTCGTTGAGCCGCATCGGCGGCCGTGGGTGCCGCACCGTGGCCAGCGTGGTCAGCCCGCCCCCGGCGAGGTCCAGCGTCGCGAACCCGTCGCTCAGCGCCAGCAGCAGGCGGCCGGGGCCGGCCAGTGCGATCGATCCCACGTCCTGCGGCGTGGACCACGACCGCACCGTGCCGTCGCCCGCGGGCCACCACCGGTGCACCTGCCGGCCGCTCGTGTCCACCCAGTACAGGGCTTGCTCGTGCGCGTCCCACAGCGGGCTTTCACCCAGCAGGTCGCGCACAGGCAGGGGCAGGTGCTGGGTGGGGGCCACGGTCGGTCCGTCGAGGTTCGGTGGATCGGGGTGATCACTTCTTGACGAAGTCGCAGCCGCCTTCGGCCAGCGGGCGGTACATCTGCTCGGGCGAGAGCTCGCCGACCACGTCGTAGTAGTCGTACTTGTTCTTCACCTGGCCCGCGGTCTTCACCTTCACCGCATAGAGCGGGCGCATCACCTGGCCGTCCTCGCGGATCATCACGTTCTTGCCCGTCATGTCGTTGATGGGCGTGCCCTTCATCTTCGCCACGACGGCGGGGCCGGCGTCGGTGCCGGTGGCCTGCACGGCCTTCAGGTAGTGCGTCACGGCGCTGTAGGTCGCGCCCATGTTGTAGGTCGGCGGCAGGTTGTTGTAGCGCGGCATGAAACGCTGCGCCCACTTGCGCGAATCCTCGGTGCGGTCCCAGTACCAGGGATCGACGAAGCTCAGGCCCTGCGCCACGTCCAGGCCCATGCCGGTGACGCTGTTGATCGCCATGCCGAACACCGACACCACCTGGCCGCCCTGGGCGATCTTGAACTCCGCCGCCTGCTTGAGCGCATTGGTGGTATCCAGTCCGCCGTTGAGCACCACGATGGCCTTGGCGCCGCTGCTCTGTGCCTGCAGCAGATAGGACGAGAAGTCGGTGGCGCCCAGCGGGTGCTTGACCGAGCCGACCACCTTGCCACCGCCGGCCTCGACGAACTTGGTCGCGGCGGCCTGGAAGGCGGCACCGAAGGCGTAGTCGACGGTGATGAAGTAGAAGGTCTTGATGCCCTGGTTGAGCAGCATCTGCACGCCCGCACGCGGGTAGGTGTAGGTGTCGATCAGGAACTGCATGGACATCGGCGAGCAGCTCTTGCCGGTGAGCTGGTCCGACACCGAGCCGGCGATCAGGTAGGGCTTCTGCTTTTCCTTCATCAGACTGGAGACGCCCAGCGCGATGGACGAGGCGGAGCCGCCGACGATGGTGTCGACCTTGTCGACATCGAGCCACTTGCGCGCGGCGTTCAGGCCGACGTCGGGCTTGTTCTGGTCGTCGACCACCAGGATCTCGATGGCCTTGCCGTTGACCTTGCCGCCGAAGTCCTCGACCGCCAGGCGCGCGGCCAGGACCTGGCCGGGACCGCCGTTGCCGGAGTAGGGACCGGCCATGTCGGCCATCACGCCGATGCGGACCGTGTCGTCGGAAATCTGCGCCAGGGCCGGTGCAGCGGACGCCAGCGCCAGGGCAGCGAGGGCGGTGGTCCTGCGCAGCGCGCCGGGATAAATGCCTTGTGTCATCTCATGTCTCCTGTGGTGGTGTGGGGAAAAATCAAACGGTGTCGGTCGGCAGGCGGTGGTGCTGGAACTGTTCGCGCAGGTGGCGCTTCTGGAGCTTGCCGGTGGCGGTGTGGGGCAGGGCGTCCACGATCACCACGTCGTCGGGCTTGCACCAGGTGGCGACCTTGCCGTCGAACCAGCCCAGCAGCTCGTCGGGGCGCACCTGCGCGCCGGGCTTGAGGTGCACCAGCAGCAGCGGGCGCTCCTGCCAGCGGCGGTGGGCCACGCCGATCACGGCGGCCTCCTGCACGGCGGGGTGGCCCACGGCGATGTTCTCCAGCTCGATCGAGCTGATCCATTCGCCACCGGACTTGATGACGTCCTTGGCGCGGTCGGTGATCTGGATGAACCCGTCGCGGTCGATCGTGGCCACGTCGCCGGTGGAGAACCAGCCCTCGGTGTCGATCGCCGGCTCGGCCAGGCCGAAGTAGCCGGACGCCACCCAGGGCCCGCGGGCCCGGAGTTCGCCGAAGGCCACGCCGTCGTGCGGCAGCGGCTGGCCGGCGTCGTCGAAGATCTCGATCTCCACGCCAAAGAGGGGCCGGCCGGCCTTGCACTGCACGTCGTGGCGGGCCGCGCCCTGCAGGCCTTCGTGCTGGGCCAGCAGCCGGCCGACGGTGCCCATCGGGCTGGTTTCGCTCATGCCCCAGGCGTGGATGGCGAAGGCACCGAACAGCCGGTCGAACTTCTCGATCAGGGCGCGGGGGGCCGCTGCGCCGCCGATGACGACGCGGTCGAGGCGGACCTGCGACAGGTCGAGCTCGGCGCCGTGCCGTTCGATGTGGTCGAACAGGCCCAGCCACACCGTGGGCACCCCCATCGTGAAGTTGCAGCGTTCGTCGACCAGCAGGCGGAAGATCGCTTCGCCGCTGAGGTTGGAGCCGGGCAGCACCAGCTTGGCGCCGACCATGGCGCTGGTGTAGGGCACGCCCCAGGCGTTGACGTGAAACAGCGGCACCACCAGCAACACGCTGTCGCGCGCATTCAGGCCCAGGCCGTCGGCCGCGGCGGAGGCGAAGGCGTGCAGCACCGTCGAGCGGTGGCTGTAGAGCACCCCCTTGGGGTTGCCCGTGGTGCCCGAGGTGTAGCACAGCGAGGAGGCCTGGCGCTCGTCCAGGGACGGCCAGCGGAAGTCGGGCGCGGCGCGGTCCAGCAGGCTCTCGTAGTCCAGCACTTCGATGCCGTTGATCACCGGCCGCTGTGGCGCGTCGCACAGCGCCACCCAGTGGCGCACCTTGGGGCAGCGCGGCGCGAGCGACTTCACCAGGTCAACGAAGCCCAGGTCGAAGCACAGCACCTCGTCGCCGGCGTGGTCGATGATGTAGGCGATCTGGTCCAGGTGCAGGCGTGGGTTGACGGTGTGCAGCACCGCGCCCATGCCGGGCACGCCAAAGTACAGCTCCAGGTGGCGGTGGGTGTTCCAGGCCAGGGTGCCCACGCGGGTGGCGTCGCCCACGCCCAGCGCGGCCATGGCGTGGGCCAGGCGCTGCGCGCGGGCGCCGATCTCGCGCCAGCAACTGCGGTGCTGCGTGCCGTCGGGCAGCTGGGAGACGATCTCCCGGTCGCCGTGGTAGTTCGTCGCGTGCGTGAGCAGCGTCGAGATCAGCAGCGGGCGGTCTTGCATCAGGCCAAACATGGTGCTTCCTGGGTCAGTCGGGGCGGATGTTCTTCTCGCGGATCACCGGGCCCCAGGTGCTGAGCTGGCGCTGCAGGTGTTCCGAGAAGGCGGTCTGGCTCACCACGCGCGGTTCGACGCCGGTTTTCATGATGTCTTCGGGCATGTCCTTGCTGACCAGGGCCGCGTTGATGTCGGCGTGCAACCGGGCCTGCAGCGCGGGCGGGGCGGGGGCGGGCACGAAGACGCCGAACCAGCTGCCGGCGTCGAACCGGGCGAAGGAGGGGATGCCCGATTCGGCCACGGTGGGCAGGTCGGGCGCCAGCATCGAACGCTGTGCAGTGCTCACGGCCAGGGCCCTGAGCCGGCCCGTCTTCACATGCGCCAGCGCGCCGGTGGAGTCGAACATGGCCTGCACCTGGCCGCCCATCAGGTCGTTCAGGGCCGGGGCGTTGCCGCGGTAGGGCACGTGGGTGATGGGCACGCCGGCCGCGGCGCCGAACATCTCGGCCATCACATGCACGCTGGAGCCGTTGCCGCTGCTGGCGAAGGTCACGGGGTTGGCGCCGGCCGCGGCGCGTGCACGCATCCAGGCCACCAGCTCGCTCACGTTGCGGGCCGGCACCGAAGGGTGGACCAGCAGCACGCCGGTGGATTCGCCGATCAGGGACACCGGGGCCAGCGCCGACGGCGCGTAGGGCAGGTTCGGCAGCATCAGCTGGTTGCCCACGAAGCCGAAGCTGGTCACCAGCAGGGTGGCGCCGTCACCGGCCGCGCGTGCGACGGCGGCGGTGCCGATCACCGTGCCGCCGCCCGGGCGGTTGTCGACCACCACCGCGTTGCCCCAGGCCTCGCTCAGGCGCCGTGCCAGGGCCCGGGCCAGGGTGTCGGTCACGCCGCCGGCCGCGTAGGGCACGACCAGGGTCACGGTGGCCGCCGCCGCAGGCTGCTGCGCACCGCTGGTGGTGCTCAGCCCAAGCAGCCCCATGCCAGCGACCGCTTGCAAAATTTGTCGCCTCTTCAGGCAGATGTGATCGGCTGTTTTCATGTGATTTTCTGAAAATTTAACCACTCGGTAAGTGAGCGAATGCTAGGGCCCGTGGGGGCGCTTGGCAAGCGGGTTTATTTAGGGTTTTCCTTAGTTATATGGTGTGTTTCGGGGCTCTGTTGCTCCGCTTGTCGCCCGGCTGACAGCTTTTTGTGGGTGCGGGATAGTCCCTATTTGACGTGTTTACTAACCGGTCGGTAGAATTTTCGCCATGACCACCGAATCCCCTCTTTCCGACGCCGACTACGAAGCCTTCCGGCTCGAAGTCGAGGCGTTTGCCCAGTCCCAATGTCCGGCCGATCTGCGCGAGCGGGTGCGCAGCAACGCCAAGCTGGGTCGCGAGGACTACGCGGCCTGGCAGCGCATCCTGAACGCCCGGGGCTGGGCGGCGCCGGGCTGGCCCGAGGCCTTTGGCGGCACCGGTTGGGACATGCGTCAGCGCTACCTGTTCGAGCTGGTCATGGCCGAGCGCGACTGCCCGCCGCAGTACCACCACGGCCTGGGGCACATCGGCCCGGTGCTGCTGCACTTCGGCACGCCCGAGCAGCACGCGCGCTTCATCCCCGGCATCCTCGATGGCAGCGACTGGTGGTGCCAGGGCTATTCCGAGCCCGGCGCCGGCTCCGACTTGGCCGCGCTCAAGACCCGCGCCGTGCGCGAGGGCGACGAGTACGTGGTCACCGGTCAGAAGATCTGGACCTCGCACGCCCACGAGGCCGACTGGATGTACACCCTGGTGCGCACCAGCAGCGAGGGCCGCAAGCAGGAAGGCATCACGCTGCTGCTGATCCCGTTGAACAGCCCGGGCATCCGCATCCAGCCCATCCAGACCATCGACGCCTGGCACCACGTCAACGAGGTCTTCCTCGACGAGGTGCGCGTGCCCGTGGCCAACCGGCTGGGCGAGGAGGGCGGCGGCTGGAAATGCGCCAAATTCCTGCTCGATCGCGAACGCCTGGCGCCCGCCATCGTGGTGCGGCTGGAACGGCTGCTGCAGCAGGTGGCCGCCCAGGTGCAGGTCAGTCCGCACGGCACGGGCCCGTTCGCCGAGCGCCTGCTGCTGGCCGAGGCCGAGGTGCGCGCCGCACGCGAGCTGCTGCTCTCGGCCATTGACGACGAGATGAACGGCCGCCTGCGCGCGTCCAAGAGTTCGGCGCTCAAGCTGCACTGCTCCGAACTGGCGCAGCGCATCATCGGCATCGCCTTCGACGCGCTGGGCCCCCGCCGGGCCGCGCGCTTCGTGCCGCTGGCCGAAGACGGCGCACTGCAGGTGGCCGAAGACGACCAGAGCAACATGATCCACAACTACCTCTTCTACCGTTCGCGCACCATCGCCGGGGGGACGAGCGAGGTGCAGAAGAACGTGATCGCGCGCGAACTGTTCGGCGTTTGACACCAGGAGCCCGACATGCAGTTCAGCGCAGACACGATGTTTCCCGGCGACCTCTTCGAGGCCGCCACCCGTTTTGCCGCCGACACGCTCGCGGCCGGCGACCGCGCCAACGCCTGGCAGCAGGCGGTGGCCATGGGCTGGCCGGCGCTGCTCGTCGACGAGGCGCGCGGTGGCGCCGGCGGCACGCTGGCCGACCTCGGCGCGGTGATCGAGGGCTGCGCCCGTCATCCGGTGGGCCTGCCGCTGGTGCGCCGCTGCGCCCAGGCGCCGGCGCTGCTGATGGCCGCAGGCAGCGCCGGCGCAGACGACACGCTGCGCGCGCTGTGCGCCGGGCAGGTCGACCTGGACGTGGTCGATGCGCCGGCGCTCACTGTCACCGCGCTGGCCGATGGCGGTGTGCGCCTGGACGGCGTGCTGGAAGGGGTGGACGCCGCACTGCCCTTCACCCATGTGCTGGTGAGCGCTGGCGCGTTGCTGCTGCTGGTGCCGCAGGACGCGCTGCCGGCGCCGACGGCGCGCTTCGTCGGCATCGACGGGGCGCAGATCGCCGACCGCGTGCTGTCCGGTCTGCTGTTGCCGGCCTCCGCGGTGCTGCAGCGGGGTGAGGCCGCGAGCAGCGCTGCCGCCATCGCGCAGGACCTGGCCATCTTCGCCACCACGCTGGACATGGCGGCCACGCTGGGCGCCACGATCGAGCAGTGCATCGCCTACCTCAGCACGCGGGTGCAGTTCGGTGTGGCGCTGGCCACCTTCCAGGTGCTGCGGCACAAGGTGGTGGAAATGTACGTGGACTACGAAAGCGCCAGCGTGCTGCTGGCGCGCCTGGTGGCCGACACCGTGGTCACCGGCCGGCTCGCCGCGCGCGACGTGGCGCTGTGCAAGCTGTACCTCAACGAACTGGCGCGTCGCGGGGCCGAGGCCTCGATCCAGCTGCACGGCGGCATGGGCCTGACCGCCGAACTGCCCGCCGGACGCCTGGCGCGGCGCCTGCTGTGTGCCGGGTTCGCGCAAGGCGACCGGCTCACCCAGCTGGCGCGCCTCGCCACCGAACCCACCGCGGCGCGCCTCTGAGATCCTTCCGACCATGCATCCGCTGCACCCCTTCTTCCATCCGCGATCGGTCGCCATCATCGGCGCCTCGTCCGACCCTGAGCGCATCGGCGGCCGGCCGCTGCGGTTCCTCATCGAGGCGGGTTTCGCCGGCGCCCTCTACCCGGTCAACACCGCCGGTCATGCCGAGCTGCAGGGCCGGCGGGCGTACAAGACCGTCACCGACATCACCGAGCCGATCGACCATGCCATCGTCGCGGTGCCCCTGGCCGCGGTGGAGCAGGCCGTGGCCGACTGCGCGCGCCAGGGTGTCAAGGCGGTGCAGGTGTTCACCGCCGGTTTTGCCGAGGCAGGGCCCGAGGGCGCTGCGCTGCAGGGGCGCCTGGTCGAGATCGCGCGCGGCGCGGGCATGCGGCTGATCGGCCCCAATGCGCTGGGCCTGATCAACCCCGCCATCGGCCTGTTCGCCACCTTCTCCACCCTGCTCAACGGCCTCAAACCGGGTGCCGGCCGCATCGGCCTGGCCACCCAGAGCGGCGCGTTCGGCAGCGCCACCTACGGCGCCGCGGCCTTGCGCGGCCTGGGCCTGTCGGTGGCCGTGGCGACCGGCAACGAGGCCGACGTGGACGTGGCCGAGTGCATCGCCTACCTGGCGCAGGACCCCGGGACCCGTGTGATCTGCACCGCGCTGGAGGCCTGCCGGGACGGCGTCGCGTTGCGCGCGGCCTTGCTGGCGGCGGCCGATGCCGGCAAGCCCGTGGTGGCCATGAAGATCGGCCGCTCGGCCCTGGGCGCGGCCGCGGCCGCCACCCACACCGGCGGTCTGGCCGGCAACGATGCGGTGTTCGACGCCGTCCTGGAAGAATGCGGCGCGGTGCGCGCCTCCAGCATCGACGAAATGCTCGACATCGCCCAGTACTGCGATGCCGCCGCCCAGTTGCCGACGGGCCCGCGCATCGGCGTGGTCACCGGCTCGGGCGGCATCGGCGTGCTGATCGCCGACGAGGCCGAGCCGCTGGACCTCAGCTTGCCGCCGCTGCCCGAGAAGGCCTTGCGTGCCCTGCAGGCCGTGCTGCCGTTTGCGGTGCCGGCCAACCCTTTCGACACCACGGCCCAGGTCACCTCGGTGCCGCAGGGCATCGAGCGCACCGTGGGCGCCATGCTGGCCGAAGGGGGCTGTGACACCGTGATCGCCTACCTGGCGCACGCCGGTCTGTCGCCTCAGCGTTTTGCCGGCACGGAGGCTGCACTCGCCGCCCTGGCTGCGCAGCACCCGCAGCAGCAGCTGATGGTGGTCATGCTGGCCACACCCGAGGTGCAGCAGCGCCTGGCGGCGGCCGGCGTGGTGGTGTTCGCCGATGCCAGCCGGGCGGTGCGCGCGCTGGGTGCGGCCTGGTCGATGCGCCAGCGGCGCGCGGCGCTGCACCGCGTGGCGCCGCCCGTGCCCGCGGCCACGCCCCTGCCGGCGGTGGCCACCGAGGCGCAGGCCAAGGCCTGCCTGGCCGCGGCCGGGCTGCCGGTGCCCGCCGAACACGCCTGCGCCAACCGCGCGGCGGCGGTGCAGGCGGCCGACGCCATCGGCTATCCGGTGGTCGCCAAAATCCTCTCCGCCGACATCACCCACAAGACCGAGATCGGCGGCGTCATGCTCCATCTGGCGGACGCCGACGCCGTGGGCCAGGCTTTCGACGAACTGCTGCGCCGGGCCGCGTTGCACCGCCCCGACGCCCGCGTGGACGGCGTGCTGATCGCGCCCATGCTGCGCGGCGGCGTCGAGACCATTGCCGGCGTGGTGAACGATCCCACCTTCGGGCCGATGCTGATGTTCGGCCTGGGGGGCATCGCCACCGAGCTGTTCCGCGACGTCGCCTTCGCCTCCGCGCCGCTCACGCCTGCCCGCGCCAACGCCCTGATCGACCGCACCCGTGCCCGGCAGCTGCTGGCGGGCTGGCGCGGGGCGCCCGCGGCCGACCGCGCGGCCTTGGTGCAGGCACTGGTGAAGCTGTCCGAGTTCGCCGCGGCCCATGCCCACGAGCTGGCAGCGGTGGACATCAATCCCCTGGTGGTGCGCGAACACGGCTGCGCCTGCCTGGACGCCGTGATCGAACGGCGCAGCCCCCTTTCCCCATCTCCCACCCCCTGAACGCGAGGATTTATGAGCAACTGGAACACCCTGATCGTGGACGTGGCCGACCGTGTGGCGGTCGTGACCCTCAACCGGCCCCCCGTCAACGCGCAGAACGCCGAGATGCGCGACGAACTCACCGCTCTGTTCGACGAACTGAGCGACCGGGACGATGTGATGGCCGTGGTGCTGACGGGCAACGGCAAGGTCTTTTCCGCCGGCGCCGACATCCGCGAGCGCCCCAACCTGGGCACCACCCCCGGCGCCTACGGCCGCCACAACCGGCGCGTGCGCGAGACGCACAACGCCATCTCGGAATGCAGCAAGCCCATCATCGCCGCCGTCAACGGGGCGGCGCTGGGCGCGGGCTTCGGGCTGGTCATGGCGTCGGACATCTGGGTGGCCAGCGAGAACGCCTACTTCTCCATGCCCGAGATCAACGTCGGCCTTGCCGGGGGCGTGTCCTTCCTGCAGCGCATCTTTGGCCAGTCGCGGGCGCGCCGCATGTTCTTCACCGGCATGCAGGTCAGCGCGCAGGAGATGTACCGCCTCGGCCTGATCGAGGCCTGCCTCCCGCCCGACGAGCTGATGCCCTACGCCATGGGCATCGCCCACGAGATCGCCAGCAAGTCGCCGGTGGCCGTTCGCCTGGCCAAGGAAGCCGCCCGCATGACCGAGGTGATGCCGCTGCGTGACGCCTACCGCTACGAGCAGAGCAACACCGTGGCCCTGTCCAAGACCGAAGACGCCCGCGAGGCGCAGATGGCCTTCCTGGAAAAGCGCAAGCCGGTCTACAAGGGCCGCTGAAGTCTGCGCGAAGATCTCGCCATGACGACCGAAACCACCACCCACGACTTGTCCGATGGCCGGGAAGCCCAGCTCCTGTCCATTGCCCGCCAGCTTTTTGCACGCAAAGGCTATGACGCGACCTCGCTGCGCGACATCGCCGAGGCGGCCCAGATCACCAAGGCCGCGCTGTACTACTACTTCCCCAACAAGGACACGCTGTACGAGCGCGTGGTCATCGAGTCGATGGCGTCCTTGCTGGCCGAGGTGCAGGCGGCGGTGGGGCGGGCCCACACACCCACCGAGAAGGTCCGGGCGTTCTTGCGGGCGTCGGCCGAATCGATGGAGCAGCGGCGCGACCAGTGGGTGGCGGGTTCCAACGCGTTCTGGCAGGCGGGTGCGACCGGTCGGCGGGGGCTCGCGCTGCAGCACCGCGACGACTACGAGCACCTGCTGCGCCAATGCATCACCGACGGCATCACCAGCGGCGAACTGCGCCCGGTGGACCCCGCCATCGCTGGACGCCTGCTGCTGTCCGGCCTCAACCAGATGGCCCGCTGGCACCGCCCCGGGGGCGACCTGCGCGCCAACGAGGTGATCGACCAGTACCTGGACATCGTCCTGATGGGCCTGATCAACCGCGCCGGACCGCCTGCCAGGCCGCCCGGGGCCTGAACACGACACACACCCGAGAGGAGACCACCATGACCCCTGCCCGCACCGCCGCTGCCGAACGACCCTTGCTCGACGTGATCGTCGTCGGGGCCGGATTCGGCGGCCTCTATGCCACCTACAAGTTCCGCGAGATGGGACTGTCGATCCAGTGCTTTGAGGCTGGCGGCGATGTGGGGGGCGTCTGGTACTGGAACCGCTACCCGGGTGCCCGTGTGGACCTGCCCAGCATCGACTACAGCTTCGGCTTCTCCCGCGAGGTCGAGCAGGAATGGACCTGGTCGGAGTACTTCGCCGCGCAGCCGGAGCTGATGCGCTATTTCGACTTCGTCGCCACGCGGCTGGATCTGCGCAAGCACTACCGCTTCAACACCCGGGTGCAGCGCGCCGAGTGGGACGAAGACCGTGCGCGCTGGGTGGTCACCACCCAGTCGGGCGAGGTGTATGAGGCCCGCTACTGCGTGATGGCCACAGGGCCGTTGTCGGTGCCGCGCGACCCCGACATCCCGGGGCTGGACAAGTTCAAGGGCGAGCTGTACCGCGCGGCCAAATGGCCGCACCAGCCGGTGAGCTACGCCGGCAAACGGGTGGCGGTGCTGGGCACGGGCTCCACCGGCATCCAGATCGTGCAGGAGGTCGGGCCGCAGGCGGGCGAACTGTTCGTGCTGCAGCGCACGCCGAGCTTCACCATGCCCATGCGCAATTTCCCGCTCACGCCCGAGTACACGGCCGAGGTCAAGCGCCACTACCCCGGCCTGCGCGAGGCCGCGCGCAACAGCCCGGCCGGTGGCCTGCGCCCGGCCAGCACGCGCGCCTTCTTCAGTGTGCGGCCCGAAGAACGCCAGAGCCTGCTGGAAGACGCCTGGCAGCGCGGCGGTCTGGCCATGCTGGGCACCTTCTCGGACCTGCTGTTCAACGAAGAGGCCAACGAACAGGTGGCCGAGTTCATCCGCGGCAAGATCGGCGAGGTGGTGAAGAACCCCGCCACCGCCGAGGCTCTCAAGCCGCGCGGCTACCCGGTGTTCGCGCGCCGGCCCTGCCTGGATTCGAGCTACTACGAGACCTACAACCTGCCGCATGTGCACCTGGTCGACCTGACCCAGGAGCCCATCGTCGAGATCACCGAGCGCGGCGTGAGAGTCGGTTCAGGTGGCGCCACGCGCGAGATCGAGCTGGACATGCTGATCCTGGCCACCGGCTACGACGGCCTCACCGGCGCGCTCACCGCCTTTGATGTGGTGGGCAAGCGCGGGGAAACCGTCAACCAGAAGTGGAAAGACGGTGCGCACTCCTACTTGGGGCTGATGCTCGAAGGCTTCCCCAACCTCTTCATGACCACCGGCCCCACCGGCCCGGCGGCGCTGGCCAACATCGTGCGCATCAGCGAGAACGATGTCGACTGGATCGCCGCGGTGATGACCCACATGGACCAGAACGCCCTGGCCAGCGTGGAGCCCACCCAGGCGGCCGAAGACGCCTGGATGGAACTCGTGCGCACGATGGCGCAGCGCTCGCTGCTGTCCAAGGCCAAGACCTGGTACGTGGGGGCCAACGTGGCGGGCAAGGCCCAGGGCCTGACGCTCTACACCGGCGGATTCCCGAAATACCGCGAGCACTGCACCCAGGTCATGCAGCGCGGCTGGAACGACCTGAGCTTTGTGCCCGCCCGGGTCGCGGTGGAGGCCTGAGTCCATGGGGGTGACGGCCGGCGCGGTGGCGTCGGCCTTCGAATACGCCTACCCGCTGTTCGCACTGGCCCGCACACGCTGGCGTGCCGTCGGCGACACGGGCAACCCGCAGCGGCACGCGCCCAACACGCTGCAGCACATCCGCCAGCTCAGCGATGCGCGTTCGCGCTGGATCACGGCGCCCAACAACGACACGCTGTACGCCAACGCCTGGCTGGACCTCAGCCAGGGGCCGGTCCGCATCTCGATGGGCGAGCAGCCCGCGGGCCGGTACTGGTCCGTTGCCTTGATGGACGCGTTCACCAACCACTTCGGCCTGCTGGGGCAGCGTCTGGACGGGACCGGCCCGGTGGATGTGTTCATCGTCGGGCCGTCCCACCGGGGTCTGGCCCTGCCGGGGCGCACCGTGGTGGCGCCGGGGGACGACGCCTGGCTGTTTGCCCGCTTCCTGGTCGAGGGGCCGCACGATCTGCCGCTGGCCCATGCCATGCAGGACCGGCTGGCGGTGCATGGGCCGGGTGACTCCCCCTGCGTGCACCGGTCGGTGCCGGTTCGGGCGACCGATCCCGCCAACTTTCTGGCCGTGGTCAACGAGGCGCTGGGGCGCAACCCCGTCCCGCCCGAAGACGGGCCTTTGCTGGCGGCCTGGTGGCCGCTGGGCCTGCGCCCTGGCGAAAGCGATGTCTGGGCGCGCCTGGACGGCGCCACACAGCGGTCCTGGCAGGCGAACGTGGACGCCGCGTTGGACCGGGTGCGCCGCTTCGGCACCCAGGACCGGCGCAACATCCAGGGCTGGATCGCATCCGACCAGCACATCGGCAACTTCGGAAGCCACCACGGTTTGCGTGCCTCGGTCGCGCTCGGGGGGCTGGGCGCCCTGGCGCCCGAGGAGGCGATGTACTTCGTGAAGTACGACGACGCCGAGGGCGAGGTGCTGGATGGGCAGCACAACTACGAACTGCGCATCCCCGCGGCCGGCATTGCCGTCGATTGGTTCTGGTCGTTCACGCTGTATGCGCCCCAGGCCGATGGCCAGCGCTTCCTGTACGACAACGAGATCGATCGCTACTCGATCGGCAGCCGCACCCGGGGGCTGCGGTACCGGCCGGACGGGTCGCTGGTGATCAGCGTCCGGCACACGGCGCCGGCGGATCCGGACGCCCGGGCCAACTGGCTGCCCGCGCCCCGGGCGCGGTTTCAGATCGCCTTGCGGGCCTACCTGCCGCGGCCGGCGTTGCGTTCCGGTGCGGTGCCGATGCCCGGGGTGTTCAAAGCCTGATGGACGGCACCCCCGCCGCTGCGGCCGCGGCTGCGGGACCTGTCGTTCTGCGCGGCGTCCTGGCATCGGGCGTCCCCATGCCGCGGGCCAGGCCGTGCGTCCAGCCCATCCGGTGTCGGATGCGATGGGGTGGGCCTCAACAGTTCAGTGAATCACTCGGGATTTGATGGACGCTTGACGTGCGCATGTCCTGCCTCTACGATTCAGCTGTTTCCCAAACGAAACATCAGTTCACATACGAAACATGAAGGTCGCGTGACGATGCCTACCGAGCCCATCCCTTCTGCCCGATACCAACCCCCCGTCGGCATGAACCTGGCCGACTGGATGTGTTCCCGCGTGGCGACCCGTGCCACGCGGCGTTACGACTGGGACGCCCTGAAGTTCCAGGCCGACCTGGACCCCCGGTACCGGCGCGCGCAGATGCGTTACGTCGGGACCGGGGCCACCGGCGTCACCAGCGACGAGAACACGGTGCCCGCCGAGCACTTCACCTTCTCGACCATGATCCTGCCGGCCGGGGCTGAGGGCCCGCTGCATATCCACACCGATGTCGAGGAAGTGTTCTTCGTGCTGCGTGGACGGGTCAAACTGATCGCCGAACTCAACGGCGAGACCTGGGCAATGGAAGCCGGCGAACGGGACCTGATCTCCTGGCCGGTGGGCGTCTACCGCGGCGTGATCAACATCGGCGACGAAGAGGCCCTGATGTGTGTGATCGTGGGCAACCCCAAGCCCGTCACACCCACCTACCCGCCCGACCACCCGCTGGCCCAGGTCAAGCGCTGAGCGGGACCCGGCCGCCTCCATCGGAATCCGTATCCATGAACATCCTAGGCATTGACCAGATCACCTTCGGCGCACAGGACCTGCCCACCTGCCGCCGCTTCTTTGCCGACTGGGGCCTGACCCTGGTGGACGAGGACCCGCAGCAACTGGTCTTCGAATCGCTCAACGGCTGTCAGGTGGTGGTGGCGCACAGCGACAAGCCCGGCTTGCCTGCCGGGGTCGAGCCCGACCCGACCTTGCGCGAAGTGGTCTGGTGCGTGGCCGATGCGGCGGCGCTCGACGTCCTGCGCACGCGCCTGCGCGGCCAGCCCGGTTTTGTGGACGACGGCGCGCGCATCGGCTGCACCGACCCCAACGGGCTGGCGGTGCGGGTGCAGGTCACCCGCAAGCGCCCGGTTGAGCTGGCCGCGGCGGTGAGCAACACCTGGACCGAACGCAAGCGCATCAACCAGCCCGCGCCGGCCTACGACCGTGCCACGCCGGTCGAAGTGGGCCATGTGGTGTTCTTCGTGGCCGATCTGGCGGCCACCACCGCGTTCTACGAACAGTGCCTGGGTTTCGTGGTGTCGGACCGCTACCCCGGCCGCGGCGCCTTCATGCGCTGCGCACCCGAAGGGGGCCACCACGACCTGTTCCTGCTGCAACCACCGGTGCCGCGCAAGGGTCTGAACCACGTCGCCTTCACCGTGCGCGATCTGCACGAGGTCATCGGCGGGGGCATGCACATGTCCCGCCAGGGCTGGAAGACCGAACTTGGCCCGGGCCGGCACCCGGTCTCGTCGGCCCTGTTCTGGTACTTCGAGAGCCCGGCGGGCGCGCTGGTGGAGTACTACACGGACGAAGACGAGCTGACAGGCGACTGGCAGCCGCGCGACTTCACCCCCGGCCCCACGGTGTTCGCCGAATGGGCCATCAAGGGCGGCATCGATGGCCACACGCGCCGCCAGCTCAACGCCGAAGCGCCCAGCGGGCGCTTCATGACCGACAAACCCAAGGCCTGACCGGCCGCTCTTTGCTTTTTCACCGTCTGACGGAGACACACCATGCGCACCCCGGAGCTCTACAACGAAACCCACCAGTCCCGTACCGCGCCGCCCACGGCCTACGAAAGCCTGCTCGGCGATTCGATCGAACGGGCGTTTGCGCAGGGCATCCACGACCTGGCCGGCCTGGTGGCCTACCTGAACACCGCCGGCCCGGCCGGCCCCAATGGCCAGCCCTGGACCGAGCAGAGCTACTGCCAGGAAATGGCCCGCCTGGGCGCCTGAGGCGCCCCCCCACCCGATCACCGCGACAGGAGAACACCGATGAACACCGCCGTTGTCAACGTCCAGCTCGATCCCGCAGATGCCGTCCTGGAAGAGGGCCTCAAAGACCTCTGGTACCCGGTCTGCCCGTCCAGCTTCGTGAAGGAAAGCCCGGTCTCGCTGCGCCGCCTGGGCTACAAGATCGCGCTCTGGCGCGACCAGGCCGGCAAGGTCCACGCGCTGGAAGACCACTGCCCGCACCGCGGCGCGCCGCTGTCGCTGGGCGTGATCCTGGGCGACCGCATCGCCTGCCCCTACCACGGCGTGGAGGTGCGCTGCGACGGCACCGTCACCCGCGTGCCGGGCAGCCCGGGCTGCAAGCTCGAAGGCTCGCGCCCGACGCGGACCTTCCACACCGCCGAGAGCAACGGCGCCATCTTTCTCTACAACGCCAGCCACCCGGCGCTGGACGAAGCCCCGCCGCTGCGCCTGCCCGAGCAGCTGACCTCGCCCGAGTGGAGCTCCTTCCTCTGCTACACCGAATGGGGCGGCGACTACCGCTACGTGGTGGACAACGTGATGGACCCGATGCACGGCGTGTACCTGCACAAGCAGTCGCACACCATGAGCGAAGGCGAGAACACCGCCGAGTTCCAGATCCGCGAGGTCGAGAACGGCTTCATCTTCGAGAAGAAGGGCCAGCGCGGCGTCAACTTCGACTGGACCGAATGGCTGGACCTGGGCATCCACGTGATGCGGCTGGAGATCCCCTACCCCAAGACCGGCGGCCCCGGCGGCAACTTCACCATCATCGGCAGCTACACGCCCATCAACCCCCGTGCGGCCGGCGTCTTCCACTGGCGCTGCCGCAAGGTCGACGGCTGGCAGCGCGACACCTGGCGCTTCCTGTACAAGAACCGGCTGGAGCAGCGCCACTGGAACGTGCTGGAACAGGACCGCGTGGCGGTGGAGAACATGGAACCCGACGCCAACCAGCGCGAGCACCTGTACCAGCACGACATGGGCATCGTGCGCCTGCGCCGCCACCTGCGCAGCCTGGCCGCCCGACAGCTGGAGCAACCCCTGCGCTGATACCGTCCACCACAGAGCACACGATGAGCAACGCCACCCCCTTGCAGGCCTGGGTCCACACACTGCGTTTCGAGGCCGACGACGTCATCAGCGTCGATCTCCGCCCGGTGGAGGGCACCGCGTTCCCGGCCTTCGAGGCGGGTTCGCACATTGACCTGCACCTGCCCAACGGGCTGGTGCGCAGCTACTCGCTGTTCAACGACAGCCGCGAGCGCCACCGCTACGTGGTGGGGGTGCTCAAGGACCGCGCCAGCCGCGGCGGCTCGCGCTGTGTGCACGAGCAGCTGCGCGTCGGGATGCGCCTGACCATCGGTGCGCCGCGCAACAACTTCCCGCTGCACGAGGACGCCAGCCACTCGGTGCTGATCGCGGGCGGCATCGGCGTCACGCCGGTGCTGTGCATGGCCCGGCGGCTGCAGGCACTGGGCCGCAGTTTCGAGTTTCTGTACTTCGCGCGCTCGCGCCGCAGCGCCGCCTTCATCGCCGAGATCGAGGCCTTGTGCGCCCCGGTGACCTGGCACTTCGACGACGAGCAAGGCGGGCCGCCCGACCTGACCGCGCTGCTGGGGCGCCGCGCGCCATCGGCCACCGAGCATTTCTACGCCTGCGGTCCCGCCGTGATGCTCGACAGTTTCGAGAAGACCTGTGCCGCCCTGGGGCACACCCAAGCGCACATCGAACGTTTCACCGCGGTGGAGGTGGCGGCCGCGGCCGATGCAAAGCAGCGCTTCACCGTGGAACTGCGTCGCAGCGGAAAGACCTTCGAGGTCACCCCCGAGACCAACCTGCACCAGCGGCTGATCGACATCAAGGCCAACGTGCCCTTCAGTTGCGAGGAGGGCATCTGCGGCTCCTGCGAGACGCGTGTGCTCGAAGGCGAGATCGACCACCGCGACTCGGTGCTCACCGACGCCGAACGCGCCACCAACAGTTCCATGATGGTCTGCGTCTCGGGCTGCAAGAGCGCGCGGCTGGTGCTGGACCTCTGAGCCACACCTGAGCCTGGGCCGCAGGTCTCAGGCCGAGGCGGTGGGGTAGGGGCTGTTGTCGGCGCTGGCCAGCCAGGCGCGCGCCAGCACGGTGAGCGCGATGTCGGTGGTCTGGGTCAGGGCCTCGACGGTCTGCCCGCCGCCAGGCCGTGCCGGGTCGCGCCAGATGAAGGGCACCCGCGTCAGCGGCGCGTGGTGCAGGCCGCCCTTGAACATCAGGCCGTGGGCAGGTCCACGTGCCAGGCGTCGTAGCCGTAGACCCAGTCGGCGTTGCCCTGGGTCTTCATCCACTGGTTGCCGCGGGAGCCGATCTGGATCTGCGCGGTGCGCTCGCGGCGGGCGTTCTCGTAGGTCTGGAGCGCTTGCACGGCCGCGGACCGGGTGGCGACGCCCGCCAGGCAACGGCCCAGCACCACCGCGTCTTCGATGGCCATGCCCGCACCCTGTGCCATGAAGGGCAGCATGGGGTGGCAGGCGTCGCCCAGCAGCGTGACCGTGCCCACCGACCACCGCGGCAGCGGCTCGCGTTCGTACAGTGCGCTCTTGAGCGTGCTGTCGCAGGCCGCCAGCAGGGCGCGGGCGTCGGGGTGGAAGTCCTGGTAGAAGCCGCGCAGTTCGTTCACGTCGCCTTCGCTGGTCCAGGACTCTTCGGTCCAGCTGTCCTGTCCGGTGGTGGCGAAGATGAAGGTCTCGCGGCCCTGGTTGAGCGGGAAGGTGACGATCTGGCTCTGCGGGTTCGGGCCCCACCACTTGGTGAAGGCCTCGATCTCGGGCACGTGCCGCACGCGTTCGGTGGGCACCACCGAACGGAACGAGACCACGCCGGTGAAGCGTGGCGACTCCTCGCCGAACAGCGCGGTGCGCACGCGCGAGTGGATGCCGTCGGCGCCCACCACCACGTCGAAGGTTTCGCTGTGGCCGTCTTCAAAGACCAGCTGCGCGCCCTGGTCGTTCTGTGCCAGCGTCTGGATCCGTTGGGCGAAGCGGATCTGCTCGAGCGGGAATTGCGCGGCGAGTGCGGCCAGGATGTCGGCGCGGTGGATGGTGACCTGCGGTGCGCCGTAACGCCGTTCGGCTTCGCCCGCCATGCCCAGGCGCGAGGTTTCCTGCCCGGTGTCCCAGTCGCGGCTGATGCGGAAGGTGGGCTGTGCCCCCAGACGCCGGATCGCCGCGCCGGCCCCCAGCCCGTCGATCGCACGCACGACATTGGGCGTGAGGTTGATGTCGGCGCCCACGCGCGAGAAGCCCCTGGCCTGCTCGAACACCGTGACGTCGTGGCCTTGCGCCTTGAGGGCGATGGCCGCCGCCAGCCCGCCCACGCCGCCGCCGGCGATACCGATCTTGAGTGCTGTCATGTGGATCTCCGGAAAGGTCAGAACACGCCGGGAAAAGAACCCCCGTCGAGCAGGATGTTCTGAGCGTTGATGTAGCCCGCGTGTGCGCTGCACAGGAACGCGCAGGTGCGGCCCAGCTCGTCGGGGGTGCCGAAGCGGCGTGCCGGGTGTTTGGCCAGGCGTGCCGCGCGCACCTGTTCCACCGTGTGGCCGTCGCGTTGTGCCTGGGCCGCGAAATTGCCGGCCAGCCGCGCCGTGTCGAAGGTGCCGGGCAGCAGGTTGTTGATGGTCACGCCCCGGGCCACGGTGCTGCGCGCCAGGCCGGCGACGAAGCCCGTCAGGCCGCTGCGGGCGCCGATGGACAGGCCCAGTCCGTCGACCGGCGACTTCACCGCGCTGGACGTGATGTTGACGATGCGGCCCCAGCCGCGCGCCATCATGCCGTCCACTGTGGCCTTGATGAGTTCGATGGGGGCGAGCATGTTGGCGTCGATGGCCCGGTACCAGGTGGCCTGGTCCCACTGGCGGAAGTCGCCCGGCGGCGGTCCGCCCGCGTTGGTCACGACGATGTCGAAGTCCGGGTGGGCGGCCAGGATGCGCGCGCGCCCTTCGGCGGTGGTCACGTCGGCGGCCACGCTGTCCACCGGTCCGGCGCCGGGCAGGGCCCGCAGGCGCTGCGCCGCCGCCAGCAGCGGTGCTTCGGTGCGCGCCACGATGACCACGTGCACGCCCTCGGCCGCCAGCGCCGCGGCGCAGGCGTGACCGAGTCCGGCGCTCGCGCCACAGACCAGCGCCTTCCTGTCCTTGATGCCCAGATCCATCTTCGTCTTCCTTGTGGCCGCGCGATCGGCGGCCTATGACATGTCCGGTTCGGCGGACGCCGCCGGTCTGGTGTGGCCAGACGGTGGGCGTCGCCCCCCGGGGGGTGGGGTGCTGCAGCGGGTGGGGGTCATGTCGTGCTCGTGCTCGTGCGCAGGTCCACGTCCAGACGGGCCCAGGCGTCGATCTCGACCCTGAGTTCGGGAAACACCAGGGCGCTGACCGCGACCAGGGTGGAGCAGGGGAGGTGATCGCCGAAGAACGCGCGCCGGGCGCGGCCCACCGCGTCTTTGTCGGCGATGTCGGTCACGTAGACCACGGTTTTGACGATGTTGTGCCGGTGGCCGCCCGCGGCCCGCAACAGCGCTTCGATCCGGCCCAGCACCACCAGCGTCTGTTCGCAGGCGTCCAGGGGCTGGCCGGCATCGGCCGCGCGCTGCGTGGCCGGGTGGGCGGTCTGGCCGGAGAGCACCACGTCGTTGCCGAAGCGCCAGCCGTTGGTCCAGTGGGCGTGCGGCAGATCGGGCGCCTCGGCGCAGGCGATGCGGTGGGGCACGGTCGCGTTCATTGCCCGCCGGCCTTCACACGCTCGACGATGCGCTCGCGCACCGGCACGAAATCGTAGGTGGGGTAGACCTCGGTCCGGAACACGCCCCAGGCCGAACGCTCCAGTTCCAGGTTCACCGCGCCCAGCCGGTGCGGCGGCACCTCCAGTGTGACGATCTGCCCCAGGCCCATGGCCACGGTCCAGGACACGACGCGCGTGCCCTCGACCGGAAAGTGGTCCCACCAGCCACTGTCTTTCAGGCGCGCCTGCACGTCGTCCAGCGTCAGCCCCGCATGGTGCTTGAGCACGATGGTCAGCAGAATCGTGGGGTCCGGGCTGGCGTCGTGGACGTGGTTCATGCGGTCATTCCAGGGTGATGGCCTTGGCCTTGATGACCTTGGCCCAGCCGGCCGTTTCGGCGCGGATGTGGGCGCCGAACTCGCCGGTCTTGAGGTTCCATTCGGCCAGCCCCTGGGCCTTGAGCTGTTCGCGCACGGCCGGCTGCGCCAGGGTCTCCTGCGCGTCGCGTGCGAGTTGCTCCACCACATCGGCCGGGGTGCCCGCGGGCGCCAGCACGCCGTACCAGGAGGTGACCACCACGCCGGCCACGCCCTGCTCGGCCAGCGTCGGGATCTCGGGGGCCACCGGTGACCGCACGGTGTCGGTGATGGCCAGGGCCCGCAGCCGCCCGCTTCTGATGTGTGGCAGCACCGCCGGGAGGTTGCTGAACATCAGCGGAACGGTGCCGGCCAGCACGTCGTTCATCGCTGGCGGGGTGCCCTTGTAGGGCACGTGCAGCAACTCGGTGCCGGTCTGCGCCTTGAACAGTTCGCCCGCCAGATGCAGGCCGCTGCCGATGCCCGGCGACGCGAACGACAGGCTGTCGGGTCTGGCCCGGGCGGCGTTGACCACGTCCTGCGCGGTCTTGAGGTCGGCGCCCGGGAAGGCCACCAGCACATTGGGCGTCTTGGCCAGCATGGCGACGGGCACGAAGTCCCGGTCCACGTTGAACGGGAACTTGGGCATCAGCGTGGGGTTGATGGTCAGGTTGCCCGCCGGGATGACCAGCAGCGTGTGGCCATCGGGCCGGGCGCGTTTGACCTTCTCCATGCCGATGTTGCCGGCCGCGCCGGGCAGGTTTTCCACCAGCGCCGGCTGGCCGTACTTTTTGCCCAGGCCGTCGGCCACGAGGCGGGCCAGCGTGTCCACCGGTCCGCCGGGCGGGAACGGCGCGACCAGGGTGAAGCGGTCGGCGGCCAGCGCCTTCTCGGCCGCGGACTGTGCCCACGCGGGTGCGCTGAGCAGCATCAGCGCCGTCAGCCCCGCGATCGAAAAAGTGCGTCGTGCCAACATGAATCCGTTCCTCAGGACAGGGCCCAGGGCATGGGCTGTTCGTTCAGGCCGATGTAGAAGCTCTTCTGGCTGGTGTATTCGAGGATGCCCAGGCGGCCCTTCTCCTGGCCATAGCCGCTCATCTTCACGCCGCTGAAGGGGGTGCTGATGGAGAACAGCTTGTAGGTGTTGACCCAGACCGTGCCGGTCTGCAGCGCGCGGCCGATGCGCCAGGCGTTCTTGAAGTCGCGCGTCCAGATGCCCGAGGCCAGGCCGAACATGTTGTCGTTGCACTGGGCGATCAGGTCGGCTTCGTCCTGCCAGGGCAGCAGGGCCAGCACCGGGCCGAAGATCTCTTCCTGGCACATGCGGGCGCTGTTGGGCAGGCCCTCGAACACGGTCGGCAGGTAGTAGCTGCCGGCGTCGTAGAAGCCACCGCGGGGGCGCTCGCCGCCGCACAACACGGTGCCGCCTTCGTCGCGGCCCAGTTGCACGTAGCGCTCGATGCTGGCGCGGTGGCCGAGGTTGACCAGCGGGCCCATCTGCGTGTCTTCGCTGGCCGGGTCGCCCACGCGCAGGCGTTTCACGCCGTCGAGCAGGCGGCGCTTGAATTCGTCGTAGAGGCTCACGTGCACGAAGGCGCGCGATCCGGCGATGCAGGACTCGCCCGAGGAACTGAAGATGCCGTAGAGCACCCCGGCCACGGCGTGGTCCAGGTCGGCATCGGGCATGACGATGGTGGGCGACTTGCCGCCCAGTTCCAGCGAGGTGGGCATGAGCTTCTCGGCCGCCAGGCGCTGGATGCCCAGGCCCACGGTGGTGCCGCCGGTGAAGGCGATGCGCTTGATCAGCGGGTGCTTGACCAGCGCGTCGCCGACCACGCTGCCCTTGCCGGGCAGCACGCTGACGATGCCGTCGGGCACGCCGGCCTGCTGACAAATCTTCGCCAGCTCGATGGCCATGCGGGGCGTGATCTCGGCCGGCTTGAACACCACCGCGCAACCCGCGGCCAGGGCGGGCGCGAGCTTCTGCGCCTCGCTGGCGATGGGGCTGTTCCAGGGGGTGATGGCGCCCACCACACCCAGCGGCTCGTGCACGCTCAGGCTCAGGTAGTCGCCGCGCGATGGCGTGACGGTGTCTTCCCAGGTCTCGGCGGCGGCGCCGAAGAACTGGAAGGTGCCGGCGGCGCTGGTCACCAGCGCGCGGCATTCCTTGATGGGCTTGCCGTTGTCCAGCCGCTGCAGCTGCGCCAGCGCTTCGGCGCGTTCGCGGATGCCCTGCGCCACGCGGTACAGGATGCCGGCGCGTTCGTGGTGCCTGAGCCCGGCCCAGGCGGGTTGCCGCCGTGCCTGCTCGGCCGCCAGCACGGCTTCGTCCACGTCGGCGGCGGTGGCGGCGTGCAGGCGCGCCACGGTGCTGCCGTCGTGCGGGTATTCGGTGGTGTATTCGGGGCCGGACGCATCGCGCCAGCGGCCGCCGATGTAGCTCTGCAGTGACTCGGTCATGGTCAGACTCAGATGGTCACGGCGGCGCCGCGGTTCTGCAGGAAGCGCAGCGCCGACAGCACCGTCAGGGCCGAGGTTTTGGGGTTGTCGGGCAGGGGCTTGCCCCGCATGGTGATCTGCATTTCACCGAACGCGCCGCGCACGTCGATTTCGTGGATGTTCTCGGTGACGGTCGGGTCGGCGATCAGGCGCACGCGGGTGGCGTCCAGGCCGAGACCGGCGAGCGATACGGTGGCCGCCACGTTGGCGTTCTTGGGATAGAGGTGGGCCGCTTCGCGCGCCGAACCTTCCAGGATCACGGTGGGTTCACGGATGCGGTCCAGATCGGTCACCTGCTCGGCCGGCGTGCCGCGCCAGCCGGCGGGCGGCTTGCGGCCGGTGTAGGTCACGCTGTCCAGTCCGGCGATGCGCGCGGCCGCCAGGGCGTCCACCCCGCCGATGGCGCCCGAAAGCAGGTGCACCTGGGTGCCACCGAGCGCGGCCGCAGTGGCCAGTCGCTCCGGCAGGCCGGGTTCGGCCAGGGCGCCCACCGACAGCACCGCGCATTCGATGCCACGCTCCAGCGCCGGCAGCACATGGTCCGTCAGCGCGGAGTGACCGGCACACTCCAGCACCAGATGCGTGCCGTGCGGCACGGCATCGACGACCAGAGCGGCGCCTTGCAAGACCTGCTCGGCCTGCGCGCGGTGTCCCTCGGGCACCACGACGTGTGTGATCCGCACGCCCGGGTGACCCGCCATGCGGGCAAACAGGGTGCGGCCAATCGCACCAAAACCGATCAGGGTGACGTTCTGCATGTGGGGCATTCCAGTGGTCGCGTCACTTCTTGGGGGGGCCGGCGAATTTGGCCGCGAAGGGGCCCCAGGCGTTCATGTCCACTTCCACCACCGCGGGGCCTTGCACCGCCATGGCCTCGCGCAGCGTGGCCGCCGTCGCGTCCGGATCGCGCAGGCGCCAGTGCGGCACCTGCATGGAGGCGCAGAACTGCGCGAAGTCGGGCGTGTGCAGGTCCACGTAGCAGTGGCGGCTGCCGTAGATGTCGTCCTGGATGTTGCGGATCACGCCGTAGCGCTGGTCGTTCATGACGATGAACAGCACATTGGCCTGCTCTTGCGCTGCGCAGGCCAGTTCGCCCACGTTCAGCATGAAGCCGCCGTCGCCGCACAGCGCCACGGTCTTGCGGCCCAGCCCGTGCTGCGTGTCGGCCACCGCCGCGCCAATGCCCATGGCCAGGCCCTGGCCGATGCCGCCGCCCAGGGCGTGCACCCCGGCGCGGGGGTGGTCCAGTGCCGGTTCGCGGTTGCCCCACATGGTGTTGGACAGGGTGATGTCGCGCACCCACCAGATGTTCTTGCGCGCCACTTCACCCAAGGCGTTCTTGAGCTTCACGTAGGGGCCGATCGCGCCATCGATCAGCGCGACCGCCTCACGCCGCGCCTGCTGCACGTCGTGTGCGAGCTCGGGGTCGATCTGCATGCGGCCTTCCAGCCGATCGGCCAGGGCGTTCAGCGTGAGCTGCGCGTCGCCCTGGATGAACCGTTCGCTGGTGTAGGCGCGGTTTTCGGCGAGGGGGTTGGCGTCGATCCGGTAACGCGTGGCCGGCAGGTGCAGCTGATAGGTCAGGGTCTCGTTGCTGCGCAGGCGCGATCCCACCACCAGCATCGCGTCCAGCGTTTCGTAAAAACGCTCGACGGGTTTTTGCAGGTTGTAGCTGCCCAGGGTCTGGGGGTGGTCTTCCGGCACCGTGCCACGCCCTTGAACCGAGGTGACGATGGCGAAGCCCATCTTCACGAAGCGTGCCGCCGCCGTGCTCGCGTGGCGCGCGCCGCCGCCCAACCAGAGCAGCGGGCGGCGGGCCTTGAGCAGGCGCTCGGCCAGCGCGTCCACCAACGCCATGTCTGGCTGCACCGGCGGCACCGCCACCGGGGCGATGTCGGCCGGCAGGTCCACCAGCATCTTCTGCACGTCGATCGGGATCTCGATACTCACCGGGCCGCAAGGCGGCGTCTGGGCCAAACGCACCGCTTCGCGCAGGGTGGCCAGTGCGGTCTCGGGGTTGCGGATGCGCAACGCGTCCTTGCCCACCGCCTTGAGCATGGCCAGTTGCGCCGGGTGCTCGTGGATGAAGCCCAGGTCGCGGTCCAGGAAGGGCGATTCGATCTGGCCCGTCAGATGCAGCAGGGGCGTGCCTGCGGTGATGGCTTCCACCAGCGCACCCGCGGCGTTGCCGCAACCGGTGCCCGTGCTGGTGACACACACCCCCAAGGTGCCGCTGACGCGGGCGTAGGCATCGGCCATGTTGCAGGCGCCCGCCTCACCACGCGCCGACACAAAGCGGATCTTCTGGCGCCGGTGGAAAGCGTCCAGGATGGGCATGTTGTGGATGGAGATCACGCCAAAGGCGGCCTGAACGCCACAGGCCTCCAGAAAGCGCGCGGCCAGTTCGCCGACGGTGATGCGGGTGGAAGACGTGCTCATGCGACTCGTTGGTTCGGGGGTTTGGAAGGCCATGCGCCCCGGCTGGGCACATGGCTGATGCGTTCGGTGAGCTGGGCGGCGGCCGCCTGGACCTGCTCGACCAGACCCGGCAGCTCGGTGTCATTCACGCGCTGGGCCGGCACGGCGATGCTGACGGCCGCCACCACTTCGCTGCGGTCGTTGAACACAGGGGCGCCGATGGTGGAAATGCCGGTCTCGAAGCCGCCCTGGCTCACGCCATGGCCCTCGACGCGGTGCTGCCCGATCAAGGTCAGCAATTGGTCCAGCGTGGTCGGCGTGCGGGAGGTGTAGGCCGGCAGCGGGTCTTCAGGGTAGAGCTGGCGCAGGCTGGCGCGGTCCAGGTTGGCCAGCAGGATGCGTCCCAGCACCGTGGCGTGCGCCGGCAGGCGCGCGCCCACCTGGATGGAATGAAACATCGCGTTGCGTCCGGCGGCCTTGGCGATGAACACCACTTCGCGCCCGTCGCGCACCACCAGGTGGGCCGAGTAGCCGCAGCGGTCGCGCAACTCCTCGATCACCGGGCGTCCGTGTTCGGTCAGCTCCATCGAGGCCAGGTATTCGAAGCCCAGGCGCAGCACGGCCAGGCCCAGCTTGTAGTTGCCGCTGTCGCCCACCCGCTCGACGAACCCCCCCTGCTCCAGCGTGTAGAGCATGCGGAACACCGAGGCCCGTGGCAGGTCGAGCCGGCGCGAGAGCTCGGCCCCTCCGAGCTCGCGGTCGTCGCGGCTGAATTGCATCAGCAGTTGCAGCCCGCGCTGCAGGGCGGGGACGGTGTAGCGGTCGTCGGCGGAAACAGGCGCAGCGGAAACGGTTTTGTCGTTCATGGGGGTCACTCGGCGGGTTGGAGGGGAACCAGCCCCGTCAAGGCGTTGACGGCGTCCGCAGCTTCAAGCGGGCAGGCATGACCGACCGGTCCCAGGTCGTGCCGATCTTGCCCGACGCTGCGCGCCACGGCCTGACAGGCCGCGGGCGGGGTGATGGTGTCGGCGCTGCCACTGGCCACCTGCACCGGGCACTTGACCTGTTGCAGGTCGGCCAGCAGGTCGCCCTGGTCGAGCAGCCGTGCGGCCTGGGTGTAGCCGCCCACGTGGACGCGTGCCATGGTTTCGCGCACGGCGTCCACCAGCGCGGTGGGCGCAGCGGGCGAGAGCATGGCCGCGCCGCGCGCCTGGGCCATGCCTTGCGGGCCGAGCCGGGCCAGCAGGGCCAGCCGGCCGCCCAGCTTTTCGGCGCGTTCGGCCGCCGGGGCCTGGCCGTACCCGCGGGCCGGCGCCAGCAGCAGCAGCCGCTGCACACGGCCCGGCCGCAGCAAGGCGGCCCGCGCCACCATGAGCGCGCCCAGCGAGTGGCCCACCAGCGTGACGGGGGTGCGCACATCCAGCGCGTCCAGCCAGGCCCACAGGCGCGTGGCGTAGTCCGTCGCGTCCGGTGCCACGGGGACCAGCGGCGTGCTGTCGCCATAGCCTGGGGCGTCCCAGGCCAGCACCCGCACGGCCGGGTGGGCCTGCGCCGCCGCCAGTTGGAACACCCAGCTGCCCGACGCCGAGCCGATGCCGTGCAGCAGCACATGCGTGACCGTCGCGGCCGGGCCGGCCTCGCGGTACGCCACGCGCACGCCACCGCCCAGCTCGGCGAGCCGGACGGGGTGCTGCAACAGGCGGTCGGAAGGGGTCATGGGAAAAGATGGGAGGCGACGTGAGAAGGATGGGGTCCAGAGGTGCCGTGGAACCGGCTTCGCCGGGCCACTGGCGCCGTCCCCCCTCGAAGCGTCGAAGGCGCGCCACAGAGGGGGGAAGCCGCGCAGCGGCGCAGGGGGGTGTTCACCGCCTTATCTTGGCCAGCGGCGAATCCGGCGGGTAGGTCGGTGTGATCGGCTTGGGCGAACCCAGCATCACGCACATCAGCGCGTCTTCGTCGCCGACGTTGTGTTCCTCGCGGTACACCCCGGGCGGCACGGAGATCAGGTCGCGTTCACCGACCACGGCCTCCCAGCGCTGGCCGTCTTTCTCACAGATCACCTTCATGGCGCCGCGCATGACGAAGAAGATTTCTTCCACGTCGTAGTGGATGTGCGAGGGGCCGATGTTGCCGGCCGGGATCACCATGGTCGAGAAGGTGAAATGGCCCGCGGGCACGGTGTTGCCGTCGGTGGCCACGCCGGTGCCGCCGGTGCCCACGTAGCGCATCTGGGCGCGGCGGTACTTCGGGTCGAAGTCGGCCTGGAACTTCAGCGCGTCCCAGTCGTAGCGGCGGGTGGACTTGCGCGCCACGCGCGTTTCCATCCACTCGGCAAAGCTCTGGCCGGGCTGCGGCCCCATGCCGGCCTGGATCTCGGCCTCGGGCGGGATGTTGGCGTCCATCAGGCCGCGGTCGTTGAACCGCGGCTCGTTGGCGGCGAGGGTCTGGGTGGAAACGGTTGCGTTCATGGGGTCCTCTCGGTGGGTGTTGGGGACGGGGTGTGTGCGGTGTCGGGTCGCGCAACACCGCGGAGCCGGCTGTGCCGGGCCGCTGGTGCTGCCTGCTGGAGGGGGTGACGGGCGGAGCCCGGCGCGGGGGTGTTCATGGTTCAGTGCATGACGAAGCCGCCGTTGACCGGCAGCAACTGGCCGGTGACGAAGCCGGCGCTGCGCGTGAGCAGGAAAAGCGCGGCGGCGTTGACGTCATCGGGGACCTGGGGACGCTGGATGGCGCGCCCCTGCAGGTAGTGGTCGTGCCGGGCCTGCGGGATGTATTCGGTGGCCTCGACCAGCGTGAGGCCCGGGGCGATGGCGTTGACGGTGGTGCCGTCTGCGCCCAATTCACGTGCCAGCGAACGCGTCATGGCGATCACCGCACCCTTGCTGGCCGTGTAGGCGAGCAGGCGCGGGGCGCCCCACAGTGCGGTGTCGGACGCGATGTTGACCACGCGCCCGCTGCCGCTGGCGGCCAGGTGCGGGCGGGCGGCCGCGGTCACCAGCCAGGTGCCGCGCACGTTCACGTCCATCACGCGGTCCCAGGTGTCCACGGTCAGCTCGTCCAGGCCTTTGCCGCCCGAGTTGGTGATGGCCGCGTTGTTGATGAGACCGTCCAGCCCGCCCAGGGCGGCGGCTGCCGCGGCCACACCGTCGTGGATGGCGGCCGGGTCCATCAGGTCCATGGGCACGTAGTGCGCGGCGGCGCCCAGCTCGGTGGCCAGGGCCTGGCCGCGCTCGTGCAGCACATCGCTGATGACCACCCGCGCGCCGGCGGCCACCAGGGCGCGGGCAAAGCTTTCGCCCAGCCCGCGGGCCGAGCCGGTGACCAGCACGCGCCGGCCCTGCAGTTGGATTTCTCGGGTCATGGGCATCAGCGTTGTGCGGAGGGCAGGTAGTGCAGCACGCGCTTTTCGGCGATCACCACGGCGTAATACGCCACGATGCCGATCACGGTGAGCGCGCCGATGACCACGAACACGCCGGCCGTGTTGCCCTGGCCTTCGAAGAACGTGAGCAGGTAGCCCAGCCCCATGTTGCCGCCGACCAGTTCGCCCACCACCACGCCGATCACCGCCAGCGTGCTGGCGATGCGCAGGCCCGAAAACAGCGGCGGCAAGGTGGTCGGGAACTCGACCATGTGGAAGATCTGGAACCGGGTGGCCGAGAACGAGCGGGCGAGGTTGGTCAGGTCGCCGTCCATGGCGCGCATGGCCGACAGCACGTTGATCAGCACCGGGAAGAACACGATCAGCACGGCCACCAGGATCTTGGGGTACATGGTGTAGCCCAGCCACATCACGAACAGCGGCGCAAACGCCACCTTGGGTGCGATCTGCAGCGCCAGCAGGTAGGGCGATAGCACGGCTTCGACACGGGGCGAGACGCCCAGTGCGTAGCCGATCAGCGCGCCCAGCAGGGACCCGAGCACGAAGCCGATCACCACCTCGGCGGCCGTGATGCCGGCGTGCCAGAGCAGGCGCTCGGCTTCCCAGATGCGCGCGCCCTCGGCCACCACGGCCGACAGCGGCGGCAGCACGAATTCGGGCATGCCGACCAGGCCGGGGCCGTACTCCCACAGGACCAGGAAGACCACCAGAACGCCGAAGCTCCAGGCGGCGGTGACCAGTTTTTCTTTGTGCACGTCAGGACTCCGTCTCGTCACGCAGCGTGGCCGCTCACTTGCCCACGAACTGGTTGGTGTAGAGGTCCTTGAGCGGCGTCTCCTTGGGCACCACACCATTGGTCACATAGAACTTCTGCAGCTCGCCCAGGCGCGCTTCGTCCATCATCCCGGGCACCTTCTGGCCGGCGTAGACGTATTTGTTGTAGAGCTCGAAGGCCTTCAGGATGCTGGCCTCCTTGCCCTTGTGCGCCGGCACATGGTTCACATAGGCGGCGGTCGCGGCCTTGGGGTCGGCCATGATGTCTTTCATGCCCCTGAGCGTGGCGCGCACCAGCTTCTGGACCAGCTGCGGGTCTTTCTGGATCACCTCGTCCGAGGTCAGGATGGCCTGCGCCATGCTCTTGAAATAGATGTCGGCCGGCAGGATGTCCACCTGTGCGCCGGCGTCCATGGCGCTGACGGTCCAGTCCGGCACGCCGGCCATGGCCGTGGCCTTCTTGGCGGCGAACTGCTGCCACACGCCCGCCGGGCCGGCGGCCTGGATGTTCACGTCGTTCTTGGTCAGGCCGACCTTGCTGAGCATGCCCAGCAGCGCGTAGTAGGTGGTGTCGGTGTAGGCCAGCACGGTGACCGTCTTGCCCTTGAGCTCGCGCGGGCTTTCGATGCGTTCGTCCTTGTGGCTGACCAGCTGGGTCAGCGAGCCCGAACCCAGCACCGCCACCGCCTTGACCGGGATGCCCTGGGCGCGCGCGATGATGGGGGTGTCGCCGATGGCGCCGCCGATGACCGCGTTGCCGGCGCCGATCTGCTTGGCCACGTCCACGCCGCCGCGCGCGGTGACGAAATTCACCTTCAGCCCCTCCTGCTCGTAGTAGCCCTTGGCCTGCGCCAGCATCCACGGGCCGAAGGCCGGCAGCGTGCCGGGGGCGGGCAGCAGGTAGGTCACCTCGCGCAGCTGCGCCTGCGCCGCCAGCGGCGCGGCCAGGGCGGTGGCGGCCAGCAAGGCCAGGCAGGTGCGGCGGGTGCCGGCGAGGGTTTTCGAAAGCTTCATGGTCGTCTCCGGAGTTGTCGTGAGAAGCGGTGGGAAAGGGGGGGGGCGCGCGGTCAGTGCACGTTGGCGTTGGCGTCGAGCTTGAGCAGGTCCATCAGGCGGGCCACGTAGTCACCGACGTCGTGGTGCTTGCGTCGCTGCATGGGGTTGTCGCGGCCGGGGATGTCCACCACGATCTCTTCGACGATGGTGCCGGGGCGCTCGCTCATGACCAGGATGCGGTCGGACAGCGCCACGCCTTCGGCCAGGTCGTGCGTGATGAACAGCACCGTCTTGCCGTGCTCTTGGACGGTGCGGGCCAGGTCCTGCTGCAGGATCATCTTGGTCTGCGCATCCAGGGCCGAGAACGGTTCGTCCATCAGCAGCACCAGCGGGTCCACCGCCAGGGTGCGTGCCATGGCGGCGCGCTGGCGCATGCCGCCCGAGAGCTGGTTGGGGTAGTGGGCTTCAAAGCCCTTGAGGTGGCACTGGGCCAGGAGGCGGGTCGAAATGGCCCGCCGTTCGGCCGCTTTGACGCCGCGCAGCTCCAGCCCGAATTCGACGTTCTGGGCGATGGTGCGCCAAGGCATCAGCAGGTCTTTTTGCAACATGAACGCCACGTGCATGTTCGGCCCGGACACCACCTCTCCACCCACTTTGACCGTGCCGGCCGATGGCTTGGACAGCCCGGCGCCCATGTTCAGCAGGGTGCTCTTGCCGCAGCCCGATGGGCCGATGATGGACACCACCTCGCCCGGCGCGATGGACAGGCTCACGCTCCGTGCCGCCAGCACATCGGGTGCCCCGTTGCGACCCGGAAAACGTTTGTCCACCCCGATGAACTCGATCGCGGGGGTATCAGGAGATGTTTGGGGTGTGGCCGGCATGATTCGTTTTATAGAAGAAACGATGATTCATTACGGAATCAATCGTAAACCCAATCACGGGATCGGGCCCATACCCGACCAATCTACAGGGATATGCGTGGGCTCAGGTCAGCGCGGACGTGAGCCCGCTCGGGGCGCCGGGGCGCAACGTCAGCGTGGCGCCGCGTCTTCGCCCGCCGGGCGGTGTTGGTAGTCTTCGATCAGCCGGTCCCACACCATTTCCAGTTCGTAGCCGCTGGCCCGGGCGAGCCCCTCCAGATCGGGAAACAGCGAGGCGTAGGTCACGTTCATGCGGTACAGCGCCGCCAAGGCTTCGTGCCGCATTTCGATGGGCAGCACATACTTGGTCAGCAGCTCGGTGTGGGGGTCGTAACTGTCCAGCAGTTGTTCGAGGGGCAGGTCGATGCGTCCCGGCACCACAAACAGGCCCGACTGCGCCACCAGGCGGCGGTCCATCTCGGCGGGCTCGCCGAACCAGATCACGGGGTTCACGTTGGGCCAGAAATAACGCTCAAAGTGGCCGTCGATTCGGGGATCGATGACGTCGCGCGTCAGATGGGGGGTCGATTGCGGCGCGGTCGACCACAGCCGGGGCGTGTTCAGTGCGTACACCGCCGCGTCCGAGGAGGCCTGCTCCAGCGCAAAAAAGGCGGCCACATAGGGCGATTTGGAAAAGTCGAGCAGGCGGGTCGGCGCACCATGATGTTGCATCAGGGACAGGCTGCGCAGATCGTCTCGCAGAGGGTGCTCGTCGCGCAGGTAGTTGTGTGCTTTGCGTCGAAAGATGCGCAACGCCCGCATTTCGCGCAGGGGCCAGAGACTGCGGTCAGGGCAGTAAGCCAGCAGGCGCCGGGCCAACGATGTCATCAACGGCCAGTTGGCCGAGATCTCGCCCCGGAATGCCCACCCGTTCAGGCGCTCAGTTTCCTCGACAAACGCTTTCCAGTGGGTCAGGCGAACAACGCGCATGGCTATCGACGACTCGTTAAGGGCTGTGGGCGAGCCAGTGTATGCCGCTGGGAGGTCCCGAGCATGGGGGCGCAAGCTCTTCCGATCCGCTTGTGAAATGGAATGGGCCGTGCACCGGATCGGTCAACAGACACCCAGACGATCCCCGATCCTTGTTTGTGCGGCTGCTTTTCGCCGTTCTTCTATCCAGGGCCGCCGGACTTTCGTCCCTATCCCACGGGTCGATCTGTTCAGAGGACTGGCCGGATCCAGCCCAGACGGCATTGCCGATGCGGCGCAGCTTCGTGTGGCGCCGCACCGCGGCAAGTTCAATGTGGTGCGGGAGGCTTGCGCCACACACGACCGCCTTGCGCGCGTTGCCTCCAATGGGCGTGACCCGCACACCCGCCAGGTGGCGGCTTCCAGACGAAATGTCCGAGACCATGGCGCCGCTTGCATGAAGGTTGGAATCCGCCGCTTTTTTGCCGAAAAGGGTGTGGTGATCAAAAGACCATCGCCCTGAGAACGGTTGCCACAGACGGCTGGATAAGAGCCCGGAGGCATCAAACAACTGGAAACGTCAATCCCCGGATGCAGAGCGTGATGGGGCTCGCAGCGACGGTAGTTTTATCGATTTTCTGTTCATTGAAGCTCGCAAACCCTTGATTTATCGGGGTTTTTTCATGGTATGTTGCAGGAGCGATTTTCCCAGTTTCGCGTTTCAAAATGTTAATGGTTTTGTTTTAGTTCTTATCCAAAAAAGGGTCCGACCATGTATAAAAACCTAGTGCCAGTGAACAAGGCTCGCCACGCCAACAAAAAAGTTCGTCAGGTTCAGGGCTTCGGCTTTGCCTCTGAGTTTCATATCGCTTCCATCATGGTTCACGAGTTCGCTCGTGCGGCGTCCATCTACCCCGTGGTGTTCTTGGAAGACAAGAAGGAAGACAGCTTCCGCCCGGTGGTGCTGATGGGATTGGATGCAGGTGAGAACCTGTTTGTGGGCGAAGACGGCAAATGGCAGGCCTCCTACGTCCCCGCCATCATCCGCCGCTACCCGTTTGCCCTGGCCAGTTCCGGGGAAGAGGGCAAATTCACGGTCTGTATCGATGAAGGCAGCGAGCTGATCAGCGACACCGAGGGCGTCGCCTTGTTTGACGACAAGGGTGAACCTGCCGAGCCGCTGGAAAACGTCAAGCGCTACCTGGGCGAACTGCAGCAAATGGACGTCTTCACGCGCGAATTCTGCAAAAACCTGGCCAGCCACAACATGTTCACGCCGCTGAACATGCGCGTTCGTCAAGCCGACAAAATCAAAAACATCAACGGCTGCTACGTGCTCAACGAAGAACGTCTGAACTCGCTGTCCACCGAAGGTTTCGTTGAACTGCGAGAGAAGCGTTATTTGCCCGCCATTTACGCCCACCTGGTCTCGCTCGCGCAAATCGAACGCCTGATCATGCTGAAGGACGATCGCCTGGCGGCGATGGCCGAGGCTTCGTAAGCCGTCCATGACCTGATGCCACACCGCGCCCTGCCGGTGTGGCGATTTGTTTTTCGCCCCTCAGAAAAGTCACTTGTATGAAACCGTTCTGGCCGACTTGGAATCGTCCCCGCAATGCCATGCGTGGTCGTAGCAAACACTCGCCTGGTCAGTCGGTCAGAGGTGGTCCCAATGGGGGGCTTCGGGCCGAGGTGGCGCGCATTCGTGACGCCTACCGCGTGGAGGCGTTGGAGCCCAGGGTGCTGCTGTCGGCAGACCCGCTGCTGGCGCCGCTGAAAACATTTTTCCTGCCCGAAGACCGGGCCATGCAGGACCGGCTGAACGAGGCGGCGCAGTCGGCCACCGGGACCAGCGCGTTTTCGTCTGCCGACGTTTTGCAGGGTTCATTCCAGCAGTCCTATGGCCAGTCGGTGGGCGTGCTCGCATCGCCGGTGCTCAATGGGCTGGTGTCGATGGCTCCGGGTGAGGGCAGCGCGTCTGCTTTGACCCTTCAGGAGCAGCCCACGGCGACCCAGGTCACCGTGTTCAACGCCACAGATGCGTCCATTTATTCCGGCACCGCGATCACCGGCTTGCAACTCGAAAGCGGCGTTGAAGACGCTTCGGTTCGAACCTTTGGCGAGCCCATCGCAGCCGCTGATGAGCAACAGGACGCCAACCTCCAGTCTTGGGCGTTGTCGCTGCCCGCGACCCAGCCGGTTGATCCGCTTCTGGAGACCCGCGCAACCGCCAATTGGTTGCAATCGGGCACATACGACCTGGCCCAGCTGGGCAGCTTGAACGGTTCGGGCGACCTGTGGCTGTCGTCTGACGCCGTGCTCAAGGGCAGCGGCAGCTTTGGCGGCACCCTCACGGTGGAAGGTCTGCTCAGTCCCGGTTATTCGCCGGGTGTGCAAAACGTTGACAACCTGACGCTCACCGACAGCGCCACCACGCTGGTTGAAATTGGGGGTGAAACGGCTGGCACGGGCAGCGGTTTTTACGACCAGATCAATGTCACCAACCTGGCCTCGCTGGACGGAACCCTGCAGGTTGATTTGATTGGAAGCTTTCGCCCGAAGGATGGGCAAATCTTCAATGTCTTGAATTTCGGCAGCTACAGCGGTGCATTCGACGAAGGCCTGGGCCTGATCGACGCCGGTGCGGGTGTGTTCTTTGAGGTGCAGCTGGAAGCCCATGCGATCAACCTCAAAGCCCATGTGCTGGACGAAAGCCTCAGCTACCTCCTGGGTGCGGTGTCGTCCAGCGTCGTGGCAGACGACGCTGCGTTGGAAGACCGTGTCGGTCTGTGGCTGAACTACGGCTATTTCCAGAACAACACGAGTTTCAGCTTCAACGGTGATCTTGCACTCGGCCAGGGCCTGGGCCTGAGCGGCACCACCACCATTGGCTTTACCGACCACGTGCTGATCGACGGTGAGTACGTCGATGTGTTCAGCATGGGTTTTGAGAACGCCAGCGGCTACCTGGGGCTGGACGCGGATGACCCCAGCGCTTTGGGCATCGCGGCCACCGACGCCGATGTGGCGGTGCTGTTCATGCGCAGCGACGACCCCTTGCGCGACCTCGGCTGGATCTGGGCCGAAGGTCAGGTGGGGGGGCTTTCCTTGTTGGGTGGCGCCGATGTGTCGCTCACCGCCACCGACTTGTCGCTGGACTTTGCACTGGCCCTGGGGGCATCCAATACGGCCATGCTCGACCTGTCCGCCGCTGCGCGCACGGTCAACGTGGGCACCCGCAGTGTCGTTTTCGACGACAGCGACGCCGACCAGCATGCCGCCCTCTCGGGCACCGCTGCGCTGGAAGTGGGCGGCCTGGTGTCCTTGTCGGGCACGATGGGATTTGCCTCGACGGCCCAGCGCCTGGTGGTGGCGGGTGAAGGCATCGAGGCCCGCTTCAGTGCCGGGGGTGTCAGCGCCGGTGTGAACAACGGCAGTTTCGGCCTGGTGCTCAACGCGGATGACAGCTTCTTGCTGGAAGCCAGCGGCGCCCTGTATCTGAACGGTGGTGGCTTCGCTTCGGTCAGCGCCAGCAACGCCCTGTTGCGGCTGAACACCACGGGCGTGGCGCAGGCAGAGCAAGTGCTGCAGGCGGGCGCCTATGCCCACACCTTGTCGGCCATGAGCGCGTTGGGCGACCCCGTGCTCAACATCACCGGTCTGCAAGCCCGTTTGGGCGACGCCCTGGCCTTGGCCGGCGACTTCGCATTTGAACGCGATGCCGCCACCGGCGAATTGCAGGTGTGGGCCCATGCGGCGAGTGCTTCGGTGCGCGCGGGCGACATGCGCGCCGGCGTGTCCGACGCACAGGTGGCCCTGGTCATCAGTGACGACGTGAGCGCCGGCGGCATCGTGCTGCAGGCCAGCGGCGCTGCCGACCTGGCCCTGGGCGACGCCGTGCAGCTGTCCGCCTCGGCGGTCAGCGTGCAGTGGAACACCACGGCGGCGGACGCCACCGGCCGTTCCATCGTGGTGGCCGGCATGGCCCACACCTTTGCCGCGCTGGAAGCGGGCCGACAGGCCGTGGCGCTGAGCGATGCCAACCTGGTGGTGAGCGACTTCTTCAGCGTCAGCGGCGACTTGGCCTTGCTGGCGTCCACCACCACCGTCCAGCTGGCGGCGGACACCCAGGGCACCGCGGTCGACGAGGCCGCGGACGGTTTGTTGGTGGACCTGTTCACCCTGGGCGGACACAACCTGAGCGCCCAGGTCGGCGTGGCGGGCGGCCTGGGCTTGCAGTTGAGCGGTGTGTCGTTCGGCCTGGCGCTGATGGGCGCCCAGGGCGACAGCAGCCGCCGCTGGACCAGCCTGCAGGCCAGCGCCGACAGCGTGGCCATGACCGGCATCGACGGCGTCACCCTCAGCGGCAGCGCACTCCGCGTGGACCTGAACACCGCGGCCCATGCGAACGACGCCGTGGTGGACTACGGCGCTGGCGCAACCAGCCTGAGCGTGCCCACCGGTGCCAGCAGCAGCCAGGCGCTGGACATGGACGGGGCCCAGGGCACGCTGTTGCGCGCCAGCGGTGAGCTGGCCATCGACCTGTTCGGCTTCTTCACCACGCAGGGCACCTTCTCGTTCGAGCGTGCCGACCAGGAACTGCAGCTGGCCGATGGCTCGCTGGTGCAGGCCGCCGTGCTGACGCTGGGCGCTACCGACGCCAGCGCCTTTGCCGGTGTGGGGGCGGGCACCGCCAGCGCGCAGGGTCTGAGCCTGAGCGGTGTGGATTTCGCGCTGGCGTTGGTCAGCGACAAAGACAACACCCAGCGCCGCTGGACGGCCTTGCAAGCCAGCGTGGCCACGGCCGACTTCAACGGCGTGGATGGCCTGACGCTCAGCGCCGCCAACGTCAACCTGGTCATCAACCAGGCGCAGGAGCCACAGGACGCCGTGCTCAACACCCTGCTCACACCGATCACGGTGGGCGTGGGGGCCGACGCGCAAACCCTGTCCATCGATGGTGCGGACGGTGAATCGCTGCGCGCCAGCGGTGACTTCGAAATCGATGCCTTCGGCTTTGTGCAATTTGCCGGCAGCCTGGCGCTGGAAAAGCGCCAGGCCGAATTGCGCCTGGACGATGGCCAGCAGGTGGCGGTGGATCTGCTCACCCTGGGCGCGCAAGACCTGAACGGCTTTGCGGGCGTCAACGGCGGCACAGCGGCGGCGGTGGGTCTGTCGCTGACCGGTTTGGATCTGGCCCTGGTGTTAGCCAACGAGCAGGTGGACAGCGGCACAGCACGCCAGTGGACCAGCCTGCAGGCCAGCGCAGGGCAAGCCGCGTTGGTCGGCGTCGAGGGCCTGGAACTGGCCGGGCGCAACCTGGCGCTGGACATCAACCGCGCCGCCGCCGACGGCAGCCTGGTGGACTACGCGGCCCAGTCGCTGGCGGTCACCACCGCCAGCGCGGGCGAGGTCGGCAGCACCACCTTGACGCTGGACGCCGCCCAAGGCGAACTGACCCGCGCCAGCGGTGAACTGGCACTGGACGCCTTCGGGTTCCTGCAGGTCTCGGGCGCTTTCGCCATCGAGCGGCGCGACGGCAGCGTGACGCTGGCCGACCTGCCCGGCACAGCAGACACCGACGAATCGCAGACCGCTGTGGCGGTGTCGCAGCTGCTGGTGGGTGGCAATGGCCTGAGCGCCTTTGCGGGCGTGGGCGGCGGTCAGGCCAACGCCACGGGCCTGGTGCTGGACGGCGTGGACTTCGCCCTGGCGCTTCAGTCTGAACGTCTGACGCCCCAGCAAATCACCGACGGCGCCACCGCGCGCCGCTGGACCAGCCTGCAAGCCGAGGTGGGCGAGGCGGCATTTGTGGGCATGGACGGACTGCGTCTGTCGGTGCACAACCTGGAACTGGCCATCAACCGCACCGCGGCGGACGGCACGGTGGTCGACTACAGCGACGGTGCCACGGATCTCGTGGTGAGCACCGGTCCGGCCAGCACACTCGCCCTGAGCCTGGACGGCGCCCAGGGTGGGCTGCTGCAAGCGGCGGGTTTTGTCGCGATCGACCTGTTTGGTTTTGTGCAGCTCGAAGGTGAACTGGCCTTTGAAATGGCCGATGCGAGCCGCACCGTGCGCCTGTCCGACGGCACCGATGCCGACGTGGGCTTGCTCGTGGTGGGGGGCACCGGCCTGAACGCCTTTGCCGGATTGAACGGCGGCGAAAGTGACGCCCTGGGCCTGCAACTGGGCTCGGTGGACTTTGCGCTGGCGCTGATGAGCGACAGCAGCAACCCCGCCCGCAGCTGGACCACGCTGCAAGCCGCCGCGGACAGCGCCGCACTGGTGGGTGTCGAGGGCTTGACGCTGCAAGGCAGCGATCTGGCCCTGGCCATCAACCGCAGCTCTGTGGTCGGTGGCCCGGTGGTGGACTACGCCCTGACCGATGCCAATGACCCCGACAGCGTGCGCAAGACCGTCGTCAGCGTGCCCACCGGCCCGGACAGCGCGCTCGATTTGAGCCTGGACGGGATCGATGGCGAACTGCTGCGCGCCACTGGCCAGCTCAGCCTGGACGCCTTTGGTTTCCTCCAGGCCTCTGGCGGCTTTGCCATCGAACGGCGCACCGCGCACGTGGTGTTGAACGACGGCGTCGTATCTGAAGACCCGGCCCTGGCTCAAGCACCCACCGAACTGTCGGTGGACCTGCTGACCATTGGCGCCACGGCTGTCGATGCCTTCGTGGGCATCAACGGTGGGTCGGCTGACCGCATCGGTCTGGCGCTGCAAGGCGTGGACCTGGGCCTGGCCCTGATGACCGAACAGCTGAGTGACGAGCAGGTGGCGGCTGGCGCCAACGCCCGCCAGTTCTCCAGCTTGAAGGCCCAGGCCGAGCAGATTGCCTTTGTCGGTATCGACGGCATCACCGCCAGTGGCACCGACCTGCAGATCGAGATCAACCAGGGCCAGGCGGGTGTGGGCGCAGCGCCCGACAGCGTGGTGGACTTTTCTGGCCAGCAGCTGGCCGTGGCCGCCGGGGCGGCGGGTGCCAGCGTATCGCTGGACAGCGATGGCGCCCTGGGCGAGCTGGTGCGCGCCTCCGGTCAGGTGGACATGGGCGTGTTCGGCTTTGCCAGCCTGAGCGGTTTCTTCAGCTTCGAAAGCGCCAGCCGCAGCCTGGTGCTCTCGGACAACAGCACCGTCATGGCCGATGCCCTGCTGGTCGGCGGCAGCAACATCGACGCCTTTGTGGGCGTCAACGGCGGCACCGATGACGCGGTGGGCCTGAGCCTGAGCGGCGCCGAATTTGGCCTGGCCCTGCTGGCCAGCCAAGCCGACCCGTCGCGCAGCTGGACCACGCTGCAAGCCACGGCCAGCAGCCTGGCGTTTGAAGGTATCGAGGGCATGACCGCCCGCGGCACCGACATCGCGCTGGCCATCAACCAGGCCTCCCGTGTGGGCGATGCCGTGGTGGACTACCGCGTCGGCAAGACCGACCTGCTGATCGCCACCAGCCGCGAAACCAGCCTGCGCCTGGACTTGTCGGGTGCCGAGGGCGAGGTCATCAAGGCCTCGACTCAGCTGGAGCTGGATCTGTTCGGCTTCTTCAGCGTTGAAGGCGGATTCGCGCTGGAGCAGCGCAGCCAGTCGGTCACGCTGTCGGATGGCAGCGAGATCGAATCGGCGCAGCTGGTCACCATCGGTGCCAGCGAAGTGCAGGCGTTTGCCGGCATCGGCGCGGGTGGCGATACCCCCGTTGGCTTGAGCCTGGGCGATGTCAACTTTGGTCTGGCCCTGATCAGCGACCCCGACCATCCCGAGCGCAACTTTGTCACCCTGCAAGCCACCGCCGCCAGCGCGGCCGTGCAAGGCATTGATGGGCTGACGCTGCGCGTGCAGGACCTGCTGGTCAACGTCAACCGCGGCATCACCCTGGCCGCGGAAGCCGAGCAGACCGAACAGACCAACACCCGCCTGGGCTTGTCCATCCCCCTGGGCTTCCTGGGAACCCTGGTGTTTGGTGACGGCAGCGACACCGCCGAAGTGGCGGTGAGCGCGGACCTGACCAATGCGGAGCTGCTGCTGGCCCTGACGGCGGCCATGGGCAGCCTGGCCAGCGTGGGCGCGGGCAACGTGCGCGTGACCGGCAACCGCGACGATGGGTTTGAGATCGAATTCATCGGCACCCTGGCGGGCACCGCGGTCAGCGGCATCACCGTGCAGTCGGCCGCGGCGGCCGTCACCGTCACGGTGGACGAAAGCACCCCGGCCGACGCAGGGCAGGACGAGATCAAGCGCCTCAACATCGAAGCGCTGCGTGCCACGCCCACACCCGCCAGCGCCACCGTGACCACCGTGGTGGCCGGTCAGGCGGGGGTCAACGAATCCCTGGCGCTGAGCTTCAACACGCCCACCGTCGGGGGCACCTACAACGTCTACTTCGTCACCGACGGCAGCGTTGCCGTCACGGAACAAGCGATCGCCGGCCAGAGCGCGGTGCAGCGCCTGACGGTGCTGGCCGACACGCAAGCCACCAACAGCACCGCCAGTGCCCAGGTGAGCACCGTGCAGAACGGCAGCGCCGCTGGCCAAAACGAAGCCTACAGCGTCACCTTCACCAAGCAGTTCGGCTCGCAGGGCTTCAAGCTGTACTTTCAAGACCAGCCGGTCTTGCCGGTGGTGCCCAAGTTCAACAACGCCGAAGACCCGGCCGAGACCATCACCAACCTCAAAGCCGCCTATGCCGCGCTGCTCAACGGGTTGGACGGCCGGACCGTCGGCGTCAACGACATTCAGGTGGTGCGCGACACCAGCTACACCGGCACCGGCAACCGCTACCTGGTGGAATTTGTCGGCGCGCTGGCGGGCGTGAACGTCAAAGCCATCGGCATGCAGAGCGAAGCGGGCAGCTTCAAGAACGTCAACACCCGGCAGGGATCGGGTGGTCAAAACGAGGTGCAGCAGGTCCGCATTGAGCGCGTGGGTGCGGGCAGCTTCACTTTGAGCTTGAACCATGGTGGCCAGACCTACACCACCACCGGCATCGAATTTGGCGCCAATGCCGCCACGGTGCGCTACGCCTTGAACGCCGCGATGGGCGGCGACCGCACGGTGGCCGTCACCAGCAGCACGGCGGGCAGCTACACCATCACCTTCACCGACGGCCTGGCCGCACAAGACCTGGCCGAGCTGTCGGTCAACCTGAACCCGCAGGCGCAAGCGGCCAGCGGCCAGTTCAAGCTCAGTTTTGGTGGCCTGACCACCAACAACATCACGTACAGCAGCGACGGCGAGGTGTTGGCCAAGCGGGTGCAGACCGCGTTGGCCAGCCTGGGCAACATCGGCTCTGGCAACGTCAAGGTCAGCTTCAACGCAGCGCAGTCCAGTGGCCAGCAAACGGGGCTGGACATCAGCTTCACCCGCAACCTGGCCAACAGTCCGCAGCCGCAGATCAGCCTGGGCGGCTCAACCCTGGTGAACGCCAGCGCCGAACTGCGCAGCGTGGACGCGGGCATTGCCACCCAGCAGCAAGAGCAGTGGGTGGTGTTGGGCGACGACGCCCTGACCCATGGCTACCGCTTGAGCCTGACACACGCAGGCACCACCTACCAGACCGGGCTGATCGCCGGGGATGCCCAGGCATCCACCATCCAGGCGGCGGTGCAAAGCGCTTTTGGCGTCATCGCCGGGGCCCGGTTTGAGGTGGTCAAGGGGGCCGACGGGGCGACCGATGCCGACACCTTCTACCTGTCGGTGGGCGGCTCGCTGGCCGGCCAGAATCTGCAGCCCGTGGCCTTGCAGGCCGACGGCAGCAGCAGCCTGGCAAGCGGCGTGACGCGCACCTTTGTGGTGGGCAACACCGCACAGAACCTCAGCAACATCCGCTCGGCCTACGCCGAATTGCTGAACACCGATGTCAGCAATATTGCCGTGCAGCTCGACAGTGGCGCGGTGGGCGCCGAGCGCTATCTGGTGAGCTTCGTCGGCGCACTGGCGGCCACCGACATCGCCGACCGTGGCGTGGGCGTGGTCAGCACCGACCTGGATCCGCGCCTGTTGGCCAACGGCGCTGCCGCCGTGGCCGCCGTGCAGCGCCTGGCCGTTGACCGCGATGGGGACACCACCGGCACATGGGCCCTGAGCCTGGAGCACGGGGGGCAGACCTACCAGACCGCCACCCTGGCCCTGGGGGCTTCGGCGGCCGACGTTCAAGCCGCGCTGCGTGCAGCGGTGGCCGGCGACAACAGCCGCCTGGGCGATCTGGGCACCATCAACGTCACGGCCGACGGCACCGACGCTTACCGCATCAGCTTTGCCGGTGATCTGGCGGGCCAGGCCGTCAAGGCCCTGCAGGTGCAGAGCCTGGCGACCGACAGCACCTTGCCCGAGGGCAATTTCCAGCTGTCGTTGCTGCGCGACGGCGAGCGGGTGTACAGCCCGGCGATTGCGTACGACCAGCAAGCCGCTGTGCTGCTGGCGAATGTGCAGGCCGCCGTGGACGCGCTGCTGGGGGCCGGCAACGTGCAGGTGACCCAGGACACCAGCCAAAGTGCCGACAACAGCGCCGCCTTCTTGCTGACCATGGTGGGTGATCTGGCCTTGACCGACGTGGCCGACCTGCGCAGCCATTTCGGCAGCAGCACCGACACGGATCGCAACCTGAGCCTGGCCTTCGTCAAGCCCAGCAACATCGCTCAAGGCCGTGCGGCCAGCGGCGAGGTGCAACGCGTGCAGCTCGACTCGCCCTACAGCGACGTGACCTACACCGTGTCGTTGACCCACGCGGGTCAGACCGTCACCACCGGTGAATTGAACACCAGCATGTCGCAGGCCGACGTGCAGGCCAGCCTCGATCAGGCCCTGCAAGGCATGGCCGGCGCCAGCGCCGAACTGCAGTTCTACAACGGTCGCGAATGGCAGGTGGCCTTTGGCGGCAGCCTTGCAGGCGCGGATGTCGCTGCCCTGGTGATTGAAGAATCCGCACCCAGTTTCGACGTGGCGCTGTCCACGATCGAACTGGGGCACACCAACGTCACCCCAGCCCAACCGCAGCGCACCCTGGTGGTGGACTACAGCGACGGTGCGACCGAACTGACGGTGGCTGACGGCGCTGATGGCTTCACCCTCAGCCTGGACGGCGCGGAAGGTGAAGTGACCGAAGCCCGAGGCAACCTGGAAGTTGACCTGTACGGTTTCGCCCTGGTCAAAGGCGAACTGGCCATCAAGCTCAGCCAGCAGCAGGTGACCCTGGCCGACGAGCAGCGCGACAGCGAAGGCCTTGTGACCCGTCCCGCCAGCCAGCTCACCGTGGATGCGCTGACCTTCGGGGGCAGCAACCTGCGGGCCTTCGTCGGCACGGGCGGTGCCTACAACGACAGCGACGAACTGGCCGATGGCGCCACCGGCCTGGCGCTGAGCGGTGTGAATTTCGGCTACGCCGTCATGACCGAACGCCTGACGGGCCTGGAGCCTGCGGGCACCCAGGCGCGCCAGTGGACCGCGGCGCAGGCCGGCGCCGACAGTGTCTCGGTGGTCGGGGTGGAAGGGCTGGGCCTGAGCGGCACCAACCTGAACCTGGAGATCAACCGTGCGGCGGCCGACGGCGTCTTGGTGGACTTTGCCACCCAAGCCTTGTCCATTCCCGCTGGATCGGGCAGCAGCGACACGACGGTTGAACTGGGCATGGACGGCGCCGATGGACAGCTCACGCGCCTGACCGGCAGCCTGGCGCTGGACCTGTTTGGTTTCGTGGCGGTCGAAGGCGACTTCGGCATCGAGAGCAAACAAGGCCAGGTGAGCCTGGCCGGGGTGGAAGACGACCCGCTCACGCCAGAGAACGAAACCCTGGTGGACGTGGACATGCTGCTCATTGGCGGCAGCAACCTGAGCGCCTTCGTGGGCGCGGGCGACGTGGGCCTGAACCTCTCTGGCATGGGCCTGGGTCTGGCGCTCATGACCGAACAGGTGCCGGCACCGGCGGCGGGCCAGCCGGCCCAGACCGCGCGCAGCTGGACCAGCGCGCAAGCGACCATCGACAGCGCCAGCTTCGAAGGGGTCGAAGGCCTGACGATCGAAGTCAACACGCTGGCCCTGCAAGTCAACCGCCAGGCGGCGGACGGCTCGGTGGTGGACTACGGCCTGACAGCAGACAGCGCGGATGCGGCCGATGCGCGCAACACCGAGCTGGAGATCCTCACCGGACCCGAATCCAGCCTGGTGCTGGAGATGGACGGCGCTGACGGACAGCTCACGCGCCTGACCGGCAGCCTGGCGCTGGACCTGTTTGGTTTCGTGGCGGTCGAAGGCGACTTCGGCATCGAGAGCAAACAAGGCCAGGTGAGCCTGGCCGGGGTGGAAGACGACCCGCTCACGCCAGAGAACGAAACCCTGGTGGACGTGGACATGCTGCTCATTGGCGGCAGCAACCTGAGCGCCTTCGTGGGCGCGGGCGACGTGGGCCTGAACCTCTCTGGCATGGGCCTGGGTCTGGCGCTCATGACCGAACAGGTGCCGGCACCGGCGGCGGGCCAGCCGGCGGTCACGCCGCGCAGCTGGACCAGCGCGCAAGCGACCATCGACAGCGCCAGCTTCGACGGCGTCGACGGCCTGACGATCGAAGTCAACACACTGGCCCTGCAAGTCAACCGCCAGGCGGCGGACGGCTCGGTGGTGGACTACAGCCTGACAGCAGACAGCGCGGATGCGGCCGATGCGCGCAACACCGAACTGGAGATCCTCACCGGACCCGAATCCAGCCTGGTGCTGGAGATGGACGGCGCCGACGGCGAGTTCACGCAGCTGACGGGCGGGTTGGTCATCGACGTTTTTGGCTTCCTGCAGATCTCGGGCGATTTCGGCATCACGCAGGCGGATGCCAGCGTCACCATGGCCGATGGCAGCACCGTGGACGGCCGCATGCTGTCCATTGGCGTCACGGACGGTCGTGCCTTTGCGGGCATCGATGGCGACAGCGAGGACCGATTGGGCCTGGAGTTGACCGGGGTCGATCTGGGTCTGGTGCTGTTCGACAGCCCTGATGCTGTCGGTGCGTCCTGGATGGCCCTGTCGGCCACCGCCGACGGCGTGGCTTTCCTGGGCATCGATGGTTTCACCTTGGCGGCGCAGGGCATTTCGCTGGAGATGAACAGCGTGACCGGCAGCACCCTCGGGGTGATGGCGCTGAACAACACCGCCGTGGCGGCGGGCGCGGGACAAACCGTGCAGGTGAGCACGGATGCGACACGCGGTGAGGTTCTGGGGGTGCGGATCGATCGCGCCACCCTGGCCATCTCGGATTACGTCTACATCAGCGGCGGTTTCTATTTCGAGCAAGCCGCATCGGCCCTGATCGATATCGGCACGGGGCTGAGCTCCAGCCAGGTCAGCAACAACGCAGCGCTCAAGCGCAGCCTGGACAAGATCAATGGTGTCGCCGACGACTATGGCCGCATCGAGGGTCTGGAGGCGGCCTCCACCTTCCTGGCGGCCACCGATGTGGACATTTTTGTGGGCCTGGGGCCTTACTTCATCGACGCCGACGGCAATGGGCTGTTCGACGCCGGTGAAAGTCTGAACGACGACCGTTGGGGCATCACGCTGGACAACATCGACCTCGGTCTGGTGTTCATGAATCCGACGCTGCTGGCCGATCCCGACAATGTGGTGCCCAACCTGTATGCGCTGCAGGTGAACTGGGACGCCGCGCTGGAAATCGACTGGACGCTGTTCCAGTTCCAGCTGCAAAGCCTGCAGGTCACGCTCAACCAGGGCGGGAACTGGCGCGGCGTGACCGGCGCTCGTCCGTTCATCGATTTCACCAGCAGCTACGACGGTGGTGCGTTGGCGCTCAGCGTGGGCGGTGCGGACTTCGTTTTCGATTACGACCGGCCTCTGATCGGGGTGACACTCAACGATGCCTTGCTGGGCATCGGTGGCTTCTTCTATATCGAAGGCGATTTCGCTTTCGAGAAGAGCAGCGGCATGGCACTGGACATCAACACCCAGTTGCCCAGTCGCCTGACCGGCAGCGCGGTCGGGCTGAACACGAGCCTGAGCGAGTTCAAGCGCCAGGGCTACCTGTCGGCCGACAACAGCCGCCTGGAAAATCTGCCGGTCGATGCCATCTTGTTTGGTGCGTCCAACGTGTCCATCAAGGTCGGGGACTACGACGATCCGTTGATCCACCTGCAAGACATCGACGTCGCGTTCGCCACCTTCCAGGCGACCAAAGCGGTCGATCCCCGCGCTGTCATTCCGCGCATGTACTCCATGCAGGCCTTCTGGCCCGTGGCTTTGAACCTCGACTGGGGGTTCATGCAGCTGGCCGTGGACGACATCACGCTCAAGCTCAACAGCGGCGACGAATGGGCGGGCGTGAAGGTTGCGCCTTACGCCGACCTGCGCTCGAGCTTTGGCGAACAAGGCCTGCGCGTGGCCACCGGTGCCGATCCGGTTTTCCTGAACTACAACAGTTCCTTCTTCGGTGTCGAGATCAGCCGGGCCCGCATCGCCCTTGGCGATTTCTTCTTTCTGCAAGCTGGTGTGTCCATCGAGCGTTCCTCCGGAACGGCGGTCGACATCAACACCGGTTTGAGTGCCCGACCGGTTGCCCCGCCGCCCGAACTGCAACGCCTGGTGCAGCGCGGGTTGATCAACCCGCTGGACTACTCGCGCATTGAAAACATGCCGATGCAGGCCACGGTGGTGGGCTTCTCAGACGCGATGCTGTTTGTGGGCGCAGGTCCGTATTTTGTGGACAGCAACGGCGACGACCAGATCACCGCGGCCGACGAGCCCTCTGCCGATGCCACCGGTTTCGTGGTGGACAACCTGAACCTGGGTCTGGTCCTGTATTCCGACCGCCTGGGCGACGTGCCGGATCTGTGGGCACTGTCCGCCACGGTGGACCAGGTCGGCTTTGTCGGGCTGGATTTCCTGACGCTCGAAGCCAATGGCGTTCGCATCGCCGCCAACCAGGGCGGTGCGTGGGCCAACACCCAGATCAAGCCGTTTGTCGACTTCCAGTCCACCTATGGCGTGGACGGTTTGTCGGTGTCCACGGGCGGGTTGCCCATCGCGATCGCATTCAACAGCTCGCTGATGGGCGTGTACGTTGAAGACGCGACCATTCGGATCAGTGAGTTCGTTTACGTGCAGGGCGCGTTCGCCTTCGAACAGGGCCTGCGCCAACGCATCACGGTGGACACGGGCGCGCGCTTTGGTGACGTGGCCTTTGCCTCCACCGCGGCGTCGCTGCAAGCGTCCAGCCTCACTTCTGGCATTGAGCTCTCGAGCGACTGGACCACCCTGTCCAACCTCGAAGTCGAAACCATGACGCTGGGCATCGCCAATGCCAACGTCTTCATCGGTTACGGCATCCCCGACTTTGACTCCGACCTGCCGGTGGACGAGCAATCGGACACCTTTGGCATCGCCATTGAAAACGTGGATGTGGCCCTGGCCATCATGACGCCCACCGGCAGCATGGTGAAAAAGGTGCCCAAATTCACGGCGCTCAGTGCCTCGGCCGACTACTTCGGCGTGCTGGGTGGCGGCGATATCTTCCAGCTCGAAGGCCGCGACATCGATGTCCGCCTGAACTGGAGCTCGGGCTGGGTCAACACGCCCGACATCATCCCGTCGGTGGACTTTGTGAGCAGCTTTGGCCCGCAGGGCCTGGCCGTGCCCACCGGGGCAACGCCCATCTTCCTGGACTTCTCTGACGGCGCCATGATCGAGGCGCAAGTCAGCAACGCCACCTTGATGGTGTCGGAGTTTGTGTACCTGCAGGGCGATTTCGCTTTCCGCCGCGGTGGCACCAAGGAAATCGACGTCAAGGCCGGTTTGCTGGGCACGGTGCAAGACGTGCGCGCCAACTCCATTGAATTTGGGGCCAACAACGTCCAGGCCTTCATCGGCGTGGGCGGCCCTTACCTGCAGGACACCAATGGTGACGGGCAGGTGACCGACCACGAGATCACCATCGACGGGGTGACCTACGCGGCCGACGAGGTCAACGGCGAAGCGATTGGCCTGGTGGTCAACGACCTCGACTTCGGCATGACGATTCTGACGACCCAGTCGCCGAACCTGAACGACCCCTTGTCGTTCCTGGTGCCCAAGGGCACCAAGTTCACCGCGCTCAAGGCCTCAGGTCAGCAAATCGCTTTTGTCGGCGTTGAAGAGCACGTCGAGTTTTCGCTGGAAGACATCGCGGTCAGCGTCAACCAGAGCAGCCGGGCGGGCGTGATCGCCGACTTCACCGAAGGGGGCACCAGCACGGGCATGGCGATTGCCACCGGCGACGACAGCCAGCCGATCATGCTGGACATGCACGAAAGCGTGCTGTCGGCGTCCATCGGGTATGCGCGCCTGAACATCATGAACGTGCTCGCCGTGGAAGGCGGCATCACGTTCCAGAAGCGCATCATCGAAGAAGCCGACGTGTACCTGGCGGGCTTGCGCGTGCCGGGTGTCGGCATTGACGCCCTGGTCATTGGCGGGCGCAACCTGTCGGCGTTCGCCGGCATCAACGGTCCTTACCTCACCGACACCAACGGCGACCACGAACTGGACGACGAAACGCCCAATCCGGACGCCATCGGCTTTGCCATCGCCGACCTGGACTTCGGTCTGGTGATCGCCAACCCGAGCCTGATGGGTCAGACGCTGCAGAACGTCACGTTCATCGGCGTCACCGCCGAGGCCGACTACGCCGGCCTGGTGGGCACCGACCCGTGGGTGACCTTGAACGCCCAGGATGTGAAGTTTGGTCTGAACATGGCCATGGCGCAGGGCTACCCCGTCCCCGCCACCTTTGTGGATTTCTCCAGCGTGCAGGACGGAGGCTTGGAGGGACTGGACATTCCCATTGGCAGCACCGCCAGCATCAACATGGGATCGCTCGATGCGTACGAAATCCGCATCGGCTTCCAGGCCAACCTGGGCTTGTTCGGCCTGTTCGAGATCAACGCACCCGCCTTTGATTTCACCTTTGAACTGCCCGACACCGGCGACCTGATTCCCGAGATCAACCTCAGCGGCCTGCTGGACTTTGACTTCGGCATCCCGGACAGCGCACCCGACTGGCTCAAGGGCGTGGTGGACACGCTCAAGAACATCAACCTGACCATCAGCGTCACGGGCATCACCGGCTCGATTGAAATCCCCGACCTGCAGATCAACGTCGGTGACTTCGTTCACTTCCAGGGCGACTTCAAACTCACGCTGGGCGACAGCTTCACAGCCAATGCCTTCACCGGCATCGACCCCATGCTCGGCGGTGCGGTCGACAGCCTGATGGATCTGGCCGTCAACGAGCTGGTCAAAGTGGGGACCGGTGGGGTCGCGCTCGACCTCAGCGATCTGGATGCGGTGCAGAGCTTCCTGGGCTTCTCGTCCGACTTCTCCGTCCTGAAGAATGTGCTCTACCAGGGCGTGTCGTTTGGTGCCAGCAACGTCAACCTCTTCGTGGGCGCTGGCGACCCCGACTTCAGCCGGCCGCTGGCCGACCAGGGCCTGATCGGCTTTGGCATGCAGGACCTGGATCTGGCCATTGGCGTGTACAAGCCCACGCTGCCGGGTGTGCTGGGGACCTTGTTCAAGGGCAGTGAGAAGCCCATCACATCGATCAAAGCCACGGCCGACGAGCTGGGCGCCTACGGTTTCGGCGACTTCCTCAAGATCCTGGGCCGGGACATCACGCTGGAATTCAACGACGGCGGCTTCTGGGGCCCCGAGATCAACGTGCTGGGGGTGCCGGTTCAGTTCGTGCGCGCCTTGCCCATCTATTCGGACATGCGGTCGGTGAAGATCGACCCGGTCACCGGTCAGATCACCGAAACCGCGGGGCATGTGGTGGGCACCGGGCGCGACCCGGTGGCGCTGGACTTTGATGGCAAGCCCTTGATGGGGCTGGACATCGGCCTGGCAGAAATTTCCCTGGCCGACTTCGTGCACCTGCGCGGTTCGCTGGCGTTCCGCAAAGGCGAGATCTACAACGTCAAGATCGATGCGGGCGGCCTCGAACCGGTCCTCAGTGACCTGGGCGACGTCTCGGGCATCGACTTCAACAACATCAACCTCAACGTCCAGGCCATGACCCTGGGCGGCGCCAACCTGGAAGGTTTCGTCGGCATTGGCGGACCCTACCGCTACGGACCGGATCTGGACCAGGACGGCATCCTGGACTACGTCAACGCCAGTGCGGTGGGTCTGGAAGTCCACAACGTCGACTTCGGCTTCGCCATCATGAAGCCCATGCAGCTGGCCATGATTCCGGCGCTGGAGCCGCTGTCGCCATTCTGGGTGTCGGCCAAAGCATCGATCGAACGGGCCGGGCTGGTGGGCATTGATGACAACGTGCTGTCGGCCGAGGTGTTCGACATCGAGTTGAACATCAACACCTTCGTCGTCAACTCGCCCGTGATGTCGGCCGCCTTGCAGGTGTTTGGTCCGCCCACCATCAACTACAAGGAGAGTGAGGCTTTCAAAAACTACACCGAAGACGCCGACGGCAACGGTGTGCTGGACCTCGGTGAAGACCTCAATGCCAACCTGCGCCTGGACGAAGGCGAAGACGCGGATGGCGACGGTGTGCTGGATCTCAGCGAAGACCGCAACCAGAACGGAAAGATCGACACAGCCGGTTTTGCCTTGCCCGCGGGCGGCAACAACATGGTGTTCATCGACTTTGACCAGGAGATCATCCAGGCCAAGGTGGGTTACGCCGAAATGAACCTGGGCGGCGTGTTGCAGATGTCGGGTTCGATGGCCTTCACCAAACGCTCCGGCGAGCGGGTGACGCTGTCCAACGGTGACGAGACCGTCGTCACCACCATGGCGATCGGCATCAACGACGCCAATGCTTTCCTGGGCGTGCCGACCGAGGTTGACGGTCAGTTGCGCGGCTACTTCTACGACAGCAACGGCGACGACCGCATTGACGAGGCCGATGAGACCAACCAGGCCGCCGTCGGCCTGGTGGTGGAAGACCTCGATCTGGGCCTGCTGGTGGCCGCCGAGACCTATTTCTCGCTGGAGCGGATCAGCATCGGGGTCTACCTGGCCGGCCGGGCGACCGTCAACACCATCAAGCTCAACGGTGTGACGGGCGTGACGATGGCGGCGCGCGACATCGCGCTGGAAATCAACACCGGTGTGCGCGCCAGCCTGGCCATTGGTGACATCACGCAGGACCCCGTCACGGGGGCGGTGAGCTACAACGCCAATGTGCAGCCCTCGTTCGGTTTCACGACCATCGACTTCAGCGAGAGCACCTGGTTGCGGCCGTCGGAAGACGCCAACGGCAACAACACGCTGGATCTGGGCGAAGACCGTGGCAACGGCATGCTCGATGCGGGTGAAGACCTCAACGGCAACGGCCGCCTGGATGCGGGTGAAGACCGTGGCAACGGCGCGCTGGATGTCGCGATGACGCTGCCGGGTTACGCCATTGAAACCGGCAACCCGTTCGAGCCCATCGTGCTGGACTTCAAGTCCAACTTCCTGCGCATCTTCGGTGAGCTGGAGATCGACATGTTCGGTCTGGTCAAGCTCGACGGGGCGTTGGACTTCCGTTTCAGCGAAGAAGACGGCCTGACCGCCTTCGCCGACGTGACCATGCAGGTGGGACCGGACGGTTTCAACCTCCAGAGCGATGCCACGGGCTTGCTCGTCATCAACAGCGGCGGCGTGGCCATGCGCCTGGACCTGGCCAGCAGCCTCGACCTGGGCCCTGTGGCCAACCTCGATGTGGCGTTCCAGCTGAGCCTGAACTCCTTCGGTCGCGACATCGTCTACGAAGTCCCTGAACAGCTGCAGGACCGCACCGGGTTCACCAGCTTCACCGTCAGCGCCGCGCCTCCCGGCAAACCCGACTGGGTGGGCCCGTATGTCGCGTTGACCGGTCGCGGTGACCTGACGCTGCTCAACGCGCTCACGCTCGAAGGCGACTTCGCGATGATCGCGTCGTACGCCAACGATCAGTTCCGCCTGGAACTGGGCGTCAGCGCCGAGCTGGCCATCGAGCCTCTGGCCCGTTTGAACGCCACCGGCACGCTGGGTTTTGTCGCGGGCGGTGCCGGCGCCGGCTTCTATGGCAGCCTGGAAATCGGCGGAACCGGGCAGGACTCCATCATTCTGGACGGCGGCAGTGCCTTCAGCATTGGCGGGCGTTTCCTGCTGCAGATCAACACCACCAACCAGACCCAGCAGGCGCGAGGACGCGATGCGCTGGGCAATGTGTACGACGCCGATGGCAACCCCATCATGGTCGACCTCACACCCGAGTCGCTCAAGATTTCGGGTCGGGCACTGGTCTCAGTCGGCCCGATCGAGATGCGCGGTGCGGTCGATTTCCTGATCGACGGCTCCGGTGTGCAGGTGGCCATGGCCGTGGTGCTGGACCTGGGGGCCTTCGGCTCCATTGAAGTGGAAGGCGCAGCGGCCATTGGTGTGGACGCCAACGACCAGCCGTTCTTTGCGCTGTACATGAATTTCCAGACGGAAATGAACATCGCCATCCTGAAAATTCAGGCGGGCGCCACGCTGCGCATCAACACCAGCGATCTGGACTACACCACCTTGCAAGGGGATGTGATCGAGGGCGGGACCTTGTTCGACCTCGAACTGGTGGGCAAGATCGACCTGTTCCTGTTCGACGTCGATTTCTCGGGCCGCATGAGCGTCGTCGACGACGTCTTCAAGCTGGAGTTCACGGGCTCGCTGAACTTCTTCAACGTCACCACGGTGCAGATGTCGGGCTACATCGACTCGGAGGGCAACTTCGAGTTCCGCGGCAAGATCGAGATCGATATTTACATGGGGCCGTTGCACCTGAACGCGGGTGCCAGCCTGATCTTGAGCAGCCAGCCGCGTTTTGCGGCGGCGGTGTGGGGTTCTCTGGACTTTGAACTCGACCTGGGCCTGTTCACCATCGACTTCACCATCGCCGGCTTCCGCGGCGAAATCGACATCACCGCCGCCAGCGCCTACCTGGCCGCCCGCGTCACGGTGATGGGCATTTCGGTGTCGGGCAGCTACCTCTGGTCGTGGACCGATCCACCGAAGATCAGCCACCTCGACGGCGACACGCTCGTGCTCAACATGGGCGACGCAGCGGGCCGCTATGGCGAGTCCGAGTACAACGAGATCGTCAACGAAGGCGTGTCGGTGGAGTTCGACGCGTCCACGGACGAATACATCGTGCGATCGCTGGGCGTGGAAGAGCGCTACCAACGCAGCCGTGTGCGCACCATTCGCGGCTACGGCGGCACCGGCAACGACTCGTTCTACATCGGTCAGGGCGTGGACGCCCGACTCGATCTGGATGGCGGCACGGGCAACGACAGCTTCCTGATCCAGGGCGGTGTCGCGGGCAGCATCATTTCCGGCGGCGCCGGCAACGATGAATTCCTCAACGGCACCGCAGCGGGCCTGTACTACTTTGGCGACGACCGACCCGCCAGCGGCAACGCCTGGGTGGGCCGTTACACCGGCGCCACCGGAAACGACCGCTTTGTCGGCGGCGGCGGCGCGATCACGGTGGACATGGGCCTGGGCAACGAATCGGTCAGCACGGGTCCCAACAGCGACACGGTGATCGTCCGCGGTGGCAACACCAAGATCGACACCGGCGCTGGTGGCGACACCATCCGGCTGGACCCCAACTACGGTGGCGGCAACCTCACCATCACCGGCGGTGGCGGTTTCGACACCCTGGTGGTGGCCCCCATGGCCAGCACCGGCCCGCTGGTGCTGGGTGCCATGCAGCTGGTGCACGAAGCGCCGTCGGGTTATCTGACGATCAGCTTCGACAGCAAGCTCGATCGCATCGAGATGACCGACACGGCGGCGCAGACCGTGCTGCGCAGCACGGCCGACGTGAACTGGGATTCGACCGACTTCTCGCTGCTGGCCAGCGGGACGGTCGACGTGCGCGGCGCCACCTTTGTGGCCGCTGACGCGCTGCTGAGCATCAGCGCCAACGCCTTTGTGGGCGACTTCAACACCACGCTGGCCGCCTTGAGCCTGGAAGCCCGCGACACCAGCGGCAGCACCAGCACCCTGGTGGTCAACGAAGCCGACAGCCTGAATCTGGTGGCCGACCGCTGGAGCCGGGGTGGCCTGTCCACCCAGCGCGGCGACATCCGCGTGACGCTGGCGGCGCAAGAGTCGCTGCTCAGCCTGAACTCGGGCTGGCTCAGCAGCGGCGCGGGCGACATCCGCGTCAGCGCGGACGACATCAACTTCGTCGCCGGCCGCAACCGCGTGGCGGGCAGCGGTTTGCTGGTCCTGTCGGCACAAACCGCCGGCCAGGACTACCGCGTGGGCGGTGCAGCGCAGTCGCTGTTTGGGCGCGACCAGTCGGTGGCGGGTGCCACGGGCTTCATGGCCTTGTCCATGGGCGACCTGGACGCGCTGGCCGATGGCTTCCAGGAAGTGCAGATCGGTGACCACCGTGGCCAGGCCTTCATGATCGTGGGCGACATCAAGGACGCGACGGTTGGCATCTTTGATTTCCAGACCAAGTTGACCGATGCGTTGCGCCTGAGTGCGGACGAAATCGTGATCGCCGGCAACGTGCAGGTGGCCGGTGCGGTCAGCACACAAAGCCGTTTGCTGCAGGTGCGGGCACTGAACTTCCAGGCCCCGCTGGGCGCGCCCGATTCGGGCCTGACCGCACAGCGCCTGAGCCTGACCGCCACCGAGCAGGTGGACCTGAGCGGTTGGCTGATTGCGCAGGAGCGGATCGACCTCAACGTCACCGCCAGCACCGGCATCGACGCGTACGTGAAGGTGGGCGCCGAAACGACCAGCTTCTTCGGTTCCACCAGCGGCAGCATGCAAGTGCTGAACAACGGCGGTGTGATGCACATCGCCACCAGCGGTGCGGTGGTCAGTGCGGCGGGCATGGACGCCAGCGGCACGGCCGGCCGGATTGAAGTGGACGCAGGCGGCAGCCTGACGCTGCGCAGCGGTGCCACGGTGCAAGCCGCCCTGGCCCATTCGGTGGTGGATCTGCGGGCCGACGGGTACATGCACCTGCTCAGCGGCAGCGCCGTCATTTCCGGCGCACGCTTTGAAGGCAACACCGCGGTGCTGACCGGCGAGGGGGCCACCCTGTCGCTGCAGTCGCTGCAGGAACTGCGCCTGTCGGGCTCGGTCACTGCGGCCGGCACGATGAGCATCGACGCCGGCGAGTCGGGCCCCAACGACGGTGCCGACTACTTCGACTTCCTGCTGGGCTCGGCCATTGAAACCGTGGCCACCGGCAGCCGGGCGCAACTGACCGACGGCCCCACCATTGAACTGGCCCTGGCCGACCTGGCCCTGGGCCGCCTGGGTGGAGACGAGTCGCGCAACGGCGCCGCGCTGTCGGCGCTGGAGTCGCTGATCACCGGCTCCACCCTGCGCCTGAGCGAAGCCGCCCTGGCCAACCTGGTGGTGCGCTCCATCAACGAGGTGGGCTTTGGCTCCCTCAGCGACGCTCAAAAACACCTGGTGGCGACCACACTGGGTTATTCCGTCTACACACCGCCGCTGATCGCAACGGGTCCCGACGCAGGCAAACCCAGTGGGGCGCCCACGGCCTACTTCAACCCGCAGACCGGCGCATTCACCACCCAGCTGGTGGCCGGCAACACGGTGGCCAGCAGCGCGGGCTACACCCAATACAACGGTGTGGTGCTCACCCGCACGCTGGCTGACGGCAGCCTGGCGGTGCGCGGCACCCTGGTGCAGGGTGTTTCGGCCGACTACAGCAACAGCCAGATCGACTGGGCGGGTGCGGGCGTGCCCGCGCCGGCCGCCGCGGCGGCGTTCACCGCCCTCAGCGGCGCGCAGCAGCTGGTGGTGGCCGAGCACCTGGGCTACGTGTTCGACTACTACGCCATGCCCGGTGACCTGTGGGAAAACGGCACCGACATCACGACCGACGACGTGCCGCGTCCCGATGTGGACGCGGGCTGGTCCAGCCTGACGGCGGCGCAGCGCGCCATCGTCACCCACTACATCGACCACGTCAGCACCGTCACCGCGCGCACCCTGCCCGACGGGGTGACCGACCCCAACCAGTTCGTGCTGGTGCAAGTGCCGGCGGTCAAGAACTTCTTCAACTACAACGCCGCGCCCGGCCTCAAGCAGGTGCAGGGCTTCACCCAGGGCGTGGTGACGGACTACCGCAACGACCAGATCCACTGGGGCACGGTGGTGGCGCCCGCCGCCAACACCGCGTTCGAAGGCCTGACCGCCGCGCAGCAGCAGGTGGTGGCGTCCGCGCTGGGCTACAACCTGTACCGCGGCACCCACTGGGTCAATCCCCAGGCCGCGCCGCAGCTGCAGGTGGTGACCGGTTTTGGCACCGCCGACTACAACCTCTCGGCCATCGACTGGGGCGGCGTGGCCGCGCCGGCAGACGGCACGGCGTTTGAAGGCCTGAGTGCTGCGCAACAAGACGTGGTGCTGGCCGAGCTGGGATTCGCCCGCGTCAGCCGCGCCGTGCTGGTCAACCCGGACGCCGAAGCGGCCCTGCGGGTGGTGACCGAGCTGCCGAACCCGGACACGGCGTATTCGACCCGAACCGACCTCAACTGGGGCAGCGTGGCGAAACCCGCCGATGGCCTGGCCTTCGGCGACCTGACGGTGGCGCAGCAAGACGTGCTGCTGGCCGATGCCGGCTACAGCCGCTGGAGCGGCCCGGTGTTCTTCAATGGCGACACCCATACCTACCGTCTGGGCTTCACCCAGGGCACCGGCAACGACGCCGACTACGCCAACGACGACGTGCGCTGGAGCGACCTTGAAGTGCCCGCCGCCGACACCGCTTTTGACGAACTGAGTTCGGAGCAGCAAGCCCGCGTGCTGGCCGCCATCGGCTTTGACGCCTACAACGGCACCGTGTACTACAAAGCCGGTGCTGGCTACGACAGCCTGCGCCAGCAGTTTGTGGAAGGCGAGGGCGGCGACTACCGCAACGCCGACATGAGCTGGGGCACCAGCGACCCGCTGCCGACCAACCGCTGGATGGTCACCGACCGCACCAATCCCGAGCGCAGCTTCAGCCTGTACGCCCTGGACGAAAACAACGACGGCCAGGTGGACGCGCTGCAAGTGCGCGACCCGCATGTGCTGACGGGGCAGCGCGGCTACGGCTTCCTGCTCACCGGCACGCTGACCACCCTGCAGGCCGATACCGACCTGAACATCGAGGTGCAGGACGCCGCCATCATGCGCGGCACCATCAACCTGATGGGGGCCAACTCGTCGCTGCTGGTGCAGTCCGACACCTTCACCTACTGGGAAGCCGAAGCCACGGTGCCCGGCAGCATCACCTTGATGGGCGGTGTGGCGGTGGACGGTACCGACCTGTCGGGCAGCAACGACACCGCGGCTGCGCTGCAAGGCACCAGCCTGTATGTGCACGCGGCTTCGCGCATGTACGCCAAGGGCGGCAGCACCACCAGCGCCAACGTGCTGTTGCAGGCCTCGCGCGACATGGAAATTCACGGTGCGGTCACCGCGGGTGGTTTCAACACCACCAGTGGCCTGGTCTGGACCGCGAACGACGCCACCGTCACCCTGAAGGCGGGCCAGCAGATCCTGATCGACACCGCCATCACCGCCACCGGTCATGTGCAAGTCGAGACCACGAAAACACCGGGCGCCGACGACGCCGACTTTGGCGTCATTGTGAGCACGGCGGGGGGCCTGAATGCGCTGGGCCGCACGTCGGGCACGGTGGGCTCGTCTGTGCTGATCGACGCCGTGGGCGGCATCAGCGTGATGGGACAAATCACCTCTGGCGGGGCCGTGGTGTCCCAGCTGGTCGACGGCCGTGCGGTGGAGTCGGTGGATTGGGTCGAAAAAGACTCCAGCATCACCCTGCGTTCCAACGCCCAGGTGTACCTGGGTGGCATGGCCACGGCGCGCGACGGCAGCCTGGCCGAACGCGGGGGCACCTTCCGCGCCAGCCAGCTGATCCGCATTGAAGGCGGCATCAGCATGGACGGCATGGGCGTCAAACTTCCAGGCACCGGCCGACTGCTGACCTCGCAGGAAGACGGGCGCATTGAAATCGACGCGGTGGGCAATGCCGACCTGTTCGGCTTGATCGTGGCCGGTGGCGAAATCGTGGACCACCGCGACAGCCTGGGCGCCTTCCTGGGCAGCACTGCTCACTACAAAGACGGCGACTCCGTGATCACGGTGCGCGCCGACGGCCAGGTCAACCTGGGCAAGGGCCTGACCGCGGGCAAGCTGATCGACGTGCGCGGGGGCTCGGGCAACCAGGCCGCCACCGCCGAGCAGCCTTGGCTGGACGACGGCGTGGTGCTCAGCGGCGACACGCGCTTGCGCACCTTCCGTGAAAACAGCGAAATCAGGCTCAGCGCATCGGGCGACGTGACCATCTTGTTGCCCGCCTGGGAGCAGGAGATCATGGCCGACGGCTTTGCCGAACTGGCCTCCGGCAGACTCAGTGCGCCGGTGCGGTTCGACCTCAGCCTGGACCTGGGCACCGTGGTCAAGAGCGGCACGGTGTCGGTCTCGGTGGCCGACACCGCCGACAACAACGACCTGCTGGCCCTGGTGGCCGACGTGCAGGCCGCCATCAACAGCGCCCTGGGCGTGACTGCCGACGACATTCGCGTGCGCCTGTTTGAGGGCCGTCTGCAGTTCATCACCGGCGGCTACAGCTTCAACCTCACCCGCGTGGCCGGCGGCGGCGCCGAACGCCTGGGCCTGACGCAAATCGCCGACAGCGGTGCCACCACGGGCGCAACCACGTCCGTGCGTCTGCCCACCATCGACGCCAGCGAACGCGGCTCCAAGGTGCTGATCGGCAATCCGACGCTGGAAGCCGGATCGGTCACGGTCTCGGGCTATGTGCGGGCGCACAGCGCGATTGAATTCAACACGCTGCCACGCGCTTCGGGCGCGCAAGACGTGTTCCTGACCGCCAGCAGCCGCCTGGAAACCCTCAGCGGCGGCATGCTGCTGAGCCCCGCAGGCCATGCGGTGTTGCAGGGCGAACTGGTGGCGCTGGGTCGGTACGCCGACATCGTCATCAATGCCAAGCAGACGCTGGAAGTCAAGGGTCTGCTGGAAGCGCAGCGCGACATCATCATCAACGCCGGCACCGCATCGAGCGTGCGCAGCGGCGAGGTCAGTCTCATGACCTCGGGTGACAGCCGCATGGTCACCCGCGATGCGGGCGGCCGCATTGTGCTGACCGGCCTGAACGACGTGGTGATTGACAGCGTCATCGGCACCGGCAACCCCAACCTGGGGCGATTGGACATCCGCTCCACGGCCGGCACGCTCACGCTGGCCGAGCGCGGTGGCGTGCTCGAAACCGGTGCCTTCATGACCCTGCGCGGTCAGGACGTCAACATCCAGGGCTGGCTCAAGAGCAGCCTGGCCACACCGGCCACGTACGACGAGGAAGTCACCATTGAAGCCACGCGTGACATCACGCTGGGCGGTGACTTTGACCTCGCGGGTTCCATGACCGTGCAAGCCGGGCGCCACATCACGGCGCCGCAGCTGAGCCTGAGCGAATCGGCTCCGGGTCAGCGTTTGCAGTTCAGCGCGGAAGGCAACATCAGCCTGGGCACGGTGGACGGTAGCGGCGGCGTGGTGCTGGCCGCGGATGTCCAGCTGATCCTGGCCGCGGGCGAAAACCTGCTGGTGGGCAGTGACGCCGTGCTCTACAGCCAGGCGCACGACAGCCGCATCAGCCTGCTGGGCAACCGCGTGACGGTGCTGGGCACACTGCGTGCCGGGGCTTCGGTGGACGCCGACACCCAGGCCGTGACCTGGACCGGTCAGCGTGCGGCCATCGAGGTGCGCGCCGGCGAGAGCTTTGTGCTGGGCAGTGGCAGCGTGGGCGGCGACCTGTACGCCACCGGCGCCATCACCGTCAACACCGGCCTGGACGACGACGGCATGGGCATGCTCATGTCGGCCAGCAGCTCCATCCTGGTGGACGCCACCGGTACCTTCAAAGGCAGCACCGCCACGTGGAGCGATGCCGAGCCCGCCGCCAACGGCAGCATTGCCCTGACCAGTGATGGCGACCTGTCGTTGCGCGGTGAAATCGCTGCGCAGGACGTGGGCGCCGACATCGCCATCACCAGCCGGGCGCAGGTGCTGATCGACGGGCTCATCACGGCCAACGACCAGTTGGTGATCAATGCCGGCACCCACGAAAGCGGTGTGGCGGTGCTGGTCGAGACCCTGGTGGTGAACACCCGGACGGTCGACGGCGCCACGGTGGTCGATTACGTCTCGGGCGGTACCCTGGACACCGCCGCGGGCGGCACCATCCGGGTCAACGCCACCGACAGCATCTTCATCAAAGGCGTGCTGGGCCAGATGGACCTGGGCGCTGCCAAGGTCGGCCTGCTGAGCCTGGTGTCGACCGACAAGGACGTGCTGGTCTACCGCAACATCGACGTGCGCGACCAGGTGGAAATGAGCGCGGACAACATCCGTGTGCTGGCCGGCAGCTACGTGTACGCCACGGGGGTGGACTCGCAGGTGTTCCTGCGGGCGCGCAGCAGCCTGGAAGTCTCGGGCAGCAATGCGGTGGCGCCCCAGGCCAGCAACGACGCGCTGATCCTGGCCGACAAGCTGATCCACCTGCTGGCCCCGGTGGCCCAGGTCGACGGCATCGTCACCGTGGGCATCGCAGGCAAAGGTGCGCAGGACGGCCGTGTGCTGTTCAACGTCGGCCAGAGTCTGACGATTGCGGGGGGCTTCATCACCTCGGACGATCGCATCGAGCTCAATGCCGGTGTGGACATGAACTGGAGCCGCACGCAGCTGGAGGCGGTGATCCCCAAGGCCGCGCTGATCGGCGGCAACATTGTGGTCAGCGGCGCTGGCGTGCTTTCCGCACCCAACGGCAGTATCGCGCTGCAGGCCGGTGGCGACATCACCCTCAACGCGGCGGCCACCGTGGCGGGCTCGCGCTCGGTCACGGTCGATCGTTACACCACCGTGGCCGAAACCATCACCACCGTGACGGGTTACGAACAGGTGGCAGTGGGCGTGGTGAAGGTGCCTGTGGTGACCTGGGAGACGACCCAGATCACCGAAATCGTGGAATACAAAGAGTTCAAGGTGGGTTCCGAATACACCACCATGGACGTGACGCTGAGCCAGATGGGGTACTACAACCCCAACAAGCCTGCCGCGCAACGCTTTGTGGAGGTGTTGATTGAAGGTCTGGACTACCGCAACAGCGAGGTGGACTGGGCCGGCTCAGGCGCGCAGGCGCCCGGCTTCGACTACACCGACAAGGCCACTTACCTGGACTTCACCGGCCTGAACGACGCGCAGCGTGCGGCCGTGCTCAAGCACACCGGCTACATGGCGCTGTTCCAGTTCGACTACGACAACGCCGTGGTCAAGAGCACCAAGAACGGTGTGCTGCAGCCCGACCAGGCCATCACGCCCGAATGGGACGGTGCCGAGCAGGTCGTGTACTACATCGACGCCGACGGCTGGCGCGACCGCTATGTGCGCATGCCCAAGGGGGCCAACGTCGACATCCTGCGCGTCGAATCGGTGGGGCAGACCCGCTTCCTGACCGGTGACGCCAGCATGGCCACCACGCAGCCGATTGGCGGCACTGCCCTGGACAACCAGAACGTCGACAACGGCGGCACCTGGACCACGTTGCGCGCAGGCGCCACCGGCGAATACGTGGGACGGTACAAGGAATTTGGCCAGGTCGATTACGAGCAGATCACCTCGCGCTACTACTTCCCGGTGGATGGGTTCCAGGGCGGCATCGACCCTCACGCGCCCAGCGAAGACGGTCGCGCCACGTGGAACGCGGTCTACGACGACGAAACGGGTATCAAAACCTACGAGATCGGCGGCCGGGACCCATCCCTGGGGACCACGCTGGAACGCCATCCCGAGTGGTACTACACCGTGGGCAATGCCAACGAGATTGCCTTCAACACCGACGACAACGGCAGCACCAGCAGCAACACCTATGTGGACAACACGGGGTCCATCACGCTCGACGCCCGGGTCCGGGCGGCCATGGAGCTGTACCAGTCCGGGCGCTACACCGACCGCATCCAGGCCTTCGACACCTACATCGACGCGCTGACTTTTGACACCTCGGCTTTCACGCAAGTGGGGTCCGCGCGCACCGACTACAGCCAGTTTGGTTTCCAGTACAAGTACTGGACGGCCTGGGAAGACATCACCGGCCAATGGAAGGTGGACCCCCAGGGCCGGGGCTGGACCGGCGACGACGTCTTGTTCTATTCGGTTCAGAGTGTCATCAACGACCAGCGGGAGTACAGCGCTTCGTCGGTCGATTACAGCAACCAGGACCCCTACAAACAAACCGTCAACAGCGGTGGGTTCAACATCGGCAGCTACGCCAGCCCGTCCAACAACCCCGGCGACTACCGCTACGACGAACTGCGCACTGCGGTCAGCTACTACGACAACACGGGCAAGAAAGGTGGCAGCGAGTTCAACGTCTACCAGGTGGACGGCCGCAAGGAGCTGGACAAGACGATCAATGAGGACTACCTCGACTACACCTACGCCTGGACGTCGAAGTGGAAACAAATCAAAGACCAACGCATCCAGCAAGACTTCAAGCTGGTGACGCTGGACCGCGATCTGTTTGAAAAGCTCCCCGTGGAGCAAACCACCACCAAGCAGGTGCCGGTGGTGACGTTTGAAAACGTCACCCTGTGGGAAAGCCGCCCGATCACCACGACCGAAACCGTGCTCAAGACGGTGCTGGACAGTGCCGAAGCCACGGTGCGCGCCTTCGGTGGCGCCAACACGTCCATCGGCGGCGAAAGCATCCGCATCGATGCGGGTGGCAAGGTCAGCCTGAGCGGCAAGATGGTGGCCGCCCAAGATCTGACCGTGCGCGCCGACGACACCCTGCGGCTGCGGGGTGTGGCCACCACCGAAGTGGACGGTGTGGTCGTTCCCATCTCCGCCAGCTTGACGGCCGAGACCCTGAACCTGTGGGCCGGCAACCTGATGGATGTGGCCGATTCGGGCGAGCTGACGGTGACGCAAAACACCAGCACGTCGTCCTCGGCGGCCATGTCGCTGGCTTCTGACCGCGACATTCGCCTGGGCGGCAGCAGCAGCGCCGACGCGGCCACCACGCTGACGGTCAGCGCGGGGCGTGACCTGTCTTTGTCTGGCAGCCTGACCGCGGGTGCGGTGGTGCTGCAAGCGGGGCAAGGCGTTTCTCGCAGCGGCGGCATCAGCGCCGACGCCGATACCCAGGTGGTGGCCAGCAGCCAGGGCATCAGCCTGAGCGCCGGTGCCAATGGCGGCGACATAACGCTGACCGATGCCACCCTGAGCGCGGCCACCGCAGGCCAGTTCATCACGCTCAGCGCCAGCCAAGGCAGTGTGCTGCAGACCCTGGTGGAACGCAGCCACACCGATGCAGACACCGGCGCGGTGACCACGCAAACCCTGCCCAGCGGTCTGCTGCTGGCCAGCCAGGTGGTGGCCAGCGCGGCCAGCGGCATCACCCTGAACACCCAGACCAGCACGGTGGACCTGGTGTTGAGCGACACCGGTGACATATCGCTGATCAACCTGGGCGCCTTGACGGTGACCCGGGCGCAAAGCCAGAACGGCGCCATCGCCGTGCACAACGTGGGCGACGTGGACGCGCTGCGCCTGGAAGCCCAGGGCCTGAGCGACCGCAACGACATCACGGTGGTCACCGAGCGCCGTGGCGGCAGCAGCGCGACGGCCAACCTGCGGGTGGGCGAATTCAGCACCGGCAACAGCCTCGGTGTGCGCCGTGGCGACGTGAGCTTCCGGGTCGAAGGCGTGCTCGCATTTGCCGACCCCACCAAGCCGATCTTGGCCGACGAACTGGACCTGGCCGTCTTTGGCGGTCTGGGCAGCATCGCGGCACCGCTGCAAACCCAGGTCAATGCCCTGCGGGTGCAGACCAGTGGCGCGGGCGATGTGTTCGTCAACCAAGGCAGCCAGACGCTCAAGCTCAACCTGGTCCTGGTCGCCAACGGCGACTTCAACCTGACGGCGGCGGGCGCCGTCGATCTGGTGGACGTGGCGACGGGCGCCGTCGATCTGGAGGGTGTGCGTTCGCAGTCCAACAGCGATGCCAACGACATCAGCATCCAGGCGACCGGGGACATTTTTGTGCGCCACGTCTCGGCCGGCACCTACGCCGAAACCGAGGCCGACCTGCCGTCCATCAAGGCCGCCGATGGCAGCCTGTCCACCCCGGATACGCTCAGTTCGCTGGGCGATGTGTTCCTCACATCCACCGGCGGCCGCGTGCTGGAAACCTTTGTGGACGATGCGGTCGACGTGGTGGCCGACGAGTTCGTCGTGAGTGCCTTCCAGGGCATCACCGGGCTGGAAACCGCCATCAACACCCTGAACGCGGTCACCGCCAGCGGCGACATCGGTCTGTCCGACCGCGACGGCGTGCGCGAGAAAAGCGCCGGTCTGGATGTGCTGCGGGCGGTGGTCACCACCACCGCCAGTGGCGACGTGTCCATCAGTGCCCAACAGGAACTGCGTGTCGGTCGCCAAGAGGCCGTGGTCGCTGGCGTCACCCGGCCGGGTTACAGCGGCCTGGTGCAGGGCGATTCGATCCGCCTGGCCAGCACCAGCAACAGCGTTTCGGTGCTGCGCCCTGCCAGCGGCGAGGCCCTGGTCTACAACAGCGGCGTCGCGTTTGTGGCCGGTGATTCGGTGCAGCTGTACCGTTACTTCGGTGCACCCGAGCGCATTGAATACCGCGCCGGCGACTTCATCCAGTTCGGTGAAGGCACCCTGACCAACCCGTACACGCGGGCGCTGCCGGGCAACATGTCGGCGGACACCATCATTGTCGAGACCGGCGGCACCCTGACGCTGGACGGCAGCCTGTCGGCCAACCGCCGCCTGGAACTGGTGGCCGGACAGGATCTGATCCTGTCGGGCACGGTGTCGGTCAAGCCCAGCTACCACAGTGGTAGCGCCACACCTGGCGCGGTCATTGAAGAGGTGGTCTTGAAGGCCCGCGGCAGCAGCAATGTGCTCAAGGCCTTTGACTTCAACAACGACGGTGACACCACCGACAGCTTCAGCGAGGCCCAGGCCGGCATCGACTTCAATGGCAACGGCAGTTTTGCCGACACCATCAACGAGTCGGCCGTGGTCACGCTCACCGGCTTCATCAACGTGCAGACCAACGATCTGCCGGCGCAGAACTTCGAGATTCGGGCCCTGCGCGACATCTACATCGACCTGGAACAGCCGGGCACTGCGGTGCGCGACTGGACCCTGTCCGGCTTTGTGGGCGGCCTGACCGGCTTCAAGGCGGCTCAGAACGTCACGCTGCGGGTCGAAGGTGCGTTGACGCTGGAGGGCGGCATCGTCGCCGCGGACCCAACGGGCACCGCGGCCGGTGTCGGTCGTCTGGAGTTGCGAGCCGATTCCATCACCTCGGACGGCGCTTCGGTCTTCATTGCCCGGGACATGTTCGTGGACACCCGGGGTTCGGCCCAGCTCAACACCCTGATCGACACGCTGACCCTGGATTCCCGCAACAGCGGCGACGTGCGTGTGAACGAGGCGACGGGCCTGGTGATTCACCGCCTGCAGGCCAACAACGGCCGCATCGAAGTGATCGCCGGTGACGACCTGTACGTGCGCGACGTGCACAACGTGGCCGATGGCGACGACATCGTTGTCAAATCGGCCGGCGACCTGTACGTGGACAGCATCGAGGCCGGGGCCTCGGTGGGGGCGCTCAAGACGGGTGGCCTGGTGGCCATCGATGCCAAGGGCCGCGTCTACGAATGGCAGGCGCTGCAACAGCTGGTGGCCCACAACACCACCACCACGGCGGCCTCCGCGACAGTGGCGCAGGTCAGCCGTCTGGACTTTGACGGCCAGGCCGGGATCGTGGCCACACAGGTGGCATCGACCAGCCAGCCGCAAATCACCGGTCTCGTGTTCGATCAGCGCGAACTGACCGTGGGCGACATCTACACGGTGTGGATCGGTGCCAACAGCTACAGCACCACGGTGGTGGTGGGGAGCACCTGGGCAACCTTGCTGGGCAACCTCAAGAGCCAGATCGACGGCGGCCCGACCACCGCCACGGTGGTGGCCGGTGCGCGCCAGCTGGTGCTGACGGCGGATGCTGCCAACCAGGCGTTCGCAGCCAGTGGCGGCGTGGCCTTTGCGGTGGCCGATGGCAATGTGTACTCGGTGCAGATCGACAACCGCAAGTACAGCGTGACCGCCAGCACCAGCGACAACTGGACCAGCGTGTTGTCGGCGCTCGAGACCAAGATCGAAGCCGGCGAACCCGGCGTGCTGGGCAAGGCGGTCACGGTGGATGCGGTCAACCGCAGGCTGACCCTGACGGCCCTCACGGTGAACAAGGCCTTCCAGGCCACAGCGGCCCTGGAATACGCCGCCTACGACCAGCAGTCGGCCGACTTGTATGGCTACCAGCTGGAAGTGCGCGACGGCTCCTGGAGCGCGGCAACGAACAACCTGGCACTGGCGCCCTTGGTGCTGAGCGACCCGACGGTGCGCGGCACCGGGGCCGAGCTGGAGGTGCGTGTCATTGCCAGCAGCAACGCCTTGAGCACGGGCATCACCCAGGTCAACCAGGTGGGCGCGTTTGCCACCGGCTCGGGCGTGCAGTCCAACAACCAGACGGTTGTGACCCTGGCCGGTGTCGACCAGAAACAGGTGAGCAGCATCAGCTTCCCGCGCACGCTGGGGCTGGGCTATGAGTACAGCATCAGCCTCACCAGCGGCACGACCACAACGACCTACACGGTGCAGCCAGGCGTGGCTGGGCTGGCCGCCAACGCCACCTGGGCCGATGTGCTGGGCCGTTTCAAGGCCGCGATGGAGGCCGACAACGTGGTGACGGTGGGGGTGGACGAAAGCGCCCGCGAGCTGACGCTGACCGCCAAGCAAAACAACACCCCGTTCACGCTCGGCGCGCTGCAGTTGCGCGAGTCCATGGCCGCGGTGGTGGCCAACGCGGTGGCCGACAACGGCGCTTCACCCGTGCAGGCCGCCGGCACCGGGGGCTTCCAGATCACCGACCTGACTTTTGCCACGGGCGCGCTGAGCGCCAGCAGCGAAGCGGTGGTGGTCATCAACGGCAACCGGTACGCCACCCAGGTGGGCAACAACGTGATGCTGGAACTGGGCAGCGTGGGGACCGACGCGGTGAGCTTCATCGCCACCGTGCCCCCCACGAACCTGGGCACTCCGGCGGTGTCGCAGCAGATGGCCGTGGACTTCTCGGGATTGGCCCTGAGCGGCGTGCGCGATGTCGAACTGACGGTGACCGGTCACACTCCGGTGCTGGTGACCGGGCCCGCCAACACCAACGCTTTGGCCTTGTCCATGGCCACGGCGCTGAACATCAGCGGCATCACCGACAGCGCGTCCAGCGGCGTGTTGACACTCTCGGGCACCACCGTGCCCGCGGTGTCTGTGCAGACGGTGAGCGAATTGGCCTCCGCCAGTGCTTCGGTGATCGACCTCAGCGGCGTGAGCCTGACGGGTCTGTCGTCGGTGGTGCTGGAGTTGGATGGCCAGACGTATTCGATGGCCGTCAGCGGGTCGACCACCATCGCTTCGGTGGCGATCAATTTGGCCGCCCAGGTGAATGCGGCGACCGCCACCACGGGCTACACCGCCGTCAGAAGCGGCAACACCATCACGCTGGACAACACCGCCAGCGCCGCGGCTGTGGCCGCCACGGTGGTCGGCAAGGCGCCCCAGGCCAGCCTGGTGCAGGGACGGGTGCAGGTCATCGACTTCGGCGCCGTCACATGGCAACGCGGTGCCACCTACACCGTGACGCTGGCCAGCCCGGCCAACAGCTTCAGCACGGTGGCCACCAGCGCCGACACGTCCATCGGTGACGTGGCGGGCCGACTCGCCAGCGCCATCAACGGCAACGCCACGTACACCGCCAGTCTGGTGGGCAACCGGGTGTTGATCACCCAGGGCGCCGCCAGCAGCACGGTCACCGCCTCGTCCCTGGGGGTGTCGCAGCCCGTGTCTGGCAGCACCGCGGTCACGGTCTCGACCGGCAGCAAAACCGGCGCAGCGACCGTGGTGGATCTCACCGGCGTGGCCGCGGTCAACGGTGCGACCTACCAGCTCAAGGTGGGCGATCAGACCTACAACCACACGGCGGGCGCCAGCGAAACGCTGGCCAGCATTGCGGGCGCGCTGCGCGATCTGGTGGTGGCCTCGACCGACCCGGACACGGCCACCGTGCGCAACCTCACGGTGAACCAGAACTGGACGTCTGTCCTGGGTGAACTCAAGCGCCAGATCGAGGCGGGTGAAAGGATCGGCGTCACGGTCAACAGCAACGTCACCGTCTCCTCTGGGGTGACGGGTGCCCAGCTGGTGTTGACTTCGACCAGCAGCGACTTCGTTTTCGACGTTGACGCGGTGGCGATCGATGCGGGCAATGCCGTCACCGGCCAGGGCGCAAGCCCGGTCACAGTCGCCAGCGCAGGCCAGGCACAGGTGACCGAGCTCAGCCTGAACAACACGCTGACGACCGCCTCCGGCGAGCGTTACGCACTGGTCGTCACAGACGCCAGCGGCGTGCAGCACGAATACGTGGTGGACACCGACGTGCGCGTCTTCTCGCCTTCCGTCGTGCCCGTCAGCACCACCACGCAGGCGGCCAGCACCAGCCAGGCGCAAGTCAACGTGTTGAACCTGTTCACCACGGTCGAGGTGGGCACCACCTACCGCATCTTCCTGATCAACCAGGCGGGCACCCAGTTCACCTACGACCAGCAGGCCACCAGCGCGTCCCTCAGCTCTTTGCTCAACGCTTTTGCCACGCAGATCAATGGCGAGAGCGGCCGGTTTGTGAACGCCGTCGTGGAGAACAACGCGCTGACCCTGACCGGGACCAGCAACGGCGCCCGCTTTGTGTCCGACGCGCGGATCTTGCCGGCGCAGATCAACGGCAGTGGCGTGCTGGTGTTCGACAACTTCAGCCCGGCAGCGGGCATGGTGATCAATCTCAGTCTGAGCTGGACCGTGGGCGGCGTGGCCGACTCGGCGCTGTTCACCCACACGGTGGCGGCAGGCGCCACGGGCTGGGCCGACGTGTTGGGCGCGCTGAAAACGGCGATCGAAGCCGACAGCGCACTGGCCGGGGCGGTCACGGTAAACGCCGGAACGCGCACCCTGACGGTGGCCAAAACCGGCGTCAGCGGCATTCAGCTGCAAGGTTTGGCGGTGTACCAGGACATTGTCCGCAACGCCGACCAGGTGCTGCAGGCGCTGGCCGACGCCGTCAACGCCGATGCCGCCAACGGTCTGCAGGCGGTGGTGTACCCCAGCATCAACACACTGGAGCTGACCGCCGAGGCCAACAACCAGCCGTTCACCGTCAACAGCCTGACGCGTCAGATCCGGGCGCAGGTGCTGGACGATGGCGTCACGCCGACCAACCTGCCCAGCGTGGCGGTGCAGATCAGCCAGGTGCAGTTTGCCAACCAAGACCCGGTGGCCAACCAGCGCTACACGCTGAGCATCACCCACGGCAGCACCGCCAAGAACTATGTGGTGGAGACCGGGCAAAACGGCGTCACCAACAGCTGGACGTCGGTGCTGGCGGCCTTTGAAACCGCTATCGACGCCGATGCCAAGGTGTCGGCCGCCGTCAACGTGTCCACGCGCACCATCACCCTGACGGGGCTGGTCAACAACGAGGTGTTCACCGTCTCGGGCGTGAACGCGTTCACCCTGATCGACAACACCCAGACCGTGGCCAACGCGACCGCAACGGTCACGGCGCCCGGAACCGATGGCACCCAGGTATCGACCGTGGTGCTGCCGGGGGGCGGGGCCACACCCACCAGCTCGGTGGAATACGGCGTCACGCTCAACGGTGTCAAACATGGCGTGACCGTGGGCGACACCGTCAACGGTGCAACCGTTGCCGCCACCTGGGCCAGCCTGATGGCGGCGCTGGAGTTCAAGCTCGAAGCCACCGGTTTGGTGGTGGTGGGCGTCAGCACCGGCGACCAGACCCTGACGCTGACCGCCAGCCAGGCCAATCGGGCCTTCACGACCAGCGCCAGCCGGTTGGACACCACGGTGGGCAGTCCATCCAACCCGGTGGTGCAGCCGGACGACTACGTGCTGATCATTCCCGATCGCACCCCGGGGGACTTCGGCCTGGCGGCCGAAGACAGTCTGACCGTCGTCTCGCTGCCGACCAACGCGGACGAGCTGATCAATCTGGTGGCGGGCACGGGCGACCTGGTCGTGGTGTCCGATATCAACGTCGGTCGCAATGGCGACGGCGAGGTACGCTTGCGTGCCGGAGGGGGCATCACCCTGGGCGGCACCGTCACGGCCAGCACCCTGGACGTGCAGGTGGGCGGCGACCTGAGCCTGACGTCCGACGTGGGCGCCATGGCCATCGTCATGACCGCGCCGGGCGATCTCACCATCGACCAGAGCGGCGCGTTGAACCTGACTTCGCTGCAGATTCTGGGCGAGGGCAACATCACCATCGAAGCCGATGGACCGATCACCATCGGTGCCATCACCGGCGTGGCGGGCAACATCACCCTGGTGTCCAGGACGGGCGGCATCACCATTGGTTCCTTGTCGGCCGGTGGCAGTGTGGTGCTGACGGCCACCAACGGCGGTGTGAGCCTGGGGTCAAGCGACGACTCCGTGATCACCACGGTGGAAATGGACAGTCTGTCCGTCACCGCCCTGGGGGACATCAGCGTCTACGAAAAGGACGCCCTGGTGATCGAACGTCTGGTCAGCGGCGGCGGTGCCGTGGCGGTGCAGGCGGGCGGTGCGCTCACCGTCAACGGTGCCATGGCGGCCAGCGGTACCAACACCGTGTCGCTGAGCACGTCGGCTGGCGGCATTCGCCTGAACGAGAGCATCCGCAGCGCCAGTGGCACCATCAGCCTGGATGCCGCCGGTGATCTGGTCATGGACATCAGCGGCGACGTGTTGTCCACCAGCGGCAACATCGAACTGACCACGGGCGGCGCCCTGACCATGACCGGCGAGACCGAGGTCAACGCGGGCAGTGGTCGCTTGACGCTGGAGGCCGTTGGGCAGATCACGTTGGGCAAACTGCGCAGCACCAGCAGCGCCGACCTGACCATCACCTCGGGTCAGATCGTGGACGCGGCCGAAGGCAGCATCGACATCGTCGCGCAGACGGCACAGTTGGTCGTTCAGGCGGTCGGCGGCATCGGTTCACTGCTCAACCCGATCGAAATCGACGTGGCCGCGCTGGATGTGCGCAACACGGGCGGGGGCGACATCGGGCTGGTGGAAACCGGTTCCCTGTTGATCAACCGCCTGCAGCAAACCGGCGGCGCGGCTTCGGTGTCCACCGTGGGGGGAACGGTCACCGTTGCGGGGGCGGTCACCGCCACCGGCGACCTGACGATCAACGTCGGGGGCACCAGCAGCGCCATGGTGGTCAATGCCGCCATGGAGTCGACCAGTGGGACGGTCAGCCTGAACGTGGACGGCGGCAATCTGAGCCTCGCCAACAGCGTGACCGGCGTGAACGTGGCCCTGGTCCTGTCCAAGGGCAGCCTGGTCAACGCCGGCGCCATCACCCATGCCGACGATGGCCACGGCATCACCCGCACCTACAAGGACCACTGGCTGACGGTGGACGTGGGCGGAGAGGCCGTGTTCGACCCCGAAATCCAGTGGCTGATGGCACGCGGTTTTGCGACCACGAACGCCGCAACGGGCGAGGTGGTGGTCAGTGGCCTGGAGCCCTACCAGGAGGCCGAGCACTTTGCCAACGGGACCGTTCTGCGCCAGGCCTATGGCTCCTTCATTCAGGCCACAGGCACCGGCGACCCGCTGGACCCACAAGGTCAGATCCGCATCGCCGTCGAGGGTTCGGTCGGCCAGGCCGTGGCGGGCTTTGACCTGTCGCCGGGCTCCATCATGCTCAACGGTCGGACCTTGAGCGCGTCCAGCAGCGACCGCGGCGCCATGTACATGCTGGCCACCGACACGGTGCTGGTGGAGTCGATGGGTGAGGGCCTGACCAGCACGGCCAGCAAGGGCGGCGAGACGGTGCTTTACACACTCAACGGCACCCTCAAGACCGAGGGTGTGCTGGACGCCAATGGCGAAGGGGTGGACCTGGGGGGTTACGACGTGGACATCCAGGCGGCCGTGCGCAGCCCGGACGGCTCACTGAACCTGAGCAACCGCGACCTCGGCGGGACCATGGTGTTTGGCAGCAATGCCAGCATTCAGGGGGCCTACCAGGTGGACGGCAGCGAGCTGGCCTTGTTGCAGCCGGGCTTCTCCGAGATCACCATTGGGGGCGCTTTCAGTGGCAACGAGATCGTCTTCGGCGACGCTGCAGACGCGGGCACGTCCGACATCGTGTTCCAGGACAACGTGGTGGTGAACAACCCGGTGGTGGGCGGTGAAATCCACCTCAACCAGTCGGTCACGGTCGCCGGCAGCCTGCGCATCACGGGTTCAGGTTTCACCACATACTGGAACGAGAACTCGGTGGTGTCGGCTTCCGATTCCATCTTCCTGGACGACTCGATCATCCTGACCGGCCATGTCAAGGCGGTGGCCGGTTCGGACGGCTCGGGCAACATGGTGCTGGGCGGGCAAGCCTGGCACATCATCAACGGCAACGGTCAGGACGGCGCCGACAGCCTGGAGGTCAATGCCCCCGGTGACGTGACCTTCGCCGGTCGCATCGGCTTTGCCGAGCCGGCCCAGACCGAATACCCGCAAGACCCGTTTGAAGGCTTGAGCGTGTTGGGTGTCGAGGTCAGCCCGGGCGTGTTCAACCTGCCGGACGACGTGACCTTCGAAGGCGAGGTGTTGCTGCACGGTGACCTGACCATCCATGCCAGCGGCACGGTCCGTTTTGCGGACAGCGTCAGCATCCTGGGCGGCAACCTGACCATTCTGGGTGCCGAGCGGGTGATTTTTGACAGCGGGCTTTCCGTGCAGGCCAATGGGGCGGTGGGTGGCGACATCCTGATCGAGTCCGATGAAATCGACTTCCTGGGCGGTGCCAATTCCGTTGCGTCGGCCGGTGGTCAGCTGACCCTGCGCTCGACCACGCTGGGTGTGGGTTACGAAGTGGGCGATCCGCCTTATTCCGACGCACTGCGCTTGAACCTGTCGTCGCAAGACATGATGGCGCTGGTCGACGGGTTCGACCGGATCGTGATTGGCCACGAAGTCAATGGTCACGCGGTGAGCGGAACGGGTGAGGTTCGCATTGGCGCGCACAACGGCTCCAGCGTGCCGCTGTTCTGGGACAACCTGGCGGTGTACGGCGGCAGCATCGAGGTGGCCGACATGCCGGCGGGCAGCGACTTCTTCTTGCGGGTGGACGGTTCGATCACGCTGGACGCGGTCAACAACATCACCCTGAAGAACCGCATCGAAGCCGGTGTGGACAGCCGCAACGACATCGCGCTGTACTCGGCCCATGGCCTGGTGCTGCAGACCAACGCGGTGGCCAGTCTGGGTGACGGCGTGTCGGGCGAGGCCCTGGTGGCCGATGAGCTGACGGTGCGCGCGGCCAGCGGCATCGACCTGCGCTACCTGGACGTGGTGCAGGTGCAGGCCAGCAACACGCACAGCGGCTCGGTCACCCTGACCGAGCTGGCCGTGGGTGGCCAGCTGGATGTGAAACAGGTCTCGCAAGTGGGCACCGGTTCGGTTCTGATCAGCACCACCAGTGGCGACCTGCGGGTGTTGTCGGCCGCCGACGGCGGCCTGGGCGTGCAAAGCGCTGGCAGCGGTCAGCTGACACTGAGCGCACAAGGTGAGGGAAGCGACGCTGTGGTCGCGTCTGCCGTGGTCATCAACGGCGGGCTGCTGCGTCTTCAGGCGGCCGCCGATGTGGTGCAAACCGCGCAGCTGAACAACAGCAGCGGCCTGATTGAAATCGACGCCTTTGGCGGTGACGCGTTGTTGGGCGCCAACGTGGTGACCGATGGCTTCATCGAGATCGGCGCTTCAAACGATGTGCTGCAGTCCAACGGGACCGCGGTGCTGGCGGTGGGCAACAGCGGCCAGGGTGCCGTCAACCTGTTTGCCGGCCGAAACCTGGAGCTCAGCCGCGTGGAAGCCGACGGCGGCGCCTTGCTCGAAGCCACCGGCGGCGCCATCAGCCAAGTGCTGGTCGGCAACCTCAACGACAGCGATGGCCTGGCCAGCAGCGACAACCTGATCGTGCGCAACGCCGCAGCCACGTTGCGAGCGGCCACCGGCATGGGCACCGGCACGCAGCACCTGCGCACCGAAGTGGACAGCCTGGCGCTGTCCAACAACGGCAGTGGCGGTGTGTTCATCACGGAACGCGACGACCTGGTCATCACCGGCAGCCACGGCAGTGGCAGCAATGCGGTGGACGTGGTGGCCGCCGCCCCGGTGGACGAGGCCGACGCGTCCGGCGCCCTGGTGCTGGTCCTGAGCAGCGGCGCGCTCCAGGTCACCGGCCCCATCAATGCCACCGGCAACGTGCTGTTGCAAACCCTGGCGACAGGGCAAGGCATGGAAGTGCAGTCCGACATCACCAGCCGCAGCGGCCACGTGCACCTGCGGTCGGCGGGTGCGATCGAGCTGTTCGACGCGCAGTCGGTCAACTACGCACCGACCATCGAAACCGAAGCCACAGGCCGGTCCGTGATCTTGTCGGCGGCCACCCAGCTGCTGATGCAGGTGGATGCTCAAGTGGTGGCGAACGACGGCCAGGTGCTGTTGCAGGCCGCTGCGGGCGACCTGACCGTGGGCATTGTGAGCGTGGGCGCCCTGGGTGCTGCGCGCTTGCAGGCCAGCGGCACGATTGCCGATGCGCAGAACGACGACGCCGCCTTGGTGCGCGAAGTCAACCTGATGGGCGGGCAGTTTGAACTGATCGCTGGGAACGGCGTGGGCAGCAGCAGCGCCGCGCTGGAAACGGAAATCCAGCGCCTGGGCCTGAGCGTGACCGGCGGCAGCGTCTTCTTGCGCGAGAAGGATGGCCTGCAGCTGGGCGCGACAGCCAGTGGCGAGGTGGTGGCCTTGGCCGACAACGGCACCGGCACCCGCCTGACACAGACCCCGGCCTCCACACTGAACCTGGCCGGCGGCCTGGTGCTGGACCTGGGCAGCCGCAGCAGCCACAACCTCGACGTCGTCCGCGACCTCTCGGTGGGCGGGGCGGTGTTGTTGCAGGCCAGCGGCGCGATCGGCGTCAACGCCAACCTGATCAGTGCCACGGGTGCGGTCAGCGTGCTCGCAGGGACCAGCGTGAGCGTGGGCACCGAAGTGCTCGTCAAGTCCAGCGGTTCCACCGTGGACCTGGTGGCCGGCAGCGCCGGCATCACCATGGCGGCCAATGCGGTGGTGCAGGCCGACAGCACGGCACGCCTGGCATCGGGCGGCGACATGGCTTTGGGGCAGGTGGTGGCCCATGCGGTCAGCCTGCTGGCCACCGGTCAGGTGACCGACGCCAAAGCCGCCGACGCCACCGCGCTGAACGTGGACGCCACCGAGCTGCGCCTGAGCGCAGCCGGTGCGGGCACAGAGGCCAACCCCCTGGAGCTGGGCGCTCTGGTGTTGTCGGCCCAGGTGGGTGCCGGCGGCTTGCACGTGCAGGCGCTGGGCGGCGCCCGCATGGGCAATACCGAGGCCATGACGGTCAACCGGGTGGGTCTGGACGGCACGGTTTCGTCCATCACCGATGGGGAGCAAAGTGGCCTGACCAGCGCAGGCGATCTGAGCTGGTCCACCGGCAGCGGTGCCGGTGACCATTTGCTGGTGGATGCCAGCATCAGCGTGACGGGGCGCTTGCAACTGCAAAGCGCTGGTGACATCCGCATGGCCAGCGGCGTGGTGATCAGTGGTGACGAAGGCGTCTACCTGAGCGCTGGCGTTGACCTGCGCCTGCAGCAGGTGCAAGCCTCGGTCGGCACCGTTGTGCTGGACGTGGGCGGCGACTTGCTGGACCTGGGCAGTGGCACCGACGTGTCGGCTCAGAGCCTGTTGATCCGCACCACGGCGGATGCCGGCGTGGGCGCGGCGGGGCAGGCCCTGAACGTGTCGGTCGACACCCTGGCCTTGGACGTGGGCACTGGCAGCGTTTACATCCAGGACGCGGGCGCCTTGAACATCGCTGCGGTGGACGCGTTCGGCCTGTCCGCGCAGGGCATCCAGGCCGCTGGCAGCGTGACGCTGGTGGTGGCCGGTGCGCTGACCGATGACACCGTGGGCACGGTGATCACCGCGCAGACGCTGAACATCACCGCGGCCAGCGTGGGTGAGGCCGGCAACGGCCTGAACACCGACGTGGGCAGCCTGGCGCTGAGCACCAGCGGTGCTGCGTTCGTGAACGAAGCCAACGACCTGATCCTGAGCGGCGTGAGCGCAACGGGTCAGAGCGTGACGCTGGTGGTGGCCGGGGCGCTGACCGACAGCGAGGGCACCACCCTGGTGGCCGGCAGCGCGAACATCACCGCGGCCAGCGTGGGCACAGCCGGCAACGGCCTGAACACCGACGTGGGCAGCCTGGTGCTGAACCTGGACAGCG
>NZ_JASJOY010000070.1:118513-126176 GCF_031426985.1 Hydrogenophaga sp.
GGCGAAGGCAACGACCTGAGCGTGGCCAGCCTCGACGCAGCGGGCCAGAGCGTGAGCCTGGACGTGGCCGGTGGCGTGAACAACGCCAGCAGCGACGCGAGCCTGCAGGCCCTGAACCTGAACATCACCGCCGCCAGCGTGGGTGAGGCCGGCAACGGCCTGAACACCGACGTGGGCAGCCTGGTGCTGAACCTGGACAGCGGCGCGGCCTACGTGGACGAAGCCAACGGCCTGGTCCTGAGCCAGACCACCACCGGCGTGTTCGATCTGAACGCAGCGGGCGATGTGACGGCGCAAGACGTGACGGCCACCGGCGCGGTGAGCATCACCGTCACCGGCGAAGGCAACGACCTGAGCGTGGCCAGCCTCGACGCAGCGGGCCAGAGCGTGACGCTGGACGTGGCCGGTACCGTGGTGGGGGGAACCCATACCACCGATGTCGTTGCAGCGAGCCTGCAGATCAGCGCCGAACAGGTGGGCAGCGCAGGCGATCCGTTCCAGCTCGATGTGGACCAGTTGTCGCTGGCGTTGGGCGATGGTGGCGGCTACCTGAGCGCCATCAACGGCCTGGTGATGGGTGGCGACGGCGTGACGTCCACCGGCGACCTGAGCGTGGTTGTGCAAAGCGGCGACCTGCAGCTCGATGCTGACGTGCAGATGGTCGGGGATGCCAACCTCACGCTGCAAGCGGTCAGCGCAGCCGTCACGCAAACCGGCAACGGTTCGGTGACCACGGAGGCGGGCAACGTCGCCATCACCGGCAGCACGGGTGTCAGCGTGGCACGGGTCGGCAGCGACACCGGTTTGATCCAGGTGCTGGTGACCGATGGTCCGTTTGTGGTGCCCGCGGGCAGCACGAATGCCGACTACGGCAGCCAGCCGGTCCGCATCCAAGGCACGGGCGTGCAAATCGATTCGCCGCTGTCGGGCAGCGGCAGCATCGAAATCACCACGCCTTCACAACAGGCCAGCTTGTCCAATCTTGACGCGGGCACGGCGCAGCTGGTGCTGACCGCGGCGCAGCTCGACGACCTGGCTCAGACGCTGCCCATTGTGGTGGGCGACACGCTCGGAGGAGTGAACGGTGCGCCAGTGGAAGGTCAGCAAGCCGGTCTGTTCATCGATGTGAACGAGCTGGCCAACATCAGCGACGGCTTCGAGCGCATCGTGATCGGCAGCCAGGATCCGCGCCAGGCGGTCTGGCTGAACGCGCCGGTGGTGAACGGCGTGCCGCAGAGCCTGGTGTTCCGCGATCCGCTGGTGCTGGTGGCGTCGGGTGTGGCGCGCGACGCCGAAGGCGGCCTGCTGGCGGCCGGTGCCGTGCACATCACCGGCACGATCGATGGCCAGGGCCTGACCATTCTGGGTTCCGGCAGCACCACCGACCTGACCGCCGCGCAGCTGCGCCAGGCGGGTGATGTGCTGATCTCGGACGACCTGGTCGTGCACAGCGACAGTGTGATCGAGGTCACCACCACGGGAGGCGTGCTGGACATCCGAGGCTCCATCCTGGTCAAGAGTGGCGCCACGCTCAACCTGTCGGCCAGTGACATTCGCCTGGGCGCCTTTGCCAGCGGCAGCGGTGACCGCCTGGTGCTGGAGGCCGGCGCCACGCTGGTGCTGGGCACCCAGCGCCTGACGGTGGACAGCACCTGGGTGATCGACGGCGGTGGCGCTGGCGGCCTGGTGCTGCAGGGCGCCACGTTCGGCGGTGTGGTGCAAGACTTTGCACTGAGCACGCAGGACCTGGAAGCGCTGACCGCCCAGATGGTGGACGACAGCTTCGACGCCATCCAGGTGGGTCACGCCACGGCCGACACCACCGTGATGTCGCCATCGCTGTGGGCCGAAGGTGCCGACGCGGTGCGTCTGCTGGGCACCACGGTGCGCCTGGGCGCTGACGGTGAAGCCGCCAGCTGGGCGATCGATCGCCACACGCGCTTTGAAGCGGTGGGTGGCGATCTGGTGGTGAACGCCGACCTGCTCTCCAGCAATGCTTCGTACCTGAACCTGCATGCTGCAGACGGTCAGGTGCGCATGGCCAGCGACGCGCGCATCGTGACCCAGGGCGGTCTGGTCACCATCGATGCCGCGTTCGGCATTGAAGTGGGCCAGATCGATGCCAGCGGCGACGCAGGCACCAGTGGCCTGCGGGGTGCGGTGGCGCTGGACAGCGCGCAGGGGCAGATCGTGCTGGCTGCCAGCAGCGACGGTGCGATGGGCGTCAAGGCCCAGAGCGTGTCGCTGTACGGCTACGGCCAGACCCTGGCCGCCGTCGCGGCAGACGATCGCGTGCTGCGGGTGGAGGCCGAGCGCCTGCAGATCACGGCACCGTCGGGTCTGGTGTCGCGCGGCATGAACGCGGCGGGCATTTACTACCGCCTGGCCGACCATGGCGCCCGTTACGCCCAGGCGCAGCTGGTGGGCCAGGCGCCTGAGCGGGTGATGCTGCCGCGCACGGAGGTGGCGGGTCAGACGACCGAAAGCGCCACGTCGACGGCCCTGGGGGCGATCGCTTCCGACGGCTTCACCCGCCAGGTGCAGAGCGTGGCGACGTCCACGGCCGGGCGCGCGTTCAGTCAGAGCGTGTCGATGCAGGCGCAGGCCTACCTGTCCAGCTACGTGCAGCCGATGCTGGCGGGATGGGGTTCGCTGCAGACCAACCAGGACGAATGGATCGCACTGGACACCGACGCCTACGATGACCAGTCGAGCGATCTGGCCGATGACCTGTTGTTGTCCGACATGGCCTATGGCCTTGCCGAAGAGGACGACGCCTCGTTTGTGATGGGTCTGCCAGCGGTTCAACCGATCAGCGCCGGTCTGAGCGCTTCGGCCGAGGTGCTGTTCGACTACGCCACACTGTGATGGGTGCGGGCCTCACCGCCCGCACCCCCGTTAACACGTTTGTTCGCTTTGTTCTCCCGAAAACTTTCCGATAACAACTGATTGGAGCGCGCCACATGAGTCCCATTTCCGCAACATCTTCCCGTTGGTTTGTTCACCGCGCTGGTTTGGTCATGGCCCTGAGCGGTCTGCTGGCCGCCTGTGGTGGCGGTGGTGGCACGGTGGAGGTGCCGCGTTTCGAATCCACCACCGTGAGTGGTGTCGCGGCGGTGCGCGACAACACCACGGGCATCGTGTGGGCGGCCCAGCTGGGCAATACCGGTTTGCCGGGTACGGCCAGGTTGGCCACGGCGGCCGAGTTGCTGCAGTTGAACGATCAGGGTGCCAGCGTTCTGGACCAGTACTTCGCTTTCGCGCAGGGCAAGCTGGTCAAGGCCCAGGCGGTTGTCGGTAAGGATGATGTTGTCTGGGCGGTGGACTTTGGCGATCAGGCAGCCGGGGGGCTGAGCGATCAGGCATCGACCGATCCCGACCTGAGTTCCCTCTACGTGCTGTCGCCTCAAACGAGCGCACCGTCCCTGACCTATCCCACGTCCCCCGCCAGCAACGGCACCGTGACCGCGGGTGGGCTGATGTGGAAGGTGTGTACCGAAGGCACCACCTGGAGTGGGGCGGCCTGCACCGGAACAGCCAGTTTGGTGGCTGCTGCGGATGCTCCGGCACTGTCTACTGCCGCCAACAGCGGCGCCGGTTTTGCCGGCGTAACAGGCTGGCGCGTGCCCACGAAGACAGAACTGCGTGCGCTGCTGCAACTGCAAAACGACTTGAGTGGTAATGGCAATTTGTTGCCCGCAGCGTTTTCGGTCGACAGCCTCGGCGTGCTCCCGCAGTACTGGTCCAGCACCGTCTCATCCGTCCCAACCGAAGCCTGGGTGGTGGATTTTTCCGGCCGGACCGACCCCGGTGGTATCGGCTGGTGGACCATGACCGACCTGGCACACGTCCGCCTGGTTCGCACCGCCCCCTAAGCCGTTGATCACCGCCACACACCGCTGAACCACGATGCACACCCCCCGCACCCCCAAGCCTTTCCTGCGCGCGCCCCTGTCATCGGGCCGCTCGAATCGACGTTTTGCGGTTGAGCGCCTGGAGCCGCGCTGGCTGCTGTCGGCCAACCCCTTGGCGGTGGCGGTGGCGCATGCCCTGGCCCCGGTGGAGCCCGAACCCACCCTGCACGACCTGTCCTATCTCCCGACGTCTGGCAGCGAGGGGGCGGATGCCGGCGCGGCACAGTCGCCCGCGCAGACCGGCGTGTCCACCTGGGATCTGTCCCGCCCCATGGCAGCGGCGGAGCCGGCCCTGGCGGTGGCGGTGCCCGCGGTGCCTGGCGATGCGTTCAGCGGTGCAGCCGTGGCATTGGACCTGACCCAGCCGGCATCCAGCCCAGCCCAGGCCAACGCGCAGCTCGGCCGCCTGATGGGCGAGGCCATGGACCTGGTGCAGCAGCAGCTGGGCAGCCTGAGCGCGCAGGAACTGCTGGCCCTGTTCCCGGGTGCGGGCCCTCTGGAGGGCGTGGCCACCGATCCGGATGCCCTGCTGCAGCGGGCCGAGGCGGTGCGCCAGCAGTGGCTGGCCGCGCAGGTGGATGTGGAGGCGCTGTTGCTGGACGGCAGCGCCATGGGGCAGGCCATGGCCGGCTTCACGGCCCACGGCCCCTCGGGCGGCGCGACGGTGTTTGTCAACGCGCAATGGCTGGCCAGCCTGGGCGAGGCCCTGGGTGACGACGCAGGCGACGACAGCGCTGCGCTGCGGGTGCTGGTGGAAGAACTGGGTCACAGCATCGACGCCGCCATTCATGGCGATGCCGACTCCCCCGGCGACGAAGGCGAAAATTTCGCCGCCCTGGTGCTGGCGCTGCCGCTGGACGCCGCGCAAACCCGCCGCATCGCTCTGGAAGACGACCGGGGCAGTCTGGTCTGGGGCCTGACGACCTATGTGGTGGAGCAGGCGACTTTTGCGACCAACCAAGACATTGCGACCGGTCAAATCACGGATGCCAACATCCAGATCGATGGCGATGTGACGCTGACCTCGACCTATGTGTCGACCGGTTCCGGCAATGGCCGCCTGGTGCTGGGCACCGACGGAGCGTCCGCCTTGGACGGCAACGGCGACATCACAGAAGACCACCTGACCCTGTTGGCCAAGGGGGTGGTCTGGGTGAAGGGCCTCGTGGGAGACACCGATCCGCTGGGTTCGCTGACCATCGGCGGCGTGGGCGGCGATATGCCCAACTCGGTGATATTCGATCAAGACGTGACACTGGCTGGCGACCTGATCATTGAAACCGAGGGCGTGGTCACCTTCTCCGGCAAGCTGACCATCACGGGCGGCAACCTCGTCATCCGGGGCGCGACGCAGATCATCTTCAACGACGTGGTGCAACTCAACGGCGGCAACCTGCTGCTGGAAGGCGACGAAATCGATCTGTTGGGCAGTGCCGCCCTGCGCTCCACCGGCGGTGTGCTGGAAATGCGCACCACCACGCTGGGCCTGGACATCGAGGTGGGCGACCCCAATGCGCAAAACCTCGCCAGCCTCAACCTGACACAGTTCGAACTCGATCGCATCGCCGCAGGTGGCTTCGGGCGCATCGTGCTGGGGCACTACACCGGGACGGGTAGCGATGCCCATGCCGTGGCAGGGCAGGGGGCGGTGCGCATCGCGGGTTCACAAAACGCCAACCAGTTCACCTTCCACGCACCGTTGGAGGTGTACGCCGGCAGCATCACGGTGGAAGACATCAACATCGCGGCCAAACCGTCGCTCGCCATCAAGGGCAGCGTCAAGCTGGACGCCACCGGCAACATCGAAATTCGCAACGGTCTGCTGGCCACCACCGACCTGTCGCAACCCAGCGCCTACCAGGACATCACCCTGTATTCCAGCGGCGGTTATGTGGCGCAGTTCAATGAGAGCCGCAACTCGTTCAAAGACGACCTGCTGTCGGAACCGATTCAAGGCAACCGCCTGGTGGTGCGGGCTCAGACGGGCATTGACCTGTTTGCGACCGAAGTCAACCAGGCCACCTTGGTCAACCACGGCGCCACGGGTGGCATCCGCCTGACCGAAACCGTGGCCGGCGGTGCGATCGAGTTGCTGCGGGTCGAGCAGGTGCATGCCGATGCCACCGGGGACGTGTGGCTGCAAAGCAGCGCCAACATCACGGTGGGCGAGATCCGTGCGGCCAACAACGACGTGGCCATCATCACCACCGCGTCCATCGTCGACGGCGATACCGCCGCCGATGTGGTGGCGCGCGGCCTGTACCTGCAAACCGGGACGACCGGCGCCGTGGGGTCGACCAGCGATGCGCTGGACCTGGCGGTCCAGACCCTGGCCCTGAGTGTGGGCAGTGGTGGCGCCTACCTCAGCGAAGCCGACGCACTGGCTGTGGACACGGTGGCCGTTGCCGTCAGCCTGGCGAGCGCGCTGGTGCCGGCCGACGTCAACACCTTGACCGGCGCGTGGCAGGACCTCATCACCGGCCAGAACGCCTCGCTGGTTCTGGTGGCCGGTGGCACGTTGACACTCAACGACGGGGCGGATGCCGATGGCACGGCCATCAGCGCCAACGGCACGGGCAACGTGCTGGTGCAGACGCTGGGCGCGGGCAGCGGCATCACAGCCAACGCCGACATCACCAGCACCAGCGGCAGCATCAGTGTGCTGGCGGGCGCGGGTGTGACCTTCCATGCGCAAGCGGACATCCGCACCAGCAGCACGGGCGCGGACAGCGGCAGCATCGACGTGCAGGCCGGCAGCGGCGCGATCACGCAAGACGCCAGCAGTGCGCTGGTGAGCACGGGAGCCAGCGCAACGGTGCGCTTGCTGGCGGCCACCGACGTGACGGTGGGCGATATCGACGTGAGCGGGGGCCAGGTCAGCATCACCGCCACGGGCGGCAGCGTGCTGGACGCGGACGCCCTGGTGGGCGGCGCCAACGACGGCGATCAGGACATCAGCGCCGTGGCCCTGCGCCTGAACGCGGGCAGCGGCGTGGGCGGCAGCGTCAACCACCTGGAAACCAGCGTGGACACGCTCAGTGCGGCGGCGGGCAATGGTGGTGTGTACCTGCTCGAAGCCGATGCGCTGAACGTGGGTGCTGTGGGTCTGAGCGTCAACCGGGTGGGCAGCGACGGCGCGCTCACCGTGGTCACCGACGCCAGCCAGAGCGACATCACCAGCGGAGGCAACGGCGCCATCGTGCTGCGCAGCACGGCAGGCGGCATCACCCTGAACGACGGGACGGATGGCGACGGCACGGCCATCAGCGCCAACGGCACGGGCAACGTGCTGGTGCAGACGCTGGGCGCGGGCAGCGGCATCACAGCCAACGCCGACATCACCAGCACCAGCGGCAGCATCAGTGTGCTGGCGGGCGCGGGTGTGACCTTCCATGCGCAAGCGGACATCCGCACCAGCAGCACGGGCGCGGACAGCGGCAGCATCGACGTGCAGGCCGGCAGCGGCGCGATCACGCAAGACGCCAGCAGTGCGCTGGTGAGCACGGGAGCCAGCGCAACGGTGCGCTTGCTGGCGGCCACCGACGTGACGGTGGGCGATATCGACGTGAGCGGCGGCGCGGTCAGCATCACCGCCACGGCGGGCAGCATTCTGGACGCGGACGCCCTGGTGGGGGTCGCCAACGACGGCGATCAGGACATCACCGCCGTGGCCCTGCGCCTGAACGCGGGCACTGGCGTGGGCGGCAGCGTCAACCACCTGGAAACCAGCGTGGACACGCTCAGTGCGG
>NZ_JASJOY010000071.1:0-1143 GCF_031426985.1 Hydrogenophaga sp.
GGCCATCACCGGCGCCAGCGGCGCGGTCTACGGCCTGCGCCTGCTGCAGGTGCTGGGCGCGATGCCCGGCGTGCAGGTGCACGCGGTCGTGTCCGACGCCGGCTGGCTCACGCTGCACCACGAACTGACCCTCGCGCCCGAAGCCCTGCGCCCGCTGGTGCACACGCTGCACGACGCGAACAACCTCGGCGCCGGCCCGGCCAGTGGCTCGTTCCGCTGCGACGGCATGGTGGTCGCGCCCTGCTCCATGCGCACGCTCGCGGCCATCGCCCACGGCCTGTCGGACAACCTGCTCATCCGCGCCGCCGACGTGATGCTCAAGGAACGCCGCCGTCTCGTGCTGATGACGCGCGAGACCCCGCTGCACCTGGGCCACCTGCGCAACATGACCGCGGTCACCGAGATGGGCGCCATCGTCTGCCCGCCCATGCCCGCCTTCTACCTGCGCCCACAAACCCTCGACGACCTCGTGGACGCCAGCGTGGCGCGCGTGCTCGACCTGCTCGACGTGCCGCACGCGCTGAGCCAACGCTGGCAGGGCATGGACATCGCGCCCGCATGACCTACAAGGACCTGCGCGAGTTCATCGCGCAACTGGAAACCGCGGGCGAACTGCGGCGCGTGAGCCAGCCGGTCTCCCCACACCTGGAGATGACCGCGCTGTGCGACCGCGTGCTGCGCGCCGGTGGCCCGGCCCTGCTGTTCGAGCGACCCACCGGCCACAGCATGCCGGTGCTGGGCAACCTGTTTGGCACCACCGGCCGCGTGGCGCGCGCCATGGGCGTGGACAGTCTGGCCGAGCTGCGCCAGTTCGGCGAGGTGCTCGCCGCGCTCAAGGAACCGCAGGCGCCGGGCGGCCTGAAAGACATGGTGGCCCTGGGCGGTCTGCTCAAAAAACTGTGGCACATGACGCCACAGGAACACGGGTCGGCGCCCTGCCAGGATGTCGTGTGGGAGGGCGCCGACGTCGATTTGAGCCGGCTGCCGATCCAGCACTGCTGGCCCGGCGATGTGGCGCCGCTGATCACCTGGGGGCTGACCGTGACGAAGGGACCGCACAAGAAGCGGCAGAACCTCGGCATCTACCGCCAACAGGTGATCGCGCCCAACAAGCTCATCATGCGCTGGCTGGCGCACCGCGGC
>NZ_JASJOY010000072.1:0-8113 GCF_031426985.1 Hydrogenophaga sp.
GGGCAGCAGGAAGTCCCAGGTCCAGCCCAGCGACATGCCGGGCAGGAAGCGGTATGTGCTCTGGGTCTTCAGTCCGTCGGCGATCGACAGGCCGAACAGGCCGTGCGCCACGCGGGTGCCAAAGGGCGTGGTTTTGGCGTAGTCCTCGTCGATGTGCACGGGGGTGTAGTCGCCGGTGAGCTCGGCGTAGGCGTTGATGCGCGCTTCGGTGACGTCGTAGGTGGGGCTGATGCAGACGTCGCCTTCGGTGGCGTCGTCCCAGTATTTTTCGGGCGTGCTGAAGTGGATGACGGGCGGGGTGAGTTTCATGGGGGGCATCTCGGGTGGTTCAGGCGCGGGGTTTCACGGCCAGGGCGGCGGCCACGCTGCCCGGCGCGGCCTGGATCAGTTCCACCGCCAGGCCATCGGGCAGTTGCAGCCAGTTGCGGCCTTGCGGCAAGGCCTTCACGCCCCAGGGTTCGGCGGCCTTCAGCGCAGCTTCGAGGTCGTCCACCATCACGCCCAGGTGGGCCAGCCAGCCCGCGTCGTTGCTCGGGGGCGCTTCAAAGCCGGGCGTGGCCATCAGCTGCAGGCCGCCCAGGGTCCAGTACTGGCGCGGATCGTCGGTCGGGCCGTCGATCTCGCGCACATCCATGCCCAGCACCTCGTAGAAGAAGCGGATGTGCCAGTGGATGTCGCGGACACGGATGGCCACGTGTTCGACGTAGGCGCGGGTAGGGGGTGTGAAGGGCGTGTTCATGGTGGGAGTGGGTTTCAGTGGGCGTTGAGGGCGCTTTCTATGCCCTTGATGCAGGCGACCAGCGTGGCGTTGACGGGGGTGGGAACGCCGCAGCGCTGGCCCCAGCGCACCACGGCGCCGTTGATGAAATCGATCTCGGTGACCGAGCCTTTCTCCAGGCTCTGCAACATCGAGGTCTTGAAGTCGGCGGGCAGCCCGGCGCTGGCCTTGAGCCACGCGTCGCGCGGGTCGGTGTAGCTCAGCTGCACCCCCGAGGCGGCGGCCACGTCCATGGCCTCCCGCACGGCGGCCACGGCGGTGGCCTCGATTTCGGGGATCTGGTAGAGCGGGCCGTAGGGCAGGCGCGTGATGCCGCTCACCGCGCCGGTGGACACGTTGATGAGCAGCTTGTCCCACATCGTGCCCAGGATGTTGTCGCTCACCGTGGTGGCCAGGCCCGCAGCGTTGAAGGTGGCGGCGATGCGTTGCGCGCGCTCGCTGAGGCGACCGTCGAGTTCGCCGATCAGCGTCTCTTTGCCCGCGGTGCCGCTGATGATGCGACCCGGCGCCAGCAGGACGCCACCCACGTAGGTCTTGCCGGCCAACACGTGTTCGCGCCCCACGATCTGCGCCAGCACGTCTTCATGGCCCAGGCCGTTCTGCAGCGAGAGCACGGTGGTGTCCGGGCCCACGAGGTTCGTGGCGGCACCCATGGCGGCTTCGGTGTGGAAGGATTTGACGAGCACGATCACCAGGTCCACCGGCGCCAGACCCTGGGCGCTGGTGGCGGCCGTGGTCTTCAGCACCTGTTCGCCCTCGGGTGTGCGCATCACCAGGCCGTGGGTGTTGATGGCGTCCACCTGTGCGGCGTTGCGGTTGATCAGCACCACGCGGTTGCCCGCCTGCGCCAGCGTGCCGCCGATGGCACAACCCAGGGCGCCTGCGCCCAGCACCGCGATGTTCACTGTCTGTCTCCTGTGGATGTGTGCGGATTCTGGGCGGCTCTCTGTATTCCGTCTATCGAATGGATTCAATACACTGCATTGCATTCATCAATACAGCCAAGCCCTCATGAATCCGGACATTCCGCTGATCGACATCAAGCTGCTGCGCCTGCTGGACGCGCTGCACAGCACCGGCAGCGTGACCCGCACCGCCGAGCTGCTGGGCCAGAGCCAGCCCACCGTCAGCATCGGCCTGGGCCGCCTGCGCACGCAGCTGGGCGACCCGCTGTTCGTGCGCACGCCGCAGGGCATGCAGCCCACGCCGCGCACCGAGGCGCTGATCGGCACCGTGCGCGAGGTCCTGGACGGCCTGCGCCGCCTGTCCGAGTCGCAGGCCCGGTTCGAGCCCGCCGCGGCGCAGCGCGAGTTCCGCATCTTCATGACGGACGCCAGCCACATCACCCTGCTGCCGCGCCTCTTCACTCATGTGTGCGCGCTGGCACCGCAGGTGCGGCTGGAGGCCGCCACCATCCACCCCGGCATGGCCGCCGCGCTGCAGAGTGGCGAGGCCGATCTGGCGCTGGGGCTGATCCCGGGGCTGGAAGCCGGCTTCTACCAGCAGGCGCTGTTTGACCAGGACTGGGTGTGCCTGGCGCACCCGACGCACCCACGCATCCGGCCCAGACGCTTCACGCTCAAGGACTATGTGCGCGAGTCGCATGTGGGCATCGTCTCGGGCACCGGCCAGCAGCTGCTGGAAGCCACCGTGAAGGAGCGCGGCGTCGAGCGGAACGTGGTGCTCAAGCTGCCGGGCTTTCTGGGCCTGCCGGCCATCGTGTCGACCACCGACCTGGTGGCCACGCTGCCGCGCCACATCGGCGAAACCCTGGCGCGCGTGGCCGGGCTGCAGGTGCTGCCGTGTCCGGTGCCGATTCCCGGCTTCACGGTGAAGCAGCACTGGCACGCGCGCTACCACCACGACCCGGCCAACGTCTGGTTGCGCAGCGTGTGCGCCGATCTGTTCATGGACCGTTCGGCGCGCGCCACCCAGAGGACATAGAAATATTCAGGGTTTACCCTGTACGATCCGCCCCTCGCTTCCGTCTCCGCCACCTGCCCGCACGCCGCCACACCATGCCCCCCACCACCGCCCAGGCTTTTGCGTCGGCTTTCTCGAAAAAGCCTGTCGAGAGCGCGCCCGAGCCCTGGAGCGGGCGGCTCGACCCGGACGGGTTCAAGCGCCCCGGTGGCCTGCTGATCGCGGCCCTGATGCAGGCGGCGACGGAGCGGGACCTGTCGCTGGGCGAACTGGCCACCACCATGGGCGTGAGCTACTGGAGCCTGAGCCAGCTGCGCATCGGGTTCCGACCTGTTGACGCGCTGGACGACGACCTGGCGCAGGCCTGCGCCGCATTTCTGGACCTGCCGCCCCTGACCATCCAGATGCTGGCCGGTCTGGTGGAGCCGGCCGAGGCGATGGCGTCGATGCCGCTGACGGGCGAAGACCTCTGGCATGTGCGCCAGTTGCTGGACACGGAGCCGGCCGACCTCGTGCTGCTGCCCCCGCCCAACCGCGTGCGGCCGCTGCAGCCCCTGAGCGTGGACGAGCTGGCCGTGCTGCACCAGACGCACGGCGCCAACCCGTCGGTGCTGGATGCGGTGCGGGCCGAACTGGCTTGCCGCCCGTTGTCGAAAACCGAACGTCTGCGGGCCGCGCTGGGCGCCAACGCCGAAGCCGCGGCCGAGCCGCCGCCAGCGGCCGCGCACCAGCCGCCCATCCTGCGCTGCGTGTGTTGCCACAAACGCCTGCGCATCCCATTGCTGGACGCCCCCGGCGAAGTGCGCTGCCCGACCTGCCAGACCGAGTACGCGGTGCACTGGCAAAACGCGGTGTGCCTGGTGCAACGCATCGAGGCGCCCGAGGTGGAGAGCGACGCCGAGGAAGACGACGAAGCCGCGGCGGAGGCTTCTGCCGAAGCCACGCCCTGGTCTGTGCTCGGCCTGGAGGAGGGCAGTGCCTGGGACGCCGTCGAACGCGCCCGCCGCACCCTGCTGCAGCAGTACCACCCCGACCGCCTGGGCCATGTGCCGCCAATGGTGCAGCGCTTGGCCGAGCGCGAGTTCAAGCGCGTGGGCGAGGCTTACGAAACGCTGCGCGCGCAGCGTTGACCTGCGGCCTGGCGCAGGCGGATCAGGCCGCCGTGAAGTGCGCGGCGTCCATCACCTTCAGGTCTTGCGCCACCAGCGGCGCGAAGTCCATCTGGTCCAGGATGTCGCGCTGCAGATCGATGCCCGGTGCGATCTCGAACAGCTCGATGCCTTCGGGCGTGAGGCGGAAGCTGCCGCGCTCGGTGAGGTAGAGCACCTCCTGCCCGCGCACCAATCCCTGAGGGCCGCTGAAGGTGATCTGGTCGACCTGTTTCACCAGCTTCTTCACCGCGCCCTGTTGCAGCACGCGCATCTGGCCGTCGCCGGTGGCGAGCTTGATGCCCTTGGCCGCCAGCGTGCCGCAGAACACCACCTTCTTCGCGTTCTGCGCGATGTCGATGAAGCCGCCGGGGCCGACGGTGACGCCGCCCAGGCGCGAGACGTTGACACTGCCTTCGGCGTCGAATTCACCGAAGCCCAGGCAGGCCACGTCCAGCCCGCCGCCGCCGTAGAAGTCGAACTGCGTCGCTGCGTCCAGCATGGCGGTGGCGTTGCGCGCGTAGCCGAACAGCACGCCGTCCATCAGCGTGCCGCCGTAGGTGCCGTGTTCGATGGTCTGGTAGATGCGGTGCTGCTCGTTGCGCGCCGCGATCAGCTTGGCCACCGCGTCGGGCACGCCCACGCCGTAGTTGATGACCGGTCGCGCCTTGCCGGTGTTGAACAGCTCCACATGCGCGCGCCGCGCCACGGCCTGGCGTTCGCTGAAGGCTTCCTGTGACGCGGCGACTTCGCGTGCGTGGTCCTCGGCCTCGCTCGCCGCGCGGGCCTCGCCGGTGAGTTCGCCGCTGAAGGCCGGGTCGAAGGGGATGGCGTAGCTGGTCTGCTGCGCCGGGTCGACCACGATGGCGTCGACCCACGCCGAAGGGATGCGCACCTCGCGCGCCTTGAGTGCGCCCTTGGGCAGGCGTTCTTTCACCTGCACGATCACCGTGCCGCCGCTGTTGCGCGCGGCCAGGGCGAGTGACTGCGCATCGAGGTTGGCGGCTTCGTGTTCGAAGCTGATGTTGCCGTCCTCGTCGGCCGCGCTGGCGCGCACGATGGCGACGTGGATGGGGAAGGGCTTGTAGCGCAACCATTCGCGGCCGTCGATCTGGATGAGATCGGCCAGGTCGTCCTGCGCCGCGTCGTTCATGCGCCCGCCGCCAAAGCGCGGGTCGCAGACCGTGCCCAGGCCCACGTGGCTGATGAGGCCGGGGCGGCCCGCGCCGATCTCGCGCATGAGCTGGCTGCTCACGCCACCGGGCAGGATGTAGGCCTGAATCTTGTTGCTCAGCGCCAGTTGCTGCATCGCCGGCGACCAGACCCAGTGGCCGCCAATGACCTTCTTCACCAGGCCTTCGTGCGCGAAGCAGTTCATGCCCTTGGTCTTCTTGTCGCCAATGCCCAGGGCGTGCATCACCGTCAGGTTGCGCGGCTGTTGCGTGGCGAGGTAACGCGCCTGCACCGCCTCGAAGATGTGTGTGGCTTCCATCAGGCCGCCACCGCCGCCCATCAGGCCCACGGTGTCGCCGTCTTTGATCAGGTTCGCTGCTTCTGAAGCGCTCATGAATTTGCTCATGCTCTGTCTCGCTTGTGTTTGTTGCTTGTTGTTGAAGTCACGTCGCTCGCACCGACGAATGCCTGTGGCGGCCTCCTCATGCTGGGGTACCAGAAATCGTCGGCCGCCACAGGCATCCATCGGTGAACCAATGTGAGCCGAGATGGCAGATCCGTTCTCACGGCGTGTCTTCTCGTCGGCATACCCACTGAGCGGTGGTCGGTGCGGCGCCCGACGATTTCTGGTACTCCAGCATGAGGAGGGCGCCGTACCGGCCGCCGCTCAGATCTCGGTCAACGAAGGGGTGTCAACGGTTCACATCGAAGAGCTGCGCACCCTTCTTGAGCGCCGACTTGGCGATCACCCCACGGTGAATCTCCGACGTGCCGTCGAAGATGCGGTAGATGCGTGCGTCGCGGTAGTAGCGCTCGATCGGCAGCTCCTTGCAGAAACCCATGCCGCCGAACACCTGCACCGCGCGGTCCACCACACGGCCCAGCGTCTCCGCCGCGTACACCTTGACCATGGCGATCTGCTCGCGCGCGTCCATGCCCTGGTCCAGCATCCAGGCGGCCTGGTAGACCATCCAGCGCGCGGCGTTGATCTCGATCACGCTGTCGGCTAGCATCTGCTGGACCATCTGGAAATCGCCGATGCGGGTGTTGAACTGCTTGCGGTCGTTCGCGTAGGTCAGCATCAGCTCGCACACGTGCGTGGCCTTGCCCACGGCGCGCGCGCCCACCTGCGCCAGGCGCACCACGTTGAGCGCGCCCATGGCCAGCTTGAAACCCTGGCCCTGTTCGCCCAGCAGGGCAGCGTCTTCCAGCACCACGTTGTCGAAGAACAGTTCCAGGTGCGGCGTGCCGCGCAGACCCATCATGGCCTGGTCCTTGCCGACGGTGAACCCGGGCAGGCCCTTGTCGACCATGAACATGCTGATCTCTTTCTCACCCGTTTTTGCGGAGACGAGAAAGAAGTCGGACCAGACGCCGTCGCTGATGAAGTGCTTGCTGCCGTTGAGCACCCACTGGCCTTGCTCGTTGCGCTTGGCGTGGGTCTTGATGCCCGCAGCATCCGAGCCGGCGCCCGATTCGGTGATGGTGATGGCACAGGTGCGTGTGCCTTCCACCGCGGGCTTGAGCCAACGATCGACCTGCTCGCCCTTGCAATGCAGCAGCGGTTCGTAGACGTTGCCGAAGGCGCGGCGGATCAGCATGTCGCTGGTGTGGCCGAACTGCTCTTCGCAGATGATGCGGTCCAGGTTGGACAGGCCGCCACCGCCCAGCTCGGCCGGCATGTTGAGCGCGTACAGGCCCAGTTCCCTGGCCTTGGCGTGGATGCGGCGGGCATCGGCATCAGGCAGCGCGCCGGTGTTTTCCAGCGCGTCTTCCAGCGGGTGCAGTTCTTCTGCGATGAAGCGACGGATGGTGTCGATCATCATTTTCTGTTCGTCGTTGAGAGCGAAATCCATCGGGTTCTTTCAGTTGTGTTTTGTGGAGCCAGTCAGCCTCTGCGAGAGACGTGACTGAACCGAGGACACCGCCGGGCCGGCTTTGCCGGACGGCTGGTGTCGTCCCCTTGAGGGGATGGCGCGCAGCGCCGCAGGGGTGGTCCATTTCAAGCACTGCTGAACCAGCGGGCGCCGAAGAAGAAGGGCAGACGCGAGATGCGGTCGAACGAGATCAGCATGGTGTTCTCAGCCGGTGAAAGGCCGGCTCGCGGCCAGGCAGATGCCGGCCCATTGCGCGGGGTCGGCGGTCTTCTCGCGCTCGAAGTTCACCACTTCGACGCTGACCGGCAGGTCGGCGGGCAGGGCGGCGAACAGGCCTTGCACGTCGATGCTTCCATCGCCCGGCAGCAGGCGTTCGCAGCGCGCTGTGTGGATCATTTCTTCGATCGTGAAGTGCGTGCCGGCGACCGCGTCGCAGATCTGCGCGTAATGCAACAGGCCGCGCGGGATGGCTCGGATGTCGTCGAGTGTTGTGGTCGAGCGGCCGACGTGCAGCGCATCGACCAGGATGCCCGCGTTGGCGGGCGTGCCCGCGTTCTGCACGATACGCAGGGCGCTCTTCGCGTCCTTCACGGCGGTCCAGGGCATGAACTCCAGGTCGGCCGTGAGGCCGTAGGGCGCCATCACTTCGCAGAGACGGGCGTAGTGCTGTGTGAGGCGCGCTTCGTCCGGGTCGTCCCCCGCCACCAGGATGGCCTTGGCCTTGAGCGCGGCGCAGGCTTCGTAGAGCGCATCCCAGGTGTGCGGGTCGAAACGCTCGCCAATGCGGATGATCTCCACGTCGAAGATGCCCACGCCCGTGTCGGCCATCGCGGCCTGGGTTTCTTTGAGCACGTCGGGCCGGTCCAGCAGGAACTGCTGCGGCGCACCCGGCGCGTTGGGCCACAGGCGCAGGCCGACGAACTGGTAGCCGTTGGCCGCCGCCACGCGGACCGCTTCGGGCGGCGTGCAGCGGTGGGACGACAGGTAGGCGAGTGAATAGACGCGGGTCATGACGGTTTCACTTCAAGGGAGAGACGGCCGTTGGCAGTGCGATGGTCGAGAACATGTTGGTGGTCAGGTGTGCCGGACCACCCTTGGGCGGCCAGATGCCTTGCGCCACCGCGTCGGCGCGGGCTTTGCTGCGTGCGTCCAGCGAGGGGTAGGCCCAGATGTTGGTGAAGCGCAGCGGGCCGTCGAGCGCGACCATGGCGACG
>NZ_JASJOY010000073.1:0-1174 GCF_031426985.1 Hydrogenophaga sp.
CGCCCGTGAGCAGGCGGTAGTGGATCTCTCGTTTGATCAGTGGCGCCAGCGCCGGAATGTGCTCGGGCTGGTCCAGCAGGGCCAGCAGGCGGTCGAAGGCTTCGAGCAGGGGCGCGGTGAGGGCGCCGGTGGTCATGGCGCGGCTGTCGCGGGCCACGGCGCCTGCGGGCGCCGCGGGCGACTCCAGCATCAGCGAGGCGATCTCGCGCCAGTCCAGGCGCAGGGCCACGCCGAGGTAAGGCCGCTCGGCGCTGGCCTCGACCACCGCCGACCTCACCGGCAGGTCCATCGACGTGATCAGGTAGCGGTCTTCGCCGTAGCACAGGGTTTCGTCGCCCAGCGTGATCCGCTTGCTGCCCTGCACGATCACGGCCACGCAGGGTTCGTAGACGCTGCAGGTGTTCAGGAAGGGCTGGTCGATGCGGATCAGCATCAGCCCCGGAATCTCGGGCGGCATGTGCGGCGAGCTGTCGATCGCCCGCTCCAGCAAACGCCGGACGATGGATGAGCGCGCGCCGGGCGCGGGTGGGGTGGAGGAAGAATCGGGCATGGCGGGGTGCAGGTGTCAGGTCTGCGGGCCATGGTATCGGCACTTGCCCGTTTGTGCAGCGCGCTCGCAGGATTGGGCAAGCATGGCGCAGGTTCAGGCTAACGCCGGGCGGGGCCCCGGGACGACACTGGCGCCCTTCCCGGGGTTGCGGCCACGGGAACCCGCATCCCCGTTCCCCATGTTTCCAGGAGACCCCCCATGACCACCCTGCAAGTCAACGGTCGCGCCCAGCAGCTCGACGTCGATCCCTCCACGCCCGTGCTCTGGGCGCTGCGCGATTCGCTGGGCCTGACCGGCACCAAGTTCGGCTGCGGTGCGGCCCTGTGCGGCGCCTGCACCGTGCACGTCGACGGCCAGGCCGTGCGCTCCTGCGTCACGCCCATCGGCAGCGTCGAGGGCAAGAAGGTCACCACCATCGAGGCCATCACCTCGGGTGACGACCGCGTGGGCCACGCCGTGCGCGACGCCTGGGTGAAGCACGACGTGGCGCAGTGCGGCTACTGCCAGAGCGGCCAGATCATGAGCGCCACCGCCTTCCTCAAAACGCTGCCCAAGGGCCAACAACCCGCCGCCGCCGACATCGACGCCGCCATGGCCGGCAACGTCTGCCGCTGTGGCACCTAC
>NZ_JASJOY010000074.1:0-5419 GCF_031426985.1 Hydrogenophaga sp.
AGCGTGAACATCAGGCCCACCGGTGCGTCGAAGAACTTGAAATTGCGCTGGTGCTGGGCGTGCATCTTGTCCTTGTCGCCCTTGGTGATGCCCAGCAGGCCGTACAGGCTCCAGCCGTTCTCGCGCCGGCGGTCGATGAAGGGGCTGACCCACTGCGTGGGGTAGTAGTCGTATTCCTCGCGGTACTGTTCGGCCAGCGACGGGTCGGCGCGCAGCGCGTCGTGCGCGGCGCAGCACTGGTCCACCAGGCTGTCGCGGCTGGCGCCCTGCAGCACATAGACCTTCCACGGCTGGGTGTTGGTGCCCGACGGTGCCCGGCTGGCGACCTGCAGGATGTGCTCCAGCGTGGCGCGCGGCACCGGCTGCGGCAGAAAGGCGCGGGCCGACATGCGGCTGGTGATGGCGGCGTCGACGCTGGCAGCGTCGATCACGGGCGAAGGCACCGGTGGGTTCTGGCTCATGAAGGTCTCCTGTGTTTGACGTTCACATTAACGTTTACGTTAACGTCAATTATGGCAACTTGCCGCCGGCGCCAGCTGGCCGGTGGTCAGGTGAGGGTCTGCAAGGTGGTCTTGAGCAGCGCGGGCAGCGGCACCGGCCGGCGCGTCTGACGGTCGACGTACACATGGATGAAGTGGCCACAGGCCGCGGCCAGCGGCTCACCTTCGGCGAACAGGCCCACCTCGTAGCGCACGCTGGAACTGCCCAGATGCGCCACGCGCAGGCCGGCCTCGATGGTCTGCGGGAAGGCCAGCGGTGCAAAGTAGTTGCACTGCGTCTCGATCACCAGGCCGATCACCTCGCCGGCGTGGATGTCCAGCGCGCCCTGCTCGATCAGCCAGGCGTTGACCGCGGTGTCGAACCAGCTGTAGTAGACGACGTTGTTGACGTGGCCGTACACGTCGTTGTCCATCCAGCGGGTGCCGATGGAGCGGAACACGCGGTAATGGTCGCGCGGCTTGGCCTGGGGGCGGGCGTTCGGTGTGGCGGGGGCATTCATGGCGGCGGATTCTGCCTGTGCGGCGGTCAGGCCGCTGTCACGGTCGCGCACGCGCCGTGGCCGGCCCGTGCGGCCCAGCGGGCGTGGTATTCCAGCGCCACGCGGTAGGTGTTCATCTGCACCTGCACCGTGACCTCCAGGTCGGTGCCGTAGCCCCCGGCCATGGCAAAGGCCAGCGGCAGCCGACGCTGCCAGGCCCAGTCCATCACGCGCCGGTCGCGCGCTTCCAGGCCATCGAAGGTGAGCTTCAGGCGCCCGAGCCGGTCGCCCTCGTGCGGGTCGGCGCCGGCCAGGTAGATCACCAGGCCGGGCTCGAAACGGTGCGCCAGTTCGTCCAGCGCACGCTCCAGCGCTTCCAGATACGCCCCGTCGCCGGTGCCGTCGGGCAGATCCACGTCCAGGTCGCTGGGCTCCTTGCGAAAGGGAAAGTTCTTCTCCCCGTGCAGCGAGAGCGTGAACACCGAGGGGTCGTTCGCGAAGATGCGCGCCGTGCCATTGCCCTGGTGCACGTCCAGATCGACGATGGCCACCTTCAGCGGCCCGCGCGCCCGGTGCCGGCGCGCGTGTTCGGCCTGCATCAGGCGCGCGGCCACGGCGGCGTCGTTGAACACACAGAAACCGCTGCCCTTGTCGGCGTACGCGTGGTGCGTGCCGCCGGCGATGTTGGCTGCGATGCCCTCGCCGGCCATGGCGGTGCGGCAGGCCTGGATGGTGGCACCCACCGACCGCCGGGCGCGCTCGGCCATGGCCGGGCTCCAGGGGAAACCGATTTCGCGCTGGGCGGCGGCGCTCAGCGTGCCCTGCTCGATGGCCTGGATGTAGTCGGGACGGTGCACCAGCGCCAGTTCGCCGTCGGTGGCCGGCAGTGCCTGGCCCAGCTGGACGGACGGACATTCGGCCGCCAGCCGTTCGCGCAGGCGGCCGTACTTGGCCATGGGGAAGCGGTGTCCCTGGGGCAGCGGCAGAACGAACTGGGTGGCGTAGAAGACGTGCACGGTGCGGCGCGAGAAAACTTGCGCCGATTGTGACCAGCCACTGAAACCGCAGCGGCCAGACTGGGTTTTAGAAAGTTACATCTAGATTGTTGCGATGCAACAAAAATCGCTTGCACCCGTCCGGAGCATCCTTATAATTCGAACCATGTTGCAGTGCAGCAAAGCGAACGAGAAGAACAGCGTCGAGACAGCGCGGAGTTCGGGAGCAGCTCTCAACTGACCAACTGACCCTTTCTTTTTATTGGAGTACCCACATGCTGACCGCTGAACAAATCGTCGCCGCACAAAAAGCCAACATCGAAACCCTCTTCGGCCTGACCCAGAAAGCCTTCGAAGGCGTGGAAAAGCTGGTCGAGCTGAACGTGCAAGCCACCAAGGCCGCCCTGAGCGAGACCGCCAACAGCACGCAAGCCCTGCTGTCCGTCAAGGACGCCCAGGAACTGCTGACGCTGCAAGCGAGCCTGATGCAGCCCCTGGCCGAGAAGACCGTGGCCTACAGCCGCCACCTGTACGACATCGCTTCGGGCACCGGCGCCGAGTTCGGCAAGGCCGCTGAAGCGCAAGCCACCGACGCCCAGAAGAAGTTCATGGCCGTCGTGGACAACGCCGCCAAGAACGCCCCCGCCGGTTCCGAAACCGCCGTGGCCGTGATGAAGAGCGCCGTTTCCGCCGCCAACAACGCCATGGAATCGGTGCAGAAGGCTGTCAAGCAAGCCACCGAAATGGCCGAAGCCAACTTCAACACCGTGACCGCCCAGGCCGTCAGCGCCGCCAAGGCTCCTGTCGCCAAGAAGCGCTGATTTGCGCTGGTTGTGTCCCATTGATCGGAGCATTGACTTCGATCAAGGCGATCACAATCAAACCCATGGACACTGGCGCCTGACTTGAGAGAGCGGCGCTGGGTTTCCAACCCGTTTTTTCTGGTTGTCTCCTCGGGTCCTTTTCGAAATTCGATTTCATCGGACCCCTTCAAGCCCCAGCCGCAAGGCCGGGGCTTTTTTTATGCCCGTCTGGGAGCGGGCTGGTGTCAGCCACCCACCAGACGCAGCTTGGCCAGCTCGGCCTTGAGGCGCGGCAACGCGGCGAGCATGGCCGCGCGTCCGGCGGCAATGGAGCGCTGGCGTGCCGAAAAGTCGGCGCTGCCGACGCCGCTGAGGGCGGGACGCAGCACCACGTCGGCCCCCTTGAGTTCGTGCCGGTTGATGCTCTGGCCCATGATGGCGGTGGTTTGCAACAACACCTGCAACATGCCACTGGCGTTGTTGCCCTCGGGATCGGCGGAGATGTCCACCGCCAGCACCACCTCAGCGCCCATGGCGCGGACCTGGCTCACCGGCACCGGCGCGACCAGACCGCCATCCACAAACTCGCGCCCGGCGATGGCCACCGGCGTGAACACGCCCGGCACCGCGCTGGACGCGCGCACCGCCAGCGCCGCATCACCCCGCCGGAACAGCGTGCCCTGCCCGCTGCCCAGGTCGGTGGCCAGAATGCCCAGGGGCAGCGCCATCTGCTCGATGAGACGGCCGTTCACCGCCTGCCGCACGTAACGGGCCAGGGCATCTCCCTTGAGCACGCCCCGCCCGTTGATGGGCAGGGTCCAGTCGGTCAGCGTGGCCTCTTCCATGCTCAGAGCGGCGCGCTCCAGTTCGGCGCCGTTCATGCCGCTGGCGTACAGCGCCGCCACCAGGCTGCCGGCCGAGGTGCCGGCCACCAGATCGGGGCGGATGCCGTTCTGCTCCAGCACCTGGATCACCCCCACGTGAGCGAACCCGCGCGCGGCGCCGCCCCCCAGGGCCAAGCCCAGCCGCGGCGGTCGCCTGGCCGGCTCGGGCACCGGCGGCACCGTGACCACCGGAGGCGACACAGGCTCGGGAAGGTTCACAACACTGGTGCAGCCCGCCAGCACCAGGACCAGCCCACCCAGGGGCCATAACTTATTAATAACCATTCTCGTTTGTGTTAGCATGACCTTGATTGTCACCGCAGTCGCCGCCGATACGGCGGTCTGCATTTGTCCAAAACCTTTGCACGTCGTCATCCATGCGCACTTTCGCCCGCCTCCCGATTGTCCTGGCAACCGCTGTTGCCGCCCTCGCCTCGCACGGCACCGCCTTTGCGCAGGACAAGGTCCTCAACGTGTACTCGGCCCGTCACTACCAGACGGACGAGGCGATGTACGACACCTTCACCAAAACCACCGGCATCAAGATCAACCGCGTCGACGCCGATGACGCGGGCATCGTGGCCCGCCTCAAGGCGGAGGGCGCCGCATCGCCGGCCGACGTGATCCTGCTGGTGGACGCGGCCCGCATGGCCGGCGCCGATGCGCAGGGCCTGTTCCAGCCGATCAAGTCCGCCAAACTGGACGCGGCCATCCCCGCGCACCTGCGTGCCGATGCCACCAAGGACGGCGTGAGCTGGACCGGTTTCTCCACCCGCGCCCGCGTCGTCGTGTACGACCCGCTGCGCGTCAAGGCCGCCGACGTGGCCACCTACGAACAGCTGGCCGATCCCAAGCTCAAAGGCCTGGTCTGCACCCGCTCGGGCTCGCACCCCTACAACCTCTCGCTGTTCGCCACCGTGGTCGAACGCCTGGGCGACGCCAAGGGCGAGGCCTGGCTCAAGGGCGTGGTGGACAACATGGCCCGCGCGCCCAAGGGCGGCGATACCGACCAGATCAAGGCCGTGGCCTCGGGTGAATGCGGTATCGGCCTGACCAACACCTATTACCTGGCGCGCCTGATCAAGTCCACCAAGCCGGAAGACCGCGCCGTGGTCGAACGCGTGAAGGTGATCTTCCCCAACCAGGGGACCACGGGAACGCACGTCAACATCGCCGGCGCCGCCGTGGCCAAACACGCCAAGAACCGCGACAACGCCGTCGCGTTCATGGAATACCTGGCCAGCCCGTTTGCCCAGGACTATTTCGCCAACGGCAACAACGAATTCGCGGCCGCCAATGGCGTGAAGATCGACAACCCGGCGCTCAAGGCCATGGGTGGCGACAAGTTCAAGGCCGAACAGATCCCCCTGGGCGTGGTGGCCAAGAACCTGACCAAGGTGCAGCAAATGCTGGACCGCGTCGGGTACAAGTGACCCCGATCACCGGATGACAAAGGCCCGCTGCTGCGGGCCTTTGTCGTTCAGTACACCTGAGGGACGTAGATTTCGCCGGGCACCTGGTGGCGGCGGTAGTCCTCATGGCGGATGCGCTCGGGCAGTTCGATGGTGGGCCGCTCGATCTCGTGGTACGGCATCTGTGACAGCAGGTGGTGGATGCAGTTCAGCCGCGCCTTCTTTTTGTCGTCTGCCGGCACCACCCACCAGGGCGATTCGGGAATGTGGGTGCGTTCAAGCATCACTTCCTTGGCCTTGGTGTAGAGCTCCCAGCGCCGGCGGCTCTCCAGGTCCATGGGGCTGA
>NZ_JASJOY010000075.1:0-1190 GCF_031426985.1 Hydrogenophaga sp.
TCCCACTCTTCGCCAACGAGACGGCCGACCTCGCGGGTGCGGGCCATCCAGTAATCGCGCTCGCTCAGCTGATCCGCCTGCATGGCCTGCCAGAGCGGATCGGTGGCGGGATCGAACGGACCGCGCCAGGTGAGTGTGCCGGGCGCCAAGCCCAGCGCCTGTTCGGTCAGGGGGTGGGTTTCAAACAGCATGCGGCTGATGACGCCGCCGAAGTCCAGGACCAGCGCCTGGGCCGTTGATGTGGTGTTCATTGGAGTACCTCCGCTCTTCGAGCTGCGGTGCGAGCTGGCTTGGGGCGGCCCGGCGCGGCGCTCATGCAGCTTTCCTCTCGTTGACATCCACCGCACCCGGTGCCACCAGGCCAGCGGCCACCCACGCATCGAACACCTGGAGCGCGGCCTGCACGAAGGCTTCGTCGTTGATGTGCGCGTCCACCGGCTGGAACACGGTCTCGGGCGAGACCACGTGGCACATCTCGTCCACAAAAGCCTTGAGGCCCTCGGGGTCGTGCAGGGCCTCGCCCGGGCGGTCCCATTGCTCCACGCCGCCCATGGGCAGCAGCAGGCAGGTGGGGCCGGTGGCCTCGGCCAAGCGGTCGGCGATGGCGCGCGCCACGCTGCGGCGCATGTCGTGGTCCACACAGACCGAGGCGATCAGGCGGTTGTGCTCGTGCACGGCACGGCCAGCGAAACGTCCGGGGCAGCGGGTCCAGGCGGCGAAGTCCACCATGTCGGTGGCGCCGGGCGCCACGATCTGCGGCACGCCGGCGCGGCCCGCGCCCAGCAGCCGCTCAGCTCCGGCAGTGACGCAGCTGCCGGCCAGGTCGTTCACCAGTTCCTGCAGGCTGAAGTCCATCACGCAGGCGAAGTAGCCACGATGCGCCAGGTCTTCGAACGCTCGGCCGCCCATGCCAGTGGTATGGAACACCGCGAGCTCGTAGCCACGCGCTTCCAGCGCGGGCCTGAGCTTCTTCATGTAGCTCAGCGCACTGCTGCCGAGCGAGGTCATGCCCACCACGGGGCGCGGATCGTGCTCGACCCCACGCGCCCGACTCGCGCCCACCACGGCGCCTGCGGCCTGGCTCAACGCCGACTTGCACAGGCGGTTCAGGCCGTACAGGCCACCGGCCCAGAGCCGCATGATGAGGTCGGGTGGGATGCGGTCGGGCGGGATCAGCGGCGAATACGCGA
>NZ_JASJOY010000076.1:0-9771 GCF_031426985.1 Hydrogenophaga sp.
GCCAGCGAAGAACTCTCGCGCCTGCTGTTCGTGTGGATGGTGTTCCTGGGCGCCGCCGCGGCCTACCCGGCCGGTGAACACATGGCCTTCACCAGTCTGGTGGGCCTGCTGCGCAAGCGCCGCGCCCCGATGGCCGTGGCCACGCTGGCGATCCGCCTGCTGGTGCTGCTGGCCTGCGCGCTGCTGGGGCGCGGTGCCTGGCAGCAGGTGGTGGTGGGCCTGGACAGCACCTCGGTGGTGCTGGGCTACCCGGTGGCCTTGCTGCCGCTGCCGGCGCTGCTGTGTGCCGTGGCCATCGGTCTGATGGTGGTGTGGGAAATCGTGACCGCCCAGCCGCTGGACCTCGGCCACAGCGTGGACGTGGAGTGACGACATGAGCCTCGAAGCACAAGCTTTCATCGTTTTCGTGGTCGGCATGCTGGTGCTCATGGGCATCGGCATGAACATGGCCTTCGCCCTGCTGCTCACCGGCGCCGCCATGGCCTGGGTGATGGACTTCTGGGACACCCAGCTGCTGGCGCAGAACATGGTCGCTGGCGTGGACAGCTTCCCGCTGCTGGCCGTGCCCTTCTTCATCCTGGCCGGCGAGCTGATGAACAGCGGCGGCATCAGCAAACGCATCATCGACATGGCGCAGACCTGGGTCGGCCACATCCGTGGCGGCCTGGGCTTCGTGGCCATCGGCGCCGCGGTGCTGATGGCGTCCATGAGCGGTTCGGCCCTGGCAGACACCGCCGCGCTGGCCACCATCCTGCTGCCCATGATGCGCGAGCACGGCTACCCCATGCACCGCTCGGCCGGGCTGCTGGCCTCGGGCGGCATCATCGCGCCCATCATCCCGCCATCGATGCCGTTCATCATCTACGGCGTCACCACCAACACGTCGATCTCGGCGCTGTTCCTCTCGGGCATCGTGCCGGGGCTGATGATGGGCGCCGCGCTCATCGTCACCTGGAAGATCGTGCTCAAGGGCATGGACCTGAAGGACAATCCGCCCGTGCCCCTGGCCGGCCGCCTGCGCGCCACGGGCCGCGCGGTGTGGGCGCTGCTGATGCCGCTGATCATCATCGGCGGCATGAAGAGCGGCGTGTTCACCCCCACCGAAGCCGCTGTGGTGGCCGCGTTCTACGCGCTGGTGGTGTCGCTGTTCATCCACCGCGAAATGCGGGTGGCCGAGCTCTACGGTGTGCTCACCCGCGCCGCCAAAACCACCGCCGTCGTCATGTTCCTGTGCGCCGGTGCCCAGGTGGCCAGCTACATGATCACCCTGGCCGACCTGCCCGGCGTGCTGGGCGGCTGGCTCGGCCCGCTGGTGGACAACCCGCGCCTGCTCATGGCCGTGATGATGGTCGTGCTGGTGATCATCGGCACCGCGCTGGACCTCACGCCCACCATCCTGATCTTCGCGCCGGTGATGCTGCCCATCGCCGTCAAGGCCGGCATCGACCCGGTGTACTTCGGCCTGATGTTCGTGCTCAACGGCGCCATCGGTCTCATCACCCCGCCCGTGGGCACGGTGCTCAACGTGGTGGCCGGCGTCGGCCGTCTGCCCATGCACCAGGTTATCAAGGGCGTGAACCCCTTCCTGCTCAGCTACACGCTGGTGCTGGCCCTGTTCGTCCTGTTCCCGCAGATCGTCACCGCCCCTGTGGCGTGGATGCGCTGATTTCTTCATCCCTTCTGTTTTCAACCCAAGGAGACTGTCATGTCCATCATCCGTCGCACCCTCATCGCCGCCACCGCTGCGGCCGCCTTTGCCGCGCCGCTGGCCGGCTTCGCGCAAGACATCAAACCGCGCCTGATCCGTTTCGGCTATGGCCTGAACGAACAGAGCAACCAGGGCCGCGCCGCCAAGGTGTTTGCCGACGAAGTGGCCAAGGCCTCGGGCGGCAAGATGAAGATCCGCGCCATCGGCGCCGCCGCGCTCGGCCCCGACAACCAGATGCAGCAGGCCCTGATCGGCGGCGCGCAGGAAATGATGGTCGGCTCCACCGCCACCCTGGTCGGCATCACCAAGGAAATGGCAATCTGGGATACGCCCTTCCTGTTCAGCAACACCAAGGAAGCCGACGCCGTGCTCGACGGCCCGGTCGGCCAGAAGGTGATGGACAAGCTGCAGGACAAGGGCCTGGTCGGGCTGGTGTACTGGGAGAACGGCTTTCGCAACCTGACCAACACCAAGCGCCCGGTCCACAAGCTGGAGGACCTCAACGGCATCAAGCTGCGCGTGATGCCCAACGACGTGTACCTGGAGAGCTTCCGCATCCTCGGCGCCAACGCCGTGCCGCTGGCGTTCTCGGAACTGTTCACCGCGCTGGAGACCAAGACCGTGGACGGTCAGGAGAACCCGTACAACACCATCCTGTCGAGCAAGTTCTACGAAGTGCAGAAGTACCTCTCGGTCACCAACCACGTCTACAGCCCGTGGATCGTGACGGTGAGCAAGAAGTACTGGGACGGCCTGTCCAAGGACGAGCAGAAGGTGCTGCTGGACGCCGCGAAGAAGAGCCGCGACTTCGAGCGCCAGGACACGCGCGCCGAAGCCGCCAAGGCGCTGGCCGACCTCAAGTCCAAGGGCATGCAGATCAACGAACTGACCCCGGCCGAGACCGCCCGCATGCGCGACAAGCTGACCAAGATCAACGCCTCCATCGCCACCAACGTGGGCATGGACCTGTGGAAAGAAACCCAGGCCGCCGTGGCCAAGGCACGCGCCGGCAAGTAAGCCCGTCGCGCTCAGATCGAAAGCCGGCCCTTGCCCAGGGCCGGCTTTTTTGTTTTCATGCGTCACCACCGCCCACGGATGCCACCATGAACTTCCTGCACACGCTCACCGGTTCTTTTGCCCAGCCCGCGGCCGAGAATCCCACCGTGGCCATGGTCGAGGCGGCCTACCGCCACCACGGCATGGCCTGGCGCTACCTCAACTGCGAGGTGTCGCCCGAACGGCTGGCCGACGCGGTGCGTGGCGCCCGCGCCATGGGCTGGGCCGGCTTCAACTGCTCGCTGCCGCACAAGGTGACGGTGATCGAGCACCTGGACCACCTCGCGCCCTCCGCGCAGATCATCGGCGCGGTCAACACCGTGGTGCTGCGCGACGGCCTGCTGGTGGGCGAGAACACCGATGGCCAGGGCTTCGTGGAGGCGCTGCGCCCGGTCTGCAGCATCGAGGGCCAGCGCGTGCTGCTGTTCGGTGCCGGCGGTGCGGCGCGCGCCGTGGCGGTGGAACTGGCCCTGGCCGGCGCGGCCCACATCACGGTGGTCAACCGGGGGCGGCTGCGCGGGCAGGAACTGGCCGATCTGATCGCTGCGAAAACCCCGGCCAGCGCCGAGTACCAGCACTGGCACCCGGCCATGCCGGTCCTGGCCGGCACGGGCATCGTGGTCAACGCGACCTCGATCGGGCTGTTCCCGAACGGGGACGACCAGCTCGACCTGGACTGGGCCACCCTGCGCCCCGGCATGGTGGTGGCCGATGCCATCCCCAACCCGCCGCGCACCCACCTCATCCGCACGGCCGAAGCGGCCGGCTGCACCGTGCTCGACGGCCTGGGCATGCTGGTGAACCAGGGCGCCATCGCCATCCGGCTGTGGAGCGGGGTGGATGTGGACCGCGCGGTCATGCGGCGCGAGCTGGAAGGCCTCTTCGGCGTGCCCGCATGACCCGCATCGAACTCGACGACGCCCAGCTGGCCCTTGTGCACGGCGAGGGCCGCCGCATCGAGCTGCAGCTGTCCACCGCACCGGCCTGGCGGCCGGGCGAGGGCGCCGACACCCGGCCCGTCCCCGGTCACCTGTCCGACATCGCGCTCGTCTTCGACGACGCCACCGCCACCTTCGATGGCGGCGTCGCCCCCGGCGACTGCATCGGCGCCGTGCGCGAGGCGCGCCTGCAGCACGACGGGCAGTTGGTGCGCGACCTGCCTGTGCCCGCCGAATGGACCGGGGCAATCAGACTTGAGCTGACCCTGCGCAACGGCGCGGGCTTCCAGGTGCGGGCGCAGCGCGTGCGGCTGACGCTGGCCGGTGACAGCCGCTTCACCGAGTCGCTGGCCTGCTGACCGGGGCGGGGCCCCGCCTATGATCGCGGGCTGCTTCCTCCCCCCCCACCGAACCCGATCCATGGCGCACCGCATCCTGCTGCTGGAAGACGAACCGGCCATCGCCGACACGCTGCTCTACGCGCTGCGCAGCGAAGGCTTTGAGGTGCAGCACGTGCTGCTGGCGCGCGACGCGCTGGCCGCTTTCGCGCAGCAGCCGCCCGACCTCGCCATCCTCGACGTCGGCGTGCCCGATGGCAACGGTTTCGACGTCTGCCGCGCCATCCGCAAGACCAGCGAGCTGCCCATCGTCTTCCTGACCGCGCGCAGCGAGGAGATCGACCGCATCCTCGGGCTGGAGCTGGGCGCGGACGACTACGTGAGCAAGCCCTTTTCGCCGCGCGAGGTCTGCGCCCGGCTCAAGGCGATCCTGCGGCGCACGGCCAGCGGCAAGGCCGCGGCGCCGGACGCAACGCCTTCGGCCGCCGGGTCGGCCGCGCTGCGGCTGGACGAGGCCGCGCAGCGCATCGCCTGCGGTGGCGACTACCTGGCGCTCACGCGTTACGAATACCTGCTGCTGGCGACGCTGCTGCGCCGGCCCGGGCGCATCTTTTCGCGCGCCGAGCTGATGGCGCTGGTCTGGGCCGACGCGCCCGACACGATGGACCGCACGGTCGACGCCCACATCAAGCTGCTGCGTGCCAAGCTGCGCGAGCGCGGCCTGGCGCCCGAGCTGATCCAGACGCACCGGCACATGGGCTACGCCATCAGCCGCCCCGGCTGAGTCGACGGCCGTACGTGGAGTGGCTCAGCGCTCGAGCCACTCCAGAAGATCCCGCAAGCGCTGTTCCGTGCCGGTGTCAAAACCCTGGGTGCCCACACTCTTGAGCACGGCTTGCCCGTCCGTCGTGTCGGGCAGGGTGGCCAGTGCACGCCGGATGGCCTGCATCTGAGCGGCCGTGAATGTGCGTTTGGCGACCAGAGGGAAGTAGGGTTGCGGGCGGCTTTGGTGCAACACGCGCAAGCCCGACTTTTCCAGCCCGCGTGCCACGCCCGAGTAGGACGCCACGCCACCCACATCGCCGAATCGGTTGGACAGATAGAACGGGATGGCATCCTGTTCCTTGACACGCACGATGTTCTCTTTGGTCATGTCCACGCCCTGGTCTCGAAGCTCGGCGGTGCAGAGCCGTGTCATGTAGGCCGCCGGGTTGGGCAGCACCACCCGCTGCCCGCGAATGTCCCGGATCGATGTCAGCGGGGAGGCCTTGGGCACAACGATCAGGCAATGGCCCTCGGGCTTGCTGGTGGCAACGAACTGGTAACCGTGGTCACGCAGGGCCCGGGCAGGGTAGTCGCTGGGGCGCGCCATGGCCAGATCGAAGCGCTGTTGCTTCAGGCCTTCTTCCAGGGCGGCGAACTCGCGGATGAAGACCACATTGACGCTGGCGTTGATGCTGCGGCCGATGGCGTCGGCCAGTCCTTTGTACTTGGCAATCACGCGGGCATGGTCGGTGCCTCCTGATGATCCTTCGCTGACGGCCATGACCAGCGACGCGGCCCTGGCGGAAGGCAACAGGCCGCACAGGGCGGCCAGAACCAGGTTGGTCCACGCGGTGCGCAGCAGGTGTTTCATCTGAGCTCTCCTAAATATATTTGTATGCGCATTGTTTGATGCAATGCACAGCATGCCGCAAACGGAGAGGGCGGGGGAATGACATCAGACAGGCGGTGACAATCCGTGCCTCAACTCCCGGAGGGTCCATGCGCATCGGCCTGCGTCTCCTGCTCGCTTTCTTCCTGGTGCTCGGTCTGGCGCTGTTCGTCGTGCTGCGCGTCTTCATCGAAGAGGTCAAGCCCGGCACGCGGCTGGCCATGGAGGACAGCCTGGTCGACGCGGCCAACGCACTGGCGCTGGTGGCGGCACCGGACATGAAGGCTGGCACCATCGCCAGCGGCTCCTTCGCGCAGGCCCTGTCGGCGCTGCCGCAGGTCGATCCGGGCGCGACGATCTGGGGCTTTCGCAAGTCGCACATCGACTACCGCGTGACCGTGACCGACGCGCGCGGCACCGTGGTGTTCGACAGCCGGGGCGAAGACGTGGGCCAGGACCATTCGCAGTGGAACGACGTGCTGCGCACGCTGCGCGGTGAGTACGGCGCGCGCTCCAGCGGCGAGAGCGCCTACGCCGCCGACCGCACGGTGATGCACGTGGCAGCGCCGATCAAGGCTGGCCAGCAGATCATCGGCGTGCTCACGGTCTCGCGCCCGAACCAGACGCTGGAGCCCTACATCCAGCGCAGCCGCGACCGCATCCTCAACTGGTCGTGGGTGCTGCTGGGGCTGTCGCTGGCGATCGGCCTGCTGTTCACCTGGTGGATCGCGAGTTCGCTCTCGCGCCTGCGCGGCTATGCGAACGCGGTCGCGCGTGGCGAGCGGGCCGAGCTGCCGCGCATGGGGCGCCTTTCGGGCAACACCGAATTCGTCGATCTGGCGCAGGCGGTGGAGCGCATGCGCCTCAAGCTCGAAGACAAGGCCTATGTCGAGCACTACGTGCACACGCTGACGCACGAGCTCAAGAGCCCGCTGGCGGCGATCCGCGGCGCGGCCGAGCTGCTGCAGGAGCCGATGTCCGAGGCCGACCGCGGGCGTTTTGCCGGCAACATCCAGCGCCAGACCGAACGCTTGCAGCTGCTGATCGACCGGCTGCTGGCGCTGGCCGATGTGGAGCAACTGCGCCACCTGCGCACGGTCGAACCGGTGGATCTGGCCGCCCTCACGCGCGAGCTGCTGCACACGGCCGAACCGAAGCTGCGGCGCAAGGGCCTGCAGGTGCAGACCACGCTGGACGAGGGCACGGCGGTGCGCGGCGACCGTTTCCTGATCGCGCAGGCGCTGCAGAACCTGCTGGACAACGCCATCGACTTTTCACCCGCGGGTGGCGTGCTAGCGGTGTGCGTCCAGCGCGTGGGCGGGGCGGTGGAATGGTCGGTGCGGGACCAGGGGCCGGGCGTGCCCGACTACGCGGTCGACCGCATCTTCGAGCGCTTCTATTCGCTGCCGCGCGCCGACACCCAGGAAAAGAGTTCGGGCCTCGGGCTGTGCCTGGTCCAGGAGGTCAGCGCACTGCACGGCGGCACGCTGCGCATTCACAACGTGAGCGATCCGCGCGGCTGCTGCGCGAGCTGGACGCTGCCTGCCTGACGCGTGGCGTGCCCACGGCACGCGGTTGGCTCAGCCCTTCGCGCGCGTGGCGTCGAAGATGAAGCAGGTCGTGGTCGCGTGGGCGTAGAGCTTGCCGTCGGGGCCGACGATGCGTGCTTCGGCGGTCGCCATCTGCCGCCCGCTGTGGATCACCTTGCCGATGGCGCGCAGCGGGCCGGTCTTGTCGCTGGCCGAGCGCACGATGTTCAGGCCCAGTTCGGCGGTGGTGTAGCCCATGCCGGCGGGCAGCTTGGTCTGCACCGCGCAGCCCAGCGCCGAGTCCAGCAGGGTGGCGTACCAGCCGCCGTGCACCGTGCCCAGCGGGTTGTAGTGTTTGAACTGCGGTTCGCCCTGGAACACCGCGTGGCCGTCACCGACTTCGATCAGCGCGAAGCCCAGCGTTTCGCTGATCGGCGGCGCGGGCAGTTCGCCGTGCAGCAGGGCCTGCATGATCTCCAGGCCCGACTTGCCGGCCACCTGTTCGGGGCGGGCCACGCCGATCTTGCCGCCTCCGGCGGCGATGCGCTCGCGCACGGCGGCTTCTTCCTGTTCCCAGCGAAGGCGGATGTTTTCGGTGTCCATGAACTCGGTTCCTCAAAAGTGTTGCATATGCAATCATTGTAGATACAATCAAACCATGGCCGCAAGCACCCCACCCAAAATCCTGCCGCAAGGCTGCACCAACCTCAAGCTGCGCCAGCTCATGCGCCGCGTGAGCCAGTTCTACGACGCCGAGATGGCGCGGGCGGGGCTCAAGACCACGCAGTACTCACTGCTGTCCTACGTCGACAAGCTCGGGCCGGTGCGGCCGGGCGAGCTGGCAGCGGGGTTGAAGATGGACGCCTCGACGCTCACGCGCAACCTCCGGCCGCTGGTCGACGCGGGCTGGGTGCTGGTGTCGGCGGGCGACGATGCGCGCAGCCGGCGGGTGAGCCTGACGCCCGCCGGCCGCGAGAAGCGCGCCGAGGCCAAGCGGCGCTGGAAGGTGGCGCAGGAGGGCATCAACCGCCTGCTGGGGGTGGAGCAGGTGGTGGCCCTGCACACGCTGATCGACGCGTCGATGGACAAGCTCGATCTGGTGGACGCTGTGGAGGTGTCCGATGAGTGAGCCCGCTCGCGCCGCCGACCAGCCGCTGCTGACCGCGCCCATCCTGCCCCTGCTGCTGAGGTTCGCGCTGCCCAACATGGGCGCGATGCTGGCAACCGCGCTGGCCGCCATCGCCGAGACCGCCTACGTCGGCGGTTTCGGTTCGCCAGCGCTGGCCGGCATGGCGCTGGTGTTCCCCTTCGTGATGTTCCAGATGATGCTGTCGGCCGGCGCCATGGGCGGCGGGGTGTCGTCGGCGGTGAGCCGTGCGCTCGGCGCGGGCCATCCCGAACGGGCCAACGCGCTGGCGGTGCACGCGCTGTGGATCGCGCTGGTGGCCGGCACGGTGTACATGGTGGCCATGCTCACGCTGGGCGAGGCCTTGCTGGCGCTGCTGGGCGGCCAGGGCGAGGCGCTGGCGCAGGCCATGGCCTATGCCAACGTGGCCTTCCTCGGCTCGGTGTTTGTCTGGCTGGTGAACACGCTGGCCTCGGTGATCCGCGGGTCGGGCAACATGGCCGTGCCCTCGGCGACGCTGTTCGTGGTGGCGCTGCTGCAGGTGGCGCTGGGCGGCGCGCTCGGGCTGGGCTGGGGGCCGCTGCCGCGCCTGGGCATGGCGGGCGTCGCCGCCGGCAGCGTGGTGGCCTACGGCGTGGGCGCGGCCTGGCTGTGGCTGTACCTGGTGTCGGGGCGCTCGCGCATCGCGCTGCACGTGCGCGGCACGCGCCTGGAGCGCGCGCGCTTCGCCGACATCCTGCGCGTGGGCGCGGTGGCCAGCATCTCGCCGCTGCAGACGGTGCTGACCATCCTGATCCTCACGCGGCTGGTGGCGCAGTTCGGCACCGACGCGCTGGCCGGCTACGGCATCGGCACGCGGCTCGAATTCCTGCTGGTGCCCATCGCTTTCGCTGTCGGTGTGGCCTCGGTGCCGCTGGTGGGCATGGCCATCGGCGCCGGCCAGATCGCCCGCGCGCGGCAGGCCGCCTGGACCGCGGCCGGGCTGGCGACGGCCATCCTGGGCGGGCTGGGCCTGGTGGTGACGCTGGCGCCCGACCTCTGGACTGGCCTGTTCACGCAGGACCCGGCGGTGCTGGCCTCGGCGGCCGGTTACTTCCGCTGGGCCGGCCCGGTGTACGGCCTGTTCGGCCTGGGGCTGTCGCTGTACTTCTCGTCGCTGGGGGCGGGCAAGGCCCTGGGCCCGGTGCTGGCCGGCACGCTGCGGCTGGTGATGGTGGCCGGCGGCGGCGCGCTGCTGGCGATGTGGCAGACCCCCACCTGGACCATCTTCGCGCTGCTGTCGGCGGGCATGGCGGTCTACGGCATCAGCTCGGTGCTGTTCGTGCGCAGCACGCCCTGGGGTGTGGAGTCTGAGCTCCCACGCTCCACCGCTGCGCGGGTCGCTGCCCCCCGCGGGGGTTGATTCGGCTTGGGGCGGCCCAG
>NZ_JASJOY010000076.1:9871-40218 GCF_031426985.1 Hydrogenophaga sp.
CCGCTGCGCGGGTCGCTGCCCCCCGCGGGGGTTGATTCGGCTTGGGGCGGCCCAGTGCCGAATCGGATGGTCTGAGCCCCCACGCTCCACCGCTGCGCGGGTCGCTGCCCCCCGCGGGGGCTGATTCGGCTTGGGGCGGCCCGGCGCCGAATCGGATGGGTGCCGGCGGGCCGTGCCGGTCTTTCACACTCGCTTCACACCGCCTGCGTGGGTAGCGCACAGGTGTTTTCAAGAATCGCTCCATCCCAACCCTGGAGCGAGAAGTGAACAAATACCCCTTGCTGAGCAAATTGCTGCTCATCGGTTTCCTGATGGCCTTGCTGGCCATTCCCCTCGCACTGGTGCGCGACGTCATCGCCGAGCGCACCGCCAACCGGCACGACGCCACCGAAGAAGTGGCCCGTGCCCATGCCGGGCCGCAGACCATCACCGGTCCGGTGCTCTGGCTGCCCTACACCGAGACCTTCTTGCGCACCGTCAGGGTGGAAGGAAAGGCCGGAGGAACGCGCGAAGAGATGGTGAGCGAAGAGCGTGTGTCGATCCAGTTTCCCAAAGTGCTGGAGACCACAAGCACGCTCGGCACCGAAACGCGCTGGCGCGGCATCTTCCCGGTCACGGTCTACACCAGCCAGCACGCCAGCACCGGTCGCTTCGTCTGGAACGAGATCACCCCCAAAAACCGCGGCGGCCAGATCGCCCTCGGCCAGCCGCTGCTGCTCATGGGCGTGAGCGATGCACGCGGCCTGCTCGCCGCGCCCATGCTGCGCCTGGCCGGTCGTGCGCTGCCGGTGGGGCAGGGGCCGGCCAGTGCGCCGCTGCCGCTGGCCGCCCAGGTGGACCTGGCCCAGCTCAAGCCCGGCGCCGTGCTGGACTTCGACTTGAAGTTCGACCTGGCTGGCACCGGCCGCATCGGCTGGGTGCCGCTGGCCGACGAAAACAGCGTCACCCTCACATCGCCCTGGCCGCACCCCAGCTTCGGCGGCGACTTTCTACCGCGCACCCGCAACGTGACGGCCAGCGGCTTTGAAGCCACCTGGCGCGTGCCCTCGCTCTCCAGCCAGGCGCAGGCGCAGTTCGCGCAGAAGGGTGACAACGTGCCGCCGCTGGAGCAGTTTTCCGTGGGCCTGGACGACCCGGTGGACGTGTATCGCCTCACCGAACGCGCCACCAAGTACGCCGGCATGTTCATCGTGCTCACCTTCGCCGCCTTCTTCGTGCTGGAGATGGTCAAGCGCTGGCGCATCCACCCCATGCAGTACCTCATGATCGGCGCTGCGCTGGTGCTGTTCTTCCTGCTGCTGCTCTCGCTGTCCGAACACCTGGACTTTGCGCTCGCCTACGGCATTGCCAGCGCCGGCTGCATCGCGCTGCTGGGCCACTACCTGCGCCACGTGCTCGGCGGCTGGGGCCCGGGCCTGGGCATGAGCGGCCTGCTGGTCGCGCTGTACGGTGTGCTCTACGGCATCCTCGTGTCCGAAGACAACGCCCTCATGATGGGTTCGCTGCTGCTGTTCGGGGTGCTCGCCGCCATCATGGTCGCCACCCGCAAGATCGACTGGTACAGCGTCATGGGCAGCAGCGACGCCGCACCCGCCGGCCGCGGCTTCGAAGACACCCGCGCCTGAGGCCGCACCCGCCATGGCAACCTACCTGCACTGTGCGCCCGCCCTGGCGCTGGCCGTGGCCATCGGGCGGTAGCGCATCGGCTGGCGGCTCGCGCTGGCCGGCGCGGCCTGCGGCGTCCTGCCCGACGCCGACTTCCTGCTCTACCTGCTGCACATCGACGCCTACAGCGGCACCTACGGCCACCGCGGCTTCACCCACTCCATCGGCTTCGCCTTGCTGGTGGGCGCGCTCGGTGCGCTGCTGGCCGGGCGCCACCCGCTGCGCAGCCGCTGGCTCACCGCCACCTTCCTGGCGCTGAGCACGGCCTCGCACCCGCTGCTGGATGGGCTGGGGCCTGTTCACCCTGTTTTTCCAAGTGCGAATGGGCTGCAAACAGCGCCAATCAAGGCGCGGGACGACGGCCAGACTGGGCGTCTGGCCTAGGACCGCAACGAAGAGTGGCGCTGTTTGCAGCCCATTCCCTTCGGGTTGCGACCAAAAAAGCCATGCGCGGCGTTGCGAAGCCTTGCCGGGGGGCGACCCCGGCTGCGTTTCGCGCCTTGCGCATGGCTTTTTTGATTCGCAATGCATCTTGGAAAAACAGGGTGAACAGGCCCTGACCGACCGCGGCATCTGCAACGCCTGGTTCTGGCCGCTGGACGGTGCGCGCCACTGCCTGCCCTGGCGCCCCATCCCCCTGCGGGGCGCGCCCCTGTTCGGGCTGGAGCGGCTGGTGTGGGAACTGCAGTGGATCGGCGTGCCCCTGGGCCTGCTGGCCCTGGCGGGGCCGCTGTGGCGCCGTTGGCGCGCCACGGGGCCGGCGCACGCGGGGGTGCCGGTCTGCGCCGGGGCGATGCCGCCGGGCCAGGACGACCGCCCGCGTGCCCAGCGCCAGCGCCGCCGCCAGGCCGTGCAGGCGCTGGCCGCCGGGCTGTTGGCCCCGCGTGCGCGGGCTAACATGCGCCCATGAGCCGCCTGACCGCCGAACACCAACGCCTTTTTGCCGCCGACGCCCAGGGCCACCTGCCCAGCGCCGCCGGCGCCCCGGTGCGCACCCTGGTGCTGGCCCTGCACAGCCCGGCCGACTGGGCCACGCTCGCACCCCTGTGGCGCGGTGTGCAGGCCGACTTTGACTGGCCCGCCCCGGCCATTGCCGTCAACGGCACCGACGCCTTCGAGCTGTGGTGGTCGCTGGCCGAACCGCTGCCCCGCGCCGAGGCCGCGCAGCTGCTGGCCCAGCTGCAGCGCCGCTACCTGCCCGACGTGCGGGCCGACCGGCTGCGCGCCTGGCCCGCGGCCGGTGACATGGCGGCACCGCCGCCGGTCTGCCCGCCGTTCGTGGCCGGTCCCGAACGCTGGGCCGCCTTCGTCACACCTGACCTGCCCGCGGTCTTCGGTGACGACCCGGCGCTGGACTTCGAGCCCGGTCGCGACGCCCAGGCCGATTTGCTGCTGCGGCAGCGCTCGGTCACCGCCACGCCGCTGCGCCGGGCGCGGGCGGCACTGAACCCGCCGGAGCCGCCCGCGCCGTCCACCGCCGCCCGGCCCGCCGGATCGGCCGCTGCCGTCGGAGCGCCGGCCACCGCCCCCGGTCTGGGCCGGCACGAGGACCCGCGCGCCTTCCTGCTGGCGGTCATGAACGACCCCGCCGCACCGCTGGCGCTGCGCATCGAGGCGGCCAAGGGCCTGCTGCAGGCACCGGGCCACGCCGGGTAGCGGCCCGGTCGAGGGATGGCCCGCTGGCACCGTGTGCCTTGTCGCGGCCAGCGACCGAAGCACGGTGTTCGCCAATCACCCGCCACCCCCCTGCCGCCGCGGGCCCATCCTCGCGCCCGCCCCCGCCCCCACCGCCGGCGGTGGCCGGCGTTGAATTTTCCGCACCTGGGGCGGCAAGGTCATGGCGGGTGCGCGTTTTCGGCAAGGCAAACGCGCTGCGCGCGCCGGGCATGGCTATATTCTCGGATCCGCTGCTCACCACCCCATCGGGTGACTGGAGGCGCCCGGAGACCGAAGTCCGCTCGCCCCGTCCCAGCATCTGGGTCGCGTGGCGGTCCAGTCCCCATTCCTGATGCACGTGCCTGGCCTTGAGGAGACCGCATGCGTTGGCATGCCCGCTGTCTGACGACCCTGCTTCTGTTCGCGGCACAAGTGACCTGCGCCGTGCAGGCCGCACCGCGCGTGGTGCGCGTGGGCGTCTACGAAAACCCGCCCAAGCTGCTGGTCGGGTCACAAGGGCAGCCCAGCGGCATTCTGGGCGACCTGCTGAGCGAAATGGCCCGGCGGGAAGGCTGGACGCTGGACCCGATGCCGTGTGACTGGGAGCGCTGCCTGCGGCTGCTGGAGGAGGGCCACATCGACCTGATGCCGGACGTGGCCTACAGCGACGCGCGGGCACAGCGCTTTGACTTCCACCAAGTCCCGGCCTTGTCCAGCTGGTCGCAGGTGTACCGGCGACCCGGTGCCACCTTGCAGTCGGTGCTCGACCTGGACGGCAAACGCGTGGCGGTGCTCGATGGGTCGGTTCAGCAGGAGCACCTGGCGGGCCTGCTCAACAGCTTCGGGCTGCGCGCCGAGCTGGTGCCGGTGAAGTCGTTTGACGAGGCGTTCCGCATGGTGGCCGCCGGCGCGGCCGATGCCGTCGCCGCGAACCGCTATTCGGGCGATGCGGCCGCCGGCCGCTACGGGCTGACCGCCACCAGCCTGGTGTTTCTGCCCAGCAAGCTGTATTTCGCGGTCGACAAAGGCCGCAACGCCGACCTGCTGGCCGCCATCGACGCCCGGCTGGACGCCTGGCAGAACGACGCGGATTCGTTCTACTTCCAGACGCTGGCCCGATGGGGCCTGCAGGCCGCGACCCCGCGCGTGCCGCTCGCCTTCTGGTGGGGGCTGGCGGCCCTGGTCGGGCTGCTGTTGCTGGCCCTGGGCTTTCTGGCGCTGCTGCGGCGCGAGGTGGCGCGGCAGACGCTCGCCTTGGGTGACAGCGAGCAGCGCTTTCGCAACCTGGCCGAAAACTCCGTCGACTGGATCTGGGAGCAGGACCTGCACGGCCGCCACACCTACAGCAATCCGGGCATCACGGCGATCCTGGGCCTTCGGGTCCACGAGTTCCTGGCGCTCGACGCTGCGACGCTGGTCCATCCGGACGACCTCGCCCTGTTCGGCGCCACGAACCGGGAATCCCGTGCGCGCGGGACCGGCTGGCGCAACGTGCTCATCCGGTGGCGACACCGGGACGGCGGCTACCGCGTGCTGGAGTCCAACGGTGTGCCCGTGTTCGACGCCCAGGGCGCGCTGCACGGATTCCAGGGGGTCGACCGCGACATCACCCACCGCGTGCTGGCCGAACAGGAGCGCCAGCGACTGGCCTCCATTCTGGAAGCCACCGGCGACGGGGTCGGCATGGCCGATCCCGACGGGCGCGTGATCTACCTGAACACCGCGGGGCGCGCGATGCTGGGCATCGGCCCGGAAGACCCTTTGCCGGCGATGATCGCCGACGTGCACCCCCAGTGGGCCGTCGACATCATTCTGGGCCAGGGCCTGCAGACGGCCAGCCGCGAGGGCCGCTGGGCGGGCGAGACCGCGGTGCGAGGACCGGACGGTCAGGACATTCCGGTGGCGCAGCTCATCCTCAGCCACAAGGATGCGCAGGGCCAGCCGCTGTACTTCTCCACCATCCTGCACGACATCCGCGAGAGCCGTGCCGCCGAGCGGGCGCTGCGCGAGAGCGAGGAGCGCTTGCGGCTGGCCCTGTCGGCCGCCAGCCAGGGCCTGTACGACCTGGACCTGAGCACCGGCGTTGCCCAGGTCAGCCCTGAGTACGCCACCATGCTGGGGTACGACGCCGCCACCTTCCAGGAGACCAGCGCGGCGTGGCGCGAGCGCATGCACCCGGAGGACCGGACTTCGGTGTACCAGGCCTTCGAGGCCTGCGTGGCGGGCGATCTGCCCGAATACCGCGTCGAGTTCCGCCAGCGCACGCGGGATGGCGGCTGGAAGTGGATCCTTTCGCTGGGCAAGGTGCAGGGGCGCACCCCCGACGGTCGCGCACTGCGCTTGCTGGGCACCCACACCGACATCGACGCGATCAAGGTGGCCGAGGCCGCCCTGCGGGAACTCAATGCCACGCTCGAAGCCCGGGTCGCCGAACGCACCGCCGAACTCACCCTGGCCAACCAGGAACTGGAGACCTTTGCCTACGCCGTCTCGCACGACCTGCGCGCACCGCTGCGCGCGATCACCGGCTATTCCGGCGTGCTCCTGGAAGACCACGCCGCCGCTTTGCCCCAGGAAGCCCGACTGTTCATCAAGCAGATCGTGCTGGCCAGCCGCAAGATGAGCGATCTGGTCGAGGGCTTGCTGACGCTCTCACGCAGCACGCGTGGCGAATTGCGCTGGGATCGGGTCGACGTGTCGGCGCAGGCCCAGCGGCATCTGGCCGAACTGGCGGCCGCGGACCCGACGCGCCGTGTGGCGGTGGAGGTCGAGCAGGGCCTGGTGGTGCGGGGCGACGAGCGCCTGATCGCCAGCGTGGTGGACAACCTGCTCGACAACGCCTGGAAGTACACCGGCGCGACGCCGCAGCCCAAGATCCGGGTGCACGCCTGCGAGGTGAACGGGCAACCCGGTTTCAGTGTCTCGGACAACGGTGCCGGTTTCGACATGGCCCACGCGGGGCGCCTGTTCAACGCGTTCCAGCGCCTGCACCGTCAGGACGAGTTTCCGGGCATCGGCATCGGGCTGGCCACGGTGCAGCGCATCGTGCAGCGCCACGGCGGGCAGATCAGCGCGCAGGGCCTGCCCGGCCACGGGGCGACGTTTTCCGTGGTGCTGCCGTCCCGGGCGGGGCGGTGGCAGGAGAAGTCCGCCGCCTGAGCCGGGCGGGCCCTTCAGCGGGAGAAGCTGTCCAGCAACACCCGCGCCGTCGCCACGTTCGTCGCGCAGGGCACGTTGTGCACGTCGCAGGCCCGCACCAGGGCGTTGATGTCGGGCTCGTGGGGCTGGGCGGTCATGGGGTCGCGCAGGAAGACCACCGCGTCGACCTCACCCATGGACAGCCGGGCGCCGATCTGCAGGTCGCCGCCCAGCGGGCCGCTGAGCAGGCGCTCGACCGTCAGGCCGACCTCGTCCTGCAAGCGCCCGCCAGTGGTGCCGGTGGCCATGAGCGTGTGTTGTCGCAGCAAGGGCGCGAACTCGGTGGCCAGGGCCACCATCTGATCCTTCTTGCCGTTGTGGGCGACGAGGGCGATGCGCATCAGGCTTGTTCCATCGCCTTGGCCATGGTTTTGCCGAGTTCGACACCCCACTGGTCATAGGCGTTGATGCCCCAGATCGCGGCCTGCACAAACACCTTGTGTTCGTACAGCGCGATCAGCGCGCCCAGGCGGTGCGGGGTCAGCTGGTCGATCCAGAGCACGCTGTTGGGCACGTCGCCGGCGAAGCTGCGCTGGCTCACGAAGGGCTCGGCCTGCTCGGCGGTCTGGCCTTCGGCCATCAACGCTTTGAGCGTGTCGGCCGGGCTGCGGCCCACGGCCAGGGCCTGCGACTGGGCGCGCAGGTTGAGGTTGACCACGCGGTGGTGCTCGGCCGCCAGCGGCAGGGCCGTGTCTTCGGTTTCCACACCGACGAATTCCACCGGCACGCGGTGCGTGCCCTGGTGCAGCAGCTGGAAGTAGGCGTGCTGGCCGTCGATGCCCAGGCCGCCCCAGAGGATGGGGCCGGTGCCGGTGTCGGCGGGCTGGCCGTCCTTGCGGGTGCGTTTGCCGTTGCTTTCCATGTCCATTTGCTGCACGAAGGGCGCAAAGCGCACCAGACGGCTGGGGTAGCACGAGAGCAGCTGCGTCGGGCAGTTGAGGAAGTTGCGGTTCCACACGCCACTCATCGCGAGGATGACGGGCAGGTTCTGCTCAAGGGGCGCGCTGCGGAAGTGCGCGTCCATGGCCTGGCCGCCGGCCAGGAACTCGCGGAAAGCCTTCGCGCCGATGGCCAGCGCTAGCGGCATGCCCAGCGCGGACCAGACGGAGTAGCGGCCGCCGACCCAGTCCCAGAAGGTGAAGGTGTGTTCTTCGGGATAGCCGGCGGCGCCAGACTTCTGCGGCGCGGCGGTGATGGCAACCAGGTGCGCGCTCTGCTTGCTGCCTGCGATGCCGCCGTCTTCCAGCCAGCGGCGGGCGCTGGCGGCGTTGGTCATGGTTTCCTGCGTGGTGAAGGTCTTGCTGGCGACGATCACCATCGTGGTGGCCGGGTCCAGATTGCGCAGCGTGCTGTGCAGCGCCCAGGCGTCGGGGTTGCTGACGAAGTGCACCCGCAATCCGGTCTGGCCGTCGCTGCACAGCGGGGCCAGCGCGTCGGCCGCCATGCGCGGGCCCAGGTCCGATCCGCCGATGCCGATGTTCACCACGTCGGTGAAGACAGCACCGGTGCTGCTCTTCACGTCACCCGCGCGCACGCGGTCGGCGAAGGCGCAGACGCGGTCCAGTTCGGCCTGCACCAGCCGCTGGATCTCTGCACCCCAGGGCGCGTCGTTGCCGGTGGCGCCGGGCGTGCCGCGCAGGGCCACGTGCAGCACCGCGCGCTGTTCGCTGGTGTTGATGACCTCGCCCGCGAACATGGCGTCGCGCTGCGCTTCCACGCCGGCTTCGCGGGCCAGTTGCAGCAGGGCCGCCTGAATGGCGCCGTCGAAGGCCTGGCGGGTGAAGTCGACGCGAATGCCGGTGCCGTCGGCGGCGGCCTGCATGGCGCTGCGGCCGGGCTGGGTCAGGCGTTCGCGCAGGTGCGGCTGGGGCAGGGCGGCGAGCTGGGCGAGGCTCTGCCAGGCGGGGAAGGTGGTGGGGGAAGCGTTCACGGACATGTGAGGTTCCTGAAGTTCGGGTCGGTGGAGATGGACAGCGGCCAGGGTGCCGCGGAACCGGCTGTGCCGGGCCGCAGGCGCCGCCCCTTGGGGGGGCGCGCAGCGGCGCGGGGGGAGCTTATCCGTTGGCGATGGCGGTGGCTTCCTTGGCCAGCTGTGTGATCTTCTTCCAGTCACCCGCTGCCAGCGCGTCGGCCGGGGTCAGCCAGCTGCCACCGGCCATGGCCACGTTGGGCAGTTTCAGGAAGTCTTTGAGGTTCTCGGGGCTGACGCCGCCGGTGGGGCAGAACGCCACGTCGGGGATGGGCGCGCCCAGGGCCTTGAGCATGCCCAGGCCGCCGGCCTGCGCGGCGGGGAACAGCTTCATGAGCGTGAAACCCTGTTCGCGGCGGTGCATCACCTCGCCGGGCGTCATCACGCCGGGGATGAAGGGCAGTTTGGCGGCCTTGACGGCGCTGACCAGCTTGTCGGTGCAGCCGGGCGAGAGCGCGAAGGTGGCGCCCGCGTCGATGACCTGCTGCACCTCGCCCACGCGGGTGACGGTGCCGGCGCCGGTGTGCATCTGCGGCACGGCCTTGGCCACGGCCTCGATGGCCTTGAGCGCGGCGTCGGACCGCAGGGTGATTTCCATGACGTCGATGCCGCCTTCGAGCAGGGCGTGCGCCAGCGGCACGGCGTGGGCCGGGTCCTGCAGCACGATGACCGGGACGACGCGGGACTGGAAAGCGGGGCGGGTGAAACAGGTGGTGGGCATGGTGTGTGTCCGAAAAGGGATCAGCCGAACAGGGGGGAAGCGCCGGACTCGGCCGTGCTGGCGTGGGCGCGGAACAGGCCAAACAGCTCGCGGCCGGTGCCGTGGGCGTTGTGTTCCAGGCTGGGGTGGTGGATCGGGCGGGCCGCGAAGGTGGCGGCATCGACCTCCACTTCCAGCACGCCGCGTTCGCAGTCCAGCGTGATCATGTCGCCGTCCATCACGCGGGCGATCGGGCCGTCGGCCAGCGCTTCGGGGCTGAGGTGGATGGCGGCCGGCACCTTGCCCGAGGCGCCGCTCATGCGGCCGTCGGTGACCAGGGCGACCTTGAAGCCCTGGTCCTGCAGCACGGCCAGCGGGGGCGTGAGCTTGTGCAGTTCGGGCATGCCGTTGGCGCGCGGGCCCTGGTAACGCACCACGGCGATCAGGTCCCGGTTGATCTTCCCGGCGTTGAACAGGGCCAGCAGGTCGGCCTGGTCGTGCACCACCACGGCGGGCGCGCGCACCACGCGGTGCTCAGGGGCGACGGCCGAGACCTTGACCACGCTGCGGCCCAGGTTGCCCTGCAGCAGGCGCAGGCCGCCGTCGGCGCTGAAGGGTTCGCTCACCGGGCGCAGCACGCTGGTGTCGCCGCTGGCGGCGGGCACCGGGCGCCAGGCCAGCGCGCCGTTGTCCAGCCAGGGTTCCTGCGTGTAGGCGGCCAGGCCCGTGCCCATGACGGTGGTCACGTCGCCGTGCAGCAGGCCGGCGGCCAGCAGCTCGCGCATGAGGAAGCCCATGCCGCCCGCGGCCTGGAAGTGGTTCACGTCGGCCTTGCCGTTGGGGTAGACGCGGGCCAGCAGCGGGATGACGCCGGAGAGTTCGGCGAAGTCGTCCCAGTCGATCAGCACGCCGGCGGCGCGCGCCATGGCGATCAGGTGGATGGTGTGGTTGGTCGAACCGCCGGTGGCCAGCAGGCCGATGATGCCGTTGACGACGGACTTCTCGGTCACCACGTCGGCCAGGCGGATCGTGCTCTGGCCGGTCTTGCCGGTGTTGGCCACGGCGCGTTCCATGGCCGCCTTGGTCAGGGCTTCGCGCAGCGGCGTGCCCGGGTTGACAAAGGACGAACCGGGCAGGTGCAGGCCCATGATTTCCATCAGCATCTGGTTGCTGTTGGCGGTGCCGTAGAAGGTGCAGGTGCCGGGCGCGTGGTAGGCCGAGGCCTCGCTCTCCAGCAGCGCGTCGCGGCCGACCAGGCCCTGCGCGTACTGCTGGCGCACCTTGGCCTTGGCGTCGTTGGACAGGCCGCTGGTCATGGGGCCGGCGGGCACGAACACGGTGCTCAGGTGGCCGAACTGCACCGCGCCCATGAACAGGCCGGGCACGATCTTGTCGCACACGCCCAGCATGAGGGCGGCGTCGAACACCTTGTGCGACAGGCCCACGGCGGTGGCCAGGGCGATCACGTCGCGCGAGAACAGCGAGAGCTCCATGCCCTCGGCGCCCTGGGTGACGCCGTCGCACATGGCGGGCACGCCGCTGGCCACCTGCGCCGTGGCGCCGATGGCGCGGGCGTGGCCGCGCAGCAGCTCGGGGTAGTGCTCGTAGGGCTGGTGGGCCGAGAGCATGTCGTTGTAGGCGTTGACGATGCCCACGTGCGGTGCGCGTTCGGCGTGGATGACCAGCTTGTCGGCCGCGGGCAGGGCGGCGGTGGTGTGGGCCATGTTGGCGCAGCCCATGCCGGCGCGCTGGGTTTTGCCGGCGCGGGCCTGGGCGTCCATGCTGGCCAGGTACTGGCCGCGCGGGCCGCGGCTGCGGTCGATGATGCGTTGCGTGACGCGGGCGAGGGTGTCGTGGATGTCAGTCATCGTGTGCTTTCAGTGGCTTTGTTCTGGAACACCGCCGAACGGGCTTGGCCAGGCCGCCGGTGTCACCCCCTTGAGGGGGGATGCGGCTGTGCGCAGCGGGTCAGCGACGGGGGTGGTCTTGTTCATCCGATCCAGACGCTGACCGGCGCCTGTGTTTGATTCAGAACCAGGGAAATGGGTTGCGTCGGATCGGCTTTTTCAGCCGCGCGGCGGTAGACGGCGAGCTTGCTTGCGCCGCCGATGGACAGCAGCAGTTCGCGCGTTTGCAGCAGCGCGTGCAGGGTGAAACTCAGGCGCGCGTGCGGCGCCGGGATGGGCGCCTGTTCGGGCACCACCCAGGCCAGGCGATCGTCGGTGGCGATGGCGCGGGCATAACCCGGCGCACCGGGGAAGAGCGACGCGGTGTGCGCGTCCTCGCCCATGCCGAGCACGGCCACGTCCAGCGGCCAGGGCAGGGGGGCGATGCGCTCGCTGGCGTCGCGCACCAGGGCGTCGAGCACCTCGGCGTTGAACACGGTGGCGAGTTCGCGGAAGAAAGGCAGGAAGCGGGCTTGCGCCGCCCGGCCCTGCAGCAGGTGGCGGGTGACCAGGGCGGTGTTGCTGGCCTCGTGGTCGCGCGGCACCACGCGTTCGTCCACCAGCACCACGGTGACCTTGGCCCAGTCCAGGTCCTGCTCGCGCAGGGCTTCGAACATGGGAATGGGCGACTTGCCGCCCGAAACCGCCAGGCTGGCCTGGCCGCGCGCGGCGATGGCGGCGCGCAGCGCATCGGCCACGTGCGCGGCGATGGCGGCCGGGGTGGCGCCGGTGTGTTCGGTCACCGCCATGTTCAGGATTCCTCAACCCACGAAGAGCCTTCGCGCGCCATCAGCGCCGACGACGCGGCCGGGCCCCAGCTGCCGGCCGTGTAGGCCTTGGGCTTCTCGCCCAGCTGCTGCCAGCCGTCGATGATGGGTTCGACCCAGGCCCAGGCGGCTTCCAGTTCGTCGCGGCGCATGAAGTGCGTCAGGCGCCCTTTGATGACGTCGATCAGCAGGCGTTCGTAGGCCTCGGCGCGGCGGCCGGTGAAGGCCGATTCCAGGTCCAGGTTCAGGCTCACCGGGCGCAGCTTCATGCCGCTGCCGGGTTCCTTGGCCATCATCTGCAGCTGGATGTGTTCTTCCGGCTGCAGGCGGATCAGCAGTCGGTTGACCGACTTGTGGGCCGAGTCGTTGAAGATGGTGAAGGGCAGTTCGGCGAATTCGATGACGATTTCGGACTGGCGCGCCGCCATGCGCTTGCCGGTGCGCAGGAAGATGGGCACGTTGGCCCAGCGCCAGTTGTTGATGTGGGCCTTGAGCGCGACGAAGGTTTCGGTGCCGCTGTCTTCGGGGATGTTCTCTTCCTGCAGGTAGCCCGCGGCGGCTTCGCCGCCCGAGGCGCCGGCGCTGTACTGGCCGCGCACCGTGTCCTTGGCGACGTCGGCCACCGTCATGGGGCGCAGCGAGCGCAGCACCTTGAGCTTTTCGTCGCGCACGGCGTCCGGGTCCAGCGAGACGGGCGGCTCCATGGCCACGATGCACAGCAGCTGCAGCAAGTGGTTTTGCACCATGTCGCGCATGGCGCCGGTGCCGTCATAGAAGCCGGCGCGGCTGCCCACGCCCACGCTCTCGGCCACGGTGATCTGGATGCTCTTGATCTGCGGGCTGCGCCACAGCGGTTCGAAGATGCTGTTGCCAAAGCGCAGCACCATCAGGTTCTGCACCGTCTCTTTGCCCAGGTAGTGGTCGATCCGGAAGACCTGGTGTTCCTGGAAGTACTGCGCGACGTCGTTGTTGATCTGCTGCGCCGAGGCCAGGTCGTGGCCCAGGGGTTTTTCCAGCACCACGCGCGAGCGTTCGTCGATCAGGCCGGCGCCCGAGAGGTTGGCGCAGATGTCCACGAACAGGCTGGGCGCGGTGGCCAGGTAGTACACGCGGTCGGAGCCGGGCTGCATCTCGGCCTTGAGGCCCAGGAAGCTGGCCGGTTCGGTGGCGTCGATGCAGACATAGGTGAGGCGGCGCACGAAGGAGGCCCAGGCCTCGTCGGTGTAGGCCTTCTCACCGATGAAGCCGCGCACCTTTTCCTGGATGAAGTGCAGGAAGGCGGCGCGGTCCCAGCTCTGGCGGCCCAGGGCGTGGATGCGGGTCTGCTCGGGCAGGTTGTTGTGCAGGTGCGCCATGTACAGCGCAGGCAGCAGCTTGCGCACCGACAGGTCGCCCACGCCTCCGAAGATGACGAGGTCCAGCGGCGCGGCAGCGGGGGAGGGCGAAGGTGTGGCCATGGCGGTGATGGTTACTTTGGTGGGCGGAGTTTATGGTAATTAAGTTACATGGCGGGTACTTTTTGCACCCACCCCGCTGGCAGCGGGGTGTTGCCGCCGGTCGCCGGGTCAGAGTGCCCGGAAGCTGGGGCGGCCCGCCGACAGGCGTTGCAGGACCTGTTCCCGAGTGGGCGGCACGCAGCCGGTCTCCATCACGCACAGGCTGGCGCAGGCGATGGCGTTGGCCAGCAGGTCTTCGACGTCGCTGGCGTCCAGGCGCAGGTCGGCCGCGGTCTTCGCGGCGCGCAGGGCGGGGCGGTCCAGCAGCGCGACCAGCAGGCCGGCCAGGAAGCTGTCGCCCGCGCCCACGGTGTCGGCCACCTTCACCGGCTGCGACTCGGCGGCCTGCCAGGCCCCGCCGTCGCGCGCCAGGATGACCGCGCCCTGGGCGCCCAGGGTCAGGGCCAGCCAGCGCGCCGGCGTCTGGGCCAGCAGGGCGCGCGCGGCGACCAGCGGGTCGGGGTTGTTGAAGCCAAGGATGTGCAGGTCGTCGTCGCTGACCTTGACGATGTCGGCCTCGCCCAGCGCGGCCATGACGCTGGCCTGGTAGGCCGCCATGTCCGGGACGATGGCGGGGCGCAGGTTGGCGTCCACCACGACCAGGCGGCCGGCCGCGCGCTGCGCCTGCAGCCAGGGCAGGTACTTGTGTGAGTCGTCGGCCACCAGGGCCAGGCAGCCGGTGACGGCGATCTTCAGCGCCGGTTGCGCGGCGCACTGCGCCGTCATCGTCGCGGCGTCCACCTGGCGGTCGGCCACGCCCTCGCGGTAGAAGCTGTAGCTGGCCTTGCCGGCCTCGTCGAGGCTGACCACGGCCAGCGAAGTGGGTTCGTGCGCCGGCGCGGGGTGGGCCAGGGTGACGCGGGCGGCCGCAATGGCGCGGGCCAGGCCACGGCCGAAGCGGTCTTGCGAGAGCGGGTTGAGGTAGAGCGTGCCCACGCCCTGCAGGCCCAGCGCCCGGGTGAGGTTGTAGACGGCGCCGCCGTCGCAGGGGCGCAGCCGTCCGTCGGCTTCCTGGATCATGTCCATCAGGGCTTCGCCGGCGGTGGTGACGGTGATCGGGCTGTTGGGGGCTTGGGATGTGGGGGTGGGGCTAGGGAAAACCATAATTAAATCCAGTTGATTTATTAACCAGTTCGCAAATATAGTTCAGCCACTTTGTTGTCGGCTTCGTGGAAACCCGAGGTCCCGGTGGCAGAGAAGCCTGGTTCTACAACGTCTGATTCCATCCATCCTCCTGAGGAGACTCCCTGTGAAAAAAATCGCTTTCGCCTTCACCGCCCTGGCCCTGGCCGCTGGTTCGTCCTTCGCCGCCGAGCCCGTGATCGGCCTGATCACCAAGACCGAAACCAACCCCTTCTTCGTCAAGATGAAGGAAGGCGCGCAGGCGGAAGCCAAGAAGCTGGGCGCCAAGCTGATGACCGCCGCCGGCAAGAAGGACGGCGACACCGCCGCCCAGATCACCGCCATCGAGAACATGGTCACCGCCGGCGCCAAGACCATCCTGATCACGTCCTCGGGCGACGCCATCATCCCCGCCGTCAAGAAGGCCCAGGCCAAGGGCGTGCAGGTCATCGCCCTGGACAGCCCCTTCAACGGCGCCGACGCCCTGTTCGCCACCGACAACTACAAGGCCGGCATCCTGATCGGCCAGTACGCCAAGGCCGCGCTGGGTGGCAAGCCCGCCAAGATCGCCATGCTGGACCTGTTCCCCGGCCACCCGGTCGGCGCCCAGCGCCACAACGGTTTCATGAACGGCTTTGGTCTGAAGGCCAACGACGCCAAGTCCAACGAACTGTCGTCCACCGCCGAGACCGTCTGCGCCGCCGACACCGACGGCAACCAGGCCAAGGGCCAGACCGCGATGGAGAACTGCCTGCAGAAGGACCCGGCCATCAACGTGGTCTACACCATCAACGAACCCGCCGCCGCCGGCGCCTTCAACGCGCTGAAGAAAGCCGGCAAGGACAAGGGCGTGATCATCGTCTCGGTGGACGGTGGCTGTGCCGGTGTGGCCGACGTGGGCAAGGGCGTGATCGCCGCCACCAGCCAGCAGTACCCGCTGAAGATGGCCGCCATGGGCGTGGCCGCTGGCGTGGAATACGCCAAGGGCGGCAAGAAGGCCTCGGGCTACGTCGACACCGGCGTGACCCTGATCGCCAGCAAGGCCGTGGCCGGTGTGGACAGCAAGGACGTCAAGATCGGTACCGACCTGTGCTGGGGCGACAAGAAGTGATCTGAGCCTGCGCGCTCGGCCGCTTCACGGGTCGGTTTCTCGCCAGGGAAGCTGATCCGGCCCGGGGCGGTCCGGCGCCGGCTCGTCTTTCTTTCGCCGATCCGGCGCCAGGGGCGCCCCTCTGAACCGGGACCCACGCGTCCCGGCGCGGCCAGGGTGCCCTTTTCTTTTCCCTTTTGCTTTCTTCCGGGGATCTCGCCATGAGCTCTTTCAAGGACAGGTTGCCTCCCATCAGTCAGATGGGGCCCTTCATTGCCCTCGCGATCGCCTGTGCCATCTTTGGCATGACGACCGACAACTTTTTCACCGGCGCGAACTTCGCGCTGATCCTGCAGCAGGTCATGGTGGTGGGCGTCATCGCCATCGGCCAGACCCTGGTCATCCTGACCGCCGGCATCGACCTGTCCTGCGGCATGGTCATGGCCCTGGGCAGCATCGTGATGACCAAATTCGCGGTCGAGCTGGGCATGCCCGCGCCGCTGGCCATGCTCTGCGGCATCGGCGTGACGGCCGGTTTTGGCCTCATCAACGGCCTGCTGGTCACGCGCATCAAGCTGCCGTCCTTCATCGTGACCCTGGGCACGATGAACATCGCCTTTGCGATCACGCAGCTGTACTCGGGTGCGCAGACCGTCTCCGACCTGCCGCCCTTCATGATCGCCCTGGGCGGCACCTTCGACATCGCCGGCACGCCGGTCGCCTACGGCACCGTGCTGATGGTGCTGCTGTACCTGGGCGCCTGGTTCTGGCTGCGCGAGACGGCCTCGGGCCGCCACATCTACGCCGTGGGCAACAGCCCCGAGGCGACGCGCCTGGTCGGCATCCCGACCGACCGCGTGCTGCTGTGGGTCTACGTGCTGGCCGGCATCTTCTACGGCATCGCCTCGGTGCTGCTGGTGGCGCGCACCGAAGTGGGCGACCCCAACGCCGGCCAGACCGAAAACCTGGACGCCATCACCGCCGTGGTGCTGGGCGGCACCAGCCTGTTCGGTGGCCGCGGCATGATCCTCGGCTCCCTGGTGGGCGCCATCGTGGTGGGCGTGCTGCGCAACGGCCTGACGCTCATGGGTGTCTCGTCGGTGTACCAGGTGCTGATCACCGGCATCCTGGTGATCATCGCCGTGACCGTGGACCAACTGTCTCGCAAGGGAGCTCGCTGATCATGACCACCTCTCACAAACTCGTGATGCAGGCCAAGGGCCTGGTCAAGCGCTACGGTCAGGTCACTGCCCTCGACGGCGCCGACTTCGAGCTGCGCGCCGGCGAAATCCTGGCGGTGATCGGCGACAACGGCGCCGGCAAGTCCAGCCTGATCAAGGCGCTGTCCGGCGCCACCATCCCCGACGAAGGCGAGATCTTCCTGGACGGCCAGAAGATCCACTTCAACAGCCCGATCGAAGCGCGCCGCGCCGGCATCGAGTGCTGCTACCAGGACCTGGCCGTGGCGCCCGCCATGACCATCACCGAAAACCTGTTCCTGGGCCGCGAGATCCGGCGCGAAGGCTTCCTGGGCAGCACGCTGCGCATGCTGGACAAGAAGAAGATGCTGGAGACGGCGGTGCAGCGCATGGCCGACCTCAAGGTGGGCATCCGCTCCATGACGCAGGCGGTGGAAACGCTCTCGGGCGGCCAGCGCCAGTGCGTGGCGGTGGCGCGCGCCGCGGCCTTCGCGCAGCACGTGGTCATCCTCGACGAGCCGACCGCCGCGCTGGGCGTGAAGGAAGGCAACATGGTGCTGGAACTGATCCGCCGCGTGCGCGACAAGGGCCTGCCCGTGATCCTGATCAGCCACAACATGCCGCACGTGTTCGAGATCGCCGACCGCATCCACATCGCCCGCCTGGGCAAGCGGGCCTGCGTCGTCAATCCCAAGCAGATCAGCATGAGCGACACGGTGGCGGTGATGACGGGCGCGCGCGACCCGGCGACGCTGCCGCCGGAATGCCTCGCCTGAGGACACCCCATGCTCAAAGGCATTGACCCCCTGCTCACGCCGGAGCTGCTCAAGCTGCTCGCCGAAATGGGGCACGACGACGCCCTGGTGCTGGCCGACGCCAACTTCACGGCCATGAGCCTGGGCGTCGGCAAGCCGGTGCTGCGCCTGCCTGGCGTGGACATGGTGCGCGCGCTGCAGGCCGTCACCAGCCTGCTGCCGCTGGCCGAAGACGTGCCCCAGCCCGTGGCCTACATGCAGGTCAGCGGCACGCCCGAGGGCTACCGCTCGGCCCTGCAACGCGAAGCCGCCGACCAGCTGGCCGCCAGCGCCGGCGTGCGCAGCGACCAGATCGAGGCGGTGGAGCGCTTCGCGTTCTACGAACGCGTGAAGAAGGCCTATGCCATCGTCGTCACCGGCGAAACGCAGCCCTTTGGCAACTTCATCCTGCGCAAGGGCGTCATCGGCGCGGCGCTGCGCCCTTGAGCCGCCTGCTCTTGGGTCACACGCCCGCGTGTCACACTTCCCGGCTGTGAACGCCCTTGCCACCCCCTCTTTGCCCGACACGGCCGCCACCGCTGCGCAGCCACTGCGCCAGCGCGGCTCCAACCAGGAGGGGGTGCGCCAGTTCAACGAACGCGTGGTGCTGCAGGCCCTGCGCGCGCACGGGGCGCTGGCCAAGGCCGACCTCGCGCGCCTGACCGGCCTGACCGCACAGACCATCGGCCTGATCACCGCTCGGCTGGACGAAGACGACCTGCTCACCCGCGGCGCGCCGGTGCGCGGCAAGGTGGGCCAGCCCTCGGTGCCCATTGCGCTGAACCCCGACGGCGCGTTCGCCATCGGCATCAAGATCGGCCGGCGCAGCGCCGACTGGCTGCTGGTCGACTTCAACGGCACGGTGCGCGAACGCATCAGCGTGGCCTACGACTTTCCCGACGCCACCACGCTGCTGCCGACCATCCAGGCCAACCTGAACGAACTGCTGCGCCGCCTGGGGCCGCTGGCCCCGCGCGTGGTGGGCGTGGGCGTGGCCGCGCCGTTCCAGCTCGGCGGCTGGCACCGCATGCTGGGCCTGACCGAAGCGCAGTCCGGCGCCTGGAGCCACCTCGACCTGGGCGCCGAGGTGCAGAAAATGACCGAGCTGCCGGTGAGCTTTGCCAAAGACACGGCCGCGGCCTGCGTGGCCGAGCTGCTGCAGGGCAAGGGCCGCGAGATCCACAGCTTTCTCTACCTGTTCCTCGACACCTTCGTGGGCGGCGGGCTGGTCATCCACTCGCACCTGCACCGCGGCCAGCACGGCAACGCCGGCGCGGTGGCCTCGCTGCCCATGGGCGTGGCCGGGGCCGACCTCAAGGACCTGCCGCCGCAGCTGATCCGCCACGCCTCGCTGTGGGATCTGGAACAACGCTTTCGCGAACACGGTCTGGACCCCATGGCCGCCTACGACGCGCGCGCCCTGCAGGCGCCGTGGCGTGAGCACACGCAGGAATGGGTGGCGCGTGCGGCGCTGGCACTGGCGCACTGCGTCGTCTCTGGCACGGCCTTCCTCGATCTGGAGGCGGTGGTGATCGACGGCGTGGTGGTGCCCGAACTGCTGGCCAAACTGATCGCCCGCACCCAGCAGGCGCTCAAGGCCTACAACTGGGAAGGCCTGCAAAGCCCGCCGCCGCTGCTGCCGGGCAGCATCGGGTCCGACGCACGCGCACTGGGCGGTGCGCTGCTGCCGCTGCACGCGAGCTTCGCGCCGGATCGGGATTTGTTTCTGAAGACTTGAAGGCTGCCTCAACAGGCAGGCTCAAGACAAAGTTGGGCGAGGGAAAGACACATGGCAGCACCCGGTGGCCCGGATGACGAAACCTGGCGGCAGATGAGCCCCTTGGCCAGACGCGTTTATTGGGCGCTGGTGGCTCTGATCGCCGGGTTCGTGTTGTACGGGTTCCTCTCTTCCTAGTGGCCCCTTGTGAGTGCGCATGTCTGCTCATCGTCGGTGTAGATCAGGGTAGCCGTCATACCGACCGGGCGTTTCTTTTTGCGCGCCCGAAACAGCAAGACCCGCACCGTCTAGGTCGGGCCTCAGCGACCTGCCGATGGCGAACCGGCCTTCAACCCCTGAGCCGTCAGATGCAGCACCCGATCGGCCCGCGCCGCCGCTGCTTCGGAGTGCGTCACCAGCACCAGTGAACTGCCGTGTTCGCGCGCCTGCGCGACCAGCACGTCCATCACCTGCGCGGCGGTGCGCGGGTCCAGGTTGCCGGTGGGTTCGTCGGCCAGGATCAGGCGCGGCTTGTGCACCAGCGCGCGTGCAATGGCCACGCGTTGCAGCTGCCCACCCGAGAGTTGTGCCGGCAGGCGTTCGCCCAGGCCTTGCAGGCCGACGGCGTCCAGCATCTGCGCCACGCGGGCCGGGTCCGGCCGGTGCAGCAGCAACAGCGGCAGGGCCACGTTCTGCGCCACGTCCAGGTGTGGCAGCACGTGGAAGGCCTGAAACACGAAGCCCAGGTGTGCGCGCCGCCAGTGCGCGGCCTGTGCTTCGCTCAGCTGGCCCAGGTCCACGCCGTCGTGGCTGATGTGGCCTTCGCTCCAGGTGTCCAGCGCGGCCATGCAGTTGAGCAGGCTGGACTTGCCCACGCCCGACTCGCCGACGATGGCGACGAACTCGCCGGGCGCGACGTGCAGGTCCACCTGCTGGAACACCGCCGTGTCGCCGTAGCGCTTGGCCAGGCCGCTGATCTGGAGGCCGGCGACCTTGCCCGGACGATCTGCCGCCGGGCCGCCCCAAGGCGGATCAGCCCCCGCGGGGGGCAGCGACCCGCGCAGCGGTGGAGCGTGGGGGCTCATAGGTTCTTTTCTGCCCAGCGCAGCACCTGCGCCAGCGCATCGGGCGCGTCGCAGGGCAGCACCACGCGTTCGGGCATGGAGCGCAGCCAGGTGATCTGCCGCTTGGCCAGCTGGCGCGTGGCGAAGATGCCGCGGTCGCGCAGTTCGTTCCGTTGCGCGTCGGTCAGGGGCGCATCGCCTGCGGCGTCCAGGGCTTCCCAGGCCTGGCGGTAGCCCACGCAGCGCATGGACGGCAGGTCGGGGTGCAGGTCGCCGCGCGCACGCAGGGCCTTCACCTCGTCGATGAAGCCGGCCGCCAGCATGGCGTCAAAGCGCTGGGCGATGCGCGCGTGCAGCCAGGCGCGGTCGGCGGGCTCGAGGCTGAGCAGCGCGCCGGGCGCGATGGGGTTGGCGTGGTCGCCGCTGGGCCCGGTCTGGAAGCGGGACAGGGGCTGGCCGGACACCGCGAACACTTCGAGCGCACGCTGGATGCGCTGCGCGTCGTTGGGCGAGAGGCGGGCGGCGGTGGCCGGGTCGATCTGCGCCAGCGCCGCGTGCAGGGCCGGCCAGCCCTGGGCCAGGGCTCTGGCTTCGATCTCGGCCCGCACCGCGGCGTCGGCCGGCGGCATGTCGTTCAGGCCCTGCATCAGCGCCTTGAAATACAGCATGGTGCCGCCCACCAGCAGCGGCGTGCGGCCGCGCACGGTGATCTCGCCGATGAGCCGCTGGGCATCGCGCACGAACTCGGCGGCGCTGTAGGCGTCCCTCGGGTCGGTGGTGTCGATCAGGTGGTGCGGCACCTGGGCCAGCTCGTCGGGCGAGGGCTTGGCGGTGCCGATGTCCATGCCGCGGTAGACCAGGGCCGAGTCGACGCTGACGATCTCCACCGGCCAGCGCTGGGCGATGGCGAGCGAGGCGGCGCTTTTGCCGCTCGCGGTCGGCCCCGCGATGGCGAGCACCGGTTTCATGTGGCGGTTTCAGGTGTCACGCGCACGGGCGGCGCCTTGGGCTCACCGTGCCATTGCACCAGGGTCCACGCGTTCGCGGCGATCGCCACGCTCCAGAACCAGATGCCGTTGGTCAGCGGCAGCACGCTGCCGGGGCTGGTGGCCAGGCTCCGGCCCAGCCAGCCGCCCATGAAGAATGCGGCCACCATCATGAGGAAACCGCTCAGCGCCGAGGCCGCGCCCGCCGCTTGCGGGAAGGGGCCGACCGAGCCGCTCTGGCCGCAGGGCTGGTGCACGCCGTGGCCGAGCATGAACAGGTAGAAGGGCAGCATGATGGCGGCCACGCTCTGCACCCCCATCAGCGCCATCACGCCCATGGCGGTGCCGGCGGTCAGCGTGGCCACACCGGCCATGGCCACCGTGCGGCGCACGCCAAAGCGCGGCAGCAGGCGGCGGCAGATGAAGGTGCCCACGATGTAGGACAGCGACATGCTCAACATGGTCAGGCCGTAGGCCGTCTTGGACAGGCCCAGCACGCCGATGAACACGAAGGAACTGGCCGCCAGGAAGGTGAACAGCCCCGCGTAGGACGTGGTGGCCAGCAGGGTGAAAGCCCAGAACGTGGGGTGGCGCACGATCTGGCCCCAGGTGCGCAGCAGCGCCAGCGGTTCCAGCGCGCGGGGGTTTTTCTGCGCCAGGGTTTCTTCAAACCGCAGGGCCAACACCGCCAGGGTGATGGCGCCGAACACGGCCAGCGCCAGCAGGGTCACGCGAAAACCGAAGTGTTCGGACAGCAGACCCCCCAGCGGCGCGCTGGCGCAGGCGATCACGCCCAGCCCCGTGAGGCCCTTGGACATGATGCGGGCGCCTTCGGTGGGCGCGTACAGGTCGCGCACCACGGCGCGTGCGCACATCACGCCCGCGCCCATGGCCATGCCTTGCAGCGTGCGCAGCGCGATCAGCTGCTCCATCGACGCCGCGAAGGCGCTGCCCACCGAGGCCAGCACATACAGCAGCGTGCCCCACAGCAGCACCGGGCGGCGGCCAAAGCGGTCGGACAGCGGGCCCCACACCAGCTGCGACATGCCAAACGCCAGCAGCAGGGCGGTGAGCGTGAGCTGGGCCTGCGACAGGCTGGCGCCAAAACCCTGCGTCATGGCGGGCAGGGCGGGCAGGTACAGGTCGGTCGTGATGGGCTGCAGGCCCAGCAGCAGCGAGAGCACCAGCACGATCAGGCTGGGCGACATGGCGGAACGGGTGGCAGACATCTGATCGAGGTTAGCAGATGACTTCAACGATCACGACCGACCCAACAGCATGTCCGGCAGGACGTGCCTGCGGCCAGGATGTGGTGGGACCGCCCTTCGACTGGCTCAGGACCGGCCGCACCGCGTTGTCCCCCTCAGGGGGATGACGTCAAAGGCGGCGCGGGGGGCTCACTTCATTCCGAACAGCTCGGCCAGCGCCACGCGGTACTGCGGCTGGCCCACGGCGTTGGTGTTGTGGTGCGAGCCGCCTTCGACCAGCACGAAGCGTTTGGCGCCGGTCGCGGCCTCGTACAGCTTGCGCCCGAGTTCGGGCTTGATGGTGCCGTCTTCGCTGCCGTGCACCACCAGCAGCGGCGAGCCGATCTTCGACACCCGTGTGATCGCCTCGAAGCGCTGGGTGATCAGTGGGCCGACCGGCAGCCAGCCCCACTTGTAGGACGCCACCACATCGGGGATGGAGGTGAAGGTGCCCTCGACCAGGGTGCCGGCCTCGTCCTGCACCTGCGCCGCCAGCTCGATGGCGATGGCGCCGCCCAGCGAGTGGCCGAAGATGTAGCGCGGCCGGCCCGGGTATTGCCGCCCCAGCCAGTCCCAGGCGGCGCGGGCGTCTTCGTAGGCCAGGGTTTCGGACGGCAGGGTGTTCGTGCTCTTGCCAAAGCCCCGGTAATCCACAGCCAGCACGGAAAAGCCCAGCTCCTGCATGCGCCGCGCGCGAAAGGCCGAGCCCACCACATTGAAGCGCGCGCCGTGCAGGTAGAGCAGCACGGGTGCCCGGGGGTTTTGCTCGAAGCCTTCGTGCGGGCTCCACAGGCCGTGCAGCCGGGCCGCTTCGCCGGTTTCCTTCGAGGCGAAGTGAATCCACACGTCCTGCATGCCCTGGGCGGCTTCTTCGCCGCGCCACCAGCTGCGGTCCGAAGGCTGGAAGATCCAGCCGCGCTGGCGTTCGTCAAGGGTGGCGCAGCCGGCCAGCATGGCGGCGGACAGCAGGAGCAGGGCGATCAGGCGTTTCATCATCTTGTGAACGGATGCCCGTTGACGCCAAAAGTTCACCCACGCGGAGGCCCGGCCGGTTTGACAGTGCGCGGGGCATCTCCTACAGTGCCGGCCGTGAACCGCCGCCTCGCTTCCCCCCACAGACCCACGTCCGCGCCCCTGGCGCCACGGGGCGCGCGGGCGCGCGTCGACCGGCAGCCGACCGGCATCCGGCACACGGCCGCAGATTCCTGAGCCCGGCGACCTCCTTCACCTCGTCAGCGCGACCACCGGTCGCCGGGCCCTCCACCAGCGCAACCCCGTCCCCGCGGCCCTTCGGCCGGGGACCTTGCCTTTCTGGAGTTCTCATGTCTGTGTTTGCCCACGGTGACCGCGTCGTCACCGAACTCGATGCCGTCCGTCTGACCAAACTGGGGGCCGCGCGCTGGCCCGCGGGCCTGTCCGATGCATTGGACCTGGCCGAACAGGTGCCCTCTTTGCAGGTGCCGGCCAACGTCGTCACCATGTACACGCAGGTCCGTGTGCTGGAGCACGGCGCGCAGGCGCCGAAAACGCTCACCGTCTGTTACCCCGACGACGCCGAACCGGCCCTGGGCTTTGTGTCGGTGCTCTCGCCGGTCGGCGCCGCCCTGCTGGGCCTGCGGGTGGGGGCCCACGCGCGCTGGGTCACACCCCAGGGGGAGGCCCGCTCGGCCAAGATCCAGTCGATCCTGTTCCAGCCCGAGGCCAGCGGCGACTACACGACCTGAACCCCGGCACCAGCGCCATGGGCACGGGCCCGATGGTGGGTGATCGGTCTGCGGGTTCAGATCGGTCGCCGCGTGAACGCCGCGCCGCGCATCGCAGGGCAATAATTCACCGCTGAAGCCGGCGCCGTGCGTCGGAAAGGATGGCCCATGAAGCGCTGGCGTTTTCTGTCCCTGGTCGTCGCGGGGCTGCTCGCGGCCTGTGGCCAGCCGGCCGACAGCGGCTGGTCCGGCTACGCCGAGGGCGACTATGTGCACATCGCCGCCCCGATCGCCGGCCGGCTCGACCAACTGGCGGTGCACGCCGGCGACACGGTCAAGCGGGGCGCGGCGCTGTTTGCGCTGGATGCGCAGGCCGAGCAGGCGGCCTTCGACGAGGCCCTGGCCCGGGTGCGGGCCAGCGATGCGCAGGCACAGAACAGCGCCAAGGGCCGCCGGCCGGAGGAACTGGCGGTGATCCGGGCGCAGGTGGAGCAGGCGCGGGCGCAGGCGGTGCTGGCGCGCTCGGCCTGGCAGCGGCAGAAAGAGTTGGTGGAGCGCGGCTTCGTCTCGGCCTCGCAGCTCGACAGCGCTGCCGCCACGCTGCGTCAGGCGGACGCGAAGCTGAGCGAACTGGAACGGTCACTGCAGGTGGCGACGCTGCCGGCCCGCAGCGACGAGCGCACCGCCGCCCAGGCCCAGGCCGAGTCGGCGCGTCAGGTGCTGCGCCAGGCCCAGTGGCGGCTGGCGCAGAAGCAGCAGACCGCGCCGGCCGACGCCCAGGTGGCCGAGCTGTACTTCCGTCCCGGCGAATACGTGGGGGCCGGTCAGCCGGTGCTCTCTCTGCTGCCGCCCGGCTCGGTCAAGGCGCGCTTTTATGTGCCTGAGGCCGAACTGGCGCAGATCGCGCTGGGCCAGGCGGTGCGCCTGTCCTGCGACGGCTGCGGCGAGCCGGTGAATGCGCGCATCAGCCGCATCGCCACCGCGCCCGAGTTCACGCCACCGGTGATCTATTCCAACGCCCAGCGCGCGCGCCTGGTGTACCTGGTCGAGGCCCGCCCGGAGCCGGCCGCCGCGGCGGCGCGCTTGCGGCCGGGCCAGCCGCTGGACGTGACGTCGGCGCCGGCCGCGGTAGCGCAGAAGGCGCCCTGATGAGTGAAACGCCGCTGGCCATCGACGTGCGCGGGCTGACCAAGCGCTACGGCGGCCGCGCCGTGGTCGACGACGTATCGCTGCAGGTCGGCCAGGGCCGCATCTGCGGCTTTCTCGGCCCCAACGGCAGCGGCAAGACCACCACCATCCGCATGCTCTGCGGCCTGCTCAAACCCGATGCGGGCGAGGGCCAGTGCCTGGGGCTGGACTTCCGGCGCGAGGCGGCGGCCGTCAAGCGCCAGGTCGGCTACATGACGCAGAAGTTCGGCCTCTACGAGGACCTGTCGATCCGCGAGAACCTCGACTTCGTGGCGCGGCTGTTCGAGCTGCCCCGGCGCGGCGAGGCGGTGAACCAGGCGCTCGAACGCCTGGGCCTGCAGAGCCGCCAGCACCAGCTCGCGGGCGCGCTCTCGGGCGGCTGGAAGCAGCGGCTGGCGCTGGCCGCCTGCCTGATTCACGCGCCGCGCCTGCTGCTGCTGGACGAGCCCACGGCCGGCGTCGACCCCAAGGCACGGCGCGACTTCTGGGACGAGATCCACAGCCTGGCGGCCCAGGGCATCACGGTGCTGGTCTCGACCCACTACATGGACGAGGCGGCGCGCTGCCACGACCTGGTCTACATCGCCTACGGCCGCGTGCTGGCGCGCGGCAGCGAACGCGAGATCGTCGACGGCGCCGGGCTCTCGGTCTGGTCGCTCGACGGCGAGCAGGCGGGCGCCTGGGTGCCGCGGCTGCGCGGCCAGCCGGGGGTGCAGAGCGTGGTCGCGTTCGGCAACACCCTGCACGTGGCCGGGCGGGACGCCGCGCTGCTGGCGCAGACCCTGGCGCCGCTGCGCCGCGAAGCGGGCCTGCAGCTGCAGCCCGGCCGCGCCACGCTCGAAGACGTGTTCATCAGCCTGATCGACGGCGCGCGCGACAACTTCGGCCCCGACGCCGCGGCGGGGAAGCGGTCATGAGCGACCGCCCGGCCGTTCCGAAGGGCGCTCGCCCGCAGTGCGCAGCGCGGAGGGCAGCCCAGTGAGCCGGTTCTCCGCGGCCCGCACCTGGGCGGTCTTCGTCAAGGAATTCCAGCAGATGCTGCGCGACCGCCTGACCTTCGCGATGGCGGTCGGCATCCCCATCCTGCAGCTGGTGCTGTTCGGCTACGCGATCAACACCGACCCGCGCGGCCTGCCGACGGCGGTGGTCGCGGCCGACGCCGGACCGCAGGCGCGCAGCCTGGTCGCGGCGCTGCAGAACAGCGGCTATTTCAAGGTGGTGCACCAGGGCACTTCGGCGGCCGAGGCCGACGCGCTGATGGCGGCCGGCGAGGTGCAGTTCGTGATCGAGATCCCGGCCGACTTCAGCCGCGCCGTGGTGCGCGGCGAGCGGCCGGCGGTGCTGGTCGCGGTCGACGCCACCGACCCCTCGGCCTCGGGCAACGCCATCGCGGCGCTGGGCGAAATGGACAGCCAGGCGCTGCGCCACGACCTCGTCGGACCGCTGCGCAGCGTGGCGCCCGGGGCGGCGCCGTTCGAGCTGCGGGTGCACCGCCGCTACAACCCCGAGGGCCTGTCGCGCTACAACATCGTGCCCGGCCTGATCGGCACCATCCTGACCATGACCATGGTGATGCTGACCGCGCTGGCCATGACCCGCGAACGCGAGCGCGGCACCATGGAAAACCTGCTGGCGACGCCGGTGCGGCCGCTGGAGGTGATGGTGGGCAAGATCCTGCCCTACGTGGTGATCGGCTACGTGCAGCTGGCGGTGATCCTGGGCGCGGCGCAGCTGCTGTTCCAGGTGCCGATGGTCGGCAGCTTCGCGCTGCTGATGGCGATGATCGGCGCCTTCATCGTCGCCAACCTTGCGGTCGGTTTCACCTTCTCGACCGTGGCGCGCAACCAGCTGCAGGCGGTGCAGATGACCTTCTTCTTTTTCCTGCCCTCGATCCTGCTCTCGGGCTTCATGTTCCCCTACCGCGGCATGCCACAGTGGGCGCAGGTCCTGGGCGAGGTGCTGCCGCTGACGCACTTCCTGCGCATCGTGCGCGGCATCATGCTCAAGGGCAGCGGCGCGCCGCAGATGTGGGGCGAACTCTGGCCGATGCTGCTGTTCATGGCCGTGGCCGGGGCAGTCGCTCTCACGCGCTACAAGCAGACCTTGGATTAAGCACCCGCTGCGCCGCTGCGCGGCTTCCCGCTCTCTGTCGCCTGCGGCTTGGAGGGGGACGCACCCTGTGGCCCGGCAGAGCCGGTTCCACGGGTGCCCTGGAAGGGGGCAGATACATCGGTGGTCGCGGCGCGTTCTCCGAACACCTCTTTGGCGGTAAACAGCCCATTGAGGGCGGCCGGGAAACCCGCGTAGACGGCCATCTGCATGATCATTTCGACCACCTCTTCGCGGCTGCAGCCGACATTGAGTGCGCCGTGGATGTGCACCTTCAGCTGCGGCTGTGCATGGCCCAGCGCGGTGAGGGCGGCCACCACACCCAGCTCACGCGCTCTCAGATCCAGTTGCGGGCGGGAGTAGATGTCGCCGAACGGGAACTCGATCAGGAGCCGGGCGAAATCGGGCGCGATATCGGCCAGCGCCGCCACGACGTTCTCGCCGGCCTGGCCGTCGATCTCGCGCAGCTTGTCCCAGCCGCGCTGGTAGCGCGATGGGGCGTCTTCGTGTTTCAAAGTGATGCTGCTCATGAGGATGTCCCGGTGGTGTTTTGCAAGGCTTCGATGTGCGCTCGGTACAGGTCCATCTTGGCGTCCAGCGCATCGGCGCTGGCCGACAGCGCCAGCAGCTGTCGGGCCAGGCGCTCCCGGTGCTGCGCCAGCATGGCCAGTCGATGGCCCAGCGTGCTGTCGCCTTGTGCCCGCAGATCGGCGTAGTGGCGGATGTCCTGCAACGGCATGCCGGTCTGTTTGAGCCGCAGCACAAAGGCGAGCCACTGCACATCGTCCTCGCGGTAGCGACGGTGCCCGTTGGCCGCGCGCAGGGCCGGGCGCAGGACGCCTGCGGATTCGTAGTAGCGCAGGGTGTGCGTGCTCAGCTCGCATTGCCGGGCGAGCTCCCCGATGGAAAGCAAAGTGGTGTTCACGGGCTGGACTCTAAAACTTCGAGTGCACTCGAAGTCAAGTCCCATTCAGGCGCTGGCGGCAGACGCCGGGCCGACCCGCCGCAGCACCCGAATCGGCGTCTCCAGCCGCTCGCGGAAACCCAGGCGGCGGTACATGGCGCGGGCCGTCTCGTTGGTGGCCATGGCGTGCAGGAACGGCGTTTCACCGCGCAGCAGCTGGCGCCGCACGATCTCGTGCGTCAGCGCGCGGCCCAGGCCTTGGCCCTGGTGGTCGGGGTGGGTGCAGATGCCGCTGACCTCGTGCCAGGCGCCGGACCGGGTGCGCTCGCCGGCCATGGCGATCAGCTGACCGTCAGCGCTGAAATGTCCAAGGAAATCGCCCATCGTCAGCGTGTGCGGGCCGAACGGGCCGGGGCGGGTGAGATCGACCAGCGCCATCACGGCGGGCAGGTCGTCTGGCCCGAGTGGGCGGCAGGACAGGGTGGCCGGTTCGGGCACCGGCCCGCCGTCCCAGGCCATGCAGACCATGGTCGCGTCGACGTCGATCTGCCAGTCCGGCGAGGCGCAGGCGCCGTCCCAGCCTTCGACGTACAACGATTCGCCGGGCGCGCTCAGCGCGGCCAGGCTGTCGAGGTCGGGCGCCGACGGATCGGCGAAGGCGGCGATGGGCGAATAACCGGCGCGGTAGCGGCGGGCCTGGCCGCGGGCGTCCGACAGGTGCTGGTGCGGGCCGCTCAGACAGCGCCAGAAGATGTGGTGCAGCAGGGCCTGATCGGCGCTTGCCATAAGGGTCAGCGCCCGCGCAGGAACAGCGCGTCCAGGTCTTTCATGCCCAGCTGGCGCCAGGTCGGGCGGCCGTGGTTGCACTGGTCGCTGCGCTCGGTGACTTCCATCTGGCGCAGCAGGGCGTTCATCTCGTCCAGGGTCAGGCGACGGTTGGCGCGCACCGCGCCGTGGCAGGCCATGGTGGCCAGCAGCTCGTTGCGGGCGCGCTGCACCACGGTGCTGGCGTCGTGCTGGCTGAGTTCGGCCAGCACGCTGCGCGCGAGTTCCACCGGGTCGCCGGCGGCCAGGGTGTTGGGCACGGCGCGCACCGCCAGGGTTTTGGGCGAGAAGGGCACGATCTCCAGCCCCAGTTGCGCCAGCACCTCGGCCGCGGTTTCAGCCGTCGCCACTTCCTCGGGCGTGGCGGCAAACGTGGCCGGGATCAGCAGCGGCTGGCTGCTGACCTGGTGCGCGTCCAGCTGCTGCTTGAGGCGTTCGTAGACGATGCGTTCGTGCGCGGCGTGCATGTCCACCACCACCAGGCCCTGGGCGTTCTCGGCCAGGATGTAGACGCCGTGCAGCTGCGCCACGGCGCGGCCCAGGGGCCATTCGCCGGCGGGCAGGGGGGGCGTTGGGGTGAGGGCTTCGACGGGCGCAGCCCGAACGGACGTTGGGGACGGACCGAATTCGACAGGGCTGCCCGAAAAATCAACCGTTCGGGCTGAGCCCGTATCGCCGATCGTCCTGAGCTTGTCGAAGGGCGCCCCCGCGGGGCCTTGCCCCCACAGCGCGCCGATGTCGCTCACGCGCTGCCCCACCTGCGGCGTGTCCGGCCGCCAGGGCAGAGGCTGCTGGCGCGGCACCGGGCTCATGAACGCCGACGCCGCGTCGGCCGACGGCCCCGCAGGTGTCGTCGCGGTCACCGGCAGCGTCTGCGCCGAGCGCGGCGCGGCCAGCGCGCCTTCCACCGCGTGGCGCACCGCCTGGTGCACCTCGCGGCTGTCGCGGAAGCGCACCTCGATCTTGGTCGGGTGCACGTTCACGTCCACCCGCGTCGGGTCG
>NZ_JASJOY010000077.1:0-9659 GCF_031426985.1 Hydrogenophaga sp.
TCGAGAACCTGCGCAAGGTCGACACCCTGATCGTGGACAAGACCGGCACCCTGACGGAAGGACGGCCCACCTTCGAGCGCGCCCTAGGCGTGGCGGACTACACGGATGCGGAGGTGCTGCGGCTGGCGGCCAGCCTGGACCAGGGCAGCGAACATCCGCTGGCGGCCGCCATCGTCGCGGCGGCCAGGCAGCAGGGGCTGGTGCTGGAGAAGCCCGCGCAGTTCGACTCGGCGTCGGGCATTGGCGTGCACGGTGTGGTGGGCGAACGGGCGCTGGCCTTGGGCAACACGGCCCTGATGGATCAACTGGGTGTGGACGCCGCAGCACTGGCGAAAGAGGCAGAGTCTCTGCGCAGCCAGGGCGCCAGCGTCATGTACCTGGCCGTGGACCGGCAACTGGCGGGCCTGCTGGCGGTGTCGGACCCGGTCAAGGCCACCACCGCCGAGGCCCTGGCATCGCTGCGCAAGGCAGGCATCCGCGTTGTGATGGCCACGGGCGACGGTCTGACCACGGCGCATGCGGTGGGCCATCGCCTGGGCATCGACGAGGTGCACGGCGAGGTCCAGCCGGCCGACAAGCTCCGGCTCGTGGAACGGCTGCAGGCCGAGGGCCGCGTGGTGGCCATGGCGGGGGATGGCATCAACGACGCGCCGGCGCTGGCCCGCGCCGATGTGGGCATTGCCATGGGCACCGGCACCGACGTGGCCATGAACAGCGCCCAGCTCACGCTGGTCAAGGGGGATCTGCGCGGCATCGCCACCGCGCGCGAACTCTCGGTGGCCACCGTGGCCAACATGAAGCAGAACCTGGGGTTCGCCTTCGTCTACAACGCCCTGGGCATTCCATTGGCCGCCGGGCTGCTGTATCCCTTCACCGGCTCGCTGCTCTCGCCCATGATCGCCGCGCTGGCCATGAGCCTGAGTTCGGTGTCTGTCATCGGCAATGCGCTGCGCCTGCGCAACCGATAAAGGACAGATTCATCACCCAGGAGGGCACACGCCATGGACATCCTTGCGCACGGACTGTGGGCGGGCCTGGGCGCCGCGGCCTGGCACCAGCGCCGGCCGCTGGACCGCCGCACCGTCGGGCTGGCGGTGGGGCTGGCGGTGCTGCCTGATCTGCCCCAGTTCGCACCACTGCTCGCACTGGCGTTGTCGTCGATGGATGGCTGGCGTGTGCTGCTGGCCTACGCCAATGCACTGCCCGGGTACGAGCCACCGCTATCACCGATGCTCGCCGGCCTGACCCACCACCTGCACTGCGTGATGCACAGCGCGTTGGTGGCGGGCGCAGTCACATGGGGTCTCTGGCTCTGGTTGGGCCGCTTCTGGCTGCCGCTGTGGGGCTGGTGGTCCCATGTGCTGATTGACGTCTTCACGCACTCGGCCGATTTCTATCCATCACCGGTTTTCTATCCGGTGACCTACTGGGGGTTGGATGGCGTCGCTTGGAACACCCCGAGGTTCATGGTCACCAACTACCTTGCCATCGCCGTGGCAGCCATGGTTGTCTTTCATCGGAGGTCTCGAACACGATAAGCGGTCCTGAAAGCCATCAACCGTTCTGGCGCGGTGTCGTACCCAGCTCACTGCGGGAAAAGACTTTGACACGCGGCAAAGTCTTCAAGACTTGTGGCCCACGGAAAGAGAACCCCGGGCCAACCCGACCGCCTGATGCACTTCTTGAGGCCGGAGCCCTACGTCCGTGGGGCGATAGTCCCGTCGACGCCAGCGTCAAATTTCTGTCTGTTCGGATATTTCAAGGGCGTCATCGACTTCGACACCCAGATACCGCACGGTGGACTCCAGCTTGGCATGCCCAAGCAGCAACTGCACAGCTCGAAGGTTTTTGGTGCGCCGATAGATCAGCGTCGCCTTCGTCCTTCGTATGGAATGCGTCCCATAGTCGGCTCGGTCAAGCCCCAGTTCGTCAACCCAGTGCCCCAGAATTCGCGCGTACTGCCGCGTGCCCAAATGGGGCGATTCATGAAGCCTGCTGGGAAACAGGAAGTCATCTGATTTCAATGAGGCCTGCTTGATCCAGTTCTGCAGGGCATCACGGGTGCCCGCCGTGATTTCGAACTGCACTGGTCGCTGTGTTTTGTGTTGCATGACGATGGCTCGCGTGGCCATCTGGTCGCCGTGGCGCACATCACGGACCTTGAGTGTCACCAGGTCGCAACCACGCAGCTTGCTGTCTATGCCAAGATTGAAGAGCGCCAGTTCGCGAACCCTGCCTTCAAGCTGCAGGCGCACGCGCAACGCCCAGATATCTTTCAACTTGAAGGGAGCCTTCTGGCCAACGATCTTGCCCTTGTTCCATGGTGCATGTTGAACAGCGGAGCCTGAGGTTTCCATGATGGACTCCCATCAAGTTGAGGGTCACAGAGCATGCGCCGGCTCAAGTTCAGGGTGTTGCGTTAGGTCAAGTTCGAACTCGTCTGTCCACTCATGGTTCTGGGACTGTGTACGCCATTTGTGTCGGAGTGAATGACTGTTCTACGGACAACAGCGGGTATTCGGATCAGTGCAGCGAGGGACGGCAATTGTTAAGGCTTGTGTGACACCTGCCCAGCCGCACAAGCGGTCGAGCACCCTCACTGCTGTCGGGCAGGTGTTGCATAAGCCTCGAGGGAGGAAACCGCGGCGACCGCCACGGTAGATGTCGAGCGCGGTGGCTATGGCGATTGCTCTGCGCGCGGGTCGCGAGTTGGCCGCCTGCGACTGAGCATCGACACCTCATCGATGACCGCAGGCGCCCGTGCGTGTGCCGCTTCGATACGGCAGGAGCTCTTGGCCGAGCCTGCGCAGCCGCTGACCAAGCGACGCACGCAGCAGCCCACCGGACGCCATGTCCAGCGTCGAGTTGATCGGCGGAGTTCGAGCGTGGTCATGGTGCTGGCGGCGCCCGAATCGAGCAGTCGCGCAAGAAGACCTGCAGCACCGTCATCGCGCGGCCGCAGTGCGCGCAGACGAAGGTCGGACGTGGCGAGTCCAAGCCCTCGGTGGCCGTTGCTTCGGGCGAGGACGGCGTCACCTGCAACAGCTGGCGTGCCAGCGCCAGGTTGTCCCGCCGGATGCTGTTGGCCAGCAGGCCGTAGTGCCGGATTCGGTGGAAGCCGCCCGGCAGCACATGCAGCAGGAAGCGGCGCATGAACTCCTGCGGGCTCAGCGTCATCGCCTTGTGACGCGTCTTGCCCCTGCCAGTCTTGTTCGCCCGGTAGTCCTTCCAGCGGAAGGTGACGCCGCGCTCGTCCATCGCCAGCAGCCGGCTGTTGGAGATGGCCACGCGGTGCGTGTAGCGCGACAGGTAGGCCAGCACCGCCTGCGGTCCCGCGAATGGGCGCTTGGCGTAGACCACCCACTCGCACTTGCGCAGCGGCGCGAGCCACGCCTTGAAGGCCGTGGCGTCGGCCAGTGCTGCGTGTTCGCCGAAGAATCTGAGCTTGCCACCATCGTGCAGCCGCTGCAGTTCCTCCAGGAAGCGGCGCCTGAACAGCCGGGACAGCACGCGCACCGGCAGGAAGAACCCCGGCCGGCAAGCCACCCAAGTCTTGCCGTCGGGCGCCAAGCCGCCGCCCGGCACGATGCCGTGCACGTGCGGGTGATGGGTCAGCGCCGAGCCCCAGGTGTGCAGCACCAGCGTGGCGCCGATGTCGGCGCCCAGGTGCTTGGGATCGGCCGCGATCCGCTGCAGCGTCTCGGCGGCGATGTCGAACAGCAAGCCGTACAGCGCTGCTTTGTTCTGGTACGCGATGTCGGCGATGGGTGCAGGCAGCGTGAAGACCACGTGGTAGTACTCCACCGGCAGCAGATCGGCTTGGCGCGCATCCAGCCAGCGCTTGGCCGCACTGCTCTGGCACTTCGGGCAGTGCCGGTTGCGGCACGAGTTGTACGAGACCTGGTCGAGGCCACACCCGTCGCAGCGAAGGACATGTCCACCCAGTGCCGCCGTGCGGCACTGGGTGATGGCCGACATCACCTTGAGCTGCGCCAGGCTCAGGTGGCCGCGCTGGGCGTCACGCCAGGCGGGTCCATGGGCACGGAAGATGTCGGCGACCTCCAGGGCGGGTCGCGCCTGCACGATGGCGTACGACTACAGGGCTGGCGGCTGCGGTGCAGGTTCGGGCGCTGGCTCGCCTGCGGGCTTGGCGCACGTGTGATCCAGCGGGCTGATGACCCGGCGCAGCAGGTCGGTGGCCACGGCAGCGTACAGGGTCGTGGTGTCCAGCCGCTTGTGCCCGAGCAGCACCTGGATGACGCGGATATCGACCTTCTGCTCCAGCAGATGGGTGGCAAAGGCATGGCGCAGGCCGTGCGGGGTGATGCGCTTGTCGATGCCGGCCGTCGCGGCGGCCAGGTGCACGGCGCGGTTGAGCTGGCGCGCGGTCACGTGATCGGTGGGGTCCAGGCCCGGGAACAGCCAACCACCGTGGCGGATCTTGCCCTGGGCATGGCCCAGTCTCCACCAGGCACGCAGCCGCTCCAGCAGCACCGGGCTGAGCATGGCGTAGCGATCCTTGCGTCCCTTGCCCTGCTCCACGCGCAGTGTCATGCGCTCGCCGTCGATGTCGCCGACCTTGAGCGAGACGACTTCGCTGACGCGCAGGCCCGCGCCGTAGGCCACCGACATGGCGGCCTGGTGCTTGAGGTTGGGCGCGGCGGCGATCAGGCGGCCGACTTCCTCGGGGCTCAGGATCACGGGCAGCTTGCGAGGCACAGCCACATGCGTCATCTTGAGCATGAGCTCGGGCCGGCCCAGCGTGATGTCGAAGAAGAACTTCAGCCCGGTGATGGTGGCGTTGATGGTGACCGGGCCGGTGCCGGTGTCCACCAGGTGCAGCTGGAAGCGGCGCAGGTCCTCGGCGGTGGCGGTGTGCGGCGAGCGGCCGAGGAAGGTGGCGAGCTTGCGCACGGCGCGGATGTAGCCCTCCTGCGTGTGCTCTGCGAACTGGCGCATGCGCATGTCGTCGATCATGCGTTGGCGCAGCGGCGATACGGCCGCGGATGGGGTCGGGGTGGAAACGTCCATGATCCTGCTCCTGTCGGTGACCGAGGCGGATTGCCTCGACCGCCAACATCGCAGAATCACGGGCGCAACGAAACGCCACCAACGTAGCCGGAGCGTCTACCGCGCGAGCGGTTTAGTCCACCGCTGCAAAGCGGTATCTGGAGCGCAAAAGGCGCTTCATGTTGGGTCCAGACAGACGCGCCGAGCAACGGAAACTACACAGGGTGTTGCTTCAGCCTACAAGTTCATGCCTTCTGCGTCGTTCGCCGCCGCATCGATCTTCGCCTTCCCCCTGACGATGATCTCCCTCGCGGAATCACCACGCATCCAGCAGTCCACCATGTCCGCCCAGACTTGCATGAGGGCCCGCCGAGGCCCGGACAACCGAGCATGGTTGTAGGCGGCAGCGACTTGGTCCTTTTTCTGGTGGGCCAGGCAGGCTTCCACCAATGCTTCCGGGAAGAGCGCGTCGTTGAGGCGTGACGAGAACGTTCGGCGCAGGTCGTGCACGGAGACTGGCAGAAACAGCTCCTGACTGGGTGTTCGATCCTTGTTGATCCGGTCCACCGAAGCGGCGATCGTCCGGTTCAGCGTGGCTTGGCTGATCGGCTCGGCGGAGTCATACCGGCTTGGATGGAGAAAGTTGCTCGACGGAAAGCAGGTTCGAAGCGTTGTCAAAATGTCCAGGGCCTGCTCTGCCAGATACACCGTATGCGGCTTGCCTGCCTTCATCCTTGCGGCGGGGATCAGCCACTGGGCCCGTTCCCAGTCCAATTCCGCCCAGGTGGCCCCGATGAACTCACCTTTGCGCACACCCGTCAGCAGCAAGAACCTGACGGCCAGCCGCAGTGTCGGGGCAGTGCCCGTCATCTCCAGTCCGTCGAGCAAGGTCTTGATTTCGTGGCGGCTCAGGTTGCGCTCACGCGGGACAAACGTCGCGTAGGCCTTCCGAGCGAGCGCTTCCGCCGGATTGGCGATGTCGACGCCCTTGCCATTGGCGAACCGGTAGATCTGCAACACCAGTTCCCTGGCGTGCACGGCAGGACCTGGGCCTCGTTCAGTCTTGACGCGGTCGAGCAACTCGCCCAGTGCAACCGGCTTGATTTCTTCAAGGTTCAGCTTCCCGAACGGGCCGGCCAGGATGCGGTTGTAGATCGAACGCCGCAAAGCCAAAGTGCTGTCGGCCAGGCGCTCGGCACCGCTCTTGGCGTCGGACTTGAATTCAAAGTACCGTGTCGCCCAGCGCCCGAAGCTCATGGCGTCGGCGACTTCGCTGCGCTGTTCAACCTTGGCCCGGGCGGGTGATCGCCCGGAACTGACATCGACACGCGCCCGAGCCAGCAGGAGGCGCGCCTCCTCCAGCGTCACATCCATGCCGTAGGCCAGGTGAGATCGCTGAGCATGGCGGGCCACCGGTTCATGGCGTCCGATGGTCAGCGTCTCGCGTCGGCCGCTCAATCGGTAGTCGTAGCGGAAGGACCTGCTGCCACTGGGCGAGACGACGACGTAGAGACCGTTGCCTCCGTCGCTGACCTTGTAGACCCTCTCGCCCGGCAGTAGTTCTCGCAGTTTGGTTTCCGTCAATCCGTGGCGCGTTCTCGCGCTTACCAGCCCAACCCGCGCCCGTTCCATCGAGGTGTTCATGAGGTCTCCGATCCGTTGCATTTCGCAGGACCGAAATACCGTCATGGGGTCTGACGGTATCGCTGCAGGCCTGCCAGCTTAGGTGTCCGGATACCGTCAAGTCAACCGTCAGAACGCCTGGGACGCCCTGGGATTCGATGGGACGTCGCGGGACGCTAAGTCCTTGTCCCTAAAGGGAAATCGGGTTTTCCTGGGATGTTCCGAAACACCTTGGGACGATCTTGGCTCATTCCCACTCGATGGTCGCGGGCGGCTTGCTGCTCACGTCGTAGGTCACGCGGTTGATGCCGCGCACCTCGTTGATGATGCGGCTGGACACCTTCTTGAGCAGCGCGTACGGCAGCTCGGCCCAGTCGGCGGTCATGAAGTCGCTGGTCTGCACCGCGCGCAGCGCCACCACGTAGTCGTAGGTGCGGCCGTCGCCCATCACGCCCACGCTCTTGACTGGCAGGAACACGGTGAAGGCCTGGCTGGTCAGGTCGTACCAGCTCTTGCCGGAGTGGTGGTCGATGGTCGAGCGCAGCTCTTCGATGAAGATCGCGTCGGCCCGGCGCAGCAGGTCGGCGTATTCCTTCTTGACCTCGCCCAGGATGCGCACGCCCAGGCCCGGCCCCGGGAACGGGTGGCGGTAGACCATGTCGTGCGGCAGACCCAGCGCCACGCCCAGCTCCCGCACCTCGTCCTTGAACAGGTCGCGCAGCGGCTCCAGCAGTTTCAGGCCCAGCTGCTCCGGCAGGCCGCCCACGTTGTGGTGGCTCTTGATGGTGACGGCCTTCTTGCTCTTGGCGCCACCGGACTCGATCACGTCCGGATAAATAGTGCCTTGTGCCAACCACTTGGCGCCTTTTGTTGATGCACCACTTGAAATCAGTTTGGCGGCCTCGGCCTTGAAGACCTCGACGAATTCGCGGCCGATGATCTTGCGCTTGGCCTCCGGATCGCTCACGCCGGCCAGGTGGCCGAGAAACTGGTCGGCGGCGTCGACGCGGATCACCTTGGCGTGCAATTTGCCGACAAACATGTCCATCACCATGTCGCCCTCGTTCAGGCGCAGCAGGCCGTGATCGACGAACACGCAGGTCAGCTGGTCGCCGATGGCGCGGTGGATCAGGGCAGCGGCCACCGACGAATCGACGCCACCGGACAGACCCAGGATCACCTCTTCATCACCCACCTGCTCGCGGATCTTCTGCACCGCTTCCTCGATGTGGTCGCGCATCACCCAGTCCGGACGCGTGGCGCAGATGTCGAGCACGAAGCGCTCCAGCAACGCCCTGCCCTGCACCGTGTGCGTGACCTCGGGGTGGAACTGCACGGCGTAGTAGCCGCGCGCCTCGTCGGCCATGCCGGCGATCGGGCAGCTGTCGGTGCTGGCCATGAGCTTGAAGCCGGGTGGCATGTCGGTGACCTTGTCGCCGTGGCTCATCCAGACCTTGAGCATGCCGTGGCCGTCCGGGGTGTGGAAGTCCTCTATGCCCTTGAGCAGGGCCGTGTGGCCGCGGGCGCGGACCTCGGCGTAGCCGAATTCGCGCGTCTTGCCGGCCTCGACCTTGCCTCCGAGCTGCTGGGCCATGGTCTGCATGCCGTAGCAGATGCCCAGCACAGGAATGCCCAGCTCGAACACCGCGTCGGGTGCCTTGTCGTCCACTTCGTAAACGCTGGCGTGGCTGCCGGAGAGGATCACGCCCTTGAGCTGACCATCGGCGGCGAACTCGCGCACCCAGTCGCTGCTGACATCACAAGGATGCACTTCGCAGTACACATGGGCTTCGCGCACGCGGCGGGCGATGAGCTGGGTGACCTGGGAACCGAAATCGAGGATGAGGATTTTCTGGTGCTGCATGGCGTTGGGTGAACTTCAGAAAAAACAAAGGCCGTCTCTAAGGACGACCCGTTTGGCAAGAGGTCACCCCATCCAGGGGCACCGCGGAACCGGCTTTGCCGGGCCGCTGGTGCCGCCCCCTGGGGGGTGACGCCGCAGGCGGCGCGGGGGGAACCTATTCCGCGCGGTAGTTGGGGGCCTCTTTGGTGATCTGCACGTCGTGCACATGGCTCTCGCGGATGCCGGCCGAGGTGATCTCGACGAATTCGGCCTTGGCGCGCATGTGCTCGATGGTCGGGCAGCCGCAGTAGCCCATGGAGGCGCGCAGGCCGCCGGCCATCTGGAAGATGATCGACACGACCGAGCCCTTGTAGGGCACGCGGCCTTCGATGCCTTCGGGCACCAGCTTGTCGGCATTGGGGTTGCCGGTGCTGCTTTCCTGGAAGTAGCGGTCGGCGCTGCCCTGCTGCATGGCGCCGATGGAGCCCATGCCGCGGTAGCTCTTGTAGCTGCGGCCCTGGAACAGCACGATCTCGCCCGGCGCCTCTTCGGTGCCGGCGAACATGCCGCCCATCATCACGGTGTTGGCGCCGGCCGCGATGGCCTTGGCGATGTCACCGCTGTAGCGGATGCCGCCGTCGGCGATCATGGGCACGCCCGTGCCCAGCAGTGCCGTCGCGACGTTGTCGATCGCCATGATCTGGGGCACGCCCACACCGGCCACGATGCGGGTGGTGCAGATGGAACCGGGGCCGATACCGACCTTGACGCCGTCGGCACCCGCTTCCACCAGCGCCAGGGCAGCGCTGCCGGTGGCGATGTTGCCGCCGATCACGTCGACCTGCGGGTAGTTCTGCTTGACCCAGCGCACGCGGTCGATCACGCCCTTGCTGTGGCCGTGGGCGGTGTCCACCACGATGGCGTCCACACCGGCCTTGACCAGTGCCTCGACGCGCTCTTCTGTGCCCTCGCCCACGCCCACCGCTGCGCCCACGCGCAGGCGGCCGGCGGCGTCGCGCGCGGCGTTGGGGAAGTTCAGCTGCTTGGTGATGTCCTTGACCGTGATCAGGCCCTTGAGCTCGAAGGCGTCGTTGACCAGCAGCAGGCGTTCGAGCTTGTGCTTGTTCAGCAGGGTCTTGGCCTCGGCCGGCGTGGTGCCGTCGGGCATGGTGATCAGGCGCTC
>NZ_JASJOY010000078.1:0-45692 GCF_031426985.1 Hydrogenophaga sp.
TCTTGCCGGGCTGCAGGCGCCACTTGCGCACGATCTTGTTCTCCGGCACCGGCAACACGCCGGACTCGGAACCCATGATGACCAGGTCGTCGTCGGTCACGCAGTAACGCGAGGGGCGCAGGCCGTTGCGGTCCAGCGTGGCGCCGATCTGGCGACCGTCGGTGAACACGATGGAGGCCGGGCCGTCCCAGGGTTCCAGCATCGCGGCGTGGTATTCGTAGAACGCGCGGCGACGCGGGTCCATCATGGTGTGCTGTTCCCACGGCTCGGGAATCATCATCATCACGGCCTGGCTGATCGGGTAGCCGGCCATGGTCAGCAGTTCCAGGCAGTTGTCGAAGGTGGCGGTGTCGGACTGGCCGGCGAAGCTGATCGGATACAGCTTCTGCAGGTCGGCGCCCAGCACCGGCGAGGACATCACGCCTTCGCGCGCCTTCATCCAGTTGTAGTTGCCCTTGACGGTGTTGATCTCACCGTTGTGGGCCACGTAGCGGTAGGGGTGGGCCAGCGGCCACTCGGGGAACGTGTTGGTCGAGAAGCGCTGGTGCACCAGGCCCAGGGCCGACACGCAACGCGGGTCCTGCAGGTCCAGGAAATAGGTGCCCACCTGATCGGCCAGCAGCAGGCCCTTGTAGACCACCGTGCGGCTGCTCATGCTGGGCACGTAATACTCTTTGCTGTGCTTGAGCTTGAGCGCCTGGATGTGGGCGCTGGCGGTCTTGCGGATCACATACAGCTTGCGCTCCAGCGCGTCCTGCACGATCACGTCGGTGCCACGGCCGATGAAGACCTGCCGCATGATCGGCTCTTTTTCGCGCACCGTCGGGGACATGGGCATGTCCTTGTTGACGGGCACATCGCGCCAGCCCAGCAGCACCTGGCCTTCGGCCTTGATGGCGCGCTCCATCTCCTGTTCGCAGGCCAGACGGCTGGCGTGTTCCTTGGGCAGGAAGATCATGCCGACGCCGTATTCGCCCGCCGGCGGCAGGGCCACGCCCTGCTTGGCCATTTCTTCGCGGTACAGCGCGTCGGGCAGCTGGATCAGGATGCCGGCGCCGTCGCCCATCAGGGCATCGGCCCCCACGGCACCACGGTGGTCGATGTTTTCCAGGATCTTGAGCGCCTGGGTCACGATGTCGTGACGCTTCTCGCCCTTGATGTGCGCCACGAAGCCGACGCCGCAGGCATCGTGCTCGTTGGCCGGGTCGTACAGACCCTGTTGCTGGACTTGCTGCTGCTCGGCTGCCGTGGTCATGGCGCTTCCTTCTCGGTTCAGGGGCACAAAAACAAAAATCGCGGGACGCGGAGCTTACTGCGTTGCAACAAAAATGCCAAGGCCAATAAACGGGGTCAGATTCCAATTAACTTCAACTCAAGTTCCGTCAGAATTAATTGGGGACATATCAAAAAATGGCATTACCCCAATGAAATCAACGACTTCAGGTGTCAAACCCGCGGAACGGAGCGCCCGGGTGGGCGACCAGGGCGCAAGGGGGTCGTGCGGCGGTCGGTCAATTTCTGCAGGCCGGCCACAAAACCCTCGCCGCCGAGCGCCCAGCCCCGCAGCGTGGCATCGGTCAACGCCACCTGTTGGTCCGGGCCGATGCCGGCATGCACCATTTCGGCGTACGCCGCCTCGCGCGCAAAGGGTGTGTTGCCCAGGGTCCACCACAGTGGGTGGGGCGTGATCCGCTTGTCGGACCGCTGTCCGATGTAGTGCCCATGGCTGGACCACGGATAGTCGCGCGCCTGCCCCACCAGGCCCGCGCGCACCGGGTTGAGGTCGATGTAGACCATGCAGGCCAACAGATAGCGGTCGGTCTCGATCACGGTGGACCGGTACCGCCCTTCCCACAGCGTGCCGGTGCGGCCATGGCGGTCGTTGAAGTAGCGCACATAGCGCCGGCCCACCGCCTGCATCAGGCTGGGCAAGCCATCGGCGGTCTCGGGCGTGGCCAGCACGTGCAGGTGGTTGTCCATGAGCACGTAGGCATGAATGGCCACTTTGAACTGCTGTGCGTAACCGGCCAGCAGCGCCAGCATGTGCTCGCGGTCGGCCGCATCCACAAAGATGGGTTGGCGGTTGTTGCCGCGCTGGATCACGTGGTGCGGATAACCGGGGATGGTGAGTCGGGGCAAGCGGGCCATGGGGAGTCCGGTGGGGTTTGATTGGGCGATGGTAATTGGAATCTGACCCCGGTTTTTCCGGTTTTCGGCTTCATGTGGCCGGGGGCGTGCCGTTTTCAGGCGGCCGCCCGGTCAGTGCCAGGAGGCTGCACAAGCGAGCGCCTGCAACAGCGGACGCACCGCCAGGCGGCCCTCCGAGCCCCCTCGGCGCGTTCACAGAAAGCGGCTGTCCTGACCGACGATGAGTTTGGCCAATTCGTCCAGCACCGCTGGGCCGATCTGCCCGGTGCGGTATTCGGTGTGCACGGTCTCCAGACCGGTGACACCGGCCAGGCGGAAGCGCAGCACGCCCTGGTCGTGATCGGCCGTCACCATGACGCTGGCGCGCGCCGCCATCTCGTGTTCGAACACGATGGCCTGCAGCCCGTTGGTCTGCGGGTGGCGTTGCTCCTGCCGTTCGTGCGGCACATGGCCCACGCGCAAACGCCGCTCCACCCGCTCCAGATCGGGTGGGAAGTTGACCTTCACCTGCCCCTTGCCCGCGCCCGCTTCGCGTGGGAGCAACTGCCAGCCCAGCGCCAGGTAGTCGAACACCTCCTGATCGCGCAACATCTTCTTGCGCGCATCGAAACGGAAGCCGGTCTGCTTCATGGCCGGCCAGTGCGCCTTGCCGTCAAGGCTCAGCGGGGGCGCCGCTGGCTCGATCACGTTGAGCTGGCGGTGCAGGTCGTCCAGGTAATGCCAGAGCCGCTGGCATGCGGCCTCGGTGGCCGCGGTGCTGGCGCTGAAGTCCTGCACCTGCGCCGTCTGTTGCGACTGCAGCGTCTGCGCCTGCTGTTTGAGCTGGTGAAGAAAGCTCATCTGATCACTCCCTGTGATGCGGTGGACAGCCCTCTGCGGGGCCGCGTGGGGTTCAAAGCCGGGCCGCAGTGTAGCGCCCGGCCCAGACGCGCTGCACCCGCCAGGCCAGCACGAGCCCGGCCAGGGAACAGGCACCGGTGAACAGCCCCGTCCATTGCCAGCCCCCCGCCTGCGTGGCCAGCCAGGCCACCAGGGGTGGGCCCGCAAACTGCCCCAGCGCAGACCATTGCTGCATCCAGCCGACGGTGGTGGACACGGTCTCTTGGCCCGGGGCCAGCACCACCGCCAGCCCGAACAAGGTGCCTGGGATCAGCCCCCCGACGCTGGAAAACAGCAACACCGCGCCGTACTGGGCCCAAGGGTGCCCCTCCGCACCGAATGCCACCAGGCCCCCCAACGCCATGGCCGCATAGCCCGTGGCCAGCAGCACACCGGGCCGCGCGCCGCGGGCCAGCAGACGGCCGGCCCCGACATTGCCCAGCATGTTGATGCCCGCGGCCAGCGCGCTGAGCGCCCCCAGGGCCGCGCCGCTGACGCCCGCCTGGCTGTAGATGGTGGGCAGGAAGCCCACCACGGCCAGCCACTGGCCGGAATAACAGAAGAAAGCCAGCGCCATCAGCCAGGGGCCGGGTGCCGACAAGGTGCGCTGCAAACGAGGCCCCAGGCGGGGTGCGTCGGCCCCAGCGGTGGGCCCCGGCGCCGCGGGCACGACCCGCCACAACAGCAGCGCCGCACCCAGCGCCACCACGGCCAGCACCGCCCACAGACCACGCCAGCCGAGCAGGCCGATCAGTGGCGCCCCCAGCAACAAGGCCAGCGCCGCCCCCACCGGCATGTACGCGCCCCACCAGCCCAGCGCGCGCGCCAGCGTGGGCGGGTGCTGCACGCACAGGCGCAACAGACCCGGCGCTGGCAACACCGCCAGCAAAAAGCCCAGCCCCTCCAGCGCGCGGGTCCACAGCAGCACCTGCACATCGCCCGCCAGCGCACCCAGGCCACTGCCCAGCGCCAGCAGCAGCAACCCGGCCAGCATCACCCGGCGCGGGCCCAACCTGTCCGCCGCCAGGCCCACCAGCAGCCCCAGCGTCATGCCCGCCAGCTGCACCAGCGACAGCAGAAACCCCGCCTGCACCAGGCTCAGGCCCAGGGCCGCTTGCAGCGGTGGAATGGCCACCGGCAGCTTGCCGATGTGCAGCGCACACGCCACCCCCACCGCCACCACCACGGCGGCCTGCCGCGCGGCATGGGCCGGGCTGTCCGGTGTTGACACCTCACGCATGTTGCTCAGGGAAACAGCACCGTGCCACTCAGGCGCTGGTGCTCGCGGATCGCAAAACGGTCCGTCATGCCCGCGATGTAGTCGGCCACCGCGCGGGCGCGCTGCGGCTGGCGCGCGTGCGCCTCTGGCAGCTCCTGCGGGCGCTCCATGTACAGCGCAAACAGTTCGTTCACCACCTGGCGCGCGCGGTCCGTGGTCTCCACCACCTGCGGGTGGCGGTAGAGGTTGCGAAACAGAAACGCCTTGAGGTGGCGCGACTCGGCGCGCATGCGCTCTGAAAACGCCACCAGCGGCGCGGCCCGGCGCACCTCGTCGGCATGGCCCACGCCCGATGCGCTGAGGCGCTCGCGCGTCGTGTCGATCACGTCGTACACCTGATCGCTGAGCATCAGGCGGATGGCCTCGAACAGCAGGCGCCTCCCGCCCAGCTGCGGGTGGGCGCCCAGGGCTTGCTGGCGGTAGCGCTCGAACAGCGGCACCTCGGCCAGCTGCTCCAGCGTCAGCAGCCCCGAGCGCACGCCGTCGTCGATGTCGTGCGCGTTGTAGGCGATCTCATCGGCCAGGTTGCACAGCTGCGCTTCGAGCGAGGGCGATCCCCCCAGCAGAAAACGCGAAGCCACCCCGCCGGGTTCGCGTGCGTTCAGCCGTTCTGCGTTGGCGCGCGAGCAATGCTTGAGGATGCCTTCGCGCGTTTCGAAGCACAGGTTCAGGCCATCGAACGCGGGGTAACGCTCTTCCAGCTCGTCCACCACGCGCAGGCTCTGCAGGTTGTGCTCGAAACCCCAGGCCTCGCCCTCTGGCGTGCCCGGCTGCACCGGCGTGAGCGCCTTCATGCAGGTGTTCAACGCGTCCTGCCCGGCGTGACCGAACGGCGTGTGGCCCAGGTCGTGCGCCAGCGCAATCGCTTCCACCAGATCTTCGTTGAGTCGCAAAGAGCGCGCGATGCTGCGCCCGAGCTGCGCCACCTCCAGCGAATGCGTCAACCGCGTGCGGAACAGGTCGCCTTCGTGGTTCAGGAAAACCTGCGTCTTGTAAACCAGCCTACGGAACGCGGTGCTGTGGATGATGCGGTCCCGGTCGCGCTGGAACGCCGAACGCGTGGGCGCATCGGGTTCGGCAAAGCGGCGCCCGCGGCTCTGCGAAGCATGGCTGGCGTAAGGGGCCAGCGCCATGGCATCGCCCGCCGCCGACGCCGTCATCATGCGCGGCAGCTCTCGGCAATCACCTCGGCCACCAGCGCGTCGGGCGCCCCGCGCACCACGGCCCGGCCCGGGCCGTCGATCAGCACAAACTTGATCTCACCGGCCTCGGACTTCTTGTCCACACGCATCAGCGCGAGGTAACGGCCGGCGTTGTCGGCGGCGTCCAGCACCGGCGCCACCACGGGCAGACCGGCCCGCAGCACCAGCCGGCGCAAGCGCTCGACGAAGGCCTCGTCGACCAGGCCCAGCCGTTGCGACAGGCGCGCGGCCATCACCAAGCCACAACCCACCGCCTCGCCGTGCAGCCAGGCGCCGTAGCCCATGCCCGCCTCGATCGCGTGGCCAAAGGTGTGGCCAAAATTCAGGATCGCCCGCAGGCCCGACTCGCGCTCGTCCTGGCCGACCACATCGGCCTTGATCTCACAGCTGCGCCGGACGGCGTGCGCCAGCGCAGCCGGCTCGCGCGCCATCAAGGCATCGATATTCGTCTCGATCCAGTCCAAGAACGCCATGTCGGCGATCGGCCCGTACTTGATCACCTCGGCCAGCCCCGCGCTCAGCTCGCGCGGAGGCAAGGTCTTGAGCGCGTCCAGATCGCAGACCACGCGCTGGGGTTGGTAGAACGCGCCGATCATGTTCTTGCCCAGCGGATGGTTGATGGCCGTCTTGCCGCCCACTGACGAATCCACCTGCGCCAGCACGGTGGTGGGCACCTGCACGAAGGGCACGCCGCGCATGTAGCTGGCGGCGGCAAAGCCGGTCATGTCGCCGACGACGCCACCGCCCAGGGCGAACAGCACCGTCTTGCGGTCGCAGGCCTTGGCCAGCAAGGCGTCAAAAATCAGGTTCAGCGACTCCCAGGTCTTGAACGCCTCTCCGTCGGGCAGGACCACGCTGTGCACCTGCCGGTAATGCGGGGCCAGCGCAGCGCACAGACGCGCCAGGTACAACGGCGCCACCGTGGTGTTGCTGACGATCAGCGCGGTGCTCGCCGCGGGCAAACCGGCAAAACTGTCCGCGGCATCCAGCAGACCGCGCCCAATGGCGATGCGGTAGCTGCGATCGCCCAGGGCGATGTCCACGTGTTCGATGGAGAGATGGGAAGTCTTGGGCATAGCCCTGAAGTTTAGGGCCTGCCCCACCCGCACCGCCTCAGGTCGGGCGATGTTCCGGCGGTGGTGCGCTGCCGGCCTCAGCGCCCATGGCGTCCCCAGCCAACTCCAGCTGCATCACGATCATGTTGACCAGGGTCGCCACCGACGGTCGCCCCGTCTCGATCACGAAATGCGCCGTCTCGCGGTACAGCGGGTCCCGTACCGCGTACAGATCGCGCAGGCGCTGCAAGGGGTCGGCCACCTGCAACAGCGGTCGGTTGCGGTCGTGCCGCACGCGCCTGAACACCTCCTCGGGCGTTGACCGCAGGTACACGACCCGCCCGCGCTCGTGCAGGTGCGCACGGTTGGCTGCACGCAGCACCGAACCGCCCCCCGTCGACAACACGCAAGCCTCACCCTGCGTCAGCTCGTCCAACACGGCCTGTTCCATGTCACGGAAACGCTCCTCCCCTTCGCGCTCGAAATACTCCCGAATCGAACAGCCCAGACGCTGCTCGATCACGTGGTCCGAGTCGAAAAAAGGAATGGCCAGTCGCCTGGCCAATTGTCTTCCGACGGTGGACTTGCCAGAACCTGGCAAGCCCACCAAGGAAACTCTCAAACTGATAAACAATGAAAATCAACCATCAAGATCAGAATAACGCCCAGCCACTTTTACTCCGCAGCCGCCGTAGAGATAGTAATATTAACAAGCGTTTTAAATAGATCTCGCACCTCAACAATACCCTGACTATCGCAGGGCATATTATTCGTCACAATCCAAATCGAAGCCCCGGAATCCGACAAAATCATAGGATCTTGAGATCCAAACTGCCCATTCGTCGCGGGAGTAAAAATACTCCCACTCATGGTACCAACAATCAAATCAGGCGACAGTGATCGAGCAGTATACGGAGAATGCCCACCAACAATAACGTGTCGACTGGGCGCGCCATCAACAGATCCAACACATTCAGTCCAAGTCTTTCCCGCAACATTAACTGACAGGACTACTGGATCTGCCGCATCTCCACCACCGCCACCACACGCAGCCAATAGACAAACCGCAATCAGAGTAAATATTTTACGCATTGAAATTCTCGATTAACCTTACTTAACACCACCATATGCCTTCATGGCATTTATCGCAGCACACCTCTATCAGAGATCACGCGCGGCGTCAAAAACACCAGCAACTCTGACTTACTGGTCGACTTCGATTTATTTTTGAACAAATTACCCAGATAAGGAATATCACCCAACAGCGGCACCTGGGTCACGTCATCGCGTTCATTGAGTTCAAAAATGCCGCCAATGACCACGGTGCCACCATTCTCCACCAGCACCTGCGTCTGGATGTGTTTGGTGTTGATGGCGACACCAGCGGCGGTGGTTTCGCCACGGCTGTCCTTGTTGATGTCCACATCGAGAATGATGTTGCCTTCGGGGGTGATCTGGGGCGTCACTTCCAGCTTCAGGTTGGCCTTGCGGAAGGACAACGCGGTCGCCCCACTCGAAGTCGCGGTCTGGTAAGGGAATTCCGTGCCCTGCTCGATCAACGCCTTGACCTGGTCAGCGGTCACCACGCGGGGGCTGGACACGATCTTGCCCTTGCCATCGGCCTCAAGGGCTGAAATTTCCAGGTTCAGAAACCGGTTGGATGCTGCACTGAACAAGGAGACCGCAATGGCTGCTGGCGAAAAACCACCGGCACCCGTCGAAGGCAGATTGACAAACGATGTGTTGGAGGTGTTCATCGCATTTCCGGCTTCTCCGGTCGTCGATGCAATCGCGTTGTAGCTGCCCCCAAACGCCACACGCGTGTTGTCGCTCACCGCGTACCCAGCATCGCCGCCATTGACCCCACGTCGGTCGCTGCCGCCCAGACGGACACCGATCGATCGGCCAAACGAATCGGAGGCTTCCACAATGCGTGCCTCGATCAGCACCTGCCGGATGGGAACATCCAGCTGTCGCACGAGACTTTGCACCTGCTCGAGCTTCGAGGGAACATCGGTGACGAACAACTGGTTGGTTCGGGGTTCTGCAATCACGCTGCCCCGCGGGGACAGAATGCGGGCACCATTGCCGCCAGCCGCCCCACTGCCACCCGTCGCAGTGATTTGACCCGCGATATCGGCGGCCTTCGCATAGTTCATCTGGAACCCCTGCGTTCGCAGCGTTTCCAGACTCTCGATCGAGGCCTTGGACTCCAGCTCTTGTTTTTCGCGAGCTGAGATTTCATCTTTTGGCGCAATCCACAGCACATTGCCGGATTTGCGCATACCCAGACCTTTGGCCTGCAGAATGATGTCGAGCGCCTGGTCCCATGGAACGTCCTTCAGACGCAATGTCACCGCCCCGCTGACCGAGTCGGAGGTCACGACGTTGAAGTTCGTGAAGTCGGCGATCACCTGCAACAGCGAGCGCACTTCAATGTTCTGGAAGTTCAGCGACAGTTTTTCTCCGTTGTAGCCGGGTCCTTGCGTCAGCTTGGCCGGATCCACCGTCTGCTCGCGCACCTCCAGCACAAACTGGTTGTCGCTCTGGTAGGCCGAATGCTCCCAATTCCCCTTGGGAGTGACAACCATGCGCACACGGTCGCCCACTTGGCTTGTCGCAATCAACTGCACGGGGGTCCCGAAATCGCTGACGTCCATGCGTCGGCGTAGACCTTCGGGAAGCGTCGACTTCAGGAAATCCACCACCAGGTTCTGCCCCTGCTGCCGGATGTCAACGCCGATCTGGTTGTTCGCCAACTCGACGACCACCTTGCCCGTCGTGCCGGTTCCTCGCCGGAAGTCAACGTCTTTGAGTGATGCAACGCTGTTGTTCTGGCTATCAGCAAAAGTGGGCTTGGACGCTGGAGCGCCCGCGGCCGTGGTCGATGCCTCGGTCCGGTCCAGAACGATCAGGAGCGTTTTCCCCTCTATTCGGGCCTGATACGAGGCGGCCTGCTTGAGGTTGATCACCACGCGAGTTCGATCTCCGGCCTGCACCACATTGGCAGATCGGAGATTGCCCTGGTTGATCTGAACCGCGCTACGCCCGATCCCGTTGACCACGCCAGGGAAATCCAGCGCGATGCGAGCCGGCGACTGGATCGTGAAACCCGAGGGAACGGCCAGCAAAGGCTCGGACATCTCGATGCGAACCACCTCACCGCCACCCTGCGCAACACCAGACAGCGACTGGATGGCGTTTTGCGCATAGGCGATGGCACTGCCCAGGGTCAGACAGAGAACAGCTGTGCACTGGAGCAGCTTGCGCTGCGCAGCACCGGCACCCGTGGCCCAGTCATGCTTTTTCATTTAGAACCTTCCTCTTGTAACTGCAACGCTGCTGGCCGCTCGATCCACTCACCCACCGCGTCCTGCACGATTTCGCGCAGCACCACTTCGGTCTCAGAAATTTTCGTGATCCGGCCGTAGTTCTGGCCCAGATACTGGCCCGGCCTCACCTGGTACAGCAGGTTGTCCACCTTGAGCAGCGCCACCAGCTGTCCCTGGCGGTTGAGACTGCCCACCATGGACATGGCGTCCAGCGGATACGCCTCCAGCGGCTGCTTGCGCCGATTGAGCTCGGGCGCAATGAGGGCCGAGTTGGCAACGGGTGTCGCTTCGCTGCCTTTGAGCACGCTGGCCAGCTTTTCATCGCTGAACGGTTGGATCAAGCGCTCGCCCATATACGCTTGCGGAATGAACTTGGTCGGCTCGGGGATAGGCTTGACCTGCGGCCTTATGTTGCTGCGTTCTGTCTGCATCCACTCACGCAATTCGTCCTGCCCGGAGGACGTGCAACCCACCAGGCCCAAGAGCAGCCCACCGACGGCCATCAAAACGGTGATGCTTTTCAATTGGCCGCTCCTTTGCCACCAGCCGATTTTTTCTGCATGGCGACTTCATCCTGGTCCAGGTATCTGAACGTTTTGGCGGTGCAATCCATGGCGAGCACTCCGTCCTTGCCCGGCGTGAGCGTCAAGTTGTTGAGCGTCACGATCCGGGACAGGTTGGCGATATCGGCCGCGAAAAGCCCCACATCGTGGTAACGCCCGGTGACACGCACCGAGATCGGCAATTCGACGTAGTACTCCTTGACCGACTCCTGCCCGGGCCGGAACAGCTCGAACTGCAAGCTGCGGCCAATCCCAGCCTGGTTGATGTCGGACAGCAGCGCATCCATTTCGGCCTTGCTGGGCAGTTGGCGCTCGAGTTGCGTCACGTACTGCTGCACCTGCTCCAGCTGCTTCTTGAGCGCATCCAGGTTGACCGCCTGAACCAGCTTCTTTTTGTAGTCCTCGCGCAGTTGTTCTTCGCGGGTCTTTTCAGCAATGAGTTCTTCATCCACCGATTGAAGCCATGCAAACCAGAGTCCGGCGATCACCGCCAGACAGACGGCCACATACAGCAGGTTGCGCGGCAGGCCGGGCCACAGCGACGGATCGTTGGGGTCCAGTCCGGTGAACTGCTTCTTGAGTTGTTCCTGGATCGCCTTGGCGTCCAGGTTGAGGGACATTGCAGCCATGGTGGTTCTGTGCCTCAAACTTTGCCCGGCGCCGGCACCACGGTAGCCGTGCTCGTGGCGTTCACTGCGGTGGGGTCCGTGGCCGGACGGGACAAGGTCGCCCGCATCGTGAAATTCGACACGCGCTTTTGATCACGACCGGCGGCGCCCACACTGGAGGCGACGATTTCCACCAGCTGCGGCTTGCTGAGCCACACGCTCTGGTTGGACAGGTTGCGCAGCAGCTCGGACACCCGCTCCTGCGACTGAGCGATACCGGTCAGCAAGACGTTCTGGCCTTCCTGCTTCATGCTGGTCAGGTAGACGCCGTCGGGTAACTGGGTCACCAGTTCGTCGAGCAGATGCACCGGCAGGTTGCGGTTGCCCTGTAGGTCCTCCACCGCGGTCTGGCGCGCCCGCAACGAAGCGATCTGGGCCTGCAGGCTGGCGATGTCTTTGATTTCGTTGTCCAGGCGTGTGATTTCCGTCTGAAGGAAGGTGTTGCGATCCTGCTGTGAGGCGATCTGCCCTTGGTACCAGACGAACACGCCGCCACAAATCACACCACCCAGCAACGCCGACAGGCCCAGCTGGGTGAAAAACTGCTCTTTCTGGCGTTTGCGGGCCGCCTCGCGGTGAGGCAAGAGGTTGATCAGGATCATTGGTAGAACCTCCGCAGGGCCAGGCCGGTGGAGGTCAGGTAGGACGGCGCTTCACGGGCGATCTTGCGCGCGTGCACATTGCCCGACATTTCCATGCCATCGAACGGGTTGATCACCATGCAGGCAAACGAGGTCTGGTGCGTGACGGCATCGGTCAGGCCGGGCAAGGCGGCGCTGCCACCGGCCAGCAGGATATGGTCGACCCGGTTGTAAGGCGTGCTGGTGAAGAAGAACTGCAAGGCCCGCCCCACCTCCTGCGCCATGCTTTCGATGAACGGGTCCAGCACCACCGACTTGTAGTCGTCCGGCAGGTCACCGGAGCGTTTCTTGGCCTCGGCCTCGTCGGCCGAAAAACCGTACTGCCGCACGATGAGTTGAGTCAGCTGGGCGCCGCCGAACGCCTGGTCGCGTTCGTACAGCACGTCGTCGTTCCGGATGACCTGCATGCTGGTGGTCAGGGCGCCCACTTCAAACAGTGCCACCAAGGAATCCAGACCTTGATTGGGCAGGGTTTCGATGACGCGGCCCGCGGCCATGCGCGAGGCGTAGGACTCGACGTCCATCACCACCGCCTTGAGGCCAGCGGCTTCCGCCAAGCCTTGGCGGTCCGACACTTTTTCCTTGCGGGAGGCGGCAATCAGCACCTCGGCATCGCCCACCGACGTAGCGCTGGGGCCGATCACACAGAAGTCCAGACTCACTTCGTCCAGCGAGAACGGGATGTACTGGTTCGCTTCGGACTCGACCTGGGCTTCCAGCTCTTTGTCCGACAACCCCCCGGGCAGGATGATTTTTTTCGTGATCACCGCGGACGCCGGCAGCGCCAGCGCGACGTTCTTGGTCTTGCTGCCACTTTTGCGCACCACGCGGCGCACGGCCTCGGCGACCTCATCGAACTTTTCGATGTTGCCGTCGGTGATCCAGCCCCGCTCCAGGGGCTCGATCGCGCAACGCTCGAGCACCAGATCACCGGCGCGGTTGCGCCCGAGTTCCACCAGTTTCACGCTGGACGAGCTGACGTCAATGCCCAACAGCGGCGCCGGTTCCCGGCTGAATAACGACCCCAATGAGATCAAGGTGGCCCCCAAAAATGGTGGCGCGGATGCGCGCCAGACTTAAGAAATCACTTCAATGCTAGCAGTAAGCCCTTTGTGCAGCAAAGATTTTTTGTCTTTGCAACAAATGGGAACGTTGTCAAAAGCATACGCAAAATCGGGGGCATTCCCCCTTGCAACATCGCTTGCAAACGCCTGGCGTGAACAAGCTCTCACAATAGGCGGACTCACACAGGCGCCATCGCCGCCATCCCGATTTTTATAATCCGCAATTTTCGCTCGCACCTCGCATGTCTTCAGACGATCAAGCCGCCGCCCGTCCATCCGAACGCACCGGCAGTCCGGGCGGGGGCGCTCTTCGGTGGCTGGCGCGGGCGGTGACCACACTGGCGGGCCTGATCGTGGCGGGCTTTGTGGCCTTGTTCCTGGGTCTTGGCATCGCCCTGGCCGTGGCCTACCCCAACTTGCCCGATGTCGCCGACCTGGCGGACTACCGCCCTAAGCTGCCGCTGCGCGTGTTCACGGCCGACGGCCAGCTGATTGGCGAATTTGGTGAGGAACGGCGCAACCTGCTGACCATCAACGAAATTCCCGATGTGATGAAGAACGCCGTGCTGGCGATCGAAGACGCACGTTTCTTCGAGCACAGCGGTGTGGACTACAAGGGCATGATGCGCGCCGCGCTGGCCAACCTGGGTCAGGCCAAAAGCCAGGGGGCGTCCACCATCACCATGCAGGTGGCGCGCAACGTGTACCTGTCGGCCGACAAGACCTACACCCGCAAGATCTACGAGGTGTTGCTCACGTTCAAGCTTGAACACCTGCTGACCAAGGAACAGATCCTCGAGATCTACATGAACCAGATCTTCCTGGGCCAGCGGGCGTACGGCTTCTCGACCGCCGCCCAGACCTACTTTGGCAAACAGCTCAAGGACGTGACGATCGCCGAGGCGGCCATGCTGGCCGGTCTGCCCAAGGCGCCGTCGGCCTACAACCCGGTGAGCAATCCCAGGCGCGCCCGGGTGCGGCAGCTGCATATCATCGACCGGATGCTGGAAAACGGCTTCATCACCGCCGCCGAGGCGCAGGCCGCCAAGACCGAGGAGTTGAAACTGCGGGTGAGCGGCGCGCAGCAACGGGTGCACGCCGAATACGCGGCCGAAATGGTGCGCCAGTCGATGGTGGCGCAGTACGGCGACGAGGCCTACACCCGCGGCCTGAACGTGACCACCAGCCTGCGGGCCAACGAGCAGCAAGCGGCCTACCGGGCGCTGCGCCAGGGGGTGCTGGACTACGAGCGCCGGCAGATTTACCGCGGTCCGGAGCTGTTCATCACCCTGCCGCCGGCCGGCCCGGCGCGCGACGAAGCGGTGGACGAGGCGCTCAACGAGCACCCGGACAGCGACGACCTGCTCTCGGCCGTGGTGCTGGACGCCAACCCGCGCAAAGTGGTGGCGGTGCGCCAGGACGGGGAGCCGTTCGAGATCACCGGTGAGGGCTTGCGCCCGGCCACGTCGGGCCTGTCGGACAAGGCGGGGCCGAACATCAAGATCCGCCCCGGCGCAGTGATCCGGGTGGTCCAACTGGGCGACAAGGGCTGGCGCATCAGCCAGATGCCCGAAGTCGAATCGGCCTTCGTCGCGATGGACCCGCGCAACGGCGCCATCCGGGCCCTGGTCGGCGGCTTCGACTTCCCGACCAGCAAGTTCAACCACGTGACCCAGGCGTGGCGACAGCCGGGCTCCAGCTTCAAACCCTTCATTTATTCGGCCGCGCTGGAAAAGGGCGTGACGCCAATGACAGTGGTCAACGACGCCCCGCTCTTCTACAGTGCGGGCGAGACCGGCGGCAAACCCTGGGAGCCCAAGAACTACGACGGCCAGTTCGATGGCCCGATGTCGGTGCGACGCGCGCTGGCCAAGTCCAAGAACATGGTGTCCATCCGCGTGTTGCAGCTGGTGGGCACCCAGAGCGCGCAGGAATGGGTGACGCGCTTCGGTTTCGACGCCGACAAGCACCCCCCCTACCTGACCATGGCCCTGGGGGCCGGCACGGTCACTCCGATGCAGATGGTCACGGGCTACGCGGTGTTTGCCAATGGCGGCTACCGCGTGACGCCGGAGCTCATCACCAAGGTGACCGAGAGCCGGGGCAAGGTGTTGTACGAAGCGCCCGCTGCCCCGCTGGACGAATCGCGCCGCGCGATCGACGAGCGCAACGCCTTCCTGATGAGCAGCCTGCTGCAGGAGATCACCCGCAGCGGCACCGCCGCGCGCGCGCAGGCGACGCTCAAGCGGCCGGACCTGTACGGCAAGACGGGCACCACCAACGACTCGATGGACGCCTGGTTCGTGGGCTACCAGCCCACCATCGCCGCCGCAGCCTGGGTGGGCTACGACACGCCGCGCAACCTGGGCAGCCGCGAAACCGGTGGGGGGCTGAGCCTGCCGATCTGGATCGATTTCATGGCCGAAGCCCTCAAGGGCGTGCCGGTGAGCGATTACACGCCGCCGGCGGGTGTGATCAACATCGGCGGCGAGTGGTATTTCGAAGAGTACGGCCCGGGACACGGGGTGCGGGGCCTGGGCCTGCGCGACCCCTGGCCCGGCGCCGCAGCCCACAACACAGAGCCTAGCGGCGAGGCCCCAGCGGAGAGCGGGTCTGGCGAGCCGGCGGTGGACAACGCCGACCGCCGCAGCATCCTCGACCTCTTCAAGAACTGAAGGTCAGCGGTAGCCCGGCCTGCTCGCTGGCGTAGCGGCTGAGGTTGGCGAAAAATTCGCCCTGCCCTTTGGTGTCCATCCAGGCCTGACCGTCGTGGCGGTAGTGAAAGCCGCCGGCCCGCGCGGCGAGCCAGACTTCCTGCAGCGGTTTTTGCAGGTTGATGATGATCTGGCTGCGGTTGGCAAAGGTCAGCGTGATCATGCCGCCCACGCGCTGGTTGTCGATGTCGGCATCGGACTCGTCGTTGATGCGATCACAGGCGAGTTCCACCGCGCGCAGCAGCGCCTCGGCGCGGTCCAGGTAGTCGGTGTCGGTCATTAGAATCGTGCGGATGATGGGAACCCGATCAATTCTAGGCGGCTGTGACACCCGCACCATGGCCACTGCTGGCCGCATGGGCATTGCAGCGCTGTGCGTGGGCTGCGCGCTGCTGGTGGGGTGCGGTCAGAAGGGACCGCTGTTCCTGCCGCCGGCTTCGACCGCCCCGAGCGGCCCCGCACCCGCATCGGCGGTGACGCCGGCCACGTCCACCCCTGGCCAGAGCAGCCCCACCCGCTGATCAACCCGCCGTCGCCTGCGACGCCACACGGCGGCGCGCCCAGCGACGCCAGGCCCGCCAGCCCAGCAAGCCGCCCAGCAGGGCGGCGTACACCGCCACCTCCGCAAAGTCCTGCTTGCCGGCGCGCATCCAGAAGAAATGCAGCACCGCCAGCACGGCCACCGCATACGCCGCGCGGTGCAGCGCCTGCCAGCGCGCCGCCCCCAGGGCACGGATGGCGCGGTTGAACGAGGTGAGCGCCAAGGCCAGCAACAACAGCCAGGCCAGCGTTCCGACCAGGATGAAGGGGCGCTTGGGCACATCGGCCACGATGTCGGCCCAGACCCACCCCATGTCGAACCAGGCGTAGGACAGCCAGTGCAGGCTGGCGTAGAAGAACACGAACAACCCCACCATGCGGCGAAAACGTGCCAGCTGCGGCCAGCCCGTCGTCACGCGCAGCGGCGTGATGAGCAGCACCAGCACCAGCGCCCGCAGCGTCCAGTCGCCCAGGGACCGGATCAGCGCCTCGGCCGGATTGGCCCCCAGCTGGTCGGTCGCGGCGGCCCAGAACAGCCAGACCGCGGGCAACAGGCACAGGCCGAAGGCCAGGGGCTTGGCGGCCGGGTGGCCCAGCGCGCGCATCAATAGAACTTCTTGAGGTCCATGCCCGCGTACAGCTGCCCAACCTGCGCTTCGTAGCCGTTGAAACGCTCGGTCTTGCGCCGCTTGGCGAACAGGCCGCCTTCGTCACCCAGCCGGCGTTCGGTGGCCTGACTCCAGCGCGGGTGCGGCACGTCGGGGTTGACGTTGGAATAGAAGCCGTACTCCTGCGGTGCGGCGATGTTCCAGGCGGTCTTGGGTTCTTTTTCGACGAAGCGGATCTTGACCAGCGACTTGCCGCTCTTGAAGCCGTACTTCCAGGGCACGACCAGGCGCACCGGAGCGCCGTTCTGGTTAGGCAGCACCTCGCCATACATGCCGAAGGCCAACAAAGTGAGCGGGTGGCGGGCCTCGTCCATGCGCAGCCCTTCCACATAGGGCCACAGCAGCACGCTGGAGCGCACGCCGGGCATGGTCTCGCGGTCGGCCAGGGTCACGAACTCCACGTACTTCGCGCTGCCCTGCGGCTCCACCTGGCGGATCAGCTCGGCCAGCGAAAAACCGACCCAGGGGATCACCATGGACCAGCCTTCGACGCAACGCAGGCGGTAGATGCGCTCCTCCATGGGCGCGAGCTTCAGCAGGTCGTCGATGCCGTAGGTGCGCGGCTTGTTCACCAGGCCTTCGACCGACACGGTCCAGGGCCGGGTCTTGAGCGTGTGGGCGTGGGCCGCCGGGTCCGACTTGTCGGTGCCGAACTCGTAGAAGTTGTTGTAGGTGCTGGCGTCCGCGTAGCCGGTGGTTTTTTCCATCGTCTGCGCGCCGGGCACGCCCGAACGCACCGCAGGCAAGGCGGCCAGCCGGTTCGGCCGCGCGGTGCCCGCGGCCTGCGCCAACGCGTCGCGCGAAGCCCAGCCGGCCAGCGCGGCCCCGCCCGCCCCCAGCGCGAGGCGCTGCATCCACGCGCGCCGACCGAGGTAGGCGCCCTGGGCCGTGATCTCGCTGGCCAAGGGATGCTGGAAACCGTGGTCGGTGGACCGGATGATCATGGTGCGCTCCTGTTGTTGGCTGTCGGTCGTACGAGGCCGCAGTGTCTTACAAAGTTTCCGCGCATCGGGGCACCCAAAACAAAACACCCCGCCGAAGCGGGGTGTCGTGAACCGGCGTCGACCGCGATCAGAGCTCGCCGTAGCTGTGCAGGCCCGAGAGGAACATGTTCACGCCCAGGAAGGCGAAGGTCGTCACGACCAGACCCACCAGGGCCCACCAGGCGGCCACGGTGCCGCGCAGGCCTTTCATCAGGCGCATGTGCAGCCAGGCGGCGTAGTTCAGCCAGACGATCAGGGCCCAGGTTTCCTTGGGGTCCCAGCTCCAGTAACCGCCCCAGGCTTCGGCGGCCCAGAAGGCGCCCAGCACGGTGGCGATGGTGAAGAAGGCGAAGCCGACCGCGATGGCCTTGTACATCACGTCGTCGAGCAGTTCCAGCGCCGGCAGGCGGGCGGCGATGCGGCGGCGGCCGAACATGATGGTGGCAACGATGAGGGCCGAGATGCCGAAGTAGATGAACCAGTAGCTGCCGCCCTTCTCGGCGGCGGACGTGCGGAAGACGATGGGTTCAAAACACAGCACGATGCCCAGCAACCACAGCGGCGCCAGCTTGTACCAGCGGGTCTCGGCCGCGCTCTGCTTGATCAGGTAGGCAAAGGCCAGCATGGCCGCGATGGCGAAGGTGCCGTAGCCGATGAAGTTGGCCGGCACGTGCAGCTTCATCCACCAGCTTTGCAGCGCCGGCACCAGCGGCTGGATCTGACCCGCCTCGCGCACCACCGCGTACCAGAGCAGAAAACCCACGGCCGCGCTGACCACCAGCATCACGAAGGCGCCCATGGTGCGGGTCTGGTACTGGTCTTCGTAATACAGGTAGAAGGCCGCGGTCATCCAGCAGAACAGCACAAACACTTCGTACAGGTTGCTGACCGGGATGTGGCCGATGCCGACCCCGATCTGGTGGCTTTCGTACCAGCGCACCATGGTGCCCACCAGCGCCAGCGTGACGGCGATCCAGGCCAGGCGCGAGCCCAGCCCTTCGAAGGTGTTGCCGTCTCGGCTGAACATGCCCACCCAGTAGAACAGGGTGCTCATGAAGAACAGCACGCTCATCCACAGAATGGCCGACTGGCTGGAGAGGAAGTACTTGAGCAGGAAGGCCTGGTCGGCACGCGCCAGGTCGGCGGCACCCGCCGGCGTCTGGTAGAGCGCAATGGCCAGCAGCGACAGCACCGCCACCACCACCATCAGCGCGCGCAGCGGTCGCCAGAACCAGCCCAGCCAGATCAGCGAAGGCGCCGCGCCCGCGAGGATCCCCTTGTCGTACACGTCCATGGCTGCGCCGTAGCGCATGAAGGCCCAGGCGGCGCCGGCCAGCACGAGCACGGCGAACAGCCAGTCCCACACATCGCGGCGGGCGAAATAACCGGGCTGCAGGGCACTGGCGTTGTGGCCACGTTTGAGTTCGATGGTCTGGGTGGCGGTGTTCATGGGGTCACCTTCAACAACTGGGTTTTCAGGGTTTCAAACTCTTGATCGGCTTCCATCGTCTTGCGATTGGACGACAGGGCCATGGTGGCCTGGGCGTGGCCTTCGCCCGCCGGCGCCAGCCACACCCACACGCGGCGTTCGCGCACGTAGAGCATGGCAAAAACGCCCACGATCAGCAAGACACAACCCAGGTAGACGATGGTCTGGCCGGGCGCCCGAGCGACCTGGAACACGCTGGCCTGCACGTGCTGGAAGTCCTTGAGCTGGAAGGTCATGGGCGCGGGGTAGTAGAACGAGTCGCTCAGGCTCATGACGGCTCCGCGCATAAAGCCCACCGCCTTGTCGTCGTTGGGCAGCGGCGGCAGACCGGCGCGCTCGCGCCCCACCTGCAGCAACTCGAACAGCGTGCCATTGAGGATGCGCACCAGCACATCGCTGGCGCGCTCGCGCTCGGCTTCGGGCACATTGTTTTCAATGAAGGCCGACACCGCCGGCAGACCGCCCTTGACGGGCGGATCGCCCGGCGTTGCCGCGATGGTCTCGGCACCCGCGAACAGGCCCAGCGCACGGCTGGCCGACTGCTGCAGCGCCTCCGCCAGCTCGGGCTTGCCGCCTTCGACGGCGTTGACCGCATAGCGGCGGATGGCCTGCTCGCGTTGCACCGGGTCGGACAGGGCCGCGCGCATGCGCACGAATTCGTCCAGGCTGTCCTGGTCGTCGGCCGGCACACGCAGGTAACGGAACGGCTCGGACGGGGTCTCGCGCATGCCGAAGAGGAACATGCGCGCACCGTCGATGTCCACCGGCAGCATGTAGTTGTTGTATTCCACCGCCTGGCCGGCCGCGTCGCGCAGCTTGTAGCTGAAGCTCGGACCCACGTTGTGCAGCTTTTTCTCGCTGTTGGTCTTGTGCCCGGCGCCGAGCTGGCTTTCGATGGAGCTGCGCAGGTCCACCGCCCGCACGTCGGCCCCACCGTTGCCGGACGCACCGCCCATGTTCTCGACGTTGATCACGCGCAGACCGGTGTATTCCAGCGTCAGCTTCTGGTCGCCATTGGTCAGAGCAGAAGTGCCACCGATGGTGCCGGACAACTCGAACGGCTTGGCCGGACCGTTGATGGGCACCGCGCGCAGGTTCACGCGCGATCCGCCGTCGTCGAAGCTGGACTGGTAGATGTTGATGCCGCGGTGGCTGGCGGGGTGGTTGACCTCCACCCGCGCGGCTTTCTTCTCACCGGTTTCGTGGTCGTGGATCACGATGTCGCTGGCGAACAGCTTGGGCATGCCGGTGTCGTAGTACTCGACGATGAATTTCTTGAGCTCCACCGAGAACGGCAGGTCCTGCAGCAGCACGCCGTCGGACTGGCTCAGGATCGCGGTGCTGGCGGTGCTGCCCTCGGTCACCAGCAGGTTGCCGCGGAAGGTCGGGTTCCGGGGCGAGAGGCGGTGTTCGGGCTTGACGTCGGCGATCAGGCCGCCACCGCTGAACGACGTCTTGCCGTTGAACCACATCTGCGCGCGCACGATCAGGTCGCCGTCGAGCAGGCCACCGATGCACACCAGCACGATGGCGCTGTGCGCCGCCAGATAGCCCACCTTGTTGGCCGTACCGGCCTTGGCCGCCACCATCCAGCCCTTGCCGGCGGCACCTTCGCGCGACTGCAGTTTGACCTTCCAGCCTGCGCCCAGCAGCGTCTGGCCGATGCGGTGGGCCGCGGCTTCGGGCCCTTCGGCCAGCACGCCTTCCGCGCGGTGCGGGAAGGCCTTGAGGCTCTGCTCGCGGATGTTTTCCTTGTAGGCCTTGAAGTCGGCCAGGATCTTGGGCGTGTTGCGGGCGATGCACAAGCTGGTGCTGGTCACCAGAAAGGCCAGGATCAGCAAAAACCACCAGGCGCTGTAGACGGTGTAGATCTGGGCGCTGCCGAACACCTCGGACCAGAACGGGCCGAACTGGTTGACATAGTTGTTCAGCGGCTCGTGTTGCTTGACCACGGTGCCGATCACCGAGGCGATGCAGATCACCGTGAGCAGCGCGATGGCAAAGCGCATCGAAGACACCAGTTCCACCAACTCGCCAAAGATGCGGGAGCGGGTTGAAACTTGCAGGCCTTGGGTGGAGACAGTCATGAATGCGCCGGAAAAAACAAACAGGGCGGGTCTGGTAGCCAGAACACGCCCTGTTGTGATGCTTGAAAAGCCTGACGGTTCAATGCAAAGCGGTGTCGAAAGCTCGCATTGTGACGTCAAATATTATTAGTGACTTATATCCCCGGACCGGCCGGGGACAAAGCCCGCACGATCAGCGAAGACCGGCGATGTAGTCCGCCACGGCCTTGATTTCGCGGTCGTTCATCTTGGCGGCCACACCCGTCATCTGGGCGTTGTTGTGGCGGGCGCCGTCGCGGAACGCCTTGAGCTGGGCTTCGGTGTAGACGGCTTGCTGGCCAGCCAGACGCGGGTACTGGGCCGGAATGCCGGCGCCGTTGGGGCTGTGGCAGCCCGCGCAAGCGGCGACCTGGCGGTCGGCGATGCCGCCGCGGTAGATGCGCTCGCCCAGGCGGACGGTGTCCTTGTTCTGCGCCACGCCGGTAGCGGCCTTCTGGCTGCCCAGCCAGAAGCCGATGTTGCGCATGTCTTCGTCGGACAGGGCCGAGGCAAAGCCCTTCATGACGGCGTTGTCGCGCTTGCCGGACTTGAATTCCTGCAGTTGCTTAACGAGGTATTCCGGATGCTGCTGGGCCAGCTTGGGGTTCTCGGCGATGGTCGAGTTGCCATCGGCAGCGTGGCAGGCCACACAGACCTGACCGTACGACGCAGCGCCTTTGGCCAGATCGGGTTTGGCCGCCTGGGCCTGGACATTGAACGACAACACAGCGGCGCTGGCCGCGAAGAGCAGAGAGACGGGCAATTTCATGACGGGGCGGCGTCGTGGGCGACGCATCGGTTTGAAGATGTGTGCGGGTTTCTGAGCTGGAACCGATCGATTTTACAATGCCCCACCGGACCCACCCCAAATGACCCACCACCACAAGCCCGCCTCACCCGCACCCCAACGCCCTTCCCGCCCCTCTGCCACGGACACCGCCCATGCGCAGGAGCTCAAGCGTCTGCACGGGTGGCTGCACACGGCGCGCTTCCTGACCACCGCGCCGCAGCTGGAACACCTGCCCGCGCTGGATGTGCCGGAAATCGCCTTTGTGGGCCGGTCCAATGCGGGCAAGTCCACCTCCATCAACACGCTGACACAGCAAAAGCGCTTGGCGTTCGCGTCCAAGACACCAGGGCGCACCCAGAGCATCAACCTCTTTTCACTGGGCAAGCAGGGCGAGACCGACGCGGTGCTGGCCGACCTGCCGGGCTACGGCTACGCCGCCGTGCCGCAGGAGGCCAAGATCCGCTGGCAACGGGTGATGGCCAACTACCTGGTCACCCGTGAAAACCTCAAGGGCGTGGTGCTGCTGTGCGACCCGCGCCTGGGCCTGACCGAACTGGACGAAGCGCTGCTGGACGTGATCCGCCCGCGGGTGCAGGAGGGGCTGAAGTTCCTGATCCTGCTGACCAAGGCCGACAAGCTCACCCACGCCGAGGCGCAGAAGGCCCTGTCCATCGCCCGCCTGCAGTGCGGCGGTGGCGAGGCCCGGCTGTTCTCGGCCCTGAAAAAGCAGGGGCTGGACGAGGTAGCGCAGCTGCTGTGGCAATGGACGCACACGCCCCCCGGCGCCGAAGCCGACGACGCGGAGCCGCCCTCGCTGGACTGAGCTCAGTCGGCGCCGTACAGCGGGGTGTCGCCTGGCGGCCGGGTCTTGAAGCGCTTGTGCACCCAGAAGTACTGCTCGGGCATGATCGCGATCATGTCCTGCAGCAGCGCGTTCATGCGGGCGGTGTCGGCCAGCGGGTCATCGGTCGGGTAGCCCTCCCAGACCGGCAGCACGGTGATGTCGTACCCCTGCGGTGTGAGCCGGCTGATGACCGGCACCACCTGCGCCCGCGCCAGCCGCGCAAAGCGTGAAAGCGACGTGATGGTGGCCGCCGGCACGCCGTAAAACGGCACGAACACCGAGTCGGCGGCGCCGTAGTCCATGTCGGGCAGCAGGTACAGCGGTTCGCCCGCGCGCAAGGCCGCCACCAGCGGCTTGAGGCCCTGTCGGCGCGGCACGATGTGCGCGTCGCCAAAGCGCTGACGGCCTTCCAGGATCCAGCGGTCCACCGACTGGTTCAGCTGCTCGGCGTAAATGGTGCAAAAGCGCCGGTCCAGCTGCGAGGTCAGCGCGGTCCAGCCCGCGTCCAGCCCCACGAAGTGCGGCGCGAAGATCACCGTCGGGGTGTCGCCCGCCAGGGCCGCGACCTCGCCGTCCAGTCGCAGGCGGCGACGCACGGTCTCGGACGCGCCGTGCCAGAGCCAGCTGCGGTCCAGCCAGGCCTGCGCGAAATGCACGAAGTGCTGGAGCACGGCGGCGTGGCGCTGCGCCTCGGACAGATCGGGGAAGCACAGCGCCCAGTTGGTGCGGGCGATGCGGCGCCGCCGGCCGGCCACCGCGTGCAGCGTGCGACCGAACACCCAGCCCAGCCCGCGCACCAGTGGCAGCGGCGCCCGCGCAAGCAGGCGCATCAATCCGAGTCCCAGGGCGTTGCCCCAGCTGTCGGCGATGGGCTTGCGCAGCGATTTCAGACGGGCAGACAGGGTCATGCGGCGGGGCGATGCGGGAGGCGGATCAGGCCGTGGACGCGTCGCCGGGCGCGCGGTGCGTCGCGGGCGACTTGTAGCGGTCGTAGGACCACAGGTACTGGCGCGGGCATTCTCGCACCAGGCTTTCCATGGCCTGGTTGATCTGCCGCGCGGCGGTGGCCGCGTCGCTGGACAAGACACCCCAGGTGGCTTCGTCGTAGCGTCGCACATGGACGCGGTAGCCGCGGCCCCAGGACAGGCGTTCGCCCCAGGCCAGCAGCACCTGGGCGTTGGCCGCGTGGGCCAGGCGGGCCGAGAGCGTCATGGTGTAGGCATCTCGGCCGAAGAACGGCGCCCACACGCCCTGGCCGTCGGGCGGCACCTGGTCGGGCAGCAGGCCCACCACCTCGCCGGCCTTGAGGGCTTTGATCAGTTGCTTGACGCCGGCCAGCGTGGTGGGCGCGGTGCGCAGGCCCGGGCGCTGGCGCGAGTCGGCCACCAGGTCGCGCAGCCAGGGCTGGCGCGCCGGGCGGAACAGCACCGTCATGGGCTGGCGCGCACCAAACCGCTGCGCGTAGGCCTGGGCCGTGATCTCGAAACAGCCCAGGTGCGGGGTGAGGAACAGCACGCCGCGCCCCTGCGCCTGCGCGGCCCCGATGCAGTCGGCCCCGTCCCAGTCCACCGCCACCGGGCGACCCAGCCAAAGGCGCGGCAGCTCGGCCACCAGCTTGCCGGCCTCGCCGACCGAGGCCAGGACAGTGCCGCGGGCCACACCGGCCAGGCGGGCATGGGCCAGCAGGCGGCGGCGGTAACGGCCCGAGCCGAGGAAGCTCAGCCAGCCCAGCCCCCAGCCCAGCGCGTGCAGCAGCGCCAGCGGCAGGACCGAAAACATGCGGAAGAGAAACTGGACGAAAGACGTCACGGGATGTGGGGGTTTTACAGGGCGATCTGCGGGCGAAAAACGGGCTTGTTCGGCTTGGTCCTGTGGCTGCGACGGGTTTAAAATCCCCCCATCGCCGAGTTACAGAACTAATTGCGGGGCGATTCACAAATCCCGCTAAAGCGTTCGCCGAACTCCTCAGACCGGCAACGCCGCTCAATCCACTTGGAGTTTATCTACATGGCGAACGACTTCCTCTTCACGTCCGAATCCGTCTCCGAAGGCCACCCCGACAAGGTCGCCGACCAGATCTCGGACGCCATCCTCGACGCGATCTTCGAACAGGACCCGCGCAGCCGCGTGGCCGCTGAAACCCTGACCAACACCGGTCTGGTGGTGCTGGCAGGCGAAATCACCACGCAGGCCAACGTGGACTACATCCAGGTGGCGCGCGACACGATCAAGCGCATCGGCTACGACAACACCGAGTACGGCATCGACTACAAGGGTTGCGCCGTGCTGGTGGCCTACGACAAGCAGTCGAATGACATCGCCCAGGGCGTGGACCACGCCAGCGACGACCACCTGAACACCGGCGCCGGCGACCAGGGCCTGATGTTCGGCTACGCCTGCGACGAAACGCCCGAGCTGATGCCCGCGCCCATCCACTACGCGCACCGCCTGGTCGAGCGCCAGGCCCAGCTGCGCAAGGACGGCCGCCTGCCCTTCCTGCGCCCGGACGCCAAGAGCCAGGTGACCATGCGCTATGTGGACGGCAAGCCGCACAGCATCGACACCGTGGTGCTGTCCACCCAGCACAGCCCGGACCAGAGCGAGACCTCCACCAAGATGAAGGACAGTTTCATCGAGGCGGTGATCGAGGAAATCATCAAGCCGGTGCTGCCCAAGGAATGGCTGCAGAACACGCGCTACCTGGTCAACCCGACCGGCCGTTTCGTCATCGGCGGCCCGCAGGGCGACTGTGGCCTCACGGGCCGCAAGATCATCGTCGACACCTACGGCGGCGCCTGCCCGCATGGTGGTGGCGCGTTCTCGGGCAAGGACCCGTCCAAGGTGGACCGTTCGGCCGCCTACGCCGCGCGCTACGTGGCCAAGAACGTGGTGGCCGCCGGCCTGGCTCGCCAGTGCCAGGTGCAGGTGGCCTATGCCATCGGCGTGGCCAAGCCCATGAACATCACGGTCTACACCGAAGGCACGGGCGTGATCCCCGATGACGAGATCGCCAAGCTGGTGGAAGCCCATTTCGACCTGCGACCCAAGGGCATCATCCAGATGCTGGACCTGCTGCGCCCGATCTACAGCAAGACCGCCGCCTACGGCCACTTCGGCCGCGAAGAGCCCGAGTTCACCTGGGAAAAGACGGACAAAGCGGCGGCACTGCGCGCGGCCGCCGGGCTGTAAGCCCGCAGAGCGTCAGCGAGGTATCCGGCTTTCGGCGAAGCCAAAAGACGGACAAAGCGGCGGCACTGCGGGAAGCGGCCGGCCTCAAGTAAGCGTTCACCAACCCGTCAAAGCCCCTGCGCGCAAGCCAGGGGCTTTTTTGTGCTCTTTTCCCGCGTTGACCATGGGGTCGAGCACTGAATTTTGGGCGCCGCCGGCCGATAGTGAGGGGACGAGTTATTTCGCCTGCCGTCGCAGGCCCGATCTGGAGCCCTCTACATGGACCACACGCCCGACCTGGAAGCCCTGGTGGCCCAGCGCACGCACGAGCTGCAACAAGCCCTGGACCGCGCCCAGGCACTGTACGACCACGCGCCCTGCGGTTACCTGTCGCTGGATGCGGAGCTGCGTTTTGTCAACGTCAACCAGACCCTGCTGAACTGGCTGGGCTACACGCGCGAGGAACTGATCGAGCATCGCACCCTGTTCGAGCTGATCGATCCGGCGCTGAGCGAGACCATCACCCGCCGCATCCGGGCCTTGCAGCGCGACGAGCAGACCGATGGCCTGGAGATCGAGGTGCGCCGCAAGGATGGCAGCCGCATCCAGCTGCTGGCCTCGTCCACCGCGGTGTGCGACGCCAAGGGCCAGTTTCTGCACAGCAACACCACGCTGGTGGACATCAGCGAACGCAAGGCGACCGAACGGCGCCTGAGTGCGCATGAAAGCTTCCTGCAGACCATCACCGACCGCATCCCGGTGCACCTGGCCTATTACGACAAGGACCTGGTGTGCCGCTTCGTCAACCGCGCACACGCTCTGGGCAACGGCAAGCTCCCGCACGAAATGATCGGCGAGCCACTGGCCCAGGTGGTGCCGCCCGATCTGCTGCCCGACATCCTGCCGCACGTGGCCGACGCGCTCAACGGCCAGCCGCAGACGTTTGAAGTCGAACGCCCCGGGCCGGGCGAGGAACGCAGCTACTACGAGATCCACTACATCCCGGACCAGCAGAACGGACAGGTCGAAGGCATCTTCATCGAGTTGCACGACATCACCGATCGCAAGCGCACCGAAGAGTTCGTGCTCGAAGCCAACCGGGACCTGGAAGAGCGCGTGCGCGAACGCAGCGCCGAGCTGTTCCTGAGCGAGCAGCGCTACCGCCTGATGGTGGACGCGGTGCAGGACTACTGCGTGTACTTCGTGGACGAAAACGGGCTCGTCACCGAATGGACCGAAAGCGCCCAGCGCCTGCACGGCCACCGCCGCCAGCAGATCGTGGGCAAGCCTTACCGCCTGCTGCTGGCCTCGAACAATGCCGGCGAAGACGAGGTCGACCCCGAGCAGGTGATGCGCCTGGCCAAGGCCCATGGCCAGTGGGAAACGCGCGGCTGGCGCCTGCGCGACGACGGTTCGCGCTTCTGGGCCCACACCGTGCTGACCGCGCTGCGCAACGAAACGGGTGAACTGCAGGGCCTGTCCAGCATCACCCGCGACATGACCGCCGCCAAGAGCCTGGAGGACGTGATGAACGACCTCAACAAGGAACTGGAAAAGCGCGTGGCCGAACGCACCCAGCAGCTGGTGGCCGCCAACAAGGACCTGGATGTGTTCTCGCACATGGTCTCGCACGACCTGCGCGCGCCGCTGCGCCACATCGCCAGCTTCCTCGCGCTGCTGCAGGAACAGCTGGGCGAGTCCAGCGACAAGCTGGTCAACCAGTACCTGGCCTCCATCGCCAAGGCCAGCAAGCGCATGAGCCTGATGATCGAAGGCCTGCTGGAGTACGCCCGCCTGGGCCGCGTGGCGATCGAATCGCAACCGGTGCCGCTGACGCCGCTGATCGAAGGCGTGATCGGTCACCTCAAGCAGGAACACCCGGGCCGGGACATCACCTGGACGGTGGAAGAGGACCTGCCCGTGGTGCGTGGCGACGCCATGCTGCTGGCCGAGGTGTTCACCAACCTGCTGGAAAACTCGGTCAAGTACACCCGCACGCACGCGAGCGCGCACATCGAGGTGGGCTGGCGCGTCAACCCGGTGGGTGGGCGCACCTTCTATGTGCGCGACGACGGCGTCGGATTCGACCTGGAAAAAGCGCACAACCTGTTCGTCATGTTCCAGCGCCAGCACCATTCGATGGACTTCGAAGGCACCGGCACCGGCCTGGCGCTGTCGCAGCGCATCATCGAACGGCACGGCGGCCGCATCTGGGCCGAGACCGCCCCGGGCCAGGGCTGCGTCTTCTACTTCACCCTGCCCTTTGACGGCATGGAACCCGAACCCAAACTGGACTTTCCGCAGTCCTCGATGGCCGAGCTGCCGCTCTGATACGCCCGCGCGGCCAGCCCCCCCGGGGTTCACGTGAACGGTGGCAACACCGGCGCGTGAACCCCGATCTTTTTGGGGCGACGGCTCATGGCCTGGAGGCCTTCGCCGCGCAGCCTCCTAGCTCCGATGGATCGCCGACCTCGTTCTTCCGGCGTATTCAGACCCCCTGCCCGCGCGCCGATCTCCAACCATCAGGCCGTGGTGTTCACGGACCAGGAGTAGGTCATGGGTTGGGTTGCCAGATGGCGCATCGGAGCGCGGCTTGCGATGGGTTTTGGATTGTTGCTGCTGCTCATCGCGGCGCTGATCGGTTCGTCCTACCGTTCGCTGCAGGACATCGGCGAAGAGAACCGCCAGTTGCTCGAACAGGAGCTGGTGAAAGTGGCCACGGTCTCGGTGATCGACACGGCCACCCGGGCCAACGGCCTGGCCACGGCCGAGCTGCTGCTGGTGGCGCCTCAGCAGGTGCCCGAGGTGCAGGCCCGCATCAACGCCAACCGCGTGCGCATCGACGAGGCCCTCCTGACGCTGGACCGGCTGGTCACACGCCCCGAGGGTCGGGCCGCGCTGGCCCAGCTGCGCACCGCGCGCGCCGCCTACGTGACCTCGTTTTCGAAGATCCCGCCCCTGGTGCTGGCCGGTCAGCTGGAGCAGGCCCGCCAACAGGTGCGCGACGACGCCCTGCCCGCCCTGGGCCGGCTGCAGGCCCCCATCGACGCGCTGCGCCAACTGCAGGAGGTGCTGGCGCAGGCACACGGCCAGGCGGTGACCGAGGGCATCGGCGACGCGCGCACGCTGCTGGTCGTGCTGGGCACGGCCGCCCTGCTGCTGGGCTGCGTGGCGTCGGTGGTGCTCGCCCGCAGCATCGTGCGCCCGCTGCGCCACGGGGTCGCCATGGCCGACCGCATCGCCGCCGGCGACCTGACCCAACCCATGAACACCCAGGGCCACGACGAAGTGGCCGACCTGTTGCGCGCGCTGGACACCATGCAGGCCAGCCTGCGCCGGCTGGTGGGGCAGGTGCACCAGGGCGTGGAACACGTGGGCTCGGCCTCGACCCAGATCGCCAGCGCCAACACCGACCTGAGCGGCCGCACCGAAGCCCAGGCCAGCGCGCTGGAGCAGTCGGCCGCGTCGATGGAGGAACTGACCAGCACCATCAGCCTCAACGCCGCAACCGCGCAACAGGCCCGCACGCTGGCCATGCGCGCCTCGGACACCGCCGAAGCCGGCGGCGAGACGGTGGGCTCGGTGGTGCGCATCATGCGCGGCATCGACGCCTCGTCCCAGCGCATCGGCGAAATCATCGGCGTCATCGACGGCATCGCGTTCCAGACCAACATCCTCGCGCTCAACGCGGCGGTGGAAGCTGCGCGGGCCGGTGAGCAAGGCCGGGGCTTCGCCGTCGTCGCGTCGGAGGTGCGGGCGCTGGCCGGCCGCTCGGCCGAAGCCGCGCGGCAGGTCAAGCAGCTGATCGCGGCCAGCCAGGAACAGGTGGGGACGGGCACCGAGCTGGCCGACCGCGCCGGCCAGGCCATGAACGACGTGGTGCACGAGATCAAGCGCGTGAGCCAGCTGGTGGTGGACATCGCCGGCGCCATGCAGGAACAAAGCGCGGGCGTGTCGCAGGTGGGCGCGGCCATCGCCCAGCTGGACCAGGCCACCCAGCAGAACGCCGCGCTGGTCGAAGAAACCGCCGCCGCCTCGCAGAGCCTGGACGAACAGGCGCGCCATCTGGTGGCGTCGGTCGCGCAGTTCCGCATCACCGCCATGCCGGCCTGAGCCACAACGCCGGCCCGCGCCGATAAGATCGGCTGCATGACCTCGTACTGGCTGATGAAGTCCGAGCCCGAAGAGTGCTCGATCGACGACGCGCTGGCCGCCCCCGGCGCCACCGTGCCCTGGACCGGCGTGCGCAACTACCAGGCGCGCAACTTCATGCGCGACGCCATGCGGGTGGGCGACGGCGTGCTGTTCTACCACTCCAGCTGCGCCGAACCGGGCATCGTCGGCCTGGCGCGTGTGGCCTCGGGCACCCGGCCCGACCCCACGCAGTTCGACCCCGCTTCGCCCTACTTCGACCCCAAGTCGCCACCGGACCAGCCGCGCTGGCTGCTGCTGGACGTGCAGGCGCTGACGAAGACGCGCCTGATTGGCCTGCCCGAGTTGCGCGCCACGCCCGAGCTGGCCGAGATGGGGGTGCTGCAGCGCGGCAGCCGGCTGTCGATCACGCCAGTGAGCGAAGCGCACTGGCGCTTCATCACCGAGCAGATGCTCGGCGGCTGAAGACCGCCAGGTGCTGCTTCAGTCGCGCGGTGCGGCAAAGCGCAGCGCCGAACGCTCCTTGGCCTTCATCGCCTCGACCTCGCGGTTCTTCGGCTCGGCGTTCGTCACCATCGAGCGGATCAGCCGACGCGCCGATTCCGCCACCTCCTCCACCGCCCGCTCAAAAGCTTCTTCATTGGCCTTCGACGGCACGCTGAAGCCGCTGAGCTTGCGCACGAACTGCAGCGAAGCGTCGCGGATTTCCAGCTCGCTGGCGGGTGGCTCGAAGTTGAACAGGGTCTTGATGTTGCGGCACATGGGTCTTGGCTCCTGCGACAGATGGCGCGATGGTACGAAGCCTCGAACTGGATTCGATGCTTGTGCTGTTGCATACCGGCGACACGCCGATTGCACCGATCAATGTGACCCATTGTCAGGGCACCACCCGCGTGTTGGTCAGCGACCATAGAGCAGAACAGATAGCTTTGACCAGATGGCCAGCAACGGTCAATCGTTCATCAATTTGACGTTTTGGCTGATCTACAATTCTCTTGAAAAACACATTCAGCGTTCACGATCAAGGCATGTGGTGCTTGGTCTGATTGACTGAATTTCAATCAAGTTTCAAGGAGGAATTTCATGCGCAAAATCTTGTGGGTACTGGGCCTTGCTTTGAACCTCGCCTATGGCGTCGCTGCAGCCCAAGATGGCGCCGCAGCCAGCGAGTCGGCAAAACAGATCGCGGCCTTGGGTTGGCATGAGCCTGGAAAAACGGGCCAAATCGGCAGCCAGGCCACTTTCAAAGCCTCCGAACGCTACACCTTCCTGAACGCCGCCGACACCGACAAGTTTTTGCAGCTCAATGGCAACCCGCCACAGAAAGACTCGTACACCATTGCGGCGACCAAATCCGATTGGTTTGGCGTCTTGTCGTTTGAACCCGAAGGCTATGTCAAGGACGACGAAAAAATTGATGCAGACGCCCTGCTGAAGACCCTCAAAGCCAGCAACGAAGAAAGCGCCAAAAGAAGAAAAGAGCAGGGATATTCGGCGCTCAGCCTCGAAGGCTGGGCGATTCCGCCGCGCTACGATGAGAAAAATAGGCGGTTGGAATGGGGCACGCAATTGCGCGATGAAACCTCAGGCGACTTGATCGTCAACGTCTCGACCAAGATACTGGGCCGCAGCGGCTATACCACGGCGATTTTGGTCACCACCCCCAAGACAGTGGAACAGGATCTGGCGGATTTCAAAGTTGCGCTGAGCGATTTTGAATACGTGAGCGGTGAGAAATACAGCGATTGGAAGCAAGGCGACAAAGTCGCCGCCTACGGGCTGGGTGCCCTGGTGCTGGGAGGCGCGGCCGCAGCGGCGGCGAGCAAAGGCGGATTCAAGGCCATTGGCATCGCCATCTTGGCCGGGCTTGCCGCTCTGTGGGGGGCGATCAAGCGCTTCTTCTCCCGCAACAAAGACTGAACCTGCGTGCCCAACGAGATTGCCCTGTTCTGGCTGGTGGCCGCGGGGTTTTTCTTGTTTGACAACCTGGTCTTTGTGCCTGCGGGCCACGATATGCTGCGCTTTGGACGCAAGGGTCGGCTGCGTTACTCGGCCCACAAGCGCCTGGAGGCCAGCGGCCGTGAGGTGGTGCTGCTCAATCCTTTGAATCTGTTTGACCGGGGCGTGCTCACCACCCACTGCCTGGGTGACCTGCGACCCGCCGCTTGGCGTACGGGTCAGCGTCAGGTGCGACGGGCTCTGCCTGCGCTCAATGCGTTTTCTTGGCTGGGCAGCACCTACTTGGTGATAGCGCTGGTGTTGGCCTGGGCTTCGTTCCGAACCGATTTCAGCCTCTGCTTGCTGGCACTCATCCTGGCACACGCCGTGTTCTGGCTGATCGGGCTGGGCCTGCTTCTGCGGCGACGCCACGACCTCCATCTGAGTGGTCATGAGGTGTTTGTCTTTGCCGCAGAAGCTTTGTTCGTGCCCGCCTACCTGATGAACATGGGGCGGCGTTTGGTATCGCGCAAAAAGCTGGATATGCCGGCCCTGGGTGTGGGTCTGCACCAACTCAAACGGCTGGCAGTGGGCAGTGTTCAGCGCGAGCTTCTGGTGTATCAACTGCGCGAGCGCTTGGCTACGCTGGAAACCAATCTGGGTCTTGAGCTGGACGACACGCCGACGTCATCTTCGCACTCGCAACAACAGCAATGGATACAGAAAGCCCGCTCCTGCCTGACAGGCTGAGCCTCCATGAAGAGCGCTCCCGTCAATGAAAATCCCGGCTCTCCGGCGCCAGCCGGCCCAGCAGGGGGTTGAGGTTTTCCAGACGACCGGCGATGAGGTTGCAGACCGCGCCGTCGCGCTGCCAGACGCCGTGCACGCCCAGCAGGCGTGAGCCGGTCAGTTCATTCCGCTGGCGTTCGCGCAGCGCGCGCCAGACGATGACCTGCACGGTGCCGGTTTCGTCTTCCAGCGTCACGAACACCACGCCCTTGGACGTGCCGGGTTGCTGGCGGCAGGTGACGATGCCGCAGGCGCGCACCAGGCGGCCGTCGGGCGCGGCTTTGAGTTGTTCGGCGGTCATGAAGCGGCGCTGGTTCAAGCGCTCGCGCAACAGGGCCAGCGGGTGGCGGCGCAGGGTCAGGCCGGTGCTGGCGTAGTCCCAGACGATGGCTTCGCCTTCGGGCGCTTCGGGCAGTTGCAGCGCGGCTTCGTTGACCGGGGCGCGGCGCAGCATGGCCGGCGCGGCCTGCAGCGCGGACGCGTCCCACACCTGCTGGCGGCGGTGGCCGGCCAGGCTGTGCAGCGCGTCGCCGGCGGCCAGGTGTTGCAGGGCCTGGCGGTCGAGGCTGGCGCGCAGGGCCAGGTCTTCCGCACTGGTGAAGGGGTGTTCGGCGCGAGCGGTGCAGATGCGTTGCGCTTCGGCTGCCGACAGGCCGCTGACCTGCCGCAGCCCCAGGCGGACGGCGGGTTTTCCGGTGTTTGCGGTCAAAGGCTCCCCTTCGGGCTGGGCCTGTCGAAGCCTTTGCGTAGACACCTGCTGGTGTGTGTGCCCTTCGACAGGCTCAGGGCGAACGGAAGCATGAGGTGCCACGACGGAATTCCCTTCTGCAGGTTCCAGCGTGCAATCCCATTCGCTCGCCATCACGTCCACCGGGCGCACCACCACGCCGTGGCGCTGCGCGTCCTGCACCAGCTGGCTGGGCGTGTAGAAGCCCAGGGGCTGGCTGTTGAGCATGGCGGCCAGGAACTCGGCCGGGTGGTGGCGCTTGATCCAGCAGCTGTCGTAGACCAGCAGCGCGAAGCTGACCGCGTGGCTTTCGGGGAAGCCGTAGCTGGAAAAACCCTTGACCTGTTCGACCACACGTTGCGCGAAATCGAGCGGGTAGCCGTTGCGCGTCATGCCGTCGATGAGGCGGTGTTCGTAGGCGCCCAGCCCGCCGTTGCGCCGCCACGCGCCCATGGCGCGGCGCAGGCCGTCGGCTTCGCCGGGCGTGAAATCGGCCGCGATCATGGCGATCTGCATGCACTGCTCCTGGAACACCGGCACGCCCAGGGTGCGTTCCAGCGCGGCCTCCAGCCCCTTGGGATAGTCCACCGGCTCCAGACCCTGGCGGCGCCGCAGGTAGGGGTGGACCGCACCGCCCTGGATGGGGCCGGGCCGCACCAGCGCGACCTCGACCACCAGGTCGTAGAACGTGCGCGGCCGCAGGCGCGGCAACATGGCCATCTGCGCGCGGCTTTCGATCTGGAACACGCCCACGGTGTCGGCGGCGCAGATCATGTCGAAGGTCGCTTCGTCCTTGTCGGGGATGGTGTGCATGGGCATGGGCCGGCCGCGCCGCTGGCCGATGAAGTCCAGTGCCTTGCGGATGGCGGTCAGCATGCCCAGCGCCAGCACGTCGACCTTGAGCAGGCCCATGGCGTCGAGGTCGTCCTTGTCCCACTGGATCACGGTGCGGTCGGGCATGGCCGCGTTTTCGATCGGCACCAGCCGCGCCAGCGGGCCGCGGGTGAGCACGAAGCCGCCGGTGTGCTGCGAGAGGTGGCGCGGAAAGCCCAGCAGCTGCCGCACCAGGGTGACGAACTGGCGCGCGGCCAGGCTGTCGGGGTCCAGCCCGGCTTCGCGCAGGCGCTCATCGGCCAGGCCGTCTTCGCTCCACCAGCGGTGGTCTTTGGCCAGGCGTTCCAGCAGGGCGTCGTCAAAACCCAGGGCCTTGCCCACGTCGCGCACGGTGCTGCGCGGGCGGTAACGGATGACCGTGGCCGTCAGCGCCGCACGGTCGCGCCCGTACTTGCGGTAGAGGTACTGGATGACCTCTTCGCGCCGCTCGTGTTCGAAATCCACGTCGATGTCGGGCGGCTCGTTGCGTTCGCGCGAGATGAAGCGCTCGAACAGTAGCGAGGAGCGCGCCGGGTCCACCGCCGTCACGCCCAGGCAGTAGCAGACCGCGCTGTTGGCCGCCGAGCCGCGGCCCTGGCACAGGATGCCCTGCCCACGCGCAAACGCCACGATGTCGTGCACGGTGAGGAAGTAGTGCTCGTAGCCGAGTTCGGTGATGAGGGCCAGCTCGTGTTCGATCTGCGCGCGCACTTTGCATGGCACGCCGGCGGGCCAGTGCGCGGCGGCGCCGGCTTCGGTGAGCGCGCGCAGGTGCTGCGCGGGCGTGCTGCCGGGCGGCACCACCTCGGCCGGGTACTGGTAGCGCAGTTCGTCCAGCGACCAGCCGGTGCAGCGCTGCGCGACCACCTGCGTCTGCGCCAGCAGATCGGGCGGGAAACACTGGGCGAGGCGCACGCGGGTGCGCAGGTGCTGTTCGGCGTTGGGCGTGAGGGCGAAGCCGCAGTCGGCCAGCGGCCGGCCGACGCGGGTGGCGGTCAGCACGTCCTGCAGCGCCTTGCGCGAGCGCACGTGCATGTGCACGTCGCCCACCGCCACCAGGGGCACGGCGGTGAGTGCGCTGGCCTCGCGCAGGCGGTGCAGGTGGATGGCGTCGTCCAGCTGGCGCAGCTGCGTCACGCCCAGCCAGCAGCGGCCCAGGAAGGCGCCGAGCAGCCAGCGCGCGGTGGCGTCGCACTGGTCTTGCGTGGCGCCGCGCGGCGGCACGGCGATGGCCACGCAGTCGGCCAGCGCAGCGGGGCGGATGCCGTCCAGCGCCAGGCGGTAGTGGCCCTTGTCGGCTGCGCGCCGCAGCCGCGTGATGAACTCGCAGAGGTGGCCGTAACCGTCGAGGCTGGTGGCCAGCAGCACCAGGGTGAAGTCGCCGGTGGGCGCCGCCCCGCCCTGCACGCGGAACTGGCTGCCCACGATGAGCGGCAGCGCGTGTTTTTTGGCCGCCACGTGGGCCTGCGCGATGCCGGCCATGGAGCATTCGTCGGTGATGGCCAGCGCGGTGTAGCCCATGGCGTTCGCGCGTTCGACCAGTTCGCCCGGGTGGCTGGCGCCGCGCAGAAAGGTGAAGCTGGAGCAGCACAGCAGCTCGGCGTGGTCGGGCAGGGACATGGTCACAGCCGATCCGGCGCCGGGCCGCCCCAAGCCGGATCAGCCTCCGTGGGGGGCAGCGACCCACACGCAGTGGGGGAGCGTGGGGGCACAAGGTTCATGCAAAAAAGCCGTGCAGAAACCACGCCGGTTCTTCGGCCAGCCGGGTCTGGAACACCCACAGCAGCCCGGCCTGCGCGGACGCGGCGACCCAGTAGTCGCGCACCGCGTGGCGGGTGTGGCCCAGGGCTTCGTCGCGGTCCCACCAGCCGCCTTCCACACGCTGCGGGCCCAGCAGCAGCTGCAGTTCGCCCTGGTAGAGCGGCCGGTGCTGGTGCACCCACAGTTTCAGCGGCTGCGGCAGCACAAAGGCCGGTTGCGGCAGGCCGGGGCCGAAGGCGGTGTCGGCGTCCGGCGCGCCCGCGCGCCGGGGCAGTGCCTGCCCGGCGCTCTGCCAGCGGCACATGTGTTCGGGCCGGTGGTCGTCCACCAGCACCGGGCACTGCACACGGTCCGGTCCCAGGCGCACGGCGATGCGTTCGAGCGCGTTGGACAGGGTTTCGCCCTCGGACTGCGCGTCGTCGGGCAGCCAGGACGCGCTGCGCGGGGCCAGTGGTCGCACCTCGTCGGCCAGCAGGCGCAGGTCGCCCACCGGCGCGGCCAGGGTGACGCGGGCCAGGTGTTCGGCCAGCAGGCGCGCCAGGTGCTCGACCTCGCGCGTGGGTTCGGCGGTGCGCACCGTGAGCTGCCCGCCTTCGCCCGCGCCGCGCGAGCGCATGGCGTCGTGCGCCCAGTGCAGGGTGAAGGCGGTGGTGCCGGCCTGCCGCGCGGCCAGCCAACCGGCCAGCTGCAGCAGCAGGCGGCGCGCGCCAAATACCAACGCGCCGGCCTCGTCCACCCGGTGCGGCAGTTCCAGCCGGGCGTCGAACACGGCGGGCGTGCGCACCCAGGTGGGGGTCTGCGGCGCGTGGCCGTAGAGCTGGTCGAGTGCGTGCAGCAGCGCGGCATCGAAGCGGCGCGCCAGGCCGGCGCGCGGCAGGCGGCGCAGCTGGCCCAGGGTGCGGCAGCCGATGTGGGCCAGCGTCTGCCGGTGCGGCGCGGTGGCACTGAGCACGGTCAGCGGGAGGGGGTCGAGCTGCGCGGTCAGCGGGGCCGCGTCGACCGGCGCCGCAAGCACAGAGAGCGCACCCGGCGCCATTCGCACCGCACGGGCCAGCGCCAGCGCGGCCAGGCCGTTGGGCGCCCAGGCGATGCGGGTGGCGCCCAGCTCGGTGGCCTCGGCCTGCACCCGCTCGCGCAGGGCCGCCGCACCGCCGAACAGGCGCAGGCTGGCCGCCACGTCCATGACCACGGCTTCGTCCAGCCGGGCCACGCGCGGCGTGAAACGCAGCGCCCAGAGGGCCAGCGCCTGCGCGGTCGCGTCGGCCCGGGCGGCCGCGCAGGCCAGCGCATCGGCACGGGCCTGGGCACCGGCGCCAGCGTCAGTGCCAGACGGATCGGGCGGCAGCAGGGCGGACCACCACATGGTCGTTCTCCAGGGCCGTGGCAGCAACCGGGACAGGGCCCGCCACTGGGGCAGGAACAGGGGCCGGCACAGGCCGGGGTGGCACGCGCAGGCGCGGCGGCAGCAGCGCCCCCAGGCCACCGGGCACCGAGGGCAGGCACAGCGTGCGCGCCAGCGGCGGCCCGGGGCGCTTGAGCAGATCGACCTGCAGCGACCAGGGGCCGTCATCCACCCCCGCCGTGCCCCCCGCCCCCACCCGCACCAGCAGGCGCAGCGGCGCGGCCGAGGCTTCGCTCGCGGCGGCCTGTGGCCGGCACACGAACACCGGCCCCTGCGCCGCACCGGCCAGCACCTGCAGGCGGCGCAGCTGTTCGGGTCGGGCCTGCGGCAGCCAGGCCACCAGCACGCCCGGCGCGCGGGCCTTGAGCAGCTGTTCGGTGGTCCACAGGCGTTCGGCCATGGTGTGGGCCTGCAGCCAGACCAGGCCGCGTTCGCTGATGCCGTCGGCCCGCAGGCCGGGCGGGTGCGGGGGGTGCGGCGGCCCCACCAGCAGCACCGGGGTGGACGCGGACGGGCGCGCCGTGGCACCCGCTCCACCAACGACGGAGCCACCGACGGGACCACCGGCCGGGCACAGCGCGCGCAGCAGCGGCGCAAGCAGGCGCCATTCCAGCGTGCCCGGCTGGGGGCACAGCAGTTCGGTCAGGCCCTGGCAGGGCCAGCCGCCGCCGGGCAGTTCGGCGTCGAGCGCGGCAAAGCCGCTGGGCCGGGTGGGCAGGGCCGCGTGGCCGAGCTGGTCGCCGCGCCAGACGGCGGCGGCCACGGCCGGCGGCAGGACCAGCGCCGGGGGCGCTTCAGAGACAGGAACGGCAGGGGGCGCAAGGGCCGCCTGCCGGCGAGGAATGGGCTGCATGGTGCGCCCATGATAGCCTTTTTACTGTTTTTTTGTACAGTCTTTTGACCAGCGGTTCACGAGGCTGTTGGGGGGCATATTCGGGGACTGTCCGGCCCCGCCGCCTCACCCGAAGTGCACCGCCTGGCCCTGGCGGTCGAAGGGGATGAAGCCCTCGATCTGCCCCTGGTGCACGGCCATGACCATCCGGTTGAGGGCCTGTTCGATGGCGTCGTCCTTGGGGGGCTGGCCGGCCGTGCCGGACAGCGCGGCCACCATGGCCATGCGCCATTCGCGCGACTGCTGGTCGGCCTCGGCCGCCAGGCTGGCCCAGTCGCTCAGTTCGGCCGCGGTGCGGTCCAGGCACATGCGCGGGCTGAGCGCACCGCCCTGCCCTTGCTCGAAGCGCGCGCGTTCGGCGGGGCTGGCGTCGGGGGGCAGTTCCACGTCCACAAAGACCATCAGCAGGGTCTGGGGCGTGGGCTGGGTGCGGGCGGCGGCGATCAGGTCGTCAAAGCAGGTGATGTTCATGGCGTGGTGTCGGGGTTCGGGCCTTCGGTCAGGCCGTCGATGGGGCCGGCGTCGGTGAGGGTGCGCACGATCTCGTGCACGCCCGGGCGGGGCGGGGTGGGTTTGCGGGCGCTGGCGGTGCCCACGCTCAGGCAGCACAGCGCGTGCTCTTGCGGGCCGAGCGCGAACAGCGTGCGCAACGCGCCGGACTTGAGCGCCTTGCCGCTGGTGAGCGCCGAGCCCCAGCCACGCGCGGTGGCCATGAGCAGCAGATTCTGCACCGCGCAGCCGGCCGAGAGAATGCGTTCGTTCAGGTCGATCTCGGGGTCGCCACAGGCGCCGTTGACCACCACCAGCAGCAGCACCGGCGCGCGCAGGGCTTTGTCGTGCGCCTGCTCCAGCTGGTCGGCGGTGGCGGCGGGGTCGCGTTCGCGCAGGGCGTCGGCAAAGGCCTGGCCCAGGCGCGGGCGCTGGGCGGCGGGCACCAGCACCAGGCGCCAGGGGCGCAGGCGGTCGTGGTCGGGGGCGCTGGTGGCGCAGGCCAGCCAGTCGCGCAGTTCGGCGGCGCTGGGGCCGGGGTCGACCAGGCGCTTGGGCAGCACGGTCTGGCGCGCGTCCATCAGCGCCTGCAGCGCATCGGCCAGGGGCGCCTCGTCGGGCAGCGTCGGCGCGGCCGGCGCCGAAGACGCGAAGCGGTGCAGGGAAACGTTCATTCCGAAGATTGTCCGTCGGGTTCCACGTAGGCCAGGTAGGGACCGGTGCCGCTGTGCGAGGCCTCGGCGGCCGGCACGAAGGCGCCCAGCGCGGCGTCGAACACGTGGACCTGCCCGCTCTCGATCACATAGTGCCAGCCGTGCAGGCTCAGGTGCCCGGCCTCGACCGCGCGGCGCACCATGGGGTAGTCCATGAGGCGTTCGAGCTGCAGCACGACCGCACGCTGTTCTGTGCGGTGCAGCACCTCGGGGCCCAGGCTGACCGGCAGCAGCGCCTCGTCGACCAGCTTGAGCCAGGCCTTGAGCGCGATGGCCTCGTCGGGCGCGCCTTCGTAGGCGGTGCGGATGGCGCCGCAGTGGCTGTGGCCGCAGACGATGATGTGCTCGACCTTCAGGCTGAGCACGGCGAATTCGATCGCCGCCATGGTGCCGTGCAGACCGTGCGACTGGTCGTAGGGCGGCACGAAGGCGCCCACGTTGCGCACCAGGAACAGCTCGCCCGGCGCCGCCCCCGTCAGCAGGTAGGGCACCAGGCGCGAGTCGCTGCAGCCGATGAACAGGGTCTTGGGGCGCTGGCCCTGGGCCACCAGGTCCTGGAAGCGCTGCTGGTGCTGCGGAAAATAGTCGTCCTGGAAATCGCGCAGGCGCAGCAGCAGTTCGTCGGGCATGGCGGCTTCGTGCTCACTGCACCAGGGGTGAATCGGCGCCGTCGAGCTCGATGCCCTCGACCTTCGCCTGGCCCACCAGCAGGCGCATGTACTGCCGCAGCGCGGTGGCGCGCGACTGGTGCTGCAGGCGCTGGCGGATCGATTCGGCCACGTCTTCGTAGGCCGGCAGGTTGCCCTTCTTGCGGCCCAGCACCTCGATGATGTGCAGGCCAAAGCGCGTGTGCACCAGGCGCGGATGCACCCCCATGCCCCAGCGCGAGTCGGTCTGGAAGAACAGCTCGTTGGCCAGTTCGGGGGCACAGTCCTCGGGCGACACCCAGCCCAGGCTGCCGCCTTCGGCGCTGGACGGGCAGTTGGACAGCTCGGCCGCCAGCTGCTCGAAGCGGCCGGGGGGCACGTCCTTGCGCGCCAGCTCCAGCAGGGCGGCTTCGGCGCGCTGGGTGAGCGCGTGCACGTTCACACCGGGCGTGACCGCGAACAGGATGTGCCGCACATGCAGCGCCTGGCCGACGATGAAGTGCGGCTTGTTGGCGTCGTAGTAGCGGCGGCATTCGTCGTCGGTGGGCTCGGGGCAGGTGACCTCCTCGTCGGTCATGGCCTCGAGCACGTGGCGCTCGGCCGCGTTCAGTTCGGGCGCGACCAGCACGTGGGCGCCCGGCAGCAGCCCGCGGAACACCGCGCGCTGGCGCAGCAGTTCGGCGTAGGCCCGCTCGCGCAGGGTCTCGGCGTCCAGCGCCTCGCCCGGCTCGTGCAGGGCGATGCCGTTGATGCTGGCGGGCACGATCTGCATCTGGCCGGAGCAGGCGCAGTGCGCGCTGCCGCAGCCGGTGGACGAACGGTCGGTCATGGGGGTTCCTTGTTGCATGGTCAGCGGCCCCGCTGGCTCAGCGGCTGTTGCGGCGTCATGCCGATGCGGCGGCTGCGCACCACCTGGTAGGGGCGCGTGATGTAGGCCAGCGTGCCGAAGCCGCTCCACACGTGCACCAGGCGGGTGAACGGGAAGATCAGGAAGATGCTCATGCCCAGGAACATGTGGGCCTTGAAGACCCAGCTGGCATCGGCGATCAGCTCGGCCGCGCCACCGCGGAAGGTGACGATGCGCTGCGCCCATTCGGCCAGCAGCATCATCATGCCGCCGTCCAGGTGCTGGGCCGACAGCGGGATGGTCGCCAGGCCGAGCGCGAACTGCGCCCACAGCAGCCACAGCAGCACGATGTCACTGGTCTTGCTGGTGACGCGGATGCGCACGTCCGACAGGCGGCGGTGCAGCAGGATGCTGACGCCGGCAAAACCGAACAGGCCGAACAGGCCGCCCGAGACCATGGCCATGAGCTGCTTGGCGCCCGCGGTCATGAAGGACTCGTACAGCGCGTGCGGCGTGAGCATGCCCACGCTGTGGCCGAAGAACAGGAACAGGATGCCGACGTGAAACAGGTTGCTGCCCCAGCGCAGCTGGCCCTTGCGCAGCAGCTGCGAGGAATCGCTCTTCCAGCTGTACTGGTCGCGGTCGAAACGGATCAGGCTGCCCAGCAAAAAGATGGTGAGCGCGATGTACGGGTAGATGCCGAAAACGAAGTTGTGGAAGCCGTTCATGCTGCGACTCCTTGAGAAGTGGAGGTGTTCTTGCGAACGATGTGGATGGGCTGCGCCTGGCCCGGGCGGTTCTGGCCCCGGGTGCTGCAACCGTCGAAAGCCTCGGGCTCGGCCCAGGCCTCGTCCATGCTCTCTTCGACCGGGATGGCCACGGCCTGGGCCTTGTGCCCGGCCAGCTCCAGCACGGCCGCGATCACGGCGGCGTAGGGGCTCTCGCGCTTGAGCAGCGCGCTGAAGATGGCGTTGAGGATGTGGGCCATCTCGCCCAGGAAGGCCTTGGCCAGCTCGGGCGGCTGGGTGGAGGCGAACTCCAGCACCACGCCCAGGTGGTCGGGCAGTTCCTCGGGGGCCAGGTACAGGCCGGCCTTCTCGTAGGTCTGCACCAGGTCGATCATGGCCGGGCCACGGTCGCGCGAGTCGCCGTGCACGTGCTCGAACAGGTGCAGCGAGGTGGCACGGCCGCGGTCGAAGGTCTCGACGAAGCGGGCTTCCACCTCCAGCGGGTCCTGGCGCTGCAGGTTGACGGCCAGGGTGCGCAGCTCGGCGCGGCGCGCGGCCGGCACGGCGTCTTCGTCGTCCAGCACCTGCAGCAGGGCGTCCAGCTCGCTGCGCAGCTGCGCATCGGGGTAGGCGATCAGGCGGGCGAGTGCGCGCAGGGAGTAACGGGTGTTTTTCATCGTGCTTCCTTTCAGACCACCGACTGGATCGGGATGGTGCGGCGCTTGTCGCCACCGAACAGGCTCGTTTCCGAGGCGCCGTCCGAGCAGCCGTTGCCGAACGAGAAGCCGCAGCCTCCGCGCAGGTCAAACGCGTTTTCGGCGTACTCGCGGTGCGAGCTGGGGATCACGAAACGGTCCTCGTAGTTGGCGATCGCCATCACGTGGTACATCTCTTCCACCTGGGCGCGGGTCAGACCGGTCTGCTCCAGCACCTTCAGGTTTTCCACGCCGTCCACGTGCTTGCCGCGCTGGAAGGCGCGCATGGCCAGCATGCGTTCGAGGGCGCGCACCACCGGGCCGGTGTCACCGGCGGTCAGCAGGTTGGCCAGGTACTGCAGCGGGATGCGCATCTGGCTGAAGTCGGGCAACTCGCCGTTGCTGCCGATCTGGCCGGCGTTGGCGGCGGCGGAAATCGGCGACAGCGGTGGCACATACCAGACCATGGGCAGGGTGCGGTACTCGGGGTGCAGCGGCAGGGCCACCTTCCAGTCGATCGCCATCTTGTAGACCGGGCTCTTGCGCGCGCCTTCGAGCCAGCTCTCGGGGATGCCGTCCTTGCGCGCCTGCTCGATCACGGCCGGGTCGTTGGGGTTGAGGAAGATGTCGAGCTGGGCCTGGTAGAGGTCCTTCTCGTCGGGCACGCTGGCGGCCTCGGCGATGCGGTCGGCGTCGTACAGCACCACACCCAGGTAACGGATGCGGCCCACGCAGGTCTCAGAGCACACGGTTGGCTGGCCGGCTTCGATGCGCGGGTAGCAGAAGATGCACTTCTCGGCCTTGCCGGTCTGCCAGTTGTAATAGATCTTCTTGTAGGGGCAGCCGCTGACGCACATGCGCCAGCCGCGGCACTTGTCCTGGTCGATCAGCACGATGCCGTCTTCCTCGCGCTTGTAGATCGAGCCCGAGGGGCAGGATGCCACGCAGGCTGGATTCAGGCAGTGCTCGCACAGGCGCGGCAGGTACATCATGAAGGTGTTCTCGAACTGGCCGTAGATGTCCTTCTGCACGTCGTCGAAGTTCTTGTCCTTCGAACGCTTGCTGAATTCACCGCCCAGGATTTCCTCCCAGTTCGGGCCCCATTCGATCTTCTCCATGCGCTGGCCGGTGATCAGGCTGCGCGGCCGGGCCGTGGGCGCGGCCTTCATCTCGGGCGCCGACTGCAGGTGGTCGTAGTCGAAGGTGAAGGGCTCGTAGTAGTCGTCGATCTGCGGCAGGTTGGGGTTGCTGAAGATCTTCATCAGCAGCGACCACTTGCCACCCTGCTTGGGGACGATGGAACCGTCGGCCTTGCGGACCCAGCCACCGTTCCACTTGTCCTGGTTCTCCCATTCCTTGGGGTAACCGATGCCGGGCTTGGTTTCGACGTTGTTGAACCAGGCGTATTCCACGCCGGGTCGGCTGGTCCAGACGTTCTTGCAGGTGACCGAACAGGTGTGGCAACCAATGCACTTGTCCAGGTTCAGCACCATCGCGATTTGGGCACGTACTTTCATCTTGTTTTCTCCTGTGCTGATCAAGCCTGAACCGTGTCATTGCCCTCGCCGTCGAGCCAGTCGATCTTGCGCATCTTGCGCACGATGACGAACTCGTCGCGGTTGGTGCCGATGGTTCCGTAGTAGTTGAAGCCGTAGCTGAACTGCGCGTAGCCGCCGATCATGTGGGTCGGTTTGGTCACGATGCGGGTGACCGAGTTGTGGATGCCGCCGCGGGTGTTGGTGATCTCCGCACCGGGGGTGTTGATGATCTTTTCCTGCGCGTGGTACATGAGCACCATGCCCGGGTTCACGCGCTGGCTGACCACCGCCCGTGCCGCGATGGCGCCGTTGGTGTTGAACAGCTCGACCCAGTCGTTGTCGGCGATGCCGGCGCTCTTGGCGTCGTCCTCGCTGAGCCAGATCACCGGGCCGCCGCGGTTGAGCGTGAGCATGTGCAGGTTGTCGCTGTACGTGCTGTGGATGCCCCACTTCTGGTGCGGGGTGATGAAGTTGAGGCTGATCTCCTTGTTGCCGTTGGGCTTGCGGTCGATCATCTCGTCCACCGTTTTCAGGTCCACCGGCGGGCGGTAGCTGGTCAGGCCTTCGCCGAAGGCGAGCATCCAGGGGTGGTCCAGGTAGAACTGCTGGCGGCCGGTGAGGGTGCGCCATGGGATCAGTTCGTGCACGTTGGTGTAGCCGGCGTTGTACGACACCTTTTCGGATTCGAGACCCGACCAGGTCGGCGACGAAATGATCTTGCGCGGCTGGGCCTGGATGTCGCGGAAGCGGATCTTCTCGTCTTCGCGGTGCAGGGCCAGGTGGGTGTGGTCGCGGCCGGTGATCTTGCTCAGCGCTTCCCAGGCCTTGACGGCGACGTGGCCGTTGGTCTCGGGCGCGAGCTGCAGCACCACCTCGCAGGCGTCGATGTCGCTGTCGATGCGGGCCAGGCCCTTGGCCACGCCTTCGGTGTGCACGGTGCCGTTGAGTTCCTTGAGCTGGCCGACCTCGGTCTGGGTGTTCCAGCCGATGCCCTTGCCGCCGTTGCCGACCTTGTCCATCAGCGGGCCCAGGGCCGTGAAACGGGCGTAGGTGTTGGGGTAGTCGCGTTCGACCACCGTGATGCTCGGGGCGGTGACGCCCGGGATCAGCTCGCACTCGCCCTTCTTCCATTCCTTCACGTCAAAAGGCTGGGCCAGTTCGGACGGGCTGTCGTGCATCAGCGGCGTGAGCATCAGTTCCTTCTCCACGCCCAGGTGGCCGACGCAGACCTCGCTGAAGGCCTTGGCGAAACCCTTGTAGATCTCCCAGTCGCTCTTGCTCTGCCAGGCCGGGTCCACCGCGGTGGACAGCGGGTGGATGAAGGGGTGCATGTCGCTGGTGTTGAGGTCGTTCTTCTCGTACCAGGTGG
>NZ_JASJOY010000079.1:0-9630 GCF_031426985.1 Hydrogenophaga sp.
CGTTCAGGGCACGGGCGTGCTTGATGATGCCGCCGATGTAGTACAGCGCGAATTCCGACAGACCGGCGTAGCCGTTGCCTGCAAACAGGTTCTTGCCGTCTTTCCAGATGGACTGGTGCACGTGCATGCCGGAACCGTTGTCACCGTGGTAGGGCTTGGGCATGAACGTGGCGGTCTTGCCGTACACGTTGGCCACGTTCTGGATCACGTACTTCTGCAGCAGGGTCCAGTCGGCACGCTCGACCAGGGTCGAGAACCTGGTACCGATTTCGCACTGGCCGGCGCCGGCCACTTCGTGGTGGTGCACTTCCACCGGCACGCCAACGGCTTCCAGGATCTGGCACATCTCGTTGCGCATGTCCATGGTGCTGTCCACGGGCGGCACGGGGAAGTAACCGCCCTTGAGGCGCGGACGGTGGCCACGGTTGCCGCCTTCGAGCTTGGCACCGCTGTTCCAGGGGGCTTCGTACTCTTCGATCTGGTAGAAGCTGTGGCCGGGTTCGTTGCTCCAGCGCACTTCGTCGAACAGGAAGAACTCGGGTTCCGGACCGAAGAAGGCGGTATCGCCCAGGCCGGACGCCTTGAGGTAGGTCTCGGCACGCTTGGCGATGGAACGCGGGTCGCGCTCGTAGGCCTTGCCGTCGGTGGGCTCGATCACGTCGCAGACCAGCACCAGGGTGGTTTCTTCGACGAAGGGATCGACGAACGCGCTGCTGGCCTCGGGTGCGAGCAGCATGTCGGAAGCCTCGATACCCTTCCAGCCGGCGATGGACGAACCGTCAAAGGCCTGACCTTCTTCGAACTTGTCTTCGCCGAACTGGGACACCGGGATCGTAATGTGCTGCCATTTGCCACGGGTGTCGGTGAAACGGAAATCAACGAACTTGACGTCGTTGTCTTTCACCATCTGCATCACGTCTGCGACGGTCTTGGCCATCAAAAAGCTCCTGTAGCTGGGTGGGTAAAAAATCGATTGACGGGTCGGATCAAGCAGCTTCTATGCCACCAGACAGCCTGTCGCGTGCCGCGAGGGCGGTGCGCGGCGCACACCGCTGTCGATTATCGCCCAGCGCCCATGCCCCAAGGCAGGGCCGGCACCGGCGCCCGGCGGTTGGGTGCGGGCCGACCGGCCAGTGTCCTGGGCGTCATCCGCAGCGACCGCACAACCATGGTGCATTCATGTTTGAAATGCACAATTTCAGTGCAACCCATCAACGCACCAATTCAGGGCCCAGCTGCGCACGGTGCGCGTGCAGGCCGGCTAGGAGCTGGGCAAAAGCGACGGTCACCGCCTCGGGTGTGCCTTTGACGCCCAGTTCGATGTGGCGCCCGTATTCCGGGTGGTCCACACTGGGCAGGCTGAAAACCTTCACCGGGTGCTCGCGCTCCACCGCCTCCATCAGCGGCGTGAGGGTGGCCTCCAGCGCGCCCATCACCACCACCGACCGTTCCTGCCAGGCGCCACGCTGGTGCCAGGCGGCGTATGCGGTGTCCAGCAGGTGCTCGATCATGGGCCAGGCCATGACCGGAAAGCCGGGCACAAAATGCACCGTGCCGCCCCCCGTGCCGCTGCAGCTGAAGCCCGGGATCTTGTTGTAGGGGTTGGGGATGATGCGCGCACCCACCGGGAACACCCCCATGTTGAAGCGGTGCACGTTGTCGGGCCGGTCAGGGTCGTAAGCCTCGCCCCGTTCGGCGGCGAGGTCGCGCATGCGCTGCTCGATCAAGTCCCGCGCCTCGGGGTGCAGGGCGAGTTCGGCGCCCAGGGCGGCCGCCGCGCACTGGCGCGTGTGGTCGTCGGGCGTGGCGCCGATGCCGCCGCAGGAAAACACCACATCGGACGACGCAAAGGCGTCGCGCAGTGCAGCGGTGATGCGCTCGCGCTCGTCGCCCACGCAGCGCGACCAGGCCAGTGACAGCCCGCGCGCCTGCAGCAACTCGATGACCTTGGGCAGGTGCTTGTCGGCCCGCTTCCCGGAGAGGATTTCGTCGCCGATGATGATGAGTCCGAACGCGGGTTTCATGGGGCGGCGGGGGGCGGCAAAGAGGTGGAGGGCCCCTGAGCGAGGGGGTCCTGCTCAGACGCAGGCGCGTCGATCACATCGGACGCGGCCGAGCCGGCTGCTGGCGGCGACGCCCGCAGCGCCTGCAACGCCGCCAGGGTGTAATGCGCGAACCACAACGAGGCGAACGCGAACACCAGGGTGTAGATCCAGATCGCCACCGGCACCAGCAGCGGCGCCAGCGCGATGAACATGGCCCCCGATGCCCACAGCAGACTGGGGGCTGCGCCCAGATAACCGCTGAGCACCCCCATGGCCAGCAGGCTGCCCCGGTGCGCCTTCAGGATGGCCTTGCGTTCGGGCGCACTGGCGTGCAGGGCCAGCGCATCGAAGGCGAACACGCGGTAGGTCAGCCAGCCCCAGATCAAGGGGGGCAGGATCAGCACCAGCGGCGGCACCAGCCACAGCGGCATGGACACCAGCAAGGCCAGCACCGCCAGCAAGGTGGAGCCCAGCGACCAGAACACACTGACCAGCAGCGAGCCTCCGCGCTTGAGCTCCATCTGCGCAAATCGGCGCTGCCCGACCAGGTCGACCATGGCCGGCGTCATGAACGCGGCGACCAGCAGCAGGCACAACAGCACGATGACGGGCGTGGCCAGCACCAGCACCAGCAACGGCGCAAACACGGTGCGCAGCGACGACATGCCCAGGCGCTCGAGCCAGCCCAGCAGGGTCTGCACCATTTCATAGGCTTCGAGCCAGGCGGTGACGGACGCCACCGCCGAGTCCCAGAAGAAGTACCCCAGGCCGAAAGACAGCGCCACCATCAGCACCAGTGGCAGGAACGACAGCGCGATCACCCGCGGGTGCATGCAGTACGCCACGGCGCGCCAGAAGGAATCGAACAGCAGGCTCATGGCGGGAGAATACCCCTTTCCTCCTCGCCACATCCGCCACGCCCGGCCGGACTCGGGCGACAGCCAGGGCCTGCCGACGCCACTACCATGCGGCGAATGCAAAGCATTCAGATCGATGGCATCCGGCTAGAAACCGCGCACATCCCCGGACCGGCCGACCGCGCGCCGCTGCTCTTCCTGCACGAAGGCCTGGGCAGCGTCGCCATGTGGCCGCAGCGCGGGCGCAACTGGCCGCAGGAACTGTGCGCCGCCACCGGCCGCGCCGGCTGGCTGTATTCACGGCGGGGCTACGGCCAGTCCGACCCGGTGGCCGACGTGCGCGGCACGCCGCGCCAGAACGGTGCATGGCACATCGGCCGCCACGAACCCGACTACATGCACATCGAGGCGTTCCAGGTGCTGCCGCGCCTGCTGCAGGGCCTGGGCATCGAGCGGCCGGTGCTGATCGGCCACTCCGACGGTGCCAGCATCGCGCTGCTGCACGCCAGCCAGCACCCCGTCAGCGCCTGCGTGGCGATCGCACCGCACGTCTGGGTGGAAGACGTGGCGCTGCAAGCGATCGCCGCCGCGCGGGACCTGTACCGGGCCAGCGCAGCCCCCGACACCGACGGCAAAGGCCTGCGCCAACGCCTGGCGCGTTACCACGCCGACGTGGACAACGCCTTCTGGCAATGGAACGATGTCTGGCTCAGCCCCGCGTTCCGGGCCTTCGACATCCGGCTGGACTGCCGCCTCATTCATGCACCACTGCTCGCGGTGCAGGGCGAAGGCGACGAATACGGCACGCTGGAACAACTGCGGGCAATCGCGCTGGCCGCGCCGCACGCCCGAACGGTCGCCCTCCCCGCCTGCGGCCACAGCCCGCACCGCGACCAGCCCGACGCGCTCACCGCTGCCATCGCGCCCTTTCTGGCCGCACTGCCGTAGACAGCACACCCCACCCGGCACCGGGGTGGGCGCCCCCCTGTTTGCGGGATGTACGCCCGACAGGCCTGTGGGCAGAATCCAGGGCTTTTGTCTTCCGGACCCCACATGCACACGCCCACCCCCACCCTGGAGGCCCTGGTCCGAAGGATCCAGGACAACCGCATCGGTCGCCGCCGGGCGCTGTGGCGGCAGGGTGCCATCACCACGGTTTTGCGGGGCTGCACACCGTCGTCCATCACAGGCCACTCCAGCCAGTGCACGGACGGCCGGCGGCCGGCCTGGGGAAGGCTGCTCTGATCTGTCCGCCGGCCCGGCGGGCCCCCGCCGGACGACAAACCGAGAACAATTCACGCTCCCGACCGATCAGCGGTGCCCGATCCACAGCCAGCGGTGCACCAAGTCAATACACTTTGATACATATCCGGCCGTTTTCCCAACGGCCGCGCCCCACGCCCACATGACCTCCTGGAACGACCCTTGGTTGCTCACCGCCTTGGTACCCGCTTTGCTGGTGCTGGGCGCGCTGCTGCACCGTGCCTGGGCAACCCGTCAGGCGCGTGAGCAACGCCGCATCCCCAAGCACTGGCCGCTGAGCACCCGCGCTCTGGTCAACAGCGAAGAAGCCCGCGTCTGGCACTGGCTGGCCCGCGCCTTCTACGACCATCACATCATGATCAAGCTGCCGGTGACGCGTTTCACGCTGCCGCGCGACAGAGAACAGGGCATGCATTGGTACCGGTTGCTGGGTGGGGTGTACTGCACCTTCACCATCTGCAAGGCCGACGGCAAGGTGATCGGCTGCCTGGACGTGCCCGGCAAGAACGCACTGCCGCGCAGCACCCGCATGCTCAAGCACTCGCTGCTGACCCAGTGTGGCCTGCCTTACTGGGTGGTCCGCTCCAGCAGCCTGCCCACCGTGGCCGAAATCCGGGCCGAGTTTCTGGGCGAATCCCCCACCGCACAGAGCATGCGCGAGCGCGAGCAGGAGGAGCGCGCCATCATCGCCGCACAGGCCAACCTGCGCTCGGCCATCAGCCGCCAGCGCAACATCCGCCACAGCGACTTCAGTCCCCTGTCCAACTGGCCCTCCAGCACCACGGGCGACTCGCGTACCAGCGACTTCGGTTCGCAGTGGCAGGACAACTCCTTCCTGGTGCCGCTGGACAGCCGCAAGGGCGATCTGCTCTGATTCGCCTGTCGATCCACGCGATCAGGCTGCCTGCTTCTCTACCAAGGCACGCACTTCGTCCGCGCTCAGCCACCGCCACTGGCCCGGCGGGAGCGAATCGTCCAGTGCAAGTCCGCCGATGGACGAGCGGTGCAGCCCTTCCACCCGGTTGCCCACCGCGGCCACCATGCGTTTGACCTGGTGGTACTTTCCCTCTGTCAGCGTCAGGCGCAGGTGCTGCCCGGTCACCGCCTCGGCCGCCTGCGCACGCACCGGGCGCGGATCGTCGTCCAGCACCACACCTTCGAGCAGGCGCGCGATCTGGCGCTCGTCCAGCGGATGCTTGACCTGCGCCTCGTACACCTTGGGCACATGGTGGCGGGGCGACGTCAGACGGTGGATGAACTTGCCGTCATCGGACAGCAGCAGCAGCCCCGTGGTGTCCTGGTCCAGGCGGCCGACCGCCTGAACCCCAGCCGCCGCACCGCCGCCGCGCGTGCGCAAAGGCGCCGGCAACAGGGTGTAGATGCTGGGGTAGGTGCTGGGTTTTTGCGAGCACTCGGTGCCCGCAGGCTTGTTCAGCAACAGGTAAGCCAGCCGGTGGTAGGCCCAGCGCTCGCCCTGCACCCAGAACACCAGCCCCTCTTCTTCCAGCACCTCGGTCGGGTCCACGCAGGGCCGTCTGTCCTCGCCAATCTGCACCAGCCCCTGCTGGACCAGACCGCAGCAGACGCGTCGAGTGCCAAACCCCTGAGAAAAAAGAATCTCCTGCAATTGCAGCATGCCAAGTCACTTCTTAGAACCGACCTGCGAAATGGTCGCAAACCAGTAAAAAAGCCCCGAAGCTTTGATGGCTTCGGGGCTTTTTTGATAGGTGGTGGAGCTGGGGGGATTTGAACCCCCGTCCGCAAGCCTTCTTCGCGCAGTTCTACATGTGTAGCCGTCTGATTTGGATCTCGCCCAGTGCGTCGCGCAGCGGCACGCTACGCATCAGGCCAGTACCCTTGAATCTCGCACATCACCAAGGTACCCGGTGACATGCCAGCCGATATGAATTCCCTTGCAGCCTGGACAGTCTTGCGACCGCCCTTGCCCAGCCTATCGGCCTGCTGTTGCAAGGCTCACCGGATTAAGCGGCGAGTGCGAAACGTTCGTCGTTTGCAGTTAGTTTTTTTCTGCGGTTTTACGAGGTGACAGAACCTCGACATGCCCTGCTGCGTGCCCGAACCCACGTCGAAACCAGTGCAGCCCCTGAACACGGGAGTTTAAGGCAGTTGGAGCAATTTCAAGACCTCCAGCGGCGAATTCACCTCGGCGTCCGCCGCCCAGTGCCCAGTTTCCCCGCTTTCGCCCAGATAACCGTAGCGCGCGGCCACGGTGAACATGCCGGCGGCGCGTCCGGCCACGATGTCGCGCTCGTCATCGCCCACATACAGGCAGGCCGCAGGCGCCGCCCCCAGACGCCGAGCCGCTTCCAGCAGCGGATCGGGGTGTGGTTTGGCCCTGGGCAACGTGTCGCCGCAGACCACCGCCCCGGCTGGCGCCAGCGTGGGCAGCCCCGCCAGCACCGGGGCCGTCAGACGCTGCGCCTTGTTGGTGACGATGCCCCAGGGCAGGCGCATGCGTTCAAGCGCGTCCACCAGTTCGGCCACGCCATCAAAGCAGTCTGTGCTGTGCAGCAGGCATTGGGTGTACTCGTGCAGAAACTCCTGCCTGAAAACGTCGTAGCGTTCGTCGTCCGGCGTCAGGCCGAATGCGATCCGCAACATGCCGCGCGCACCTGCGCTGGCATGGGGGCGGTAGCCCGCCATCGGCAAGGCTGGCAGGCCACGGGCGGCCCGCATGCGTTCGGCTGCCAGGGCCAGATCGGGCGCACTGTCCACCAGAGTGCCATCCAGATCGAACAGCACCGCCTGCACGGCAAATGCGGGCCGCTTCATGCCTTGCGGGTGGCCAGCAGGTAGTTGACGCTGGTGTCGCCGCTGAGCCAGTACCGGCGCGTGATGGGGTTGTATTCCATGCCCTGGGTCTGTGCCAGCTCCAGGTCGGCCTGGCGGCAATAGGAGGCCAGCTCACTGGGCCGGATCATCTTGGCGTACTCGTGCGTGCCTTTGGGCAGCATCTGCAACAGGTATTCAGCTCCCACGATGGCAAACAGAAAGGACTTGGGGTTGCGGTTGATGGTGGAGAAAAACACCCAGCCACCGGGCCTGACCAGCTGCGAACACGCCCGCACCACCGAAGCGGGATCGGGCACATGCTCCAGCATCTCCATGCAGGTCACCACATCAAACGAGGCTGGCGCTTCGGCTGCGAGCGCCTCGGCACTGACCTCACGGTAGTGCACGCCGGACGTGCCCGCCTCCAGCGCGTGCAGCTGCGCCACCTTCAGCGCCTTGGTGGACAGATCGATGCCCGTTACCTGAGCACCCTTGCGGGCCATGGAGTCGGACAGGATGCCACCACCACAACCCACATCCAGTACGGTCTTGCCGGCCAGCGCGGCCAGGCCGTCGATCCAGTTCAACCGCAACGGGTTGATCTGATGCAAGGGGCGGAACTCGCTTTCGGGGTCCCACCAGCGGTGGGCCAGATCGGAAAATTTGGCCAGTTCGGCCGGGTCGGCGTTCACGGTAGGGTTCATGTTTCGATTATCGCCAGCGCATAAAAAAACCGCGCCGAAGCGCGGTTTTTTTCAAGCGATCCGGAGGAATTACTTGTTGGTGCGGGTGCCGACCACTTCGACTTCCACGCGACGGTTCTTGGCGCGGCCTTCCTTGGTGGCGTTGTCGGCCACAGGTTGGTCCATGCCCTTGCCTTCGGTGTAGACGCGGTTGCTTTCGATGCCCTTGCTCACCAGGTAAGCCTTGACAGCTTCGGCGCGCTTGTTGGACAGGGCTTGGTTGTAGCCAGCCTTACCGGTGGAGTCCGTGTGACCCACAGCGATCACCACTTCCAGGTTGATGCCCTTGACCTTGTCGGACAGATCGTCCAGCTTGGCCTTGCCTTCGGGCTTGAGCACAGCCTTGTCGAAGTCGAAGAAGGCATCGGCAGCGTAGGTCACCTTGGTGGCGGCCGGAGCGGGTGCGGGCTTCGGGGCCGGAGCGGGAGCCGCAGCAGCGGGAGCCGGAGCAGCGGCCGGTGCCGGTGCGGGAGCAGCGGCCGGTGCCGGTGCAGGAGCGGCCTTGGGCACGATGGCGCCGTCGCAGCCCTGGGCGGCGGTGGCGGGGGTCCAGTTGGCATCGCGCCAGCACAGTTCGTTGGTGCCGTTCTTCCACACCAGGTTGGAAGAAGCGTCGCGCCAGTTGTCGATGGTCTGGGCGCCGGCAGCCGAAGCCATGGCGGCGGTTGCAATCAGCATTGCCACTTTGTTCAGTTTTTTCATGGTTTTCCTCGTAATGAACCCCGGGGGGCTGGATATCAACAATGACGCTTGAAGTGACCACCACTCAAAACGTTGAATTTATTGTGCCACAAGCATGTGTGCAGCCGCCTTGGCGGGCTGGTCCTCGGCGACACCACTTTAGACCTACTGCCCGGCTTCGTTGTGGATGAACAACATGTTGCGCGCGGCGGCGTGCTGGCGGCCGCCCACTAAAATGTCATGTTGCCTTTCTGTTTCATCCCGTCACGCCGCCTCCACCCATGACCCAGTTCGCTAAAGAGACCTTGCCCATCAGTCTGGAAGAGGAGATGCGCCGCAGCTACCTCGATTACGCGATGAGCGTGATCGTGGGGCGCGCCTTGCCCGATGCGCGCGACGGCCTCAAGCCGGTGCACCGGCGTGTGCTGTTCGCGATGCACGAGCTCAACAACGACTGGAACCGGCCGTACAAGAAGTCGGCCCGTATCGTCGGCGACGTGATCGGTAAGTACCACCCGCACGGCGACAGCGCGGTGTACGACACGATTGTGCGAATGGCGCAGGATTTTTCATTGCGTCACATGTTGGTGGACGGCCAGGGCAACTTCGGATCGGTGGACGGCGACAACGCCGCCGCCATGCGTTACACCGAAATCCGCATGTCCAAGATCGCGCACGAGATGCTCGCGGACATCGACAAGGAGACGGTGGACTTCGGCCCGAACTACGACGGCTCGGAGAAAGAACCGCTGGTGCTGCCGACCCGCCTGCCCAACCTGCTGGTCAACGGCTCGGGCGGCATCGCGGTGGGCATGGCCACCAACATCCCGCCGCACAACCTCAACGAGGTGGTGGACGCCTGCCTGCACTCACTCAAGAACCCGGACTGCACCATCGACGAGCTGATGGAAATCATCCCGGCGCCGGACTTCCCCACCGGCGGCATCATCTACGGCATCAACGGCGTCAAGGACGGCTACCGCACCGGCCGCGGCCGCGTGGTGATGCGCGCCAAGTGCCATTTCGAGGACATCGACAAGGGCCAGCGCCAGGCGATCATCGTTGACGAGATCCCCTACCAGGTCAACAAGAAGACGCTGCAGGAGCGCATCGCCGAGCTGGTGCACGAGAAGAAGATCGAAGGCATCAGCCACATCCAGGACGAGTCGGACAAGTCCGGCATGCGCCTGGTGATCGAGCTCAAGCGCGGCGAAGTGCCCGAGGTGGTGCTGAACAACCTGTACAAGC
>NZ_JASJOY010000080.1:0-21132 GCF_031426985.1 Hydrogenophaga sp.
GCACAGGGTGCGCACCAGGCGCTGCGCCAGCACGCCCAGCACGGTGGCGTTGATGAGGTAGGGCGGGATGCCCAGCTCCATCAGGCGCATGACGGCGCTGGGCGCGTCGTTGGTGTGCAGCGTGGTGAAGACCAGGTGGCCGGTCAGCGCGGCCTGCACCGCCATCTCGGCGGTGGCCAGGTCGCGCACCTCGCCGACCATGATGATGTCCGGGTCCTGCCGCATCAGCGCGCGCAGGCCCTGGGCGAAGTCCAGGTCCAGGTGGGGTTGCACCTGGGTCTGGTTGAAGGCGGGCTCGATCATCTCGATCGGGTCCTCGACCGTGCTGACGTTCACCTCTTCGGTGGCCAGGCGCTTGAGCGTGGCGTAGAGCGTGGTGGTCTTGCCCGAGCCGGTGGGGCCGGTCACCAGGACGATGCCGTGCGGGCGGCGGGTCAGGTCTTCCCAGCGCTGCGCGTCGTGCGGCGCAAAGCCCAGCGCGGTCAGGTCTTTGACCGTCGAGTCCGGGTCGAAGATGCGCATGACCAGTTTCTCGCCAAAGGCGGTGGGCAGGGTCGAGAGGCGCATTTCCACCTCTTCGCCGCGCTCGGCGCCGCGGCCCGGGCGCAAGGTCTTGATGCGGCCGTCCTGCGGGCGGCGCTTTTCCACCACGTCCATGCGGCCCAGCAGCTTGATGCGCGCGGTCATGGCGCTCATCACGCCCATGGGCATCTGGTAAACCGGGTGGAGCACGCCGTCGATGCGGAAACGGATCACACCCTGTTCGCGCCGCGGCTCCAGGTGGATGTCGCTGGCGCGCTGGTCGAATGCGTATTGCCACAGCCAGTCCACCACCTGCACCACGCCCTGGTCGTTGGCGTCCAGCTGCTTGTTGCTCTTGCCCAGTTCCACCAGCTGTTCGAAGCTGGCCATGGCGTTCTGGCCGCCGCTCTTGCTGGCCGCGCGCACCGACTTGGCCAGCGCAAAAAACTCGGCCGTGTAGCGCTTGATCTCGCCCGGACTGGCCAGCGCCAGGCGCACGCGGCGGCGGCTCTGGCGTTCCACCTCGGGCACCCAGTCGCGGATGAAGGGCTCTGCCGTGGCCACCACCACCTCGGCCGGCCCCACCAGCACCGGCAGCACGTGGTGGCGCTCGGCGTAAGCCGCGCTCATCACGTCGGCCACCTTGGCCACGTCCACCTTCAGCGGGTCGATGCGCACGTAGTCCAGCCCGCAGCGCGGCGCCAGCCATTGCGCCAGCGCTTCCACGTCCAGCAGCGTGCCGTCGGTGCGCGCCACGCCCACCACGGCCAGCCGCTCCAGCGGGTGCAGTGTGCTCTGTGCACTGGCACAGCGCGCCACGGTGCGGGCCGCCTCGTCAGCGCTGATGACACCGTCCTCGCGCAACCAGCCCACCAGCACGCGCCAGTCGATCGGGCCGTTCTGGGTGGCAGGGGCGTGGGGTTTCACAGGCGTTTTCATGGACGTCGCGCGCTCACTCAATGAGCGGGTTTGAAGATCTTGAGCCACTTCACGGCGGGCAGCCCCCAGCGCGACTGGATCTCTTCGGCCCGCGCCAGCAGCTGCATGCGCGTGGGCCGCTCGGCCGTGCGCTGCGCCAGCACGATGGTGTTGCCCTCGCGCGTGGGCTTGAAGGCCCAGACCGCGTCGTCGCCAAACGCGGCGCAGATGCTCTGCAGCGAACGCTCGTAACTCGCGTCGCGGCCGAACAGGTTCACCGTCATCACGCCCTCGTCGCTCAGCACCGATCGGCAGTCGGCGTAAAAGTCGGGGCTGTCGAGCACGGGCGCGGCGGCCTCGTGGTCGTACAAATCCACCTGCAGCGCGTCGATCTGGCCGGTGTAGGCCGGGTTGCGGATTTCTTCACCCGCATCGGCCAGCACCACGCGCAGGCGCGGCCCGTCGTCCGGCAGCTTGAACCACTGGCGGCACACCGCCAGCACCTGGGGGTTGATCTCGATGGTGGTGGTGTCCATGCGCAGCTTCTTGAAGTGGAACTTCGTCAGCGCGGCCGAGCCCAGGCCCAGCTGCAGCGCGCGGCGCTTGGGCACGGTGTCGGGCTCGACGAACAGCAACCAGGCCACCATGCGCTGGACGTAATCGAGCTCGATGTCGAACGGCGCGTCCAGCAGCATGGAGCCCTGGATCCATTCGGTGCCCAGGTGCAGGAAACGCACCTCGCTGTCTTCGGAGATCGTCACATCCGGCAGGGTCTGCACCCCGGTGCGGCGGCGGGCGGCGGCGTTGGCGCCGGCCTTCATGCGCGGCCTCCGATGGTGGCGTCAGAAAGCCACAGTGCAGCGCACAATGACACGGCTGCCGGCAAGGTGGCGGGCCCGGTGTCATCACCGGGGCATGAAGCGGGGGAATACTGCGTCGAGAGCATCTGAACCTTTGAAAGGAACAATTATGAACATGGAAGTTGTCTGGAATTTCCTGAGCACCCAGGGCGCGGACTTCGGTCTGAAGATCTTGGGCGCGATCGCGGCCTGGATCATCGGCCGCTGGCTCATCGGCCTGGCGGTGCGGCTGATTGCTGCGGGCCTGGAAAAGGGCAAGAAGCTCGACGCCACGCTGATCCACTACCTCAAGTCCATCATCTCGGTCATGCTGACGCTGATCCTGGTGCTGGCCATCTTGGACATCTTCGGCATCAAGACCACGTCCTTCGCGGCCCTGCTGGCCGGCGCGGGTCTGGCCATCGGCGCGGCCTGGAGCGGCATGCTGGGCAACTTCGCGGCCGGCCTGTTCCTGCAGGTGCTGCGGCCCTACAAGGTGGGCGACTTCATCAGCGCCGGCGGCACGCTGGGCACGGTCAAGGAACTGGGCCTGTTCGCCACCACCATCCTCACGCCCGACAACGTGATGACCGTGGTGGGCAACAACAAGGTGTTCGGCGACAACATCCAGAACTTCAGCACCGAGCCGTTCCGCCGCGTGGACTGCGTGGCCAAGGTGGCCAACAGCGTGGACGTGCAGGACGCCATCGCCCGCCTGCGCCCGGCCATCGCCGCCATCGCCAACGTGAAGGACGCCCCGGCGCCGGACATCGAGATCCTGCAGTTCACGCCCGAAGGCCCGCTGCTGTGTGTGCGCCCCTACACACACACCGACCACTACTGGCAGGTCTACTTCGACACGCACAAGGCCATCGTGGCCACTTTCGGTGCGGCGGGTTACCCCGTTCCCGAGACCCCCATGGCCCATCGCACGGTAGGCTGAGTCTCAACCGTTGATTGAAAGCCGCCCGGTGTTCGCGCCGGGCGGCTTTGTCTTTTTGTATGGCCGTTGCGGGCCAATACCTCGCGGGGACGCGGTCGCCGCGCGGCCGACTCCGCGAATGTCCCCCGGGCCGTTCCGGCCCTCCTCCTTTATTTCGCTGCGTCGGCCACCCGACGCCCGCGTCCTGCACGCAACCCTGACACACGACTAACCACATCGGTGGGCGGCATCGGGGTGTGCTGCAGAGCGAAATAAAGGATCCGGCGCCGGGCCGCCCCAAGCCGGATCAGCCCCCATGGGGGGCAGCGACCCGCACAGCGGTGGAGCGTGGGGGCAACATATCTGAGGCGGCGCAGCCGCCGGGGGACATTCGCGGCGCAGCGCACCCCGGCGTCGCCAACTCGCGAGGTCTAAGCCAGCCCATGCAGCCGGAAGACCTCGCCCCACGCCGCCAGCTTGCGCTCGAACGACCAGCTGGCGTTCGCCGGGCTGGTGGATGGCAGCTGGTGCACCGGCAAGCCCAGCGCCCGCATGTGCTTGGCGTGGCGGAAACTTTCGCCCCCGTTGTGCGCGACTGCCCTCAAGCGAGGACACTGCTGCTGCAACCAGGCGAAATCATTGAGTTCGGCGTGGCGGATGGCGGTGTCCAGGCTGCCTTCGCGTTCGCAGGCGCCGTACACGTCCCAGATGCCCAGGCCGTGCGCGCGCACCGCGTCGAGGCGCTGCTCGTAAGACAAGGCCATCAGGTCCACGGACCACAGCGCACCGAGGATCTTCCAGAACTGGTTCTGCGGGTGGCCGTAATAGCGCTGCGCGCGCAGCGAGGCCACGCCCGGGAAACTGCCCAGCACCAGCAGCCGCGTGTCCGGCGCCATCACCGGTGGCAGACCCACCAGCCGGGTCATGCGGGCAGCAGCGCCGCCAGCCGCGGCAGCACGCGTTGTGCGTTGGCGGTGGTCGCCGTGGCGAGCGCCTCGGCGGTCATGCCGCGCAAGCCGGCGATCACCGCGCCGATGCGCGGCAGCTCGGCCGGCGTGTTCAACCCCTGCGGCTGGCCGGCCGCGCGCTCGGCGGCCGTGGCGTACAGCCAGTGCGGCGGGATGTCGGGCGCATCGGTTTCCAGCACCAGGGCCGGCAGCGGCAAGGCCGTCGCCAGTTGCCGCAGCTTCAAGGCGGCCTCAAAAGTCACCGCGCCGCCGAAACCGAGCGAAAAGCCCAGGTCCAGAAAGGCCTGCGCCTGCTGCGCGCTGCCGTTGAACGCGTGCGCAATGCCTCCACCGGTGGGCAGCTCGCGCAGGTGCCTGAGCAAGGTGTCGGCGCTCTTGCGCACGTGCAGGATCACCGGCAGGCCGTGCTGCCGCGCCAGCCGCAGCTGCGCGCGGTAGAAGCGTTCCTGCCGCTCGCGCATGGCGGGTGTGCACAGCGCGGGCACAAAAAAGTCCAGCCCGATCTCGCCCACCGCCACCAGGCGCGGGTCGCCGTGGTGCGCGGTCAGCGCGGCGTCCAGTGCATCGAGGTCTTCGTCGCGGGCCTGCGGCACGTACAGCGGGTGGATGCCCAGCGCGTAGGCATCGCCGGTGCGGTGGGCCAGCAGGCGCACCGTGTCCAGGTTCTGCCGCATCACCGCCGGGATCACGCACAGCCCCACGCCCCGTTCGCGCGCCAGCGCCCGGGCGCTCAGGGCCAGGGCGTGGTCAACGCCGAACTCGGGGGCGTCCAGGTGCGCGTGGGTGTCGATCCACATGGCCGGACCGTATCAGGTCGGTTGTTCACCGCCCGGCGCACGCGCCCCAGACCAGGGCACCCGTGGAACCGGCTTCGCCGGGCCACAGGGTGCGTCCCCCTCGAAGCGCCGCAGGCGCGCCACAGAGGGGGCTGAGGACCGTGGCTCCCAAGCCTGCCTGCGCAGGCTTGGACGGGACGAAGAGGCATCGCCTCTGGCGGTGACGCGGCCTGCAAGGCGCGCGCAGCGGCGCAGGGGGTGCTTCACGTCAGCACGCCGGTGGTCAGGCGCAGCACGCGGCCGCAGCGGGCGGCCAGCGCTTCGTCGTGGGTGACGACCACAAAGGCCGTGCCCTGGTGGCGCGCCAGCTGCATCATGAGCTCGAACACGCCGTCGGCGGTGGCACGGTCGAGGTTGCCGGTGGGCTCGTCGGCCAGCACGCAGGCCGGCTGCGCGACCAGCGCGCGCGCGATCGCCACGCGCTGGCGCTCGCCCCCGGAGAGCTCGGCCGGCCGGTGCGCCAGGCGCTCCGACAGCCCCACCCGCGCGAGGATGTTCGCCGCCTGCGCCGCCGCCGCCGGGCGCGCCATGCGGCGGATCCACAGCGGCATGGCCACGTTGTCGCGTGCGCTGAATTCGGGCAGCAGGTGGTGGAACTGGTAGACAAAACCCAGGTGCTGGTTGCGCAGCACACCCTGCTGCGCGGCGCTCAGCCCGGCCAGGTTCTGCCCCATGAGCTGCACGCTGCCCGAGGTGGGCGCGTCCAGCCCGCCCAGCAGGTGCAGCAGCGTGCTCTTGCCGGAACCCGAGGCGCCGACGATGGCCACGGTTTCGCCTCTGCGCACCGTCAGATCCACGCCCTGCAGCACGGTCACGTCCAGCCGGCCCTCGGTGAAGCGCTTGGTCAGGCCTTGCGCCTGGAGAACGACGTCACTCATAACGCAATGCCTCTGCGGGATTGACGCGGCTCGCGCGCCAGCTCGGGTAGATGGTGGCCACAAAGGCCAGCACCAGCGAGATCAGCCCCACGGGCACGATGTCGCCCTGCTGCGGGTCGCTGGGCATGCGGCTGATGAGGTACACGTCCTGTGGCAGGAAGCTCGCGCCCAGCAGGCGTTCGAGTGCGGGCACCAGGGTGTCGATGTTGAACGCCACGCCCAGGCCCAGCAGCAGGCCGGCGCCGGTGCCGATGATGCCCACCATGGCGCCCTGCACCATGAAGATGCCCATGATGCTGCGCGGGCTCGCGCCCAGCGTGCGCAGGATGGCGATGTCGGCGCGCTTGTCGGTCACCGTCATCACCAGGGTGGACACGAGGTTGAACGCTGCCACCGCCACGATGAGCGTGAGGATGATGAACATCATGCGTTTTTCCAGCTGCACCGCCGCGAACCAGGTGCGGTTCTGGCGCGTCCAGTCGCGCACCAGCAGGCCGGTGTCAAGTTCCGCCGCCAGGGCAATGGCTACTTCCCGCGCCTCGTGCAGGTTCTTGATCTTCACGCGCACGCCCGTCGGGCCCTCGACGCGGAAGATGCGTGCCGCGTCGTCCTGGTGCAGCAGGGCCAGCGCCGAGTCGTATTCGAAGTGGCCCGAATCGAAGGTACCCACCACCGTCATCTGGCGGATGCGGGGCACCACGCCGGCCGGCGTGACCTGGCCGCTGGGCGCGATCAGGGTCACCACATCGCCCACACCCACGCCCAGGCTGCGTGCGAGCTCACCGCCCAGGATGACGCCGAACGCGCCGGGCACCAGGCGCGGCAGCACGGTTTTCGACAGGTCGGCCGCGAGGTCGGTGACCGAGGGCTCCAGCGCCGGGTCGATGCCGCGCACCAGCGTGCCCTTCATGTCCTCGCCGCGCGCCAACAGCGCCTGCGCGCCCACGAAGGGCGCGGCGCCCAGCACCTCGGGGTTGCTCTTGATCGTCGCCAGCGTCGCGTCCAGGTTGGGGATGGCCTGGCCACCGGGCTCGAAGACTTCGATGTGCGAGAGCACGCCCAGCATGCGGTCGCGCACCTCCTTCTGGAAGCCGTTCATCACCGACAGCACGATGATCAGCGCGGCCACGCCCAGCGCGATGCCCAGCATGGACACGCCCGAGATGAAGGAGATGAAGCCGTTGCGCCGCGTGGCGCGGCCAGCGCGCGTGTAGCGCCAGCCGAGAATGAGTTCGTAGGGGGTCTGCATGGGTCCGGAGGCTTTGGGGGATTGTGGCATCCCCGACAATCGCCCCACCGCTTCACGCCCACCCCGCCCACCCGTGTCCACCCAGCTGCTGATCCCCTTTGCCGCCGCCAGCGCGCCCGAATGCCAGGCCCTGCTGTCCGGCCTGGCCCTGCCGAACCTGCCGAACCTGCAGGCCCTGCTGCCACGGCTGGCCGAACAGCCCGCCGACCGCGACGACGACCACAGCCTGAGCCCGCCGCACGAGCGCGCCCTGGCCCGCGCGCTGGGCCTGCCGGTGGCCGACGGCGGCATCCCCTGGGCGGCGGCGCAGAGCGACGCGCCCACCGCGCCCCAGGCCTGGTTCAGCCTCTGCCACTACCAGGTGGCCACCGGCCAAGTGAACCTGCTGCCCGGCGCCCAGCTGGGGCTGGACGCCGCCGATTCGCGCGCGCTGTTCGATGCTTTCGCGCCGCTGTGCGCCGAAGACGGCATCACCCTGCGCTGGGACAGCGCGACCGAATGGCACGCCAGCGGCGAGCCGCTGCGCGGCATCGCCTGCGCCAGCCTGGACCGCGTGAGCGGCCGCCAGGTGGGCGACTGGATGCCCCCCAGCCCCGCCAACCCCACCGGCGCCCGCCTGCTGCAGCGCCTGCAGAGCGAAGCGCAGATGCTGTTCTACAGCCACCCGGTGCACGACGCCCGCGCCGCGCAGGGGCAGCTCGCGGTCAACGGCTTCTGGGTGCACGGCGCGGGCGCGCTGGACGCAGCGCCCACCCTGCAGGCACCCCCCGCCATGCCCGACGGCCTGCGCCAGGCCGCCCTGCGCGGCGACTGGCCGGCGTGGACCACGGCCTGGCAGGCGCTGGACCGCACCGACATCGCAGCACTGCTGGCCGCCGCACAGCGCGGCGAGTCCGTCACGCTCACCCTCTGCGGCGAACGCCACGCCCGCACCTGGACCACCGCCCCCGCCAGCGCCTTCGCGCGGCTGGGCCGTTCGATCAAGAGTCTGTTCGGCACCGCGCCGATCGGCGACACCCTGAAAGACCTATGAAGATCATCACCCGCGACGTGCCGCCGCGCGCCGCCTGGGCGCTGGAACAGGCCGGCCTGCACCCGCTGCTGGCCCGCCTGTTCGCCGCCCGCGGCATCACCGCCAAAGAACAGCTGGACGACGCACTCGCCCTGCTGATCCCACCCGCGCAGATGAAAGGCGCACAAGAGGCCGCGCAGCTGCTGGCCAACGCCATGGCCGCCGGCCAGCGCATCTGCATCGTGGCCGATTACGACTGCGACGGCGCCACCGCCTGCGCCGTGGGCGTGCGCGGCCTCAAGCTGCTGGGCGCGCCGCTGGGCTGGGACAAGGTCGAGTTCCTGGTGCCCGACCGCGTGACCGACGGCTACGGTCTCACGCCGTCCATCGCGCAGCGCGTGAAGCAGCGCGGCGCCGACTGGCTGGTCACGGTGGACAACGGCATCGCCAGCGTGGCCGGCGTGCGCGCCGCGCGGGAAGCCGGCCTGAACGTGCTGGTGACCGACCACCACCTGCCCGCGGTCATCGACGGTGCGGTGGTGCTGCCGCAGGACTGCACCATCGTCAACCCCAACCAGCCCGGCTGCGGCTTCGAGAGCAAGAGCATCGCCGGTGTGGGGGTGATGTTCTACGTGCTGCTGGCGCTGCGCGCCGAACTGCGCGAGCGCGGGGTGTTCGACGCCAAGACACAACCGAAGATAGACAGCTTGCTGCCGCTGGTGGCCCTGGGCACGGTGGCCGACGTGGTGAAGCTCGACGCCAACAACCGCCGCCTGGTGGCGCAGGGCCTCAAGCGCGTGCGCGCCGGCGCCATGCCGCCCGGCATGGCCGCGCTGTTCGCCGTGGCCGCGCGCCAGCCCGCCAAGGCCAGCGCCTTCGACTTCGGCTTTGCCCTCGGCCCGCGCCTGAACGCGGCCGGTCGCCTGGCCGACATGACGCTGGGCATCGAATGCCTGCTGACCGACGACGCCGGCCGGGCCGACGAACTGGCGCGCACGCTGGACGGCATCAACCGCGAGCGCAAGACCATCGAAGGGGAAATGCGCGAGCAGGCGCTGATGATCGTGGAGGAGCTGTTCGACGAATCGGAAGAACCGCCGCCGGCCATCACCGTGTTCGACCCCGACTTCCACGAAGGCGTGGTTGGCATCGTGGCCTCGCGCCTCAAAGACAAGCTGCACCGCCCGACCTTCGTGTTCGCGGCCAGTGGCGCCGAGGGCAAGGAACACGAACTCAAGGGCTCGGGCCGCTCCATCCCGGGCTTCCACCTGCGCGACGCGCTGGACCTGGTGGCCAAGCGCCACCCCGGCGTGCTGCTGCGCTTCGGCGGCCACGCCATGGCGGCCGGCTGCACCATCGGCGAGGAGCACATCGACACCTTCGAGCAGGCCTTTGCCCAGGTCGCCCACGAATGGCTGGACGCCGCCACGCTGCAGCGCCGGCTGGAAGCCGACGGCGCACTGGACAAGCAATACCGCCGCGCCGACCTGGTGGACACGCTGCACGCCGAGGTGTGGGGCCAGGGCTTTGCGCCGCCGGTGTTCTGCGAAGAGGTGCAGGTGCTCAGCCAGCGACTGGTGGGCGAGAAGCACCTGTCGCTCAAGCTCAAGCACCAGGGCGAGCCGGTGGACGGCATCTGGTTCGGCCACACCGAGCCGCTGCCATCCACGGTGAAGATCGCGTTCCGGCTCGATGCCGATGAATGGCAAGGTCAGCGACGGGTGCGCTTTTTGATTGAGGCAGCAGAGGTCTGAAGAAGACCTTTCATTCGAGCATTTTGGCGAAGCTGGTCGGTACAGGGCACACCGTTCCGCTCATGTCCCCCGAACCCGGCTGCGCCGGGTTCTCCTCCTTGACTTCGTTGCACAGCACGCCCTGCGCCGACCAGCGAGAGGTGGTTTTGCGCTCCTCCGTTTGGCGCGCCAGGAGGGCGTCGGTGATCGGGGTGACCGGCGCAGCGAAATAAAGGAGGAGCCAGGGGCGCAGCCCCTGGCGGGGGACATTCGCGGAGCCGGTTACCCCGGTCGCCGGCGACCGGCGCCACCAGAGCAAACTCAGCCGATCAGGGCTTCCCGAACCGCGGCCAACTGACGGCGAGAGACGGACAGCCGCTCGTCCACCCCATCGAGCCGCACCGTCCAGCCTTCGCCCTCGATGGGATCGTTGTGCTTTTCGACCGCGCGCACGCAGCGGCGCGCCACCAGCGCGTTGCGGTGCACGCGCACGAACAGGTGGGCGTATTTCTGCTCCAGGTCGCTGAGCGCGCCGTCGTAGATGTGTTCTTTCTCGGCCGTGCGCACGGTGATGTACTTGAGCTCGGCCTTGAGGTAGATGATGTCCGCCAGCGCCACGCGCTCGCTGCGCCCGCGCTCCTGGATGATCAGCGCCTCGCCCAGGCCTTGCACCTCGGGCATGCCGCCCTCGGCCGCGCTGAGCGCGCGCTGCACCTTCTGCAGCGCCTGTTGCAGCCGCTCCAGCCGCACCGGCTTGGTCAGGTAGTCGATCGCTTCCAGTTCAAAGGCCTGCACCGCGTGTTCGGCGTGCGCCGTCACGAACACGATGGCCGGCGGCGCGTTGAGTTCGCGCAGCGCGGCGGCCAGGGCGATGCCATCCACCCCCGGCATGTGGATGTCCAGCAGCACCAGGTCGCAGGCGGTGCGCTGGATGCTGTCCATGGCCTGCACCGCGTTGCCCGCCTCGCCCACCACCTCGGTGCGCGGCTCGGTGCAGTCGCCCAGCAGGGTGCGCAGGCGCGACCGCGCCAGCGGCTCATCGTCGACGATCAGAACCTTCAGTGCCATGTCGCGCTCCGTCCCGTTGGATAAAACCAATGTGTACGTTTATACCGGGATTTCCAGCCGAACCTGAAACACGCCATTGACCAGCGCGCTCTGGAAGCGGCATTGCACGTCGTGCAGCAGGTCCAGACGCTGGCGCACGTTGTCCAGCGCCAGCCCGTTGCCCTTGGCCCCGCTGCCGGCCGGCACGGTGTTGGTGACCTTGATCACCACCACGCTGCCCCGGCGCTGCGTGGTGATGCGCACCGTGGCACCGGTCGGGCTGGGCTCCACGCCGTGCTTGACCGCATTTTCAACCAGCGGCTGCAGGATCAAGGGGGGCAATTTCGCCTTGGCCGCGGCCTCGTCCAGGTTCCACTCCACTCGCAGCCGCTCGCCAAAACGCACCTGTTCGATGGCCAGGTAATGCTCGGCCAGCTCCAGCTCCTGCCACAGCGGCCGGGCTTCCTTGGAATCGGCCAGCGCGTGGCGGAACAGTTCGCTCAGGTCCTCCAGCAGGTTCTCGGCCTTGGCCGGCTCTTCGCGCACCAGCGCAATGGCGCTGTTGAGGGTGTTGAACAGAAAGTGCGGCCGGATGCGCGCCTGCAACTCGGTCAACCGCGCCGTGGTGCCCGCCGGCATGCGCGCGCGCATGCGCCACACCAGCGCCGCGACCAGCACGCCCGAGACCAGCGCGCCCGATGCGGTGCTGGCCAGCCAGGGCGCGGGTTGCAGCAGCCCCAGCCACCACAGCATGGCACAACCGTAGGCGCCGGCCAGGGCGCCCAGGCCGATGGCCACGGCCCACTGCGCCTGTTCGGGCAGGCGGTCCAGCGGGCGCTTGAGCAGGCACACCGCCAACAGCCAGACCACCACCGCCGGCTGTGCCGCACCGGTCAGCAGCATGGTCTGCCACAGCCAGGGCATCCAGCCGCTGGTCTCGAACAGCGACGCCACCAGCACGATGGCCTGCACGAACAGCACCGCCCGGAGCACCACACCCACCTGGCAGGTGTCGAACACATACTCCCGGGTACGGTTGAGCTCAGGCATCTGCGACAGCGGCAGCGCGCCCTGCGCATGGGGCAGTTCCTGGAAGCTGGATAAAATTCGCGAGTCTTTCATGGGTCGCACTATAGGCCGCGCGAGCGCCGCCAGACAGGGCTTTTGAAGCCCGCCGCCCCATGCCTAACCGCGGCACGCGCTGCCGCCCCCTCTCACCCCCAGCCGCCGGCACCACCATGTCCACCAACCAACTCGACAAAAAATCGCAAGCCTGGTCCGCCCTGTTTTCGGAGCCCATGAGCGAGCTGGTCAAGCGCTACACCGCCAGCGTCTTCTTCGACAAGCGCCTCTGGCTGGCCGACATCACCGGCAGCCTGGCCCACGCCGACATGCTGGCGGCCCAGAACATCATCGGCACCAGCGACCTGGCCGACATCCAGCGCGGCATGGCGCAGATCCGCGCCGAAATCGAGGCCGGCACGTTCGAGTGGAAGCTGGACCTGGAAGACGTGCACCTGAACATCGAGGCCCGCCTCACCCAGCTGGTAGGTGACGCCGGCAAGCGCCTGCACACCGGCCGCAGCCGCAACGACCAGGTGGCCACCGACGTGCGCCTGTGGCTGCGCGACGAGATCGACCTGATCAGCGACCTGCTCAAGGAACTGCAGGTCGCGCTGGTCGACGTGGCCGAACAGAACGTGGAAGTGATCCTGCCCGGCTTCACCCACCTGCAGGTGGCGCAGCCGGTGAGCTTTGCCCACCACCTGCTGGCCTATGTGGAGATGTTCAGCCGCGACGCCGAACGCATGGCCGACGTGCGCCGCCGCACCAACCGCCTGCCGCTGGGCAGCGCTGCACTGGCCGGCACCACCTACCCGCTGGACCGCGAGCGCGTGGCCGTCACGCTGGGCATGGTCGATGACAAGGGCCTGGCCCAGGTCTGCCAGAACAGCCTGGACGGCGTGAGCGACCGCGACTTCGCCATCGAATTCACCGCCGCTGCCTCGCTGTGCATGGTGCACATCAGCCGTTTCTCTGAAGAGCTGATCCTGTGGATGAGCCAGAACTTCGGCTTCGTGAAGATCGCCGACCGCTTCACCACCGGCTCGTCCATCATGCCGCAGAAGAAAAACCCCGACGTGCCCGAACTCGCGCGTGGCAAGACCGGCCGCGTGGTCGGCCACCTGATGGGCCTGATCACCCTGATGAAGGGTCAGCCCCTGGCCTACAACAAGGACAACCAGGAAGACAAAGAGCCGCTGTTCGACACCGTCGACACGCTCAAGGACACGCTGCGCATCTTCTGCGAGATGGTCGGCGGCCAGCTGAACCCGGCCACCGGCGCCAAGGAAGGCGGCATCACGGTGAATGCTGCGGCCATGGAAGCCGCCGCCAACAAGGGCTACGCCACCGCCACCGACCTGGCCGACTACCTGGTCAAGAAGGGCCTGCCCTTCCGCGACGCACACGAAACCGTGGCGCACGCCGTCAAGGCCGCCACCAGCCACGCCTGCGACCTGTCCGAACTGCCGCTGACCGTGCTGCAAAGCTTCAACGCCTCGATCGAAAAAGACGTGTACGAGTGCCTGAGCCTGCGCGGCAGCCTGAACGCCCGCAACACCCTGGGCGGCACCGCGCCGACGCAGGTGAAGGCCCAGATCGCGCGCCACCGCACGCGACTGGCATGAGGCACCTCATCCTGCTGTTTGTCGTGCTCGCCGCGGGCTACGGCCTGTGGCAGCTCACCCGCCCGCTGATGCGGCCCGAGCAGCTGGGCCTGCTGGCCCGCCACGGCCTGCGGCTGGCGGTGCTGGCCGCCGTGTTGCTGGGCCTGCTCGTCCTGGCTTACTTCGTTCCCTCCACCCGACTGCTCTGACCATGCTCGCCACCCTGCGCCGCCTCACCCTGCCCCTGGCCGCCCTCTCGCTGGCCGCCTGCAGCCAGATCGACACCGGCAACGTGGGTGTGGAGCGCACACTGGGCAAGGTCGGCACCGAGGCGCTGACCCCGGGCGTGTACTTCACCCTGTTCAAGAGCGTGGACGAGTTCACCACCAAGGAAGTGAGCTTCCAGCTGGTGGACATGACGCCCAAGAGCCGCGACAACCTGACCATGAAGGACGTCGACATCGACGTCTACTACAAGACCACGCCGGCCGCCGTGCCCGGCCTGTACGTGAAGTACCAGGGCGACGTGGTGCAGCACAACCAGATCGTGCAGGGCGGCACCAAGGACCTGGTGGTGGCGTTCAGCCGCGTCTCGCGCGAGGCACGCGAAGCTATCTACAAATCGGTCGCCGAACTCGACGCCACCACCATGCACACCAAGCGCACCGAGCTGTCTGAGATGGTCCGCGCGCGGCTGCAGGAGGAGCTGGAGAAGAACGACAAGGGCGCCTTCGTGGTCACGGCCGTCAACGTGCGCAACCTGTTGACCGACCCGGCCATCGAGGCGGCCATCCGCTCGCGCGCCGAGACCGACCAGGCGATCGAGAAAAAGCGCAAGGAAGTGGAGCTGGCCAAGGCCGAAGCCGAGCGCCTGATCGTGCAGGCCCAAGGCGAGGCCCGCGCCAACGAAATCATCAGCGCCTCGCTCACGCCCAGCCTGAAAGAAATCAAGCTGGCCGAACTGCAACGCGACACCGCCCTGGCCCTGGCGAGCAAGCCTGGCAACACCGTGTTGCTCGGCGGTGGCGGCACGCCGCTGGTGAACGTGGGCAAATAAGCGGGGCTACGCCCCGTTCAGCGGCCCGTTCCGGGTGCTGAACGCGCTCAAGAAGCGCCCCACGGTGCCGATGAGAAAGACGTGCCGTCTCGTCTGTTGTGGGCGGCCCTTCACCCATCGGGAGACGCCGCCGTGCCTTATTTCATGATGTTGATCGCCGCCGTCGTAGCGCTCGCCCTGGTCTGGTGGATGGTCCGCCGCTCGGCGGGCAGCGCCGCCCGGCTGCAGCCCGTCGCGGCGGGCAGCCCCCCCGTGGTGACGCAACGCCGCGCCAGCACGACGCCCGCGTCGGCAGCCCCCGCACCGGCACCGGCGCCCGCCGCGGCCCAGCCCCTCCCGACCGAGCTGGCCACCTTCGCCTGGGTGCGCGAAGCCGAACTCGACCCCGAGCGCCGCGACACGCTGCTGGCCGCCATCCGCGGCATTCCGCGCCCGCCGCGCTCCATGCAGCAGCTGCTGTCGCCCGAATTCCTGGCCAATGCCAGCTCAGCCGACCTGAGCGAGCTCGTCATGAGCGAACCGCTGATCGCCGCCAAGGTGCTGGCCACCGTCAACGGCGCCTTCTACGGCCTGCACAAGCCGGTCACCAGCATCGGGCAGGCCGTCACGTTCCTGGGCATCAACACGGTGCGCAGCATCTGCCTGCAATACATGCTGGCCGAAGCCTTCAAGCCCAAGCTGGCCGAAGCCCAGCAGGCCTTTGACCGGATCTGGAAAGCCAGCGCCATCGCCAGCGAAATGGCGGTGCGCCTGGGCAAGGCCCTGCACCTGCCCGACCAGTCGTCGCTGGCCACCCAGGTGGTGCTGGGCTTCGTGGGCCAGCTGGCCACGGCCTCGCTCATCCCGCCGACCGGTCTGGCGCAGTGGCTGGGCCGCGACCGCCTCGAACGCGCCCGCATCGAACAGGAACTGCTGGGCCTGAGTGCCAGCGAAGTCGGCGCGGTGCTGATGACGTCGTGGGCGCTGCCCGAATCGCTGGTGGCCGACGTGGCCGACAGCGGCCGCCTGCTGGTGACCGAGCCCGGCCGCATCGACCCCGCCCGCCTGCCCCGCCTGGCCCTGGCCTATCTGTGCGCCCGCCTGGGCGAACGCCTGGCATTGGGCCAGCTCGCATCGCTGAGCGACTACTACCCGCAGGACGATGCGTCGGTGGACACCCACCACCTGCGTGCCGCCCTCGCCCACCCGGCCCTGGCCGCCAAACTCGACGCCGCGCTGCAAGCCCCCGAACTGCAGGCCGCCGTGCAGCAGATGACCGGCCGCAGCGACGCCTGACGCCCGAAACCGGACGACAACGCGGGCTCAGTCCTGCGTTTCGGGGCCGCTGCCGTACGCGTTCGGGCCTTCACTGGGTTGCACGGTCCAGTAGATCATCACGATCCAGCCCAGCAGCGGGATGAAACCCACCAGCTGCCACCAGCCGCTGCGGCCGATGTCGTGCAGGCGCCGCGAGGCCACAGCCAGGAAGGGCAGCAAGGTGCCCAGCGCGAACAGACCAGAGACCGTGTCGCTGACCATGGCCGTGCCGATCGAGCCCAGCAGCACGAAAAGCGCCCACCACCAATATTCGGACCGCGCAGCACGCCCGCCGAACGTGGCGTACCGGTTGAAACAGCTTTTGATTGCCTCGAAGAAATCCACAGAGCCCTCCCGCTCATCTGTTGTTGATCCGCTGCGGCCGGGGCCGCCGACCCGATCATAGGCGGCGGCAAACCGTGCCCGGCGCCGGTCAGAGCACAATGCGGGGCACCACCCTCTCGCGCCGTGGCAAAGCCAGGGGTCGCTTGACCCACCTCAAGCCCGGCAACCGCATCCCGCTCTAGAGTCGCGCACCATGAACACCACCGCCACGCCCGAAGCCCCCACCGCCGCCCACCCCGCCACCGGTCTGGACTGGACGCCCCGCCTGGCCACCGGCGACGACCGCATGGACGAGACCCACGAGGAATTCGTGGACATGCTCAACCAGCTGCTGGCCACCCCGATCGACCAGCAGCTGCCGCTGTACCGCCAGTTCATCGAGCACACCAAAGAACACTTCGCGCAGGAAGAGCGCTGGATGGTGGCCACCGGTTTCGCGCCCGACAACTGCCACGCCGGCCACCACGCCACCATCATGGAAACGCTGCACGCCGTGGTGGAGCATTACGAGCAAGACGACAAAGAGATCATCAACCGCCTGGCCGAAGCGCTGGTGGAATGGTTCCCGCAGCACGCCGCCAGCATGGACGCCGGCCTGGCCCTGCACATGAAAGAAGTGGGCTTCGATTCGAAGACCGAAACCCTGGCCGACCCCAGCAAGGTGCGCCCCGCCACCATGAGCGGTTGCGGCAGCGTCAGCTGCAGCTGAACGCGCGCACCACCATCGCCTGCGGGCCATGTGCCCGCTTTTGAGGCAAGCCCCAACTTGAAGCGCAACCGCCATCCAGGCTGGTGCGCTTTTTGCTTTTCTCTGGTGCGATTCGCCAGGCAGACCCTGTTTTGGCGCTGATCACGCACCAAAACCAGTTTTTTCTGCACGGAGATTGTTCATGGACGCACTCAAACAGGGCGCTGACGCCTTGTTCATCCTGCTCGGCGGCATCATGGTCCTGGCCATGCACGCCGGGTTTGCCTTTCTGGAACTCGGCACGGTCCGCAAAAAGAACCAGGTCAACGCCCTGGTCAAGATCCTGGTGGACTTCTCGGTCTCCACCATCGCCTACTTTGTGGTCGGCTACAGCGTGGCCTACGGCACGCACTTCTTCATCGGCGCCGACCAGCTGGCCCAGCTGAACGGCTACGCGCTGGTGAAGTTCTTCTTCCTGCTCACCTTTGCCGCCGCCATCCCGGCCATCATCTCCGGCGGCATCGCCGAGCGCGCCAAGTTCTGGCCGCAACTGATCGCCACGGCCGTCATCGTCGGCTTTGTCTACCCCTTCTTCGAGGGCATCGCCTGGAACGGCCATTTCGGCGTGCAGGCCTGGATCGAGGCCACCACCGGCGCCGCGTTCCACGACTTCGCCGGCTCGGTCGTCGTGCACGCCGTCGGCGGCTGGATCGCCCTGCCTGCGGTCATCTTCCTGGGCGCCCGCGCCAACCGCTACCGCAAAGACGGCGGCATCTCGGCCCACCCGCCGTCGAACATCCCCTTCCTCGCGCTGGGCGCCTGGATCCTGATCGTGGGCTGGTTCGGCTTCAACGTCATGAGCGCGCAGACGCTGGACAAAATCTCTGGCCTGGTCGCCGTCAACTCGCTCATGGCCATGGTCGGCGGCACGCTGGCCGCCCTGATCGCCGGCAAAAACGACCCCGGCTTCGTGCACAACGGCCCGCTGGCCGGGCTGGTGGCCGTCTGCGCCGGGTCCGACCTGATGCACCCGCTGGGTGCGCTGGTGGTCGGCATCGTGGCCGGCCTGCTGTTCGTGCAGATGTTCACCCTGACGCAAAACCGCTGGAAGATCGACGACGTGCTGGGCGTCTGGCCGCTGCACGGCCTGTGCGGCACCTGGGGCGGCATCGCGGCCGGCATCTTCGGCCAGCAGGCCTTCGGCGGCCTGGGCGGCGTGAGCTTCGGCGCCCAGCTCATCGGCACCGCCCTGGGCGTGGCCTGGGCCCTGCTGGGCAGCGTGGTGGTCTACGGCGTGCTCAAGGCCACCCTCGGCATCCGCCTGGACCAGGAAGAAGAATACGAAGGCGCCGACCTGACCATCCACAAGATCAGCGCCACGCCGGACCGCGAAGTCAGCTGGTGAGGCCGCGGCGGCCTGCCCGCCCGCCACCACCCAGCCAGGCGCCCCGCGGGGCGCCTTTTTTGTTTTCGCCCGGCCGCGTCAGGCCATCACGTTGACCTGCGTGCCCACCGGCCCGTCGCTGGCCAGCGGCAGCGGCGCCACCACCGCGTTCAGCAGCGCGGCCGAGGCCGTTTCCTGCAGGTCCATGGCCTGCTTGAGCACGCTGATCTGCGCATCCTGCGCGGTCTGGTTCTGCTGCAGCTGCGCCACGCGGTCCACCAGCAAGACGGGCGATACGTCCATGTCCATGGGAAATCCTTCCAGGTTGTGCCGTCTGTATCGACACCCGATGCCGGCGGCTTGAACCCGGCGCGGCCCACCGGCCCGCCGTGGCCCGCCCGGCGGCCTTGGGACACAATGGCCGCAGAGCCATCCACAGCCACCCAACGCCACCCAGGGAGGGAGCCCCATGAACCCGGACGCAGCACCGCGCCCAGCGGCCGCCGCATCGGCGCCGTTCAGCATCCGCGTTGACCGCGCGCTCACGCATCCGCAGGTCATTGCTCTGCTGGAAGAGCACCTCGCCGGCATGCGCGCCGCCTCGCCCCCCGAATGCGTGTTCGCGCTCGACCTCAACGGCCTGCGCCGGCCCGAGGTCACCTTCCTCACCGCCTGGCGCCTGCCGGCCGGGGTCTCAACCGACACGTCGGCCAGCGGCGACGAAGGCGAGCTGGTCGCCATGGGCGCCCTCAAGGAACTGACGCCCACCACCGCCGCCGAAGGTGGCCACGGCGAACTCAAGTCCATGCGCACCAGCACCCGCCACCTGCGCCAGGGCGCCGCACAGGCCATCATGACCGAACTGCTCAAGCTCGCCCACCAGCGCGGGTACGCAAGGGTCAGCCTGGAAACCGGCAGCACGCCACCGTTTGATGCGGCCATTGCGATGTACCGGCGGTTCGGGTTTGTGGACTGCGGGCCGTTTGCGGATTACCGGGAGGATCCGTTCAGTCGGTTCATGGAACTTACAGATATGAAGGCCGGAGACAGAAGATGACAACAGGACCCCACGGAACCATTCAAATAGACAACAAAAAATATACAGGACGAATTGGGATACTCCCGCTTGGACACAGCATCTTTTTTTACCCCGAAAATCGAACCAGTTCTTTCGATTTTAAAATATCGGTTAGACCGATGCCCGCATCCGCCTTGGTTCGCGATTCTAATTTAATGCAGACCGGCTTCTATTATTCAGTTCAGGGCACAGACATTGGTACAATTTCAGAAGGTCCAGCCGGCCACATCAGCTCCATAACTTTTACCCAAACCATTACAGAATTCATTTTAAGCTTGCAATACAAGCGCGACTTTTTGCATATGAACCTATCTGGAAGAACAAGCGATCATTCCTCCCGAATGGAAAGAGATGGCCCTGATGTATCGACAACAGAAATTCAGACATCTTCATCCACATTTGAAGCCGAAATCTTCATTCCACCTGAGTCGATTGCTTCTGCATTGAAGCTTACCGATCAAGAACGATACGATCTTTACGAAAAACTAGAAAAAATCCAATCTCAATAGGAGCAACGAATCAAGGAGCGCGGCATCGAGATTAAATCTTGCCTTTAGCCATCGAGGCAATGTCCGCCTCTCTTGCTGAACTCAGAACCCGGCTTGCTTCAGGACAACAGCGGGGTCAAGGACAACAGCGGGGTCAAGTCTTGCCTTTTGTTCAGCCGGTTTATGACAATGGCACTTGAGCGAACATGAAAAGCAGTGCCGACCATTGCGCGCCAAGAGCAAAAGGCAAAACCTAACCCAACGTCTGCCCCGAGGCTGTGACCCTAAGGCGTGCGACCCTTGATGAAATGGGTAGCCCATAGGCTTCGATTCACGTACATATCGAGAACGAATTTTGAGCAACTATCCGTTTATTCTTATCGTAGTCATGCTTTTACCACTCCTGTTTACTCAGGTAATTATTGTTGTAGTGGTATTGTTTTTGTCTGTGGTAGCACGCAAAGCCCTATTCAATGGGGCATTTGAGTTTCCTCTCGCTATTTTAGTTAAAAGAGCAATTAGCATAGTAGGTGCTGGGTTGTTGATAGCCATCCTTTTTGCCATAGTTACAAAATTCAGTTCGGTTTCTAGCTTTGTTTTTGTGGTGACGTATTTGCTTATGCTGCTTTTTGGAGGGGGCTATCCAATGGATAGCATTGCCGGAAACAATCAAAACCCTTCAAAACATATAAGACAATTTGAAAGGATTGTGCTGTTATTGATGGTGCTCCTTTGCGGCGTAGGCCTTGTCTATCTTCACGCAGATTTTTTAAGTCTTCTGCGCTAGCAGGGCATTCAGAGGGCATCGGGGTCAGGGCATCGGGGTCAGGTCTTGTCTTTTGCCGCTTGCCCCACCCGCTCCCGCAACACCGTCTTCAACACCTTCCCATAGTTGTTCTTGGGCAGCGCCTCGACGAACTCGTAGCGCTTGGGTCGCTTGAAGCGGGCGATCTGGTCCAGGCAGAAGACATCCAGCGTCTTCTCATTGAGCGCCGCCCCCGGCTGCGGCACCACGAAGGCGACCACGATTTCGCCCCACTCGGGGTCGGGCGCGCCGACCACGGCGACTTCGGCCACGCCGGGCGCGTGCAGCAGCACCTCTTCCACTTCGCGCGGGTAGATGTTGCTGCCGCCGCTGATGATCAGGTCCTTGCTGCGGTCCTTGAGGGTGAGGAAGCCGTCGGCGTCGAGCGCGCCCATGTC
>NZ_JASJOY010000081.1:0-2888 GCF_031426985.1 Hydrogenophaga sp.
GCGAAACAGCCCCCGTGGGGGGGCAGCGACCCGCGCAGCGGCGGAGCGTGGGGGCGACGTTTCGCCGCAGGGCCGCCCCAAGGCGAAACAGCCCCCGTGGGGGGGCAGCGACCCGCGCAGCGGCGGAGCGTGGGGGCGACGTTTCGCCGCAGGGCCGCCCCAAGGCGAAACAGCCCCCGTGGGGGGGCAGCGACCCGCGCAGCGGCGGAGCGTGGGGGCGACGTTTCGCCGCAGGGCCGCCCCAAGGCGAAACAGCCCCCGTGGGGGGGCAGCGACCCGCGCAGCGGCGGAGCGTGGGGGCCTCTTCAGTGCGCGGTTTCGGCCTGCTCGGCGGCGGCGATGCGCGTCAGGGCCGGGATCTCTTCGCGGATCACGGTGTCCGGGTCCACGCCCAGCACGAGGCCGATCGAATCCGGGTAGGTGTTGATCAGCCCCTGGCTGCCCATCGACAGCTCTTCAGCCCGGGCGCGCCAGTTGGCGATGTGGATCACGCCGGCGATGGGCTCGTAGACGTCGTTGTCGAACGGCGCCACCTGGTGCTCGATGGCGTTGACCATCTTTTTAGGGAATTTCCATTCGCGGGCCAGGGCGGCGCCCACATCGGCGTAGCTGTAGCCGAACAGACCGCGCTCGGCCCGTGCGCGCTTGAGGTCCAGCATGGGGATGCTGCGGTCCAGGTCGATCATGGCCTCGGGCATGCCCACGTGCATCACCAGCTCGCCAATGCCGTGGATCAGCCCGGCCGTGAAGGCGGTGTTTTCGTCGATCTTGATCGGCAGCGCCAGGTAGCGCGAGAGGTTGGCGGTGTTGAGGCTGTAGCGCCAGAACTGGCCCAGGTTGACGCTGCCCAGGGTGTGGAAGCCGTCGCCCAGCGCCGCGCCAATGACCAGGGCGCGCACCTTGATCAGCCCCATCACGCTGATGGCATCGCGGGCGGTGGTGACGTTGCGGTTGAGGCCGAAAAACGCCGAGTTCGCCATTTTCAGCAGCTTGGCGGTGAGCACCGGGTCCGACTCGATGTAGCTCGCTGCCTTCATCACGTCCACATCTTCTTGCTCGAAGGTCTCGATCAGCTGGCGCACGACCTTGGGGGCTGAGGGCAAGGCGTTGGGCTGCTTCAGGAGTTTTTCGATGTTCATGGTGCGAGCCTCGTTGGATGTTTTAGAAAATGGGTGACCCGTTGAACGTTCGTATCGACGGTCGCGCGAAGGCCTTGAGTGCTTCAGGTTGCAGGTCCCGACCTTCGGTCAGTCGGTGAAGGCGCTCAGCGCCTGGCTGAACGACCATTCCGACGGGTCCTTGCCCAGCACGCTGTCCAGGTCCAGGCCCAGGGTCAGGCCGACCATGTCGGGGAAGGTGGCCGCCATGCCCTGCTCGTCGAGCTGGATTTCTTCGGCCCGCGCCCGCCACGAAGCCAGGTGCAGCACACCGCCCAGCGGGTCGTAGGCTTCGCCTTCGAAGGGTTCGACCTGGTTGGCCAGCGCGCTCACCATCTCGGGCGGGAACTGCCACTTCTCGGCCATGCCCGCGCCCACATCGGCATAGCTGTAGCCAAAGATGGCTTTCTCGGCCGCGGCACGGGTCAGGTCGAACGGCGGGGTCGCCATGTCCAGCGGCGCCACCGCGTCGGGCATGGCGATGTGCATGACCAGCACGCCAATGGCGTGGATCAGCCCGGCGGTGAACGCGTTGCCGGGGTGCTGGTGCAGCACGCCCGCCAGCGATTTGGAGATGTCGGCCACCCGCAGGCTGTAGCGCCAGAACTGCCTGAGGTCGATGCCCGGCACGCTCTTGAAGCTCGCACCCAGCGCCGCGGCCATGACCAGCGAACGCACATGGGTCATGCCCAGCAGGGCCACGGCCTCGTCGGCGCTGCCGATCTTGCGGCTGACCCGGAAGAACGCCGAGTTGGACAGGCGCAGCACCCGGGTGGTGAGCGCCGGGTCGTGCCCGATGAGCTCACCCACCCGTTTGGGGCTGGGGTCTTCCTTGTTCATTTCGCCCAGCAGGTCGGTCACGGCCCGGGGCATGGCCGGCAAAGCACGGGGGTAATTGAGCAGGGCTTCGAGTTGCATGGCAGGCATTGGGAAGGACCGGTTCTAGGGTTTCCACTTATATCGACCCCTGCGCGCCCGACTTGAGGCCGACAAACCCCGGTGAAGACCGGGATTGACAGCCCTGTTCCCTTCGCCCCCAGCTCAGCGCTGGATCAGCGTTTGATCAGCGTTTGAGCCCCTGCAGCTTGGCAAACGCCGAGGCCATGGCGCCACCGGCTTCGGGCTGGCGCTGGCCCCCGCCATTGCCCCCCTGCCCGCCCGAGTAACCCCCGCGCGAGCCACCGGGGGCATGCCCACGCGACGGCTCGTAGCGGTTCTCGCGCGGCCCGTCCTTGCGGGCCGGCGCGGCGTCCAGCTTCATGGTCAGGCTGATGCGCTTGCGCGCCGCGTCCACTTCCAGCACCTTGACCTTGACAATGTCACCCGTCTTGACCACCTCACGGGCGTCGTTGACGAACTTGTGGCTCAGCTGGCTGACGTGGATCAGGCCGTCCTGGTGCACGCCCAGGTCCACAAAGGCGCCGAACTGGGCCACGTTGCTCACCGTGCCCTCCAGCACCATGCCTTCGCGCAGGTCGGCAATGTCGTCCACGCCCTCGTTGAAACGCGCCACCGCAAAGTCCGGGCGCGGGTCGCGGCCCGGCTTTTCCAGCTCGCCCAGGATGTCCTTGACCGTGATCACGCCGAACTTCTCGTTGGCGAACAGCTCGGGCTTGAGCGTCTTGAGCATGTCGGCCCGGCCCATCAGCCCGGCCACCGGCTGCCCGGTCTTGGCGATGATCTGCTCCACCACCGGGTAGGTTTCCGGGTGCACGCCGGTCATGTCCAGCG
>NZ_JASJOY010000082.1:0-19263 GCF_031426985.1 Hydrogenophaga sp.
CCGGACTCGCCCACGAACATGTGGTGCGCCTCTTCGGTCAGCATGAACTTGGTGGTGCGGGCCAGCGGGTCGAAGCTGGACTCGGCCAGGGCGCAGAGCTGGAACTTGCCGTCGCGGTCGGTGAAGTAGGTGAACATGAAGAAGCTCAGCCAGTCGGGCGTCTTCTCGTTGAAGGCCTGCAGGATGCGCGGGTTGTCGGCGTTGCCGCTGTTGCGTTCGAGCAGGGCTTCGGCTTCTTCGCGGCCGTCCTTGCCGAAGTACTTGTGCAGCAGGTAGACCATGGCCCAGAGGTGGCGACCTTCTTCGACGTTGACCTGGAACAGGTTGCGCAGGTCGTACTGGCTGGGGCAGGTCAGGCCCAGGTGGCGCTGCTGCTCGACCGACGCCGGCTCGGTGTCGCCCTGCGTCACGATGATGCGGCGCAGGTTGGCGCGGTGTTCGCCGGGGATGTCCTGCCAGGCGGCTTCGCCCTTGTGGTCACCGAAGTGGATCTTGCGGTCCTGCTCGGCCGGGTTGAGGAAGATGCCCCAGCGGTAGTCGGGCATCTTGACGTGGCCAAACTGCGCCCAGCCCTGCGGGTCGACGCTGACCGCCGTGCGCAGGTAGACGTCGAAGTTCTGCGAACCGTCCGGGCCCATGTCCTGCCACCACTGCAGGTAGTTCGGCTGCCAGTGTTCCAGCGCGCGCTGCAGCGTGCGGTCTTCGCTGAGGTTGACGTTGTTGGGGATCTTCTGGCTGTAATCGATGCTGGACATGACGGGTCTCCTGCGGGTGGGGTTGATCGGTGGGACGGCTTAAACGCGATTCCAGTCAAAGGCGGCTTTTTCGCCCTTGCCATAGACCTTCAGCGCACCCTTTTCGCCGACGGCGTTGGGGCGCTGGAAGATCCAGTTCTGCCAGGCGGTCAGGCGGCCGAAGATGCGGGTGGCCATGTTTTCCTTCTGCGCAAACCGCAGGTTGGCTTCGAGGCCGGTCAGCGCGTCGGGCGACATGGCGGCGCGCTCTTCCAGCATCAGGCGGATCTCGTCGGCCCAGTCGATGTCGTCGGGCGCGGCGGTGACCAGACCCAGCTTCACGGCGGCGTCGCCGTCGAGCGCCTGGCCGATGGCGGCGCGCGCGGCTTCCATCGCGGGCACCTCTTCGTAGAAGCGGCGCTGCAGGCGGCTCTGGTCGTTGACCATGGGGAAGAAGCCGAAGTTCATCTCGCTGAGCGTCAGCGTGGGCTGTTTTTCCGGCTCGTCGGGCAGCACCAGCTGGTAGGCGCGGTCGGCGCAGAAGGCCAGCTCGGCCAGCGTGCCGGCGAAGCACGAGCCCGGCTCGATCAGCGCGAACAGCGAGCGCGAGGACACGTCCAGCCGCGCCAGCGTGCGGCGCAGGTGGCCGATGGTTTCGTTGACGAACCAGTGGCCTTTGTTTGCGAGCATCAGCGCGTCGTTGGCCAGCACGGCAGCCGCATCGCCTTCGGTCTTGAGCAGCCAGGTGCCGATCTCCAGCTCGTTGGTGCGCAGGTGCAGGATGGCGTCGTCCAGCTCGCGCACCATCTGCAGCGGGTACCAGTTGGCGCCCGCGGCTTCGATGCCGGCGATGTCGGTCGGCTGCGCGCCTTGCGGGGCCTTCACGGTGAAGGTGGCGACGCGCTTGGCGCGGTCGATCTCGACCGTGACGTTCGTGTAGCTCAGGCGGTCGGAGTCGATCGTTCGGTTCAGCGGGGTCAGTTCCACGCCCTGGGCACCGGCCGGGCGGGTGCTGCCGGCGGCCAGGCGCTCGGCGCGCTCGCGCACCGCCTGCTGGAACACGGCCGGCTTGGCGATCGCGTCCACCAGGCGCCAGTCCACCGCTTTCTGGCCGCGCGCGCCTTCGACGCTGGTGCAGAAGATGTCGGCCAAGTCGTGGCGCACGTGGCGCTTGTCGGTCACGCGGGTCAGGCCGCCGGTGCCGGGCAGCACGCCCAGCAGCGGCACCTCGGGCAGGCTGACGGCGCTGCTGCGGTCGTCCACCAGCACGATTTCATCGCAGGCCAGGGCCAGCTCGTAGCCACCACCGGCGCAGGCGCCGTTGAGCGCGGCGACGAACTTCAGACCGCTGTGCTGGCTGCTGTCCTCGATGCCGTTGCGGGTCTCGTTGGTGAACTTGCAGAAGTTGACCTTCCAGCCGTGGGTCGACAGGCCCAGCATGAAGATGTTGGCGCCCGAGCAGAACACCCGGTCCTTCAGGCTGGTGACCACCACGGTGCGCACTTCCGGGTGCTCGAAGCGGATGCGCTGCAGCGCGTCGTGCAGCTCGATGTCCACGCCCAGGTCGTAGCTGTTGAGCTTGAGCTTGTAACCGGGGCGGATGCCGGCGTCTTCGTTGATGGCCAGCGACAAGGTGGCCACCGCGCCGTCAAAGGCGAGCCGCACGTGCTGGTAGCGCGAGGGGTGGGTCTGATAGTCGACGCGGGGGGCGGTGGCGGTCATGGTGTTGTCTCCTGGAGTCGGGGCCGGGCGGGCAGATGCACTGGAATGCACAGTGATGTGAATAATAGTGCATGCTTTCAGGCGCAGTCAAATGCAATTTACTGCATGTTGCTCGGTGTTTACCCGAGCCCTTCGGTTCAGGCGGGCAGCTTGAGCAGCTGCCGCACCTCGCGCCGCAGCTTCACGAAGCTGTCTTCCAGCGGCTGGGCGCTGGTGTTGAAGGCCAGGTCGGCCTTGGAGTAGAAGGCCGCGCGCCCTTCGAGGATGCGCTTCAAATCTTCCATCGCCTCGCGGCTGGCGGCCATGGGGCGCATGTCGCCCTGCGCCGCCACCCGGCCCATGTGGTCGGTCGCATCGGCCTGCAGCCAGACGGTGGTGCAGTGCTGCAGCAGCAGGTTGAAGTTGGCCGAATCGGCCACCAGGCCGCCGGGCGTGGCGATCACCACCTCGGGGTAGATCTGGATCGCTTCTTCAAGCGCGCGGCGCTCGTAGCGGCGGTAGGCGTTGGCGCCGTACAGGTTGTGGATCTCGCTGATGCTGCAACCGGCGAACTGCTCGATCTGGCGGCTCAGCTCGATGAACGGAAAACCCAGGTCGTCGGCCAGGCGCTGGCCCAGCGTGGACTTGCCCGCCCCGCGCAGGCCGATCAGCGCCACACGCGCCAGCCGGCCCTGCGTGTCCACCCCGCCGCTGGACCCCAGCAGCTCGGCCAGTTGCAGGCGGGCGCGGCGCAGGTCGGCCTCGTTGCGGCCTTGCAGCAGCTCGCGGATCAGCAGCCATTCGGGCGAGGAAGTGCTCACGTCACCGATCAGTTCGGCCAGCGAGCAGTGCAGCGCCTGCGCCACCTGCAGCAGCACCAGGATGGAGGCGTTGCCGGTGCCGTATTCGAGGTTGGCCAGGTGGCGTTCGGACACGTCGGCCGCGATGGCCACGGCCTTGCGCGTCATGCCCTTGCGCGAACGCAGGCTGCGCACCCGCTCGCCCAGCGCCACCAGAAACGGGTGGCGTTCTTCGGCATCGTCGGCGGGGGTGGGCAACGGGGCAATGAGGGAGTCGGTGGCAACCATGGGTGCGCGCCTTTCGTCTGGTCCGGTGGCGGCCCGGGGAAAACCCTAGGCTTTGGCGCCCCCACAAACATGCACTTTACTGCATACTGACCGGGACGCAAGATAGTGCATTTATACCGTCATTCCCCCGCCGCCACCACGGCGTTTACGCAAACCGCTGCATCTTTCCACCGCCCATGACCGCCCAAGACACGCCCCTGCTCCCCAACTTTCTGGCCGGTCGCTGGCAGACCGGCACCGGCCGCGGCACCACCCTGCTGGACCCGGTGACGGGCGAGGCCCTGGTCCGCGTGGACAACACCGGCCTTCAGCTCGCCGAAGGCTTTGCCTTCGCCCGCGAACACGGCGGCGCCGCGCTGCGCGCGCTGAGCTACCGCCAGCGCGCGGCCCTGCTGGGCGAGGTGGTGAAGGTGCTGCAGGCCAACCGCGACGCCTACTACGACATCGCCACCCGCAACTGCGGCACCGTCAAGAACGATTCGGCGGTGGACATCGACGGTGGCATCTTCACCCTGGGCTACTACGCCAAGCAGGGCGAGGCCCTGGGCGACGCGAAGCTGCTGCTGGACGGCGAGCGCACCCGCATGGGCAAGGACCCGCTGTTCCAGACCCAGCACGTGCTGAACCCCACGCGCGGCGTGGCGCTGTTCATCAACGCCTTCAACTTCCCCAGCTGGGGCCTGTGGGAAAAGGCCGCGCCGGCCCTGCTCTCAGGCGTGCCGGTGATCGTGAAACCCGCGACCGCCACCGCCTGGCTGACCCAGCGCATGGTGGAAGACGTGGTCAAGGCCGGCGTGCTGCCCGCCGGCGCCCTGTCGGTCATCTGCGGCTCGTCGGCCGGGCTGATGGACCAGCTGCAGCCGTTTGACGTGGTGAGCTTCACCGGCTCGGCCGAGACGGCGCGCCTCATCCGTTGCCACCCGGCCGTGGCGCAGCGTTCGGTGCGCTGCAACATTGAGGCCGACAGCCTCAACAGCGCCCTGCTGGACCCGGCGGCCACCGAAGGCGGCGAAGCCTTCAACCTGCTGGTCAAAGAAGTGGTGCGCGAGATGACCGTGAAGAGCGGGCAGAAGTGCACCGCGATCCGCCGCGTGTTTGTGCCGCGCGCGCTGTACGCCGCCACCGCGCAGGCCATTGGCGCACGGCTGGCCAAAACCACCGTGGGCAACCCGCGCAACGAGGCCACGCGCATGGGCGCGCTGGTCAGCCGCGAACAGTACGACCACGTGCTGGCCGGCATCGCTCACCTGAAGACCGAAGCCGAGCTGCTGTACGACGGCAGCGGCGCTGCGCTGGTGGACGCCGACCCGGCCGTGGCCGCCTGCGTGGCGCCGGTGCTGCTGGGCACGCAAGACCCGGTGGGCGCGAAGCTGTTGCACGAAGTCGAGGTGTTCGGGCCCGTCGCCACCCTCATGCCCTACGACAGCGAAGCCCAAGCGTATGACCTGATCCGCCGCGGCGAAGGTTCGCTGGTGGCCTCGGTCTACAGCGAAGACCCGGCCTTCATCGCCCGCGCCGCGGCCGAGCTGGCCGACAGCCACGGCCGCGTGCACGCCATCAGCCCCGACGTGACCGCCAGCCAGACCGGCCACGGCAACGTGATGCCCATGAGCCAACACGGCGGCCCCGGCCGCGCGGGCGGCGGCGAAGAGCTGGGCGGCCTGCGCGCGCTGGGCTTCTACCACCGCCGCACGGCCGTGCAGGCCAGCAGCGCAGCGCTGGACGCGCTGGCGGCTCAAGGCGTACCGTTCAAACCCTGATCGGCCCCAGACCTCCGTTCGGGCTGAGCTTGTCGAAGCCCTCGCGGGCCACACCGCACATGCCCTTCGACAAGCTCAGGGCGAACGGCTGCAGCAAAACAACGAAGGAGACAACCATGAGCCACACCGAAACCGCCGCCCCGCCCGAGCGCTTCAACTTCGCACGCCACCTGATCGCGCTCAACGCCGGGCGGCCGGACAAGACGGCGCTGATCGACGACGCGGGCGTGCTCACCTACGGCCAGCTGGCCGAGCAGGTGCAGCGCTGTTCGGCCGCGCTCACCGGGCTGGGCCTGCGGCGCGAGGACCGGGTGCTGCTGCTCATGCACGACTGCAGCGACTGGGTGGTGAGCTTCCTGGGCGCGCTGCACGCGGGCGTGGTGCCGGTGTGCGTGAACACCCTGCTGACCGCCAAGGACTACGCCTACATGCTGGCCGACAGCCGGGCGCAGGCGGCGCTGGTCTCGGGCCCGCTGCTGCCCACGCTGCAGACCGCCATGGACGGCACCCCGCACGAGGTGCGGCACCTGATCGTCTCGCGCGGGCAGGACCTGCCGGCCGGCGCACACGACTGGGCGCAGTGGGTGGCCGCCGCGGCGCCGGGCACGGGCGCCGACACACACGGCGACGAGCCGGCCTTCTGGCTCTATTCCAGCGGCTCCACCGGCGCGCCCAAGGGCACGGTGCACACCCAGGCCAACCTCTACTGGACGGCCGAGCTGTACGGCAAAGGCGTGCTGGGCCTGCGTGAAAGCGACGTGGTGTTCTCGGCCGCCAAGCTGTTCTTCGCCTACGGCCTGGGCAACGCCCTGTCGTTCCCGCTCTCGGTCGGTGCCAGTGTGGTGCTGATGGCCGAGCGGCCCACGCCGCAGGCCTGCTTCAAACGCATGACCGCGCACCGGCCCACCGTCTTCTGCGGCGCGCCCACCGGCTACGGCGGCATGCTGGCCGCGCCCGACCTGCCCGCCCAAAGCGCGGTGGCGCTGCGCCTGTGTTCGTCGGCCGGCGAGGCGCTGCCACGCGACATCGGCGAACGCTGGACGGCCCACTTCGGCTGCGAAATCATCGACGGCATCGGCAGCACCGAGATGCTGCACATCTTCCTGTCCAACCGGCCGGGCGACGTGCGCTACGGCAGCACCGGCAAGCCGGTGCCGGGCTACGAGGTGCAGCTGCGCGACGAAGACGGCAGCGTGATCACCGGCCACAACCTGATCGGCGACCTCTACATCCAGGGGCCCAGCGCGGCCCTGATGTACTGGAACAACCGCGCCAAATCGCGCGACACCTTCCAGGGCCCGTGGGCCAAGAGCGGCGACAAGTACACCCGCGACCCCGACGGCTACTACACCTACGCCGGCCGCAACGACGACATGCTCAAGGTCAGCGGCATCTACGTCAGCCCCTTCGAGGTGGAGGCCACGCTGGTGCAGCACACCGCGGTGCTGGAGGCGGCGGTGATCGGCAAGACCGACGACGACGGCCTGACCAAGACCAAGGCCTATGTGGTGCTCAAGAGCGGCGCGCAGGCGACCGAGGCCGAGCTGCAGGCCTTCGTGAAGGAAAAGCTGGCGCCCTACAAGTACCCGCGCTTCATCGAGTTCGTGGCCGAGCTGCCCAAAACGGCCACCGGCAAGATCCAGCGCTTCAAGCTGCGCGAACTGGAAACCCAGCGCCAGTTCGTGCGGCGCTGAGGCGCGACGCGGACGTTTCTCCCGCGCCGCCTCAGAGGCTGAGAGGGAATGGGGCGTGCCCGAAAGGGCACCCCAAAGCGCTGCCGGCAAGGCGCAAAGCACAGCCGTCGCTCGGGCTACGGCGCGCATTTGCAACGCAGCCGGCGGTGGTTTGGGGTGTCAAGGCGGGCATGACCGATTGCCTCTCAGCCTCTCAGCCGCCGAGCACGGCCCGGAGCGCACGCGCCAGCTGCTCCTGGGTGAAGGGTTTGTCCAGCCGGCGCGTGACGCCCAGGCGCTGCAGTTCGGCCGCCGCCGCTTCGTCCACCCGGCCGCTGGCCACGATGACCGGCACCTCGGGCAGCATGCGGCGCAACGCGATGACGAAGGCCAGGCCGTCCATCTGCGGCATGTGCAGGTCGGTGATGACGGCGCGCAGCTGCGCTTGGTGGGCCGCGGTCTTGAGCAGGGCGTCGGCCCCGTCGGTGGCCAGCACCGGTTTGAATTTCAGGCGTTCCAGCACCGTGCGGCCGACTTCGCGCACCGCCGGCTCGTCGTCCACGAACAGGATGGTCTCGCCGTGCCCGATCTCGCCGATCACCGACTCGGCAAAGGGGACGCTGTCGCGCACGTCGCCCACGTCGTTCGCCGCCACCGGCAGGCAGACGGTGAACATCGTCCCCTGCGCGAGCTGTGAATACACCTGCACGAAACCGCCGTGCGCCCGCACGATGCCCAGCACCGTGGACAGGCCCAGGCCGGTGCCCTTGTCCGCCGCCTTGGTGGTGAAGAAGGGGTCGAAGATGCGGTCCAGGATCTCGGGCGGGATGCCGCTGCCGGTGTCGCTCACGCGCAGCGCCACGTAGCGCCCGGGCCGGGCGTCGGGGATGGAGCGGGCATAGACGTCGTCCAGCACCACCACCTTGGCCCTGAGCCCCAGCGTGCCGCCACCGGGCATGGCGTCGCGGGCGTTGACGCACAGGTTCAGCAGCACCTGGTGCAGCTGCGTCGGGTCGCCCAGCACCGGGGGCAGGCCGTCGTCGCAGGCCACCCGCAGCTGGATGTTCTTGGGAAAACTGCCCTTCATGAGCCGTTCGAGCTCGTCCAGCATGGGCTGGGGACGCACCGGCACGCGCTCGCCTTCCACGCCTTTGGCGAAGGTCAGCAGCTGGCGCACCATGTCGGCCCCGCGCTGGGCGCTGCCCTGGATCATCTCGAACAGCTTGGACTCTTCGGGGTACTGCTCCTTGAGGATGCTCATGCCCATGAGCACCGGGGCCAGCGCGTTGTTCAGGTCGTGCGCGACACCACCGGCCAGGGTGCCCAGGCTCTCCAGGCGCTGCGACCGCAGTTGCTGGCGTTCGGCCCGCTTCATGGCGGTGATGTCTTCGTGCGAGACCACCACGCGCGGGTCGTCGGCGGCGCCAAAGCGTTCGACGCGGCAGACGAACCAGTGCGTGTCGCCGCCGATCGGCGCGCTGTATTCGTGCTCGAAGCTGCGCGCCGTGCCGTCCATGACGGAGCGGATGCCGCCCACCAGCGGCGCCAGGAACTGGGTGTTGCCCGTGCCCGCGCCGGTCGCGCAGTAGTCCAGGTAATTGCGGATGTCACCGGTCGAGCGGCCACCCCCGAAGTCGCGCCAGGCCTGGTTGGCGGCCACGATGTCGCCCTGCGCGTCGAGGATGACCACGCGCGCGCTCAGCGCGTCCAGCGTGGCCTGGGCCAGGCGTTCGCTCTCGATGACGTTGCGCGTCTGCTCGGCCACGCGCTGCTCCAGCTCCTGGTTGAAGCGCGAGAGCTCGGCCTCGATCAGCTTGCGCTCGGTGATGTCCATCCAGTAGCCGATGATTTCCAGCGGCTGGCCGGCCTCGTCGCGCACCAGGCGCGACTGCTCGTGCAGCCAGCGGTAGCGGCCGTCGTGCATGCGCAGGCGGAATTCGATCAGCGCATCGCCCTGCACCAGCACGTCCGGGCGTTCGCGCGCCACGCGTTCGCAGTCGTCCGGGTGCACCAGCCGTGCGAACAGGCCAGCCTCCCGCGTAAAGGCCTCGGACGCGTGGCCCATGAGCTGTTGCACGTTGGGGCTGACGTAGCGCAGCGCCCAGGGGTGCCGGGCCTCGGCGGTGAAGATGGTCACCGGGCTGGAGGCGACCAGAAAGTGCAGGCGCGCTTCGCTGCGGCGCAGCGCGGCGTCGGCCCAGGTGCGCACCAGGGCGCTGCCGATCACGTCGCGCAGCACCTTGAGCAGCGCGATGTCCTCGTCGCTCCAGTGCCGCGGCGCGTGTTGCAGGCTGTAGGCCAGGAAGCCGATGGGGCGCCCTTCGTGCCGCAGGGCGAACACCAGCAGCGAGCGCACGCCGCAGCGCTGCAGCAGGGCCTGCGGCGCCGCATCGGCCGGGGGCAGCTGCTGCACGTCGGGCAGGCACAGCACCAGGTCGCGGTTCAGATGGGCGAGCAGCCAGGGCATGTGCTCCTGTGCCACGTCCTGCAAGTCGCCCGGCATGGGCGTGATGCCCGGCGCGCACCACACGTGTTCGCCGTTGAAGCGCCGGCCGTCGCGCGCGATGGTGTAGAGGTGGGCGCGATCGGCGCCGAGCTGCAGGCCACTGGCCTGCAGCGCCTGGTCGATCGCTTCGTGGGTGCGCACCAGCGGCACGGCCATGAGGGCCGCGGCCGAGAGGCTGATGACGCGCTGCATGTCGCGCTGGGCGCGCAGGGCCGCCTCGGCGGCCTTGATGTGGCTGATGTCGGTCTGGATGGACACGAACTGGTACACCCGGCCTTCGCGGTCCACGAAGGGGGTGATGGTCGATTCCACCCAGTAGAGGCTCCCGTCCTTGCGGCGGCTGCAAAGTTCACCGTGCCAGACCTGCCCGCTGGCAATGGCGGACCAGATGCCCTGGTAGAACTCGGGCGCATGCACCCCGGACTTGAGCATGCGGTGGTTGTGCCCCTGCAGCTCGGCAAAGCTGTAGCCGCTGTTCTGGCAGAAGCGCTCGTTGGCGTAGCTGATGTTGCCCGCCTGGTCGGCAAAGCTCACGCTGGCGTGCTGCCCAAGCGCCATGTGTTCGCGTTCGCGTTCGTACAGCGTGGTCTGCAGGTGCCGGCGCAGGGCCGTGCCCTGGCGCGCCCGGCGCGCACGCGCCGTGACGGCGGCCACCAGGTGATCGGGCTGCACCGGCTTGACCAGGAAGTCGTCGCCCCCGAGATTGAGCGCCAGCAGCTGCTGGGTGAGGTCGGTCTCGGCCGACAGGAAGATCACCGGCAGGTCGAGCCAGGCGTCGCGTTCGCGCAGCGCAGCCGCCAGCTCGGGGCCGCTGGCTTCGGGCATGTAGACGTCCAGCAGCAGCACGTCGGGCCGCAGGCGTTCGAGGATGTCGAGCGTCTGCAGCGGGTCCGAGAGCGCGTGCACCTCCATGCCGGCGCCGCGCAGCACGGTGGCCTGTGCTTCGAGCAGCAGCGGCTCGTCGTCCACCAGCAGCACGCGGTAGGGCTGCGCCGGCCGGCGGCCGGTGAGCGTGTCCAGCACGTCCACCATGCGCTCGGGCTCCAGCGGGCGGGCCAGCGTGCGCTGCACCCCGGCGCGCAGGGCGCGCAGGCGCAGGTCCAGGTCGTCGTGCGGCAGGGCCGCCACCACCACCGGGCGGGCGGGTCCGGCGGTCAGCGCCTGCACCTGTGCCAGTGCGGGCTCCACCACGGCGGGGTCGTGCATGTCCAGCAGCAGCACGGTCGGCACCGGCGGGGGCGTGTGGGCCCAGGCCTGGCACAGGGCCGCGAAATCGGTGTGCGCCTGCACCCGGTAACCGGCGGCGGACAGCGCCGACCAGTCTTCGCCATCGGCGCCCTGCAGCGCGCAGCGCAGCAGGTGCACCGTGACCACGGCGTCCGCCGAAGGCTCGGCGGTGGGCGGCACGGGCACGCCGGCCCCCGCTGCGCGGGGCGCCGCGGCGGCGCGCTCCAGCGCGGCCAGCGCCTGCGCCATGGCCTGGGCCTGGGCGGTGTCCAGCACCGCATCGCCGCGCACCAGGGCCGCCAGCGTGGCTTCCAGGCCGCGCGCGGCGGCCGACACCTCGGGCAGGCCAAAGGTGCCGGCGCCACCGGTCAGGCCGTGCACTTCGCGGTGCAGGGATTCGAGGTCCACCACGCCGTCTCCGGCCAGCAGCTGCTGCAGCTGCCGGCGCACCGAGTCCAGGCGCGGGCCCAGCTGGTCGGTGAAGCGCCGCCGCAGGTCCGCCAGCAGGGCGGCCACCTCGGTGGGGCCGGGGGGCGCGGGGGCCACGGTCGCGGCGCGCTCACGCATGGTGGCGCTCCCAGAGGCTGCGCAACTGGTCGGGCAGCGTCATCGGGTCGAAGGGCTTGGCGATCACGTCCAGCGCGCCCATCGCCTTGTACTGCGCCACCTCGCCGGGCTGCACCTTGGCCGTCATGAAGCCCACCGGCAACTGCGCCAGACCGGGCAGCGCGCGCAGGGCCTTGAGGGTGCTGGGTCCGTCCATGCCGGGCATCATCACGTCCAGCAGCACCATGTCGGGCCGCCAGACCTGCAGTTCGCGCAGGGCCGCGTCGCCACTGGAGCAGATGCGCACTTCAAAGCCGCCCACCAGCTCCAGCGCCATGCGCGCCACGGCCTGGATGTCGGGTTCGTCTTCCACACAGAGGATGCGTTGCAGTGGGGGCGTCATAAGGGACTGGGTTCGGTTTCACTGAAATCGGGACCACCGATGGCGTCGAGCAGTTCGTCCGGCGTCACGTGGCCTTTGTGGATGACGGCGTCGACCTGAAGGGCCTGCGCCTCGCTGATGTCGCCCCCGGTGAGCACGACCACGCGGGTGTCGGGCTGGCGGGCCTGCAGATCGGGCAACAGATCCCAGCCCGATTCGCTGGGCAGGCCGGGATCGAGGATGACCACGTCAAAACGCTCCAGCGCCACGCGGGTGCGCGCCTCGCGCAAGGTGGTGGCCAGTTCGAAGTCGAAACGCTCGCCGGCCATGGCACGCACCACCTCGTGCAGCTGCACGTCGTCCTCGACGTGCAGCACCCGGGCATGCGGCGCACGGTGTTCGGTCGCCACCTGGTCGAGCACGGCCAGCAGGCGGCTCTGGTCCACCGGCTTGGCCAGCCAGTGCAGGTCGGGCCAGGCGCTGTCCAGGCTCTGGCGCCCTTCTTCGATGCGTGCCGAGACGATCAGCAGCGGCGTGTGGGCGGTGGCTTCCTGGCCGCGCAGGCGCGCGATGAATTCGGTGCCGCCCACGTCGGGCAGCATCAGGTCCAGCGTGATGGCGGCGTAGCGTTTCTGCCGCGACAGCTCCAGCGCCAGCGCAGCGGTGTGGGCGGCGTCCACGCGGTAGCCGGCGCGTTCGATGATGCGGCGCAGCAGCTGCGCCGCGTCGGCGTCGGGCTCGACCATCAGGATGTGCGGGCGGCGGCGGCGGCGGCGACCGGCCGGGCGCGGGAGGGGCAGCGCCGCGGGTTGCGAGATGGGCGCCGTCCAGACCGGCAGTTCGAAGAAGAAGCGCGCGCCCTGCCCCGGTGTGGACTCGAAGCCCATGCGGCCGCCCATGTGCTCGATGAGCTCGCGCGAGATCGCCAGGCCCAGGCCGGTGCCGCCCTTTTGCCGCGTGTCCGAGGCGTCGGCCTGCGAGAACTTCTGGAAGATGTGCGGCTGGAAGGCCAGCGGGATGCCGGGCCCGTGGTCGGCCACCACCACGCGCACCGTTCCGCCGCTGGGCAGCACGTTCACTTCCACCGTGCTGCCGGCGGGCGAGAACTTGGCCGCGTTCGACAGCAGGTTGGCCATGACCTGCTGCAGGCGCAGGGCATCCACCTCGACCTGCAGCGCCTCGGCGCGCTGGCCGAACACGAGGCGCACGCCAAACTGCGCCGCGTAGGTCTGGTTGTCGGCCAGCGACTGCTCCAGCTGGGGCATCAGCGGCTGCACATGGCGGTCAAAGTGCATCTTGCCGGCCAGCAGCTTTTCCATGTCGAGCAGGTCGTTGATGAGGAAGGACAGGCGCCGGCTGTTCTTCAGGGCGATGCCCACCATCTCGGCCACCCTGGGCGGCAACACCCCCGCCACGCCGGCGGACACCAGCCCCAGCGCCCCGGAGATGGCGGTCAGCGGGGTGCGCAATTCGTGGCTGACGGTGGCGATGAATTCGGACTTGACGCGGCTGGCGCGCTCGGCCTCGTCGCGCGCGAACTGCATGTCTGCGGTGCGCTGCTGCAGCGACTGGCGTTCGATGCGCAGCTCGTGGTCGCGGATCTGGATTTCGGCCAGCATGTGGTTGAAGTCGTCCACCAGGGCGCCCACCTCGTCGTTGTGGGCCTTGACGGCGCGCAGCGAATAGTCCTGCTCGCGCGAGACGCGGGTGCTGACCTCGGCCAGCCCCAGGATGGGGTCGGTCACGATGCGGCGCAGCCGAAAACCGAAGGTCACCGCCAGCGACGCCAGCAACAGCGCCAGCAGCGCCATCAGGGCCTGGCTTTCCAGCAGGTCCAGCCACAGGTGCAGCAGGTGCGCCCGCAGCTCGACCCGGCCGATCTCCCGCCCGTCTTCGAGCACCGCATGGACCACCCGCAGGTCGGCCGGGAACACGGCGTGGACCAGGCGCTCGGACGGGCTGCCGCCGTGCGAGTGGCGGCCGGACATGCCCGCTTCGGCGAACAGCGCGCCCTGCGCGTCCAGCAGGCGCACCTGGTCGATCGCTTCATTGGCGCGCAGGGCGCCCAGGGTCTGGCGGGCGCTTTCGCGGTCGCCAAAAGCCAGCGCGGCGCGGCTGCTGTCGCCCACCACCTGGGCCAGCACGTGCAGCTGTTCCTGGGTCCAGCGGTAGCGGGCAACGGCGTTGCTGACGCCGAAGACGATGGCGATCAGCAGCACCGCGGTCAGGGTGTTGAAGGCCAGCAGCAGGCCGAGCTTGTGCACGATGGAGAAGTCGCGCCAGTTCAGCATGCCCCTGGTTCGGGTGCCCGATGGGCCGGTGGCCATGGTCAGAACCTCCAGTGCGACTGCAGCGACCAGCTGCGCGGGATGTCGCTGGCCTGCAGGTGTGCGGCCGTGAACTCGGTGTGCCTGCGCTGCAGCAGGTTGTGCCCGGTCAGCGCGAGTTCCAGCCCCGGGCGCACGCGCCAGCCCAGGCGCAGGTCCAGGCGGGTGTGGGCGGGGATGGCCGCGAACGGCAGCCGGCCCTGGCGGTAGAGGTGGGCATCGAAGTCGAGGTTGTGCGCCAGATCGTGCTGCGCATGCAGCTGCACCATGTGGCCCGGCGACTCACCGGGCTTTCCGAACGCGCTGTCGTTCGGGTGGGGCCCGAGCTTCATGCGCAGGGTGCTCACGCTGCCGCTCAGGCGCCAGGTGGGGGCGACCTGCCAGACGCCGGACAGCTCGACCCCATAGGCGTGGCCGCTCAGTCCGTTGGCAAACCCGTAGGTGGGCTGGCCCGGGACCCCCGTCAGGCCCTCGACCGCGACCAGCCGGTCGTAGCGGTTGTGGAACACGGCCAGGTCCACGCAGAGGTCGGGGCCGAACAGGCCGCGGTAGCCGAACTCGCGCGCGACCAGTTCCTGCGACACCACGCCGGGGTTGCCCCGCAGGCCCACCGCGATCGGGAACGGCGTCGGATTGAACGGCGAACCGGGCGGCTCCACGCGGAAGTGGACCCGGCTGTGCTGCGATGCGCGCGAGGGTGTTTCCACCGCACGCGAGACCGCCGCCCAGAAACTGTCGCTGGGCGAGGCACGCCAGTGCAGGCGCGCGCCGGGCTGGGTCTCCAGGCCGGTGGTGCCGTTGTGCTCGAACTTGCTGCCCAGCGTCAGGTGCACCGCCTCGCCGAGCGCGATCTCGTCCTGCACGAAGGCGTTGTGGACCTGGGAGTGGGTGGCCGCCGGGTCCAGGCTCAGGGTGAAGCTGCCCCGCGTGCGGTCGTTGACATGCCGCAGGCCTGCGCCCCAGGTCAGCTCGTGCGCCGGGTTCAGCCGCAGGCGTTGCTGGAACTCCAGGTCCACGGTCTGCACCGCCATGTCCAGCGCATCGGTTCGCGCCCGCATCCGGTCCACGTAGGCCTGCAGCTGCCAGTGGTGGTCCGGGCCGACGGTGCGTTCCCAGCGCAGCAGCAGGTGGGCGCCAGACTCGACCTGGGTGCTGGGCGCGAAGTGCGCGCCCGGTGTGGCCAGCGAGGTGGCCAGCTCGATGACGTCGGCGTGCACCTCATGCACCTCGCCCTGGACCGTCACGCGGTCGCGCGCGTCGGGCTGCCGGTCGATGCGAAAACCCGCGCGCCGCTGGTGCAGGGCGTCGTGTGCGGCCTGCCCGTCGGGTTGCTGCAGGGCGCGGTGGTGGCCGGCCTTGGCCCAGGCGCGGTAGTGGCCGTTCTCGCCCAGCGCGCCGCCGTGCTGCAGCGCCACACCGGATTCTTCGCTGCCGGCGAGCGTCTGCACCAGGGTGCCCTGGGTGTCCTGCGCCTGGCGGGTGATGATGTTGATGACGCCGTTGAACGCATTCGCGCCCCACATGGTGCCGCCCGGTCCGCGGATCACCTCGATGCGCTCGATGTCGTCCAGCACCCGGTCCTGCGCTTCCCAGAAGGTGCCGTTGAACAGCGGTGAGAACAGGGCGCGCCCGTCCTGCAGCACCAGCAGCTTGCCGGCGTAGCGGCTGGCGAACCCGCGGATGCTGATGGCGTAGCGGCTGGCGTCGATGCGCGAGACCTGCACGCCAGGCACCAGGCGCAGCAACTCGGGCAGCGTGCTGGCGCCCGAGCGGCGGATGTCGTCGCGGTTGAGCACGTGCATGGCGGTGGCCGTGTCCAGCAGCGGCTGGGGCTTGCGGGCCGCGGAACTGACCTCGATGGACATCAGCTCTTCGAGCGACAGGCGCGTGGGGTCCGGGCCCCCCTGCGCCCAGGCCGCGCTGCTGGCGGCCAGCGCCAGGGCCACGGCCAGGGGGCGCCAGGCCACCGGGTGTTGAGCGCGCCTCATGGCACGACCTTGCCGGCCAGCTTGAGCATCTGGCTGTTGAGCACCAGGCCGACCTGCTGGGCGCTGCCGAGGTTGACGTCGAAGCGCACCCGGCTGGCGTCCACGCGCAGGCCGATCATGCCGCCCGCAGAGACGAAGCCGGGCAGATCGCCCACGGTGAGCACCGGGGCGCCGGCCGAGCGCAGCGGCAACAGGGGCAGGCGGTCGGTATCGCCTTCGCCCAGAAACAGCACGTCGCAATGACGCCAGTCGGCCACCGGCACGGCCAGGCGCACGTCGATCACATGGCCGCCAACGCTGCGGCCTTCGAGCAGGGACAGCTGCCCGTCCAGCGGCTGGGCCGCCGCAGCGCACAGGTGGATGGGCGCGCCCTCGCGCGGGCTTGGCCACTGCGTGAACTTGATGAAGTTGTAGACAAAGCCGGCCTTGACCGCGGCTTCGCTGGCCGTCTGGGACTGCGCCGCCGGTGCGGCCAGGGCCCACCCCAGCGCACAGACGAAGCTCAGCAGGCCGGCGGCGGGCCGCCACACGCGCAGGAAAGAGAGACAACGCGCCATCAGAAACGCGCCTCCAGCTTCAGGCGCACGCTGCGGCCGTCCTGCGCCAGTGAGGTGGTCCAGTTGTCGGTGCCGATGGGCTGGCGGTAGCGTTTGTCCAGCAGGTTGTAGATGCCCAGCGACACCCGCACCCCGGGCAGCCAGCGCCGCGAGCTCAGGGTCAGGTTGGTGAGGGCATGGCCCGCCACATGGCCGCCGTCCACGGTGTCGCGGCGGCTCTCGGCCAGCCATTCCAACCCGATGCGAGCACCGCCGGGCAGCGGCGCGGCCCAGTGCAGCTTGCCCAGCCACTGGGGCGAATTGACCAGCCGCTGGCCCTGCATCTGCGCGTCTTGCAGCGACACGCTGGCGCGCAGCCGCACACCCGACGGCCAGCGCCGGTCGGCCGAGACCTCGGCGCCGCGCGCGCGCACCGGCGGCCCGGACACGTACCGATCGTCGGGGCTGCTCCAGACCACCATGTCGCGCAGCGACCACTGGTACACCGAGGCGCGCAGCGCCAGGTCGGGCGCCGGGCGGTGGTCCAGCACCAGTTCGGTGGTCTCGATGCGTTCGTCGTCGATGGCGGGCAGCGGCGTCGGGTACTGGCCGCCGCTCTGGTCCCACTCCTGCTCGTAGACATTGGGCGTGCGGTGGGCGCGCCCGAACAGCAGCTTGGCGGTGGAGGCCGGCGAGGCCTGCCAGATCAGCGCCGCACGCGGGCTCAGGCGGGTGCCGCCCACGTTGTTGCGGTCGGTGCGCAGGCCCAGCGTGGCGACCAGGGTGTCCGAAAGGCGCCATTCGTCCTGCGCGTACAGGCCGGCGCGCCAGCCACGGGCCAGCCGGTAGCGGTTGTCCGCCGGGTCGTCCAGGATCGAGACCCGGTCCTGGCGCGGGTTGTCCTGCAGCTCCAGCCCCAGCATGAATGTGTGCGCCGCCCAGGCGGTGTTGAGCCAGCGCAGCTCGATCCCGCGCGACGCGCTGGCGGCGGTACCGCGGTACGCCTCGCCGCCCCAGGTCGCGAAACTGTCGTACCGGTACTCCCCCGCGAACACCCGCGCCAGCAGGTGCTGGGTCTGGTCGGCGAAGTGGTCCTCGTACTGCAGCTGGGTCGACAGGTAACTGTCCCGGATGTGCTGCCCCGGCACCAGCGGATCGGCCAGGAAGGCGGCCGTGGGGTCGCCCTTGTAGCGGTCGCCGTAGGCCAGGTCGAACGACCAGGGCCCGCGCGCAAGGCGCAGGAACAGCTGGTCGGCGCGCTCGCCGTCCAGCCCGGCGGCCACACCGGCGCCCCCGGCGCCGTAGTCGTAGAAGCGGTCTTCGCCGCGCGCGCGCAGCGCCGAGCCGGACAGCAGCAGGTCCACCCCGTTGTCCAGCACGCGGCCATGGCTCAGGCGGACCTGGCGCTGGCCCTGGGGCGACTGCCAGCCGAGGGCCACCTCGGTGCCGTTCAGGCCGGCGCCGTCGCGGGTGACCACGTTGATCACGCCGAACAGCGCGTTCTGCCCGTAGACCGCCCCGCCCGGGCCGGGAATGACCTCGATGCGCTCGATCAGGTCCTGGTCGAGCGGGAATTCGTGGCCCGCCATCACGCTGTCGTAGGTGGGCTCGTTCAGGCGGTTGCCGTTCAGGGTGATCAGCAGCCGGGTGTTGTAGTCGTCGGGAATGCCCAGCCCGCGCGTGCCGACGTAGGTGTACTGGCGGTCGTAGGTGGTGTGAAAGCCCGGCAGGCTGGCCAGGGCCTCGCCCAGGGTGCGCCAGCCAAAGGTGCGGATGTCGTCGCGGGTGATGACGCTCACCGACGCCGCCACCGCGTGCTGCGGCTGGGCGTACTTGGACGCGCCCATCACCGGGATGTCCATCAGCTGTTCCAGGCTCATGGCGGTCAGGTCCTGCTCCGCCCAGGCCGGGGCGGTGGAAGCCACCATGCCCAGCAGGCCACCGCACAGCCAGCGCGGGCCGACCAGGCGGCGTAAAGCGGTCAACAGGGGTTGGGAAAACAGGAGCGGCATCGGGGGTGAACCCGCCAGCAGGGGGCGGGCCTCTTCGGCAAACGGGACAACGTTGTGTGTTGGTGTTATCGGCTCTGCCCGCCAAAACCTGAGCCCCGCCGCCCGGTGCCGTGCGATCCGACACAGGCCAGCGCCTGGCCTGCCCGCGCCCGCGGCGCAGATGTGACGGAATGTGAAAACAGAGCCCACAGGAGAATGAAAAGAAAGTGTTCACTCACATCAAAACATGAACACCTTCCACTGCACATGACCCGGAATGACCGGAACCCGGTGGGCGCCGGCGCCGCCGACCGGCGCGGGAACCTTTCGTTTAGCACTCTCTCTCAGGGAGTGCTAACATCGATTCCAGACCATCTACAGGAGGGTTCCATCCATGTCGACCGCACTGCTTGCTCCCACCGATTTGCCAGCCGCCAGCCTGGCCGTGGCCAGCCCGTGGGCGAGCCGTTCGCTGACCCTGCCCGCCCTGGGCAACCTGGACGCGTACATCTCGGCCGTCAACCGCATGCCGCTGCTGACGCTGGAAGAAGAACAGAGCGCCGCCCGCCGCCTGCGCGAGCACAACGATCTGGAAGCCGCCGGCCAGCTGGTGATGTCGCACCTGCGCCTGGTGGTGTCCATCGCCCGCCAGTACCTGGGCTACGGCCTGCCGCACGGCGACCTGATCCAGGAGGGCAACGTGGGCCTGATGAAGGCCGTCAAGCGCTTCGACCCCGACCAGGGCGTGCGCCTGGTGAGCTACGCCATGCACTGGATCAAGGCCGAGATCCACGAGTACATCCT
>NZ_JASJOY010000083.1:0-1308 GCF_031426985.1 Hydrogenophaga sp.
CATGTTCAGGCAGGCTTCGTTGGCGCCGCCGTGGGCCGGACCCCACAGGCAGGCCACGCCGGCCGCGATGGCAGCAAACGGGTTGGTGCCCGACGAACCGCACAGGCGCACCGTGGAGGTGGACGCGTTCTGCTCGTGGTCGGCGTGCAGGATGAAGATGCGGTCCAGGGCCTTTTCCAGCACCGGGTTGACCTTGTAGTCCTCACAGGGCGTGCCGAACATCATGCGCAGGAAGTTGCCCGAGTAGCTCAGGTCGTTGCGCGGGTACATGTAGGGCTGACCGATGCCGTACTTGTAGGACATGGCGACCAGCGTGGGCATCTTGGCGATCAGGCGGATCGCAGCGATGTGGCGGTGCTCCGGGTTGTTGATGTCGGTGCTGTCGTGATAGAAGGCCGACAGCGCGCCCACCAGGCCGGTCAGCACGGCCATGGGGTGGGCGTCGCGGCGGAAGCCGCGCAGGAAGAACTGCATCTGCTCGTTGACCATCGTGTGGTTGATCACGAGCTTGTGGAAGTCGCCGCGCTCTTTCTCGTTGGGCAGTTCGCCGTTGAGCAGCAGGTAGCAGGTGTCGAGGTAGTCGGCCTGCGTGGCCAGCTGCTCGATCGGGTAGCCGCGGTACAGCAGTTCACCCTTGTCGCCATCGATGTAGGTGATGGCCGACTGGCAGGCCGCCGTGGACAGGAAACCGGGGTCGTAGGTGAACATGCCGGTTTGTGCATACAGCTTGCGGATGTCGATCACATCCGGACCGATGCTGCCGCCGTACACCGGCATCTCGACGCTGGGGCTGCCGTTGGAGAACGACAAGGTGGCTTTGTTGTCTACGAGTTTCATGCGGGTTCCTTGTTGGAGAGGCTTCAAACGGGTCGCCGGGCGGCGATCAGCATGCCGAGCACTTGCGTGACGTCGGGGCGGGCCAGGTCGCCTTCGGGCGTTTTGCGGACCAGCAGCAGATCGAGCAGGTCGTTGTCCGAGAGGTCCATTAAAACGCCGAGAGCTTCGGCCTGGCTGACGGTCAGGCCAGAGTCGTGCCTGGCGAAGAACTGCTCGATGAACAAATCGTTCTCGAGCAGTCCGCGGCGGCAGCGCCAGCGCAGCTTGCTCAATGCGCGGGCATCAAGCAGGGCGTCGTTGGGGCTGGCATCCATGGTCGGGGTGGTGTCCAAGGTGTGGATAGGGCGTTGCGATCAGACCGCGCGCTTGACCATCAATTCCTTGATCTTGCCAATCGCCTTGGTCGGGTTCAGGCTCTTGGGGCAGACGTCCACACAGTTCATGATGGTGTGGCAGCGGAACAGGCGGTAC
>NZ_JASJOY010000084.1:0-18731 GCF_031426985.1 Hydrogenophaga sp.
CCCACCCGGACCAGCCCGGCGCCACGCCGCTCAACATGTGGTTCGTGCTGGCGGTGGAAGCGGCCGACCGGATCGGCGCGGTGCTCGCCCGCATCGAAGCCACGACCGGTCTGCCGGTGTACGCCTTCCCCAAGGAACGCGAGTTCTTTGTGGAGCTGAAACTTCCGTTGTTCGAAGGGGGCGCCCATGGCACTCGATGAGCTCGACCGCCGCCTGATCCGCGCCACGCAGGCCGGCCTGCCGCTGGTGCCGCGGCCCTACGAAGCGATCGGCGCCACGCTGGGCATCAGCGGCGAACAGGTGCGCGAGCGCCTGCAGGCCATGCTGGACGCGGGGCTGATCCGCCGCATCGGCGCCGTGCCCAACCACTACCGCCTAGGCTTCACCGCCAACGGCATGAGCGTCTGGGACGTGGCCGACGACGTGGTCGATCAGTTCGGCGAACGCATCGGCCTGCTGCCCGGCGTGAGCCACTGCTACCGCCGCCCCCGCGCGCTGCCGAAGGCATTGCCGAGCCGTTCCCAAGATGCCTCGCCCCCCTCGGGGGGAGACGCAGCGCAAAGCGCGGCGGCAGGGGGCTACTTCTGGCCCTACAACCTGTTCGCCATGCTGCACGGCCGCTCGCGCGACGAGGTGGAGCAGCAGGCGCAGGAGATCGCCACCCTGCTGGGCGACGCTTGCCGCGCCCGCGACATTCTTTATTCGACCGCCATCCTGAAAAAGACCGGATTGCGGCTCTCTGAAAGCTGAACACCATGTTTCGCATCAGCCAGTACATGCGCGAAATCGCCGAAGCCGAACACACCGGCCGCTACCCCACGCCCGCGCCGCGCGTGCGCCAGCAACCCGGCCAGGACGCCGGCGTGGCGCCGGGCCAACGGCCCGGTCCCGTGGTCATCTGGAATTTGATCCGCCGTTGCAACCTCACCTGCAAACACTGCTACGCCCTCTCGGCCGACCACGAATACAGCGGTGAGCTGGACTGGAACGAAGTGATCACGGTGATGGACGACCTCAAGGCCTTCCGCGTGCCGGTGCTCATCCTCTCCGGTGGCGAGCCGCTGATGCGGCCCGACATCTTCGACATCGCCCAGCGGTCCAAGTCGATGGGCTTCTACACCGGCCTGTCCACCAACGGCACCCTGATCGACGCCCCCATGGCAGACCGCATCGCTGCGATGGGCTTCGACTACGTGGGCATCAGCCTGGACGGCCTGCGCGCCACGCACGACAAGTTCCGCCGGCTCGAAGGCGCCTTCGACCGCAGCCTGGCCGCCGTGCGCCTGCTGCGCGAACGGGGCGTGAAGGTGGGCCTGCGCTACACCATGACCGCGCTCAACGCGCACGACTTCGCGCCGCTGCTTCAACTCATGCGCAGCGAGCAGGTGGACAAGTTCTATTTTTCGCACCTCAACTACGCCGGCCGCGGCAACATCCACCGCGGCCAGGACGCGCAGCACCTGGCCACGCGCCAGGCGCTGGACCAGTTGTTCGAGCGCGCCTGGCAGGCCGCGCGCGACGGGCTGGACGAGGAATACGTGACCGGCAACAACGACGCCGACGGCCCCTACCTGCTGCAGTGGGTGCAGGCCCGCTACCCGCGCTGGGCCGACGCGCTGCGCGAGCGCCTGCTGGCCTGGGGCGGCAACAGCAGCGGCGTGAACGTGGCCAACATCGACAACCTCGGCCACGTGCACCCCGACACCATGTGGTGGCACCACACCATCGGCGACGTGCGCCAGCGCCCGTTCTCACAGATCTGGAGCGACACCAGCGAGCCCCTGATGGCCGGACTGAAGGCGCACCCGCGGCCGGTGCAAGGCCGCTGCGCCAGTTGCCAGCACTTCGCCATTTGCGGCGGCAACACCCGCACCCGCGCCCAGCAGCTGACCGGCAACCCCTGGGCCGAAGACCCGGGCTGCTACCTCACCGACGAAGAGATCGGCGCCGTGGCCGGCAGCGACGCGGAGCGCCTCGCGCTCACGCCGTTCCGCAAGGTGCACATCCTCAAGCAGGAGGCCGACCATGCTTGACGCCCCGACGAAGCGCGCGATCCGCGACGGGATGGCCAACCTCGCCCGCGCCACGCTGGTGCTGGGCCTGTTCTGGATGGGCTTCGACATGGCCGCCGCGCAGACCGCCCCGGCGACGACGCCCAACGCCGGCGCGCTCTACACCCAGCACTGCGCCGCCTGCCACGGCGCGCAGCGCACCGGCGCCATGGGCCCGGCGCTGCTGCCCGAGAGCCTGGAGCGCCTGCGCCCGGCCGAGGCGCTGAAGGTCATCACGCAGGGCCGCACCGCCACGCAGATGCCGGGTTTCGCCGACAAGCTCAGCGCCGCCGACATCGCCGCCCTGGCCGCGCACATCCGCACCCCGGTGTCGCCCGCGCCCGTGTGGGCCGAGGCCGACATCCGCGCCTCGCGCACGTTCAACCCCGCGCCCGCGGGCGAGGTGGCCAAGCCGCTGTGGTCCGCCGACCCCATGAATCTGTTTGTGGTGGTGGAGGGCGGCGACCACCACATCAGCCTGCTCGACGGTGACAAGTTCGAGGTCATCACCCGCTTTGCCAGCCGCTTCGCGCTGCACGGCGGCCCCAAGTTCACGCCCGACGGCCGCTACGTCTTCTTCGGCTCGCGCGACGGCTGGATCACCAAGTACGACCTCTGGCGCCTGCGCGTGGTGGCCGAGGTGCGCGCCGGCCTGAACATGCGCAACGTGGCGGTCAGCGGTGACGGGAAATGGATCATGGCGGCCAACTACCTGCCGCACAGCGTGGTGCTGTTCGACGCCGACCTGAACCTGCAGAAGACCTACGCCGCCGCCACGCTGGACGGCAAGGCCACGTCGCGCGTTTCGGCGGTGTACGACGCCACGCCGCGCCACAGCTTCGTGGTCGCGCTGAAGGACATTCCCGAGCTCTGGGAAATCTCATACAACCCCCAGGCCGCACCGATCTTCGACGGCTACGTGCACGACTACAAGATGGGCGAAGGCATTGCCAAGCCGGGCTTTCTGGGCGTGCGCCGCACCCCGCTGGACGAACCGCTGGACGACTTTTTCTTCGACCAGAGCTACCGCCATGTGCTGGGTGCCACGCGACCCAAGACCGGCGACGGCGCCGCCACCGCGCAGGTCGTCAACCTTGACGCGCGCCGCAAGATCGCCGACCTGCCCATTGCCGGCATGCCGCACCTGGGCTCGGGCATCACCTTCGCCTGGAACGGCAGCACCGTGCTGGCGAGTCCCAACCTCAAGGGGGGCGCCATCGACGTGATCGACATGAAGACCTGGAAGCCGGTGGCGACCATCCCCACGCCCGGTCCCGGTTTCTTCATGCGCAGCCACGAGAACAGCCGCTACGCCTGGACCGATTCGATGATGAGCCCGACCGCCAAGGACACCATGACCTTGATCGACAAGACCACACTGCAGCCCGTGGCGACGGTGAAGGAGCCCGGCAAGACGCTGGCCCACATCGAATTCACCAAGGACGGCAAGTACGCGCTGGCCAGCGTGTGGGAGATGGACGGCGCGCTGATCGTCTACGACGCCACCACGCTCAAGGAAGTCAAGCGCCTGCCCATGAGCAAGCCGGTCGGCAAGTACAACGTGTGGAACAAGATCACGCGCTCGGAAGGCACGTCACATTGAAAGGTAGGAGGCCCCCCTGCGCCGCTGCGCGGCTTCCCCCGCAGGGGGACGCAGCCAGTGGCCCGGCAAAGCCGGTTCCACGGCCGCCCTGGGATCAGGCACGCGCTCCGGATATGCGCTCGCTCCACCTTCGTTCGAAGGGCTCGCACCGTGGCTGAGCGAGCAGTCGCCCCGCGCCTGGCCGGCGACGGCATCGTCTGGCTGCTGGTGCTGGCCGAGCTGCTGACCTTCGGCCTGCTGTTCGTATCGTTCGCGGTCGCGCGCCATCTGCAGCCCGCCGTGTTCGCCCCCGGCCAGGCCGCGCTGAGCCTGCACACCGGCGCGCTCAACACCTTGCTGCTGGTGGCGGCCAGCTGGGCGGCCGTGCGCGCGGTGCGGGCGTTTGAAGCCGACCGGGGCGACCTCGGCGCGCACTGGCTGCTGGCCGCACTGGCCGGCGCCATCGGCTTCCTCGTCGTCAAGACGCACGAGTTCGTGGGCAAGGTGCAGGCCGGGTTCGACTGGGCCACCAACGCCTTCACGCTGCTCTACACCCTGCTCACCGGCTTCCACTACCTGCACGTGGTGGTGGGCGCCATCGTGTTCGCCGTGCTCTGGCGCAAGGCCCGCTCGGGGGCCTATGGCCGGTCCCACCACATGGGGCCGGCGTCGGGCGCGGTGTTCTGGCACATGGTCGACCTGCTGTGGATGGTGCTGTTCCCGCTGGTCTACGTCATCCGCTGAACCCAAGGTCCGTCATGCGATTCACGAAAACCGACACCGTCTTCGCGCTGCTCGCGCTCGCCACCCTGGCGAGCTGGTGGCTGGGCGAGGGCGCCGCCGTCGGTGGGCAACACCTGGGCACCGCCGCCACCCTGGCAGTGCTGGCGCTCGCGGCCTTCAAGGGCGCGCTGATCGCGCTGGACTACATGGAACTGCGCCACGCCCCCGCGCTGTGGCGCCGTGCGGTCATGGGCTGGCTGGCGGTGGTGCTGGGCGTGATCGCGCTGGTCGGTGTGGGGCTGCGCGGCTGATCAGCGCCCGCGCCGCACCGCCCGCACCATCACCCCTCCGAACAGCACGAACGCCAGCGCGTGGCCGGCGCCGGCCATGGCCAGTCCGGCCGTCCAGCCCGTGGCCGAAGCCGCCACCCGCAGCGCCAGACTCGCCCCCAGCAGGCCCAGCGGCAGCAGCGCCCAGCGCGTGGGTTCGGGGCGCCAGCCGGCGAGCGCCGGCAACATGATGGGCGCGTGGCCAAAGACCATGGCCATGACGAAGCCCAGCCACAGCGCGTGCCAGGCGACCGTCTGGCCCAGCAGCCCCAGCGCCGCGGCCGCGGCCAGCCAGCCGTAGCCGACCACCAGGCAGATCGCGGTGTGGCCGGCCCAGCCCTTGGCGTGCCATTGCCGCGTGGCCACGTCCCAGCGCAGCAGCCAGGCGGCCAGCAGGGCCATCGTGGTCCACCACAGCGTTGGCGCCAGATCGGGCCGCAGCAGCGCGAGCAGGACCGCGGCGACCGAGCCCGCCCACACGGCCAGAAAGGCCTTTGAGGCCCAGGCCGGCAGCTTCACCAGCCGGGTCAGCTCGCGCCGTTCGCCTGCGATGGTCAGCACCAGGAAGGCGCTCCAGCCGATGCGGGCGGCCTCGGCCTGGCCCAGGGTGAACGCGGCGTTGGCCACCAGCAACGCCAGCGCGCCGCTGGCTTCCACCGCCAGCGGCAGCGACATGGCGCGGTGCGTGCCGGCCCAGGCGTAGAGCCACACCAGCCCGGCGGCCGAGGCCACCCACAGCCCGCCGGCGACGGTCCACTGGCCCGCGCCCCAGCCCAGCCAGCCGCCCAGCGCGGCCAGCGCCGGCACCCACAGGCCGCGGCGCAGCGCGACCACGCGTTCGAGGGCGATGAGGGCGCCGAAGAAGCCGGCCATCATGACCGCACCGTGGGCCGTGATGGCGTGCGCGCCGGTGGGGCCGATGCCCTGCGCGGGCAGGGTGCCCAGCCGCACCAGGCCGCCACCGACGGCGCCCAGCAGGTTGGCGATGGCCATGAGCGCGGCCACGGCGATGGCCCAGCGGGGCAGGGGCGGCGGATCGGGCGCGCGCGCCGGGCGGGTCGGGGTCACCATCCGAAACGCGCGCGCAGCGCCGGGGCCAGCCGCTCGGGCGACCACTCGGTGTCCCAGTCCATCTGCACGTCCACGGTGGTGCCGGGCGGGCAGGCGCGCTGCACGGCGGTCAGGGCGTCGTCCACCATCACGTCGGCCATGGGGCAGGTGGCGCTGGTGGGAATGAGGGTCACGGCGACGGCGTTGCCGTCGATGCGGACGGTGCCGACCACGCCCAGGTCCACCAGGTTTTCGCCCATTTCGGGGTCGTCCACGGTGGCCAGGGCGGCCATCACGGCGGCATGCAGTTCGGGGTGGGGGGTGTTCGGTTCCATCAGGGCTTCACTGTGAACGGTCCTTATGCACCGTTCCTTGAACCAGTTCAAGGACGATACCCGAGCAAAAAAGGAGGATTCCCCCATCGCAACCGATGGAGGGTTCCATGAGCCAGAGTCAGAGCGGGTTCACCAAGCAGATGGCCCGCAATATGTTTTACGGAGGCAGCATGTTTTTCGCGCTGCTGTTCGCGGTGATCGTGTTCGACACGGAAAGCCGCATCCCCGAGCGTTCCAACGCCAAGGCCATCACCCCCGCGGTGGTGGCGGGCAAGAAGATCTGGGAAACCCGCAACTGCATCGGCTGCCACACGCTGCTGGGCGAAGGCGCGTACTTCGCGCCCGAGCTGGGCAATGTCTACAAGCGCCGCGGGGGCGATTTCATCAAGGCCTGGATGCAGGCGCAGCCCACCGGCGCACCGCACCGCCGCCAGATGCCGCAGTTCAACCTGAACGAGCAGCAGCTCAACGATCTGGTCGAGTTCCTCAAGTGGACCGGCGAGATCAACACCGAACAGTGGCCGCCCAACATCGAAGGCTGATCGGAGAAACACCATGACCATCGCAACACTCAAGTACCAGAGCCAGTCGGTCTCCAAGCTCTATTTCATCGCCGCCATGGTGCTGTTCGCCGGGCAGGTGATCTTCGGCATCACCCTCGGTCTGCAATACGTGGTGGGAGACCTGTTCTTCCCCTACATCCCCTTCAACGTGGCCCGCATGGTCCACACCAACCTGCTGATCGTGTGGCTGCTGTTCGGCTTCATGGGCGCCGCCTATTACATGGTGCCCGAGGAGTCGGAAACCGAGCTGTATTCGCCCTTGCTGGCCAAGATCCTGTTCTGGGTCTTCCTGGCCGCCGGTTCGCTGACCATCGTGGGCTACCTCACGCTGCCCTACGCCAAGCTGGCCGAACTCACGGGCAACGACCTGCTGCAGACCATGGGGCGCGAGTTCCTGGAGCAGCCGCTGCCGACCAAGATCGGCATCGTGATCGTGGCGCTGGCCTTCCTGTTCAACATCACCATGACGGTGCTCAAGGGTCGCAAGACGGCGATCACGGTGGTGCTGCTGATGGGCCTGTGGGGTCTGGCGCTGTTCTTCCTGTTCAGCTTCGTGAACCCGCACAACCTGGTGCGTGACAAGATGTACTGGTGGTTCGTCGTTCACCTCTGGGTGGAAGGCGTGTGGGAACTGATCCTGGGCGCGCTGCTGGCCTATGTGCTGGTCAAGACCACCGGTGTGGACCGTGAAGTGATCGACAAGTGGCTGTACGTGATCATCGCCTTCGCGCTGATGACCGGCATCCTGGGCACGGGCCACCACTTCTTCTTCATCGGCCTGCCCGGCTACTGGCAGTGGATCGGCTCGATCTTCTCGGCCATGGAACCGATTCCCTTCTTCATGATGACGGTGTTCGCCTTCAACATGGTGCAGCGCCGCCGCCGTGAACACCCGAACCAGGCCGCCGTGCTGTGGGCCGTGGGCACCTCGGTCATGGGCTTCCTGGGCGCCGGTCTTTGGGGCTTCATCCACACGCTCAGCCCGGTCAACTACTACACCCACGGTTCGCAGATCACCGCCGCCCACGGCCACCTGGCCTTCTACGGGGCCTATGTGCTGGTGGTCATCACGCTGATCAGCTACGCCATGCCCACGCTGCGCGGTCGCATTGCCAACAGCCAGAAGGCCCAGTCCACCGAAATGTGGAGCTTCTGGATCATGACCATCGGCATGGCCGTGATGGTGCTGGCCCTGACCGGCGCCGGCATCCTGCAGGTGTGGCTGCAACGCATGCCCACCGAAGGCGCCATGGGCTTCATGGCCACGCAGGACCAGCTGAGCTTCTTCTACTGGACCCGCATCGCCGGTGGCGTGATCTTCCTGATCGGCCAGTTCACCTATTTCGCCAGCTTCTTCATCGGTGGCGAGCCGGTGCGCGCCGAGACCCTGACGAGTGCTGGTGGTGGTGTGCTCGGTGCCCGCCCTGCACAACGCGCCTGATGCCCCGAGGACACGGCCATGGACCACAGTGAACAGCAGCATCTGGTGAATGCCCCGTTCTACGCCGAACAGGCCGGCGAGGTCGCGCTCTTCGAGCACGCCTTCCGCCAGCGCCTGCCGGTGCTGATCAAAGGGCCCACCGGTTGCGGCAAGACCCGTTTCGTGGAGCACATGGCCGCGCGCCTGGGCCGGCCGCTCATCACCGTGAGCTGCCACGACGACCTCAGCGCGGCCGACCTGGTCGGCCGCCACCTGATCGGCGAGCGCGGCACGGTGTGGGCCGACGGCCCGCTGGCCCGCGCGGTGCGCGGCGGCGCCATCTGCTACCTCGACGAGGTGGTGGAAGCCCGCAAGGACACCACCGTGGTGCTGCACCCGCTGGCCGACGACCGCCGCGTGCTGCCCATCGAACGCACCGGCGAACAGCTGGTCGCGCCGCCGGGCTTCATGCTGGTGGTCAGCTACAACCCGGGCTACCAGAACCTGCTCAAGAGCCTCAAGCCCAGCACGCGCCAGCGCTTCGTGGCGCTGACCTTCGGCTACCCCGCGCCCGATGTGGAACGCGGCATCGTGGTGGCCGAGGCGGGCGTCACGCCCGAGCTGGCCGGGCAACTGGTGCGTCTGGCCGAGGCGCTGCGCCGTCTGACCGACCACGACCTCGAAGAAACCGTGAGCACACGCCTGCTGGTCATGGCCGCGCGCCTGGTGGCCAGTGGCCTGCCGCTGCGCGTGGCGTGCCGTTCGGCCATCGTCGATGCGCTGACCGATGACCATGAAACCGCCACCGCGCTCGACGAAGTGGTGGCCGCCGTGCTCGGCACCTGATTTTGCGTTTGCAGCGGCGGCGCTGCGCTTCTCCTCCTTTTGTCACACCCCATGCAACGCCGCCGCCTCTTCTTCCAGCTGGGCTTTTTCGCCCTGTTTCTGCTGGCCCCCGCGCTGAACCTGTTGCGCTTCGATCTGCACGAGGCGCAGCTCTGGGTGCTGGGGCAGCGCTGGTCGCTGGGCATCGATGCCTTTCGCGCCGGCGAGATCAGCGCCAACCAGGCCGCGGTGCAGATCTTCCTGCGCGCCTTTGTACCGGCCATCGTGCTGATCGTGGCCTTCCTGGCCGTGGCCTGGAAATACGGCCGCCTCTACTGCGGTTGGCTGTGCCCGCACTTCACGCTGGTGGAGACGCTCAACACCGCGCTGCACCGCGCCTGCGGCAAGCTCAGCCTGTGGGACAAGCACCGCACCCTGCGCGCCAATGTCAAGCCCTCGGCCCGCTGGTGGCCGGTGTTTTTCACGCTCTGCGCGGTGTTCGGCTTTCTGTGGGCCATCACGCTGCTGACCTACCTGCTGCCGCCGGCCGAGATCTGGGGCGGCCTGCAGGCCGGCACGCTCACACCCAACCAGGCGCGGTTCCTGGTCGCTGGCAGCACCGTTTTCACGCTGGAATTCGCCTTCGCGCGCCACCTGTTCTGCCGCTTCGGTTGCGCCGTGGGGCTGTTCCAGAGCCTGGTGTGGATGGCCAACCCCAAGGGCATGGTGGTCGCCTTTGACCGCGACCAGGCGCGCGACTGCCGCACCTGCACCACCGCCACTTACCCGCAGGGCTCGGCCTGCGACAACGGCTGCCCCATGCGCCTGCACCCGCGCAACATCAAACGCATGATGTTCTCGTGCGTGCAGTGCGGCCAGTGCCTTGATTCTTGTGGAGAAACGCGCAGCGCACAGACCCAGGCGCCGTTGCTGGAATGGAAGGTCGGCGTCGACGCGGTGCGTGAAACCCTGCGGCAACGCAAGGCGGAACGCGAACTCGAACACCCCCCTGCGCCGCTTCGCGTCTTCCCCCCTGACAAGGGGGACCCCACCGGCAGCCCGGCACAGCCGGTTCTGCGGCGTGTGCCGCAAGCGGGCAACGTTGTATCTGTGGAATCGGAGCATTGACATGGAAGAGTGGGTTGGCAAACAGTGGGACCGCTTCATCCGCCGGGCGGCGCACCGCCAGCACGACGCGGCGGCGGTGTCCCTGACCGAGGTGCAGCGCACGCTGGCGCTGATGTTCCGCGCCGCCGGCGGCGCGCACGCGGTGCGGCTGAGCCCGGCGAGCGAACGCCGCGTGGGCGGCGCGCGCGACTGGGTGCAGCGCGTGGCCGGCACCGCCACGCACGCGGCCACCGGCCGGCTCGAACCCGAGGCGCTGTCGCTGCCGCCGAGCATCGCGGTGCACGCCGACCCGGCGCTCAACCGCGCGCTCTACCTCTGGCTGGCCGCGCTGGCCGCCCACATCGAACCGACCGGTGACTGGATCGCCGACAACCAGGCCGCACAACAGCGGGTGCTGCCCCTGTTCCCTGGCCTGGCCGATCGTTTTGCGCAGTTGCTGGCGGCCGAACGCGCCTTGCGACCCGACCCGGCGCGCCTGCGCGGGCGCGCGGCCGAGGCCGAGCGCCGCGTGCAGCTGGCCCTGAGCGGGACCTGGCCGGCCGGGCAGGGCGGCGACGCTCCTTGCGACGTGCGCCCCGACGAGGTGGCCCCGGTCTGGATGTGGCTGGACACCACCGCCGCCGCCAGCACCCAGCCCGTGTCGCGCGACCAGGACCCCGACGACGCCGGTGCACAGCGCCCCGGCGCCACGCAGGACGCCCGTCGCCGCCGCGCCCAGGCCGTGGTCGACGAACGCGACAAGGCGCCGCTGATGATGTTCTTCCGCGCCGAGTCCATCCTGTCCTGGGGCGAGTTCATCAAGGTCAACCGCGCCAGCGACGACGACGAGGACGGCAACGCGCTGAACGCCGCCAACGACATGGACGTGCTGGCCATCGCGCCCGACGGCCAGACCACGGCCTCGCGCGTGAAGTTCGACCTGGACCTGCCCAGCGCCGCCGCCGACGACCGGCCGCTGGGCCCCGGCATCCGCCTGCCCGAATGGGACTGGCGCAAGGGCGCGCTGATCGCCGACCACTGCGCACTGCAGACCCTGGTGCACACCGACCCGCCCCCGTTTGAGCCGCCGATCGCGTTGCGCACCACCGCCCGCCGCGTGCGCCGGCGCATGGAGGTGCTGCGCGGCGGCATGGGCCGCCTGCACGCCCAGCCCGACGGCGATGAGCTGGACCTGGACGCCTGGGTGCGCCACGCGGTGGAAGCCGCGGCCGCCCCGCGCAGCGAATCGCCCGCGGTGTTCACCCGCCGCGTGCGCAGCGAACGCAGCCTGGCCACGCTGCTGCTGGCCGACCTCTCGCTGTCGACCGACGCCTACGCCACGCAGACCGCGCGGGTGATCGACGTCATCCGCGACGCGCTCTATGTGTTTGGCGAAGCGCTGCACGCCAGCGGCGACCCGTTCGAGATGCTGGGCTTCTCGTCGGTGCGGCGGCAGAACGTGCGCGTGCACCAGCTCAAGGGCTTTGACGAGCCCTGGGGCCCGCGCTCACGCGACCGGGTGGGCGCCATCAAGCCCGGTTACTACACCCGCATGGGCGCGGCCATCCGCCACGCCACGGCGCGGCTGGCGCAGCGGCCCGAACGCCAGCGCTTGCTGCTCATCCTGACCGACGGCAAGCCCAACGACCTGGACGTGTACGAGGGCCGCTACGGCCTGGAGGACACGCGCCACGCGGTGCAGGCCGCGCGCGACGCCGGCCTGGTGCCGTTCTGCATCACCATCGACGAGACCGCGCACGACTACCTGCCCGCGCTGTTCGGCCAGCAGGGCTATGCGCTGGTGCACCGCCCGCAGGACCTGGTGCAGCGCCTGTCGCTGGTGTACACGCGCTTTCTGCAAAACGCAGGGCGCTGACGGCGTCAGGCCGAGGGCGTACAGTTCTTTCTTTGCGTGGGTCGGTGCCGACCGGCGCCGCACCCGCTTCTGTGAACGCCCGATGGACCTGGAACGATTCGACCTCCCCCGCTACCTCTCGATGTTGCCCCTGTTCCAGGAAATGCAGCCGCCCGAGCTGCAACGCCTGGCCGCCGGCAGCAAGCTGCGCCAGCTCGCCCGTGGGGACGATGTGTTCCACCTGGGCGAGCGCTGCAACGAATTCCACGTCGCGGTCACCGGGCAGATCAAGCTGTTCGCCATCTCGCCGGCCGGGCAGGAGAAGATCATCGAAATCGTCGGCCCGGGCAACAGCTTTGCCGAGGCGCTGATGTTCACCGACAAGCCTTATTTCATCAACGCACAGGCCCTGAGCGACTGCCTGCTGGTGAGCGTGGGCAAGGAAGCGGTGTTGCGCGAGATCACCCACGACCCGCGCTTTTGCATGCGCATGCTGGCCGGCCTGTCGCGCCGGCTGCACGGCCTGGTCAACGACGTGCAGGCTTACGCGCTGCACAGCGGCGTCGAACGCGTGATCGGCTACCTGATGCGCGACCTGCCGGAAGACGGCGGTGAAGCCGCCAGCGTGCAGCTGCCGGTGAGCAAGGCGTCCATCGCCTCGCGCCTGTCGATGACGCCGGAATACTTTTCCAAGGTGCTGCGCGAGCTGGAGGACAACGGCCTGATCGAGGTGGACAAACGCGAGATCCGGCTGCTGGACACGCAGCGGCTGGCGCGCTATCCGTTGAAGTAGTCCCCCCCGCGCCGCTTCGCGTCCCCCCCCCAAGGGGGCGATGCGAGCGGCCTGGCGAAGCCAGTTCCGCCGCATCCTCGACCAGACACGCGCGCCGGTCAGTCTTGTGCGACAGAGTTTTGGGGTTTCGTCCGCAGAGCGCCCCGTACACTCCCGGCCATGCTGATTTTGGGATTCGAATCCTCCTGCGACGAAACCGGTGTGGCCCTGGTCGATGCCAGTGGCACGTCCACGCCGCGCCTGCTGGGCCACGCGCTGCACAGCCAGATCGAGATGCACCAGGCCTATGGCGGTGTGGTGCCCGAGCTGGCCAGCCGCGACCACATCCGCCGCGTGCTGCCGCTGACCGACGCCGTCATGGCGCAGGCGGGGCTGCCGCTCTCGGCGGTGGACGTCATCGCTCACACCCGTGGCCCCGGCCTGGCCGGTGCGCTGCTGGTGGGCTCGGGCGTGGCCTGCGCCCTGGGCATGGCGCTGGGCAAGCCGGTGGTCGGTGTGCACCACCTCGAAGGGCATCTGCTCTCGCCCTTCCTGAGCGCCGATCCGCCCGTGTTTCCCTTTGTGGCGCTGCTGGTCTCGGGCGGCCACACCCAGCTGATGCGGGTGGACGGGGTGGGGCGCTACGAGCTGCTGGGCGAAACCATCGACGACGCGGCCGGCGAGGCCTTCGACAAGTCCGCGAAACTGCTGGGCCTGGGTTACCCGGGCGGGCCGGCGCTGTCAAAACTGGCGCAGCAGGGCAGCGCCACGGCCTACAAATTCCCGCGTCCGCTGCTGCACAGCGGCGACCTCGATTTTTCTTTCGCCGGCCTCAAGACTGCGGTGCTGACCCAGGTCAAGCGCCTGGCGCACGCGTCGCCGGACGGCCCGGCCACGGCCCACCTGGCCGACCCGCTGACCGTGCAGCAGAAGGCCGACGTGTCCGCCAGCGTGCAGGCCGCCATCGTGGAGGTGCTGGTCAAGAAATCGCTCGCCGCGCTCCGGGCCACCGGCCTGAACCGTCTGGTGGTGGCGGGCGGGGTGGGGGCCAACGCCTTGCTGCGACAACAGCTCAACGCCGTCTGCGCCCTGAGCCAGGTCCGCGTGCACTACCCCGAACTGCACCTGTGCACCGACAACGGCGCCATGATCGCGCTGGCCGCCGGGTTGCGGGTGCAGGCCGGTCTGGCCGATCTGTCCGGTGGTGGCGGTTACCACTTCAACGTCCGCCCCCGCTGGCCACTGACCGAGCTGGCCGCCGCCTGAGCCGGTGCGATACACCCGGCCAGCCGCGCGCGTGGCGCGCAGGCCGCGTGACTGCCCGTGCTGCGCTCTTTCATGAGCGCGTCCTGCGTCCCCCGCCCGGCCTCGCCGGCGGCCCCACACCTTCCGGGCCGAGGTCATACCGGGGTGGGGTACGCTTTGTAATTAGGAATTACACTCCGCCTACCTGTCGCGCAGGTGACTGTCGGGCCCTGGGCCGGACGACCCGCGACGCTGAACCATGGAATGAGACACCGAGATGACATTCGTTGAAACCTTGGCGCGCCGCGGCGTGCTGGTGGCGCTGCTGGCCAGCGCCCTGTCGGCCACCACGGGGCAGGCCCAGACGGCCGCCGAACCCATCCGCATCGGCATGATCGAAGGCCTGTCCGGCCCCTTCGCCAACACCGGCGAGGCGGTCTACCGCAACCTGGTCTGGGCCACCGAACGCGTCAACGCCCGCGGCGGCGTCAAGCTGCCAGCGTCGCAAGGGGGGGCACGCCCGCTGGAAATCGTGCGTTTTGACAGCAAGGGCCAGACCGAAGAGGCCCTGTCCGCGCTGCGCTCGGCCATCGACAAGAACATCGCCATCGTCACCCAGGGCAACTCGTCGGCCGCCGCGGCGGGCCTGATCGACGCCCTGAACAAGCACAACGAACGCGACCCGGCGCGCCAGGTGGTGTTCCTCAACTACTCGGCGGTTGACCCGGTGCTGACCAACGCCAAGTGCAGCTACTGGCATTTCCGCTTCGACGCCCACGCCGACATGCGCATGAGCGCGCTGATGAGCGTGGTCAAGGAAGACAAGGCCCTCAAGGGCATCTACCTGATCGGCCAGGACTATTCCTTCGGCCAGGCTGTGCTGGCCGAGGCGCGCCAGCAGCTGGCCGCCCAGCGCCCGGACGTGAAGATCGTCGGTGACGAGCTGCACCCCATGGCCCGCATCAAGGACTTCGCCCCCTACGCCGCCAAGATCAAGGCCAGCGGCGCCCAGGCGGTGCTGACCGGCAACTGGGGCAACGACCTGACCCTGCTGGTCAAGGCGGCGCGCGAGGCCGGCTTCGACGGCAGCTTCTACACCTTCTACGGCAACGCACTGGGCGCGCCGGCGGCCATCGGCGACGCGGGCATCGGCAAGGTGGTGGCCGTGGCCGACTGGTTCCCCAATGTGCCGGGCAAAGCTTCCGAGGGCTTCTACCAGTCGTTCCGCCAGCGCTTCCCCAACCCGGCCGACGACTACGTGCACATGCGCATGCAGCTGATGATCGAGTCGCTGGCGCAGGCGATCGAAAAGGCCGGGTCGGTGAACGCGGCCGACATCGCCGCCCAGCTGGAAAAGACCCAGGTCCACCTGGCCGGCCAGAGCGCCCGCATGCGCGCCGCCGACCACCAGTTCCAGCAGCCGCTGGCGGTGGCGGTGATGGACCGGCAGGGCGCGCCGGGTGTGAAGTTCGACGTGGAAGGCTCGGGCTACGGCTTCCGCGTGATCCGCCAGCTCTCGCCCCAGCAGGCCGAGCAGCCGCACACCTGTAACATGGTCCGTTGACCCCCCTGCCGCCCCCTCCAGGGGGGCGCCAGCTGTGGCCCGTCCTGAGCCTGTCGAAGGGCGGTTCCACGCTGGCCTTGGAAGGGGCCGGAACGTGCGCCTGAACAAGGAGTTTTTTATGCGGCCAGTGGTCGAGAGTCTGGAAGAGTCGCGCATCCGCGAGGTGGCCAACGCGGGCATGGGCCGCAGCGATGTGCTCAGGTTCTGGTTCGGCGAGAGCGACGAGGTCACGCCCGACTTCATCCGCGAAGCGGCCGTGGCGTCGATCCAGGCCGGCGAGACCTTTTACGCCCACAACCTCGGCTTGCCCGAACTGCGCCACGCCATCGCCGGCTACACCCACGGCCTGCACCCGCAGCGGGCCACCGACCACTGGTTCGACCGCATCGCGGTCACGTCAGGGGGCGTCAATGGGCTGATGCTGGCCTCGCAGGCGCTGGTCGAGGCGGGCGACGAGGTGGTGGTGGTCACCCCCGCCTGGCCCAACCTGGTGGCGCAGCCGCTGATCATGGGCGCGACCGTGAAGACCGTGCCGCTGACGGTGGTGCCGACGGGCGACCGTGCCGGCGCCTGGGTGCTGGACCTGCCCGTGCTGCTGGCCGCCATCACCCCGGCGACCCGGCTGCTGGTCGTCAACGCCCCCAACAACCCCACCGGCTGGACGCTCAGCCGCGACGAGCAGACGGCCATCCTGGCGCACTGCCGCTCCACCGGCACCTGGGTGCTGGCCGACGAGGTGTACGAACGCCTGTATTTCGCGGGCGATTCGGCCAACGGCGCTGCGCCCAGCTTCCTGGACGTGGCAGAGCCCGACGACCGGCTGATCGTCGCCCACAGTTTTTCCAAGAGCTTCCTCATGACCGGCTGGCGCCTGGGCTGGCTGGTGCTGCCCTCCGCGCTGACCCATGCCGTGGGCAAGCTGATCGAGTTCAACACCTCCTGCGCGCCGGTGTTCGTGCAGCGCGCCGCCACCGTGGCGCTGCAGCGGGGCGACGAGGTGACCCTGCCGCTGGTGCGCCACCTGCAGACCTGCCGCGACACCTTGGTGCCGTTGCTGCGCGGCATCCCGGGGGTGCAGCTGGCCGAGCCGCGGGGCGGCATGTACGCCTTCTTCCGGCTGGCCGGGCACGACGACTGCCTGCTGACCGCCAAGCGCCTGGTGCGCGAAGCCGGCCTGGGGCTGGCGCCGGGCAGCGCTTTCGGCCCCGAAGCCGCCGGCTGGCTGCGCTGGTGCTTCGCCAGTCGCGACCCGCAGCGCCTGGTGCAGGGGGTGGAGCGCCTGCGCGCCTGGCTGGACCAGAACCAGCGCCCGTCTGCCAACGTCGCTGGGCTATAATTCGCGGTTGCCATCTTCATAGGTGGCATCTTCACGCCCGTTGCGGCACCCCTTGAAGGGGATGGCTGCGGTGGGTCGCACGTAACCTGACTGGAATCACCATGATCGAAAAAACCGTCAAAGCCGCTGTGGTGGCCGACAACGCCCGCGCTGCCAATGACACCGGTAGTCCTGAAGTGCAAGTGGCCATCCTGACCGCTCGCATCAACGAACTGACCCCCCACTTCAAGCAGCACGCCAAGGACCACCATGGCCGTCGCGGTCTGCTGCGCATGGTCAGCCGCCGCCGCAAGCTGCTGGACTACCTCAAGTCCAAGGACGCCGACCGCTACGTCGCCCTGATCGCCAAGCTGGGCCTGCGCAAGTAAATTGCCGAGCTTGCCGTGACACGCAAAACGCCTGAGTTGGTTCGCTGGCTCGGGCGATTTTTGTTTGTTGCGGCCCATTTTTGATTCCGGAGAGGCAAGCGCAGAGCGAAGCTGTGTCATTCCAAAGGAGCTGAGCCGCACTGGCGGCGCGTTCAGCACCTCTGGAATGGCATCGTGTTCTGGCTGGTTTTTCCGGGTTTTGTGCAGTGATCTGCACGCCAAGCCGCCCTGTACAAGCCGGGTGGATTCAAGGAGCCCAACATGACCATGTTCAACAAAGTCACCAAGACCTTCCAGTGGGGCCAGCACACGGTCCGCATGGAAACCGGCGAAATCGCCCGCCAGGCCAGCGGCGCTGTGCTGCTCGACATCGAAGGCACCGTGGTGCTGGCCACCGTCGTGGCCAAGAAGGACGCCAAGGCCGGCCAGGACTTCTTCCCGCTGACCGTCGACTACCTTGAGAAGTCCTACGCCGCCGGCAAGATCCCGGGCAGCTTCTTCAAGCGCGAAGGCCGCCCCAGCGAATTTGAAACCCTGACCAGCCGCCTGATCGACCGTCCGATCCGTCCGCTGTTCCCCGAAGGCTTCTTCAACGAAGTCCAGGTCGTCATCCACACCGTGTCGCTGAACCCGGAAGTGGACGCCGACATCGCCGCCATGATCGCCACCTCGGCCGCCCTGTCGATCTCCGGCATCCCGTTCAACGGCCCCATCGGCGCCGCCCGCGTGGGTTACATCAACGGCCAGTACGTGCTGAACCCGGGTCAGACCGAGCGCCAGAACAGCCAGATGGACCTGGTTGTCGCCGGCACGCAAGCCGCCGTGCTGATGGTCGAATCCGAAGCGCAGCAGCTGTCCGAAGAAATCATGCTGGGCGCCGTGGTGTTCGGCCACGAGCAGGGCAACATCGCGATCGCCGCCATCAACGAGCTGGTGCGCGACGCCGGCAAGGCCGAATGGGACTGGCAGGAGCCGGCCAAGGACGAGGCCCTGATCGCCAAGATCGACGGCCTGGCCAAGGCCAAGCTCGAAGCCGCCTACCAGATCCGCAACAAGCAGGCCCGCACCCAGGCTTGCCGCGTCGCCTACGCCGACGTGATGGCCGCTCTGAAGGAAGAGGGCGTGGCGTTTGACAGCGTGGCCATCGAAGGCCTGCTGTTCAACATCGAAGCCGGCATCGTGCGTGGCCAGATCCTGGCCGGCGAGCCCCGCATCGACGGTCGCGACACCCGCACCGTGCGCGCCATCGAGATCCGCAACAGCGTGCTGCCGCGCACCCACGGCTCGGCCCTGTTCACCCGCGGTGAAACCCAGGCCCTGGTGATCGCCACGCTGGGCACCGACCGCGACGCGCAGCGCATCGACGCCCTGTCGGGCGACTACGAAGACCGCTTCATGCTGCACTACAACATGCCTCCCTTCGCCACCGGCGAAACCGGTCGCGTGGGCAGCCCCAAGCGCCGCGAAATCGGCCACGGCCGTCTGGCCAAGCGCGCACTGATCGCTGCGCTGCCGAGCAAGGAAGACTTCCCCTACACCATGCGCGTGGTCTCGGAAATCACCGAGTCCAACGGCTCCTCGTCGATGGCTTCGGTCTGCGGCGGCT
>NZ_JASJOY010000085.1:0-42922 GCF_031426985.1 Hydrogenophaga sp.
GCTCCAGCTCGCGCATGGTGTCCAGCACGGCCTTGTGCTCGGTCTTCACCGTGATGAGGTGCTTGCCCTTGGTCTTGTAGAAGTGCGCCGCACCCTTGAGGGCCAGGTTGTTGGACTCGGTCGCGCCGCTGGTCCAGACGATCTCGCGCGGGTCGGCGTTGATCAGGGCCGCCACCTGTTCGCGGGCGGTTTCGACGGCTTTTTCAGCTTCCCAGCCCCAGGCGTGGCTGCGCGAAGCCGGGTTGCCGAAGTGTTCGCGCAACCAGGGAATCATGGCGTCCACCACCCGCGGGTCGCAGGGGTTGGTGGCGCTGTAATCCATGTAAATGGGAAAGTGCGGCGTGCTCATGGCGGCAGGTTCTTGGTATGAAAATCGTGGGAACGGGACGGAGCGCTCCTGCAAACAGGAAGACCACCGACCCATCGAATGCCGGTGCGGACACCGGCCTCGCTCATTTGGACAGCGCGACGCCTCCGAGGGCGAACACCGAGTTCGGGGCGTTCACACGGATGGGCTTGACCACGGGCGCGCTGGAGATCGCCCGCTTGATCAGGGGCACGTTCTCCACCACAACACCCTTGGCGATCTGCTCGTCCACCAGGGATTGCAGCGACACGGAATCGAGAAAGTCCACCATTTTGGCGTTCAGCTGCGCCCACAGTTCGTGGGTCATGCAACGGTTGCCCTCGCCGTGGCAATTTTCCTTGCCACCGCACTGGGTCGCGTCGATGGGTTCGTCCACCGACACGATGATGTCCGCCACCGTGATGTCGGCGGCCTTGCGGCCCAGCGTATACCCGCCGCCGGGGCCGCGGGTAGACTCCACCAGTTCGTGGCGGCGCAGCTTGCCGAACAGCTGCTCCAGATACGACAGCGAAATTTGCTGCCGCTGGCTGATGGCCGCGAGCGTGACGGGGCCGTTGTTCTGGCGCAGGGCCAGATCGATCATGGCGGTGACCGCAAAGCGGCCTTTGGTCGTGAGGCGCATCTCAAGCTCCTGGTTGTGTGGCTTGACTGTCGTAGGAAGGTTTTCGGGGCCAAGCCCCCAAAACCGCTGCTCCGCCCACCCACCACGCTGAGCGTGGTTCTTGTTGCCGAAGTTTCCCGACTGTTTTCGTCGAGTATACCGCTAAACCCAAGTGATTTGCTCGGCTACCGAATTTTACGCCTATTTGTCCTAGACAAAATCAGGTCGCTGCGCATCCGACACGGCTCGTGTGTCGAACATAAAGCTCACACAGGTGCCCGGCTGAGCCGACGAAAAACGCACCGTGGCGCCGATCTCGGCCGCCCGCAGACGGATGTTGCCGATGCCCCGGCCGCCCCCCTGGAACACCGCGTCGGGCATGGAACCGAGCCCGACCCCGTTGTCGGCCACGCTCAGGCCGATGCGGCCACCCTCCTCCCAGGTGCGCACCGTGACCCGCGTGGCGTGCGCGTGCTTGACCACGTTGGCGAACACCTCCTGCAGGCAGCGAAACAGGTGCATCACGCCACGCGCTTCGAGCCCGGGCACAGCGGGCACCTCTTCCACCTGCCACACCAGCTCGATGCCCGCCGCCTGCAGCGCCGGCCCCACGCGCTGGCGCAGCGTGCCCAGGATGGTGGGGAGGTCCCCGTCCATTGGCTCCAGCGAATCCAGGGTCAGCCGCAGTTCGTCCAGCGCGTGGTGCAGCATGGACGCCACCGCCTCGCTCTCGATCCGCTGGCCACTGCTGCGCACCATGTTGAGCGTCTGCACCAACTGGCTGCCCAGGCCGTCGTGCATGTCGCGCGTCAGGCGCCGGCGCTCGGCTTCGAGCACGCGCTGGCTTTCCACCGACTGCAGGCGCTCGAACACCGCATGCAGTTCCTGTTCGCGTTCGCGCACCTTGCGCGCCAGCTCGGTGTTGTGCCGGGCCACCTGTTCCATGGCCACCGCCGTGCGCCGCACCAGCACCCAGCCCATGGCGAACATCAGCACCAGGCTGCCGGGCGTCATCCAGCGGATGTCCACGTCACCGGGCAGCCCCATCTGCACCACCAGAAAGTCGCGCAGCCCCGTGACCATCACCGCCAGCCCCACCACCACCATCATGCGCTGGTTGACGTTCATGCCCCAGCGGGCGCGGTGGATCACGGCCAGCAACGCCGCCACACAGACCAGCACGATCACCCCGGTCCACAGCCGGTAGAGCTGGTAGTTCGCCGTCCATTCCAGCATGGCCAGCCAGAACGGACCCAGCGCCATCATGGCCACCACCAGACGGCGCACGATGCCCTGGCGGAAGTCGAACAGCTCCGACATGAACAGGTACACGAAACCGCAGTACCAGGTGAAGCTGAGCTTGTGCACGTAGTCCCAGAGCGGGAACGGCCCCGGAACGAAGATGGGCGTGGACAGCCACAACCGGACCGTCAGCACCAGCAGGCCGCCACCGAGCAGGCCGAACAGGCGCTCGGTGGTGCGCACCCAGATCAGCAGCGAGAGCAGGCCCATCATGAACGCCGAGGCGGTGACCATCCAGGTCAGGTCCACCTGCCACCAGCGGAGCCAGCGGTAGCGCGCATTCAATGTGTCGCGCGGCCCGACCCACACCGGCGACAACCCACTGATGCGCAGCGACTGCCCCTGCAGCTGGATGTCGATGCGGTTGTCCGCCCAGACCGGCGCCATGAGCGCCTGCGGCAAGGCCACGAAATGCGCGTGCGTGCCGGCGTCGCAGTAGCCGGGGCCCCGTCGCCAGCACTCGGCCGCCACCTCGTGACCGTTGAATTGCACCCGGTAGTGCACCCCAGCGCGGGGCAGCAGCACACCCAGGCCGTCGTCCAGCGGGGCATCGCCCAGCGCCGCCGGCAAGCGCAGCCGGTAGGTGGCCTGCCCCGACCAGTCGCGCCGTTCGTTGTGCCACACATAAGGCAGGGCGACGGCCTGTGCGGCGGTCGTGTTGATGACCAACAGCTCGGCACGGTTGATGACGTGCGCACCGGGCATCTGGCCCACGCGGGTGACCAGCGCCAGCAAAACCAGCATGCCCACCACCAGCACGGCGGCCCACAGATAGGCCGGCACACGGGCCAGCGCCTGCAGGGGCCGCAGCACAGGCCTCACAGCAGGCCGCGCTCCTGTGCGGCGCGCACCACCTGCACCCGGCTGTGCACCGCCAGCTTGCGGTACAGGTTCTTGATGTGCGTGCCCACCGTCGCCGGCGAAATGCCCAGCTTGTGGGCAATTTCCTTGTTCACATAGCCCTTGGCCACCAGCTTGAGCACATCGGTCTCGCGCTCGGAAAGCAGCACCTCCCCGACCAGATCGCTGGGCGGGAAGTCGGGCAGCGAGTCCTGCACCGCGCGGAACTGCTTGAGCAGCAGGCGCGCGAGCAGCGGCGAGATGGGCGCCCCGCCGTCGCGGATCTGTTCGATCGCCTCGATCAGCTGTTCACCCGAGCAGCCCTTGAGCACGTAACCGGTGGCGCCCGCCTCCAGCGCGCCGACCAGGCGCGACTCTTCACCGAACACGGTGAACACCAGCAGTTCCGCGTCGGGCTGGTGGCGCGCCAGCAGGCGCAGCACGTCTTCGCCCCTGCCGTCGGGCAACCCCAGATCGACCAGGAAAACGTTGGCGTCGCACAGCAGCGCTTCTTGCCGGGCCTGGGCCAGGCTGCCGGCCTGACCGATCAGTCGCCAGTGCGGGCGCAGCAGCAGCGTCTGCTGCACAAAGTGCAGGATGGTGGGATCGTCCTCGATCAGGTAGATGCGCGTGTCCTCGATCGGACCGCTGCTGCCCTGCGCGGGTGGCGTTGCTTGCATGTTGGAATCGATGGCCAGGTGTTGCGACCACGTCCTGCCCGTAGGAGGCCGTCGGACTTGGAATGCCGACAGCCTCCAGGGAGTTCCCTGCGGGGTCGCTTGTGCCGCGATTGTGCGTCAGGCCACGTGGTCCAGACCGGGTGCGCCGAGCACCCTTTCCTTCAAACGGTGGAGCTGATCGCGCATCTGCGCGGCCTTTTCGAACTCCAGGTTGCGCGCGTGTTCGAGCATGAGCTTTTCCAGCCGCTTGATCTCGCGCGCCATGTCCTTCTCGCTCATCTCGTCCACGCTGGCGCGCAAGGCGCTCTCGGCGGCCAGGCGGTCGGCTTCCTTGCCGGCCTTTTCGCTGTAGACGCCGTCGATCAGGTCCTTGACCCGCTTGTTCAGCGCCCTGGGCGTGATGCCGTGTTCGACGTTGTAGGCGGTCTGCTTGATGCGCCGCCGCGCGGTCTCGTCCATCGCCTTTTTCATCGACTCGGTGATGCGGTCGGCGTACAGGATGGCGCGGCCGTTGAGGTTGCGCGCGGCGCGGCCGATGGTCTGGATCAGCGAGCGCTCGGCGCGCAGGAAGCCCTCCTTGTCGGCGTCCAGGATGGCCACCAGCGACACCTCGGGAATGTCCAGGCCTTCGCGCAGCAGGTTGATGCCCACCAGCACATCGAACGCGCCCAGGCGCAAGTCGCGGATGATTTCCACCCGCTCCACCGTGTCGACGTCGCTGTGCAGGTAGCGCACCTTGACGCCGTTCTCGGTCAGGTAGTCGGTCAGCTGCTCGGCCATGCGCTTGGTCAGCGTGGTGATGAGCACGCGCTCGTTCTTCTCCACGCGGATGCGGATTTCCTGCAGCACGTCGTCCACCTGGTGGGTGGCGGGCCGCACCTCCACTTCGGGGTCCACCAGGCCGGTGGGGCGCACCACCTGCTCCACCACCTGGCCGGCGTGGGTCTTTTCGTAGTCGGCCGGCGTGGCCGAGACGAAGATGCACTGGCGCATGCGCTGCTCGAACTCGTCGAACTTCAGCGGTCGGTTGTCCAGCGCGCTGGGCAGGCGAAAGCCGTACTCCACCAACGTGGTCTTGCGCACCCGGTCGCCGTTGTACATGGCGTTGAGCTGGCCGATCATCTGGTGGCTCTCGTCCAGGAACATGATGGCGTCGCCCGGCAGGTAGTCGGTCAGCGTGGCGGGCGGGTCGCCCGGCGCGCTGCCGGCCAGGTGGCGCGAGTAGTTCTCGATGCCCTTGCAGTGCCCCACTTCGCTGAGCATTTCCAGGTCGAAGCGGGTGCGCTGCTCCAGCCGCTGCGCTTCCACCAGCTTGCCCATGCCCACCAGCTGGCCCAGGCGCTCGCGCAACTCTTCCTTGATGGCTTCGACCGCGCTGAGCACCTGCTCGCGCGGCGTCACATAGTGGCTGCTGGGGTAGACGGTGAAACGCGGGATCTTCTGCCGCACCTTGCCGGTGAGGGGGTCGAACAGCTGCAAGCTCTCGACCTCGTCGTCGAACAGCTCGATGCGGATCGCCATCTCGCTGTGCTCGGCCGGGAACACGTCGATGGTGTCGCCGCGCACGCGGAACTTGCCGCGCGAAAAATCCTGCTCGTTGCGGCTGTACTGCATGCGCACCAGCTGGGCGATCAGGTCGCGCTGGCCGGCCTTGTCGCCTACGCGCAGCGTCATCACCATCTGGTGGTAACTCTCGGGCTTGCCGATGCCGTAGATGGCCGAGACGGTGGCCACGATCACCACGTCGCGCCGCTCCAGGATGCTCTTGGTGCAACTCAGCCGCATCTGCTCGATGTGCTCGTTGATCGCGCTGTCCTTCTCGATGAACAGGTCGCGCTGCGGCACATAGGCCTCGGGCTGGTAGTAGTCGTAGTAGCTGACGAAGTACTCGACCGCGTTCTTCGGGAAAAACTCGCGGAACTCGGAATACAGCTGCGCCGCCAGCGTCTTGTTGGGCGCGAACACGATGGCCGGCCGCCCCAGGCGGGCGATCACGTTGGCCATGGTGAAGGTCTTGCCCGAGCCGGTCACACCCAGCAGGGTCTGGAAGACCTCGCCGTCCTGCACGCCTTCGACCAGCTGTTCAATGGCGGTGGGCTGGTCGCCCGCGGGCGGATACGGCTGGAACAGCTCGAACGGCGAGCCCGGGTGGCTCACGAACACGCCCTCGGCGGGCGTGTCGGTCACGACTTCATGCAGCGGGGTGGTCGTCGGTGTCGGCGTCATCCGGGGATTGTGCCGGAGCCTCGGCGCCTTCGCCGGCCGGGCGGGCCACCCACTGGCGCCGCACCGGCTTGGCCAGCAGCTCCACGTAACACTGCGTGGCGCCACCCTGGGCCAGCGCGTCGATCAGGCGGTTGAGCTCGGCCGTGTGCACGGTCTCGGCGGTGTCTTCGCTGGCCCCCAGGCGGCAATCGAAGTCCCAGAAATCGGTCTCGGCCGGCAGCGGGCGGCGGCGCTCGCGCGCCATGTACTTGCGCAGCTCGTGCTTGAGGGCGTCCCGCACGCGGTCGGAGTGGCGGCCTTCGCGTTGCAGGGGGAAAGTCTTTTTCATGATCGGTCCTTTTGGGGAATGGTGTCGCCCGGTCAGGACGGAAAGCCGGCGATTATCTCAGTTGAGACATCGCGCCCCGGCGAATCACCCCAGCCGGATCTCGTAGCCGCCCTCGTCCAGGTGCCGGTGCGGGCCGAAAACCGCTTCCAGCGCGGCCGTTTCGGCCAGTTGCCAGCTCTCCAGCACGGTGCGCTGGTCCGCCGACAGGCTCTCCGGGTCGGGCGTTTCGCCGTGTTCGGCCACGATGGCCTGCCAGGCCGCGTAGACCGGCGCCACCAGGGCGGCGTCGCCCAGAGTGGCTTCCAGCGCCTGGCGGAACAGGCGTTCGGCCGCCTGCCGCTGGGCGGGCGAGGTGTCGTCGGGCACGTAAAGCTTGAGGGTGTAGGTCATGCGGCAGGTCACAGAACTCAGGGGGTCACAATCGCCGGATTATTCACGCAGGCCCCACATGAACACCACCCGCCCCACCCCGAGCAAGGAAGAGATCGCCCTGCTGCCCGAATTTCCCCGCGTGGGGCTGGACCGCATCACGCTGGTGAACACCGGCCCGCAGGCGCGTGAGGCGGTGGCCGCGCTGCGCGACCACCCGGCCTGGGGTTTCGACACCGAGAGCAAACCGACTTTCCGCGTCGGCGAAGTCTCGGACGGACCGCACATCGTGCAGCTGTCCACGCTGCAGCGGGCCTGGGTGTTCCAGCTGTTCGACGACGTCTGCCGCGACCTGGTGGCCGCCCTGCTGGCCGAGGCGGCGCACACCAAGGCCGGCTTCGGCCTGGGCGACGACACCAGCCGCATCCGATCCAAACTGCGGGTGGAGCCGGCCGGCGTGCTGGAACTCAACCACCTGTTCCGCGAACGCGGCTACCGCAAGGACATGGGCGTCAAGGGTGCGGTGGCGGTGCTGTTCCAGCAGCGCTTCATCAAGTCCAAGAAGGCCGCCACCTCCAACTGGGCCGCCCCGCAGCTGAGCGAATCGCAGCTGGTCTACGCAGCCAACGACGCCTACGCCGCCGCGCACGTGCTGGCCGCGTTGCAGGGCTGAAGCTGACGGCCCCACGCTCCGCCACTAAGCGGGTCGCTGCCCCCAAGGGGGCTGACCAGCCTTGGGGCGGCCCGGCGGCGGGCCCTTCAGCGCCGCGGGTGCAGCCGGCGCAGCGGCGCCAGCAGCTCGCCCAGCCCGTTGTGGTCGATCTCGTGCATCAGCTGCAGCAGGCGGCCGATGTCGCTTTTGGGGAAGCCCTCGCGCGCGAACCAGTTGAGGTAGTTGCCCGGCAGGTCGGCGATCGGCGTGCCCTTGTGTTTACCAAAGGGCATCTCGGTCGCGATCAGGCGTTCCAGGTCGTCGGCTTTCATGCGGCTCCGGTGGATTCGTCCAGCCACACACGCACCGTGGCGTGGAACTGCTCGGGCTTCTGGTGCATCAGCCAGTGGCCGGCGTCAAAACCCTGCACTCGGCTGCCGGGCGTGGTGCCCAGCGCCGCCAGCCAGCGCGCCGAATGGAACATGAACGGCTTGCGCTTGCCAAAGCAGAACAGCGTCGGGATCTGCGGGCCGAACACCTTGTCCACCCGCGCCACGCCGCGCAGGCCGCCGTACGAACCGAACCACTGCATGGCATAGGGGTAGTTCATCTGCCAGCCCATGCGGTCGGGCGCGGTGCGGCAACCGATCTTGCGCGCCATGAAGCGCGTCATGCGGTCGGCCAGGCCGGGCAGCACCCGGCCGAGCTTCCAGGCCACGGCCAGCCACAGCTGGTAGCCGGCGATCATCCGTTTTTCCTTGCCGGTGAGCGCCTTCAGGTAGGCGCCCGAATTGGTGTCGCCAATGTCGGTGGCCACCACCCGCGCCACCCGCTGCGGATAACGCGCCGCAACTTCGTAACCAAAGAAGCAGCCCCAGTCGTGCAGCAGCAGCGTCACGGGTTCGTCGGGGCTGACCGCGTCCAGCACGGCGGCGACCAGCTCGCACATCTGGTCCACCGACACCGGGCGCGGCGGCCGTGCCAGGTCAAAACCCGGCAGGCACAAGCGCACGCAGCGGTAGCCGTCCTGCAGGGCGGCCACGGTCCCGTCCCACAGCGCCAGCGTGTCGGGCCAGCCGTGCAGCATCACCACCGTGGGCCCCTGGCCCTCGATCCGCACCGTCAGGTCCTGCACGTCCAGGCTTGGGGTCATGGCTTGATTCCCGTCAAATGAAGTGGCGGCGATGGTAGCGCCCCGCATGGGCCGGCGGCTGTCGTGCACGATACTCACGCCCCATGCACCGCACCATCTTCACCACGCCGGTGGTCAACACCCTGCTGCGCGGCTTCTCGCTGGCCGTCCTCAAGCTCACCGGCTGGACGGTCGAGGGCGCACTGCCCCCGCAGGCGGCCAAGAGCGTGTTCATCGCCGCCCCGCACACCAGCAACTGGGACCTGCCCTACACGCTGATGGTGGCCTTTGCCCTGCGCCTGAACCCGTACTGGATGGGCAAGCACAGCCTGTTCAGGGGCGTGTACGGCCCGGTGATGCGCTGGTTCGGTGGCATCTCCGTCAACCGCGAACAGAGCAACAACCTGGTGGTCGCATCGGCCCAGGCCATCCGAGAGGCCGATGGTCCGCTGCAGCTGATCGTGCCGCCCGAAGGCACGCGCAGCAAGACGCGTTACTGGAAGACCGGCTTCTATTACATCGCCCAGACCGCGGGCGTGCCCATCGTCATGGCCTACATGGACTACGCCAGCAAGCGCAGCGGCCTGGGCCCGCTGTTCCAGCCCACCGGCGATGTGGACGCCGACATGGCCGCCATCAAAGCCTTCTACGCGCCGTTCAAAGGCAAGAACGCCGACCAGTTCGAGACCGCGGCCTGAAATAGAACACCCCCCGCGCCGCTTCGCGCCCCCCCGCAAGGGGGGCGGCACTGGCCGTCCGGCAAAGCCGGCCCGGCGGGGCCTCTGGAGCGGACCGTCTCGTGCTCCGTGGGCGGCGCGAAGGCACAGCCGAGAACCGAACCCTCAGCCCTGCAAATCGTCCCAGTGGTCGTGGCGCTCGCGCCGCTCGGCGCGGTAGTTGGTCACTTCCAGGCGCACACCATCCGGGTCGGTGAAGAACGTCGCCCAGTAGTCGGGCGCGTAGTCGCCGTGCAGTGCCGCCGGCGTGGCGGCGATGCCGGCCGCGTTCAGCGCCTCGGCCACCGTGCGCACATCGTCCACCGTGTCCACCCGCAGGCACAGGTGGTGCAGGCCCGGCGCATAGGGCTGGTGCGGCAGGTCCACCCGCGCCGGCCGCAGCACATAGCCGAAATGGCGGTTGTAGTACTGCACGTGCGGCTCGCCACCGAGGGCGAAGCTGTTGCGTCGAAAGCCCAGCACGCCGAGGAACACGGTGTCGTAAAACGCCTGCGAGCGCGCCAGGTCCGACACGGTAATGTAGAGGTGGTCGATGCCGATCACGGGGGTCATGCAGGGCTCCAGGCCGGTGGGCGGTGTGGGATGTCAGCGCACCAGCTGGCGCGTGCGCGCGGTGTAAGCGAGGTCCATGCCATCGATGTCGTCCACCGACAGGATGGGCGCGTACATCAGGTCTGCCGGGTCGCTGGTGCGCTGCCAGCCCAGCCGCATCTCGCCCACGATGCGCATCAGCATCTTCTGCACCCGGGCACTGACCACGTCGCCGGGCGCCGGGCTGCCGTCCTTCGCGTACAGCAGCCGCGCCACCGACAGCACCGAGGTGCGCTGCATCGGGCTGTGCATCGAAAACTGGAAGCGGAAGTTCTGCGACCGGGCGTTGATGTCACGGTCCGTCAGCACGATGAAGTAGGTGCGCGGTCCCGCGTCCTGCAGGCGTTTGGCCAGCGTGCTGCCCAGCGCCAGGTAGTCCTCGCCCGCGAACTGCTGGCCGCCCGGCAGTGGGGCCAACGGGCCCGGCGGCACCCACAGCGAGGCCTTCACCCACAGCCCTGTGTCCTGCGTCAGCGCCCGCGCCACCTGGGCCGCCGCCTGCTCGGCCACGCCGTCGGTGGGCAGCAGGTACAGCGCCACGCTGTCCACCACGCTGGCCCCCGGCACGGGCTGGTTTTGCGCGCTGGCCCAGCGGGGCGCGAGCAGCGCGAGGCCGGACACGATGGCGGTGCGGCGTAGCAGGTTCATGCGGTGGCTCCAAACGCGGGGTGAAAAGTCACCGTGCCGCTGGGCAGCGCGTCGGTGAACGGCAGCACCATGAAATATGCCGGTGGGATGCCGGGGTACACCAGCTGCGCCGCATGGCGAAAGCCGAAGCGCTGGTAGTAGCCGGGTTCGCCCACCAGCATGCAGCCTGCGGCGCCCTGGTCGCGCAGCGCCTGCAGCGCGGCCTGCATCAGCGCCGAGCCGATGCCTTGTCGCTGGTGTTCAGGCAAGACAGAAATCGGCCCCAGCCCGCGCCAGCCCGGCGCGCCGTCGGACACCAGCACCGGCGACGTGGCCACGTGCCCGACCAGCACCCCGCCCTGCTCCGCCACCAGCGACACGCTCAGCGCGCCGGCGCGGCGCAGCGCGTTGACGATGAGGGCCTCGGTGTGCGCTGCGTGCGGCGCGTGAAGAAAGGCCGCCGTCGTGAGGGCGGCGATGGTGTCGGCCTCCGCGGGCGCTTCGGGCCGGATGCGCAACACCGTCGACGTCATGTCACACCGCCTGCCCCAGGCGACCCACGCCCTCTTCAATCTTCTCCACCCCCACGGTGGCAAAGCTCAGGCGCAGGGTCGCGTGGTCGGGGTTGTTGGCGTAGAACGGCGCACCCGGCACGAAGGCCACGCCTTTTTCGATCGCGCGTTTGGCCAGTTCGCCGCCGTCGGCGACCTTGCCGCCCGCACCGGTCAGGCGCGCCCAGACGAACAGGCCGCCTTGGGGTTGCACGAACTCGATCGCATCGCCCAGTTCGCGGCGCAGGGCGTTGCCCATGGTCATCGCGCGCTCGGCGTAGACCGCGCGCACCTTGGCCAGGGTGGCGGGCATGCGGCCGGCCTTGAGGTATTGCGCTGCGGTGGCCTGGGCGAAGGTGCTGGTGTGGGCGTCGCTGAACTGCTTGCACATGGTGGCCTTGGCCAGCAGCTCGGCCGGGCCGACCATCCAGCCCACCCGCAGACCGGGGCTGAGCACCTTGGACAGCGAGCCGCAGTGCACCAGGCGCTCGCGGCTGCCGGGCACGCTGGCGCTCAGGGCCAGCAGGCTGGGCGGTGGCGCGTCGCCGAAGTACAGGTCGCCGTACGGATCGTCTTCCACCACCAGCACGTTGTGCTGCACGGCGAGTTCGAGCACTTTCTTGCGGCGCTCCAGGCTGAGCATGGCGCCGCTGGGGTTGCCGAAGGTGGGGATCAGGTAGATGAACTTGGGCTGGTGTTCGACGATGAGTTGTTCGAGCCGGTCGGTGTCCACGCCCTGGCCGTCCACCGGCGCACTGACCAGCTGCGCGCCGTACAGGCGGAAGCACTGGATGGTGGCCAGGAAGGTCGGGCCTTCGACGATGACCTTGTCGCCGGGGGAGATCAGCGTCTTGCCCAGCAGGTCCAGCGCCTGCTGGCTGCCGGTGGTGACGATCAGGTCGTTGGCGCTCACGCCCTGGTTGCCCTTGCTGGTCATGAAGGCGGCCAGCTGCTCGCGCAGCGGGTTGTAGCCCTCGGTGGCGCCGTACTGCAGGGCGCCGCCGGGTTCTTCGGTCAGCGCGGCGTTGACGGCCTCGCGGATGCCGTCGACGTCAAACATCGCGCTGTCGGGGAAGCCGCCGGCAAAGCTGATGATGCCGGGCTTGCCCAGCAGCTTGAAGAGTTCGCGGATGGCGGAGGTTTCGACGTTGTTCAGGCGGTCGGCAAAGGGGATCTGGAAGGACATGGCGGGTCTCGACAGGTGAAAACACGGGGTGTTGCCGATGGTAGCGCCCCGCCCACACCGCGCAGCGCGCCTGTGTCCCGGCGCGCATCCCGGGGTCAACCGGGGGCATCCGGGACCTTAAATGGCCGTGGTTTGGGTCGGTTTTTGGGGGGTTGCGCCCACAGGCAAACCGGAAGAATCTATCGTATGACTGCCATTTCGACCGGAGCCTCCACATGACCGTGGCCGAATTCTTCAAAGACCTGACCCTGCCCACCATGCCCGAGGTGGCGCACGCGCTGATCCGCTCGCTCAACGAGGAAGACGTGCCACTGCCCCACCTGCGCGATGCCATTGCGCGCGACCCCGCGCTGGCCGTGCAGTTGCTGCGCCTGGCCAACAGCGCCCACTACGGCCACCACCCGAAGGTGGGTGGCATTGAAGAAGCCATCACCCGCGTGGGCATGAACCAGGTGCGCGCGCTGGCCCTGGCCTCGTGTTTCAACGACGCCTTTCCGATCTCACCCGGCCTGGACCGCGAGGCGTTCTGGCGCGCCAGCCAGGCCCGCGGCGGCCTGAGCCAGTGGCTGGCCAACGGCATCGGGTCGAACAGCGAACAGGCCTGGCTCAGCGGCTTCATGGTGCGGCTGGGCGAACTGCTGATGGGCATGAAGTCGCCGTCCTGTGTGATGGAGTTCGAACGCCAGCCACAGGTCCCGGGTGAACGCTGGCAACGCGAGCAGGCCATGATGGGCCTGAACGAAGGCCAGGTGAGCGCCGAGCTGGCGCGCTGCTGGAACTTCCCCCACAACATGATCCAGGCGCTGGACGCCGCCGCCGCCCCCCTGGCGGCGCAACCGTTTTCGCGCCTGGGTGCGGTGCTGCACGTGGCCGAGCTGCTGGCCGCCGCCCCCGAGCCCACCGCCCAGGCGGTGGACGGGCTGCCGGCCGACGTGCTGGCCGCGCTGGACGTGGACGCGGGCTGGATGGTCGAGCGCCTGCCGCAAGCCCAGCGCTACGTGGACGCGTCGCGCCTGCACTGACCCCCGGCCGATACACTGCGCGGCATGAAACCCGCGCAGATCGAGGCGTTTTTCGCCACCCTCCAGGCCGCCAACCCGCACCCGGTCACCGAGCTGGAATACACCAGCGTGTTCGAACTGCTGGCCGCGGTGCTGCTCTCGGCCCAGGCCACCGACGTGGGCGTCAACAAGGCCACGCGCAAACTCTTCCCCGTGGCCCACACGCCGCAGCAGGTCCTGGACCTCGGGCTCGAAGGCCTGGAGTCGTACATCAAGACCATCGGCCTGTACCGCAGCAAGGCCAGGCACCTGATGCAGACCTGCCAGATCCTGGTGGCGCAGCACGGCGGCCAGGTGCCGCGCACCCGCGAAGCGCTCGAAGCCCTGCCCGGCGTGGGCCGCAAGACCGCCAACGTGGTGCTCAACGTCGCCTTCGGCCAGCCCACCATGGCGGTGGACACGCACATCTTCCGCGTCGGCAACCGCACCGGCCTGGCGCCGGGCAAGACGCCGCTGGCGGTGGAGCAGCAGCTCTTGAAACGCGTGCCGCCCGCCTACGCCGTGGACTCGCACCACTGGCTGATCCTGCTCGGGCGCTACGTCTGCCAGGCGCGCAAGCCGCTGTGCCACCAGTGCGCCGTGTCGGCGTATTGCGACTTCAAGCCCAAGACCACGGGCTGAGTCACGGACGGGGTGGCTGAGCGCGCCCGCCGATCAAAGGTCCAGCACCATCCAGCCGCCCGGCTCGGGCGCTTCGCGCGGCCACTGGCTGGCGTAGCGGATCGGCCCACGCCCGTGCGTGGCCACGTACTGCGCGGCGCGGATCACGCCCGCGTGCGTCACCCACACCGCTTCGCCCACCGCCTGGGTGCGCAGATCATCCAGCGCGTCGGCCACACGGTCGATGATCTGCTGCGTGCTCTCGGCCCCGCCGAAACGGTGGTGGGCGAAGTCGGCCATCCAGGTGTCGAAGGCGGTGCGGGGAATGGCGTCCCAGGGTTGCAGTTCCCAGTCGCCGAAGTCCATTTCGTTGAGGCGCGGGTCGGTGAGCACCGGCCCCAGGTCGGGCCGCAGGCGGTGCAGTTCGCGGGCCAGTTGCTGCGCACGGCCCAGGCCCGACACGCACACCGGCAGCCCCGCCGGCAGCCGCGCCGCCGCCGCCACGGCCGCGACCCGCGTGAGCGCCGGGTCGGCCGGCACGTCGCTGGCGCCGTAGCACAGCCCCGCTTCCAGCGTGACCCGGGCGTGGCGCAGCAACCAGAGTTTCACCAGCGCCTCATCCCAGTGCCAGGGCCATGCCCAGGTAGAACAGCAGTTCGCTGAGCTGCTGGGTGGCGCCCAGACCGTCGCCGGTGAAGCCGCCCAGCCGGCGCTGCAGCAGCCGCCACATCCAGGCCAGGCCCACCAGCGCACCCAGCACCGCCGGCAGCCAGGGCGCGCCGGGCGCCAGCCAGCCGGCCAGCGCCAGGGCCGGGACCCACCACAGCAGGCCGACGACCAGCCCGCGGGTGGCAATGCTCTCGGCCAGCGGTTTGCTCTTGGAGCTGGGCGTGTCGCCCACGTGCGCCAGGGTGCGGATGACCAGCAGCGGCATCAGGCGCGAGGTGACGTGCGCCGCGAACAGCGCCAGCGCCGCCAGCCGCGCGCCACCGGCCTGCGCCAGCAGGCCCAGCAGCGCCACCTTGGTCACCAGGGCCAGCACCAGCGCGATGGCGCCGTAGCTGCCGATGCGCGAGTCTTTCATGATGTCCAGCGCACGCTCGCGGCTGACCGCGCCGCCCAGGCCATCGGCCGTGTCGGCCAGGCCGTCTTCGTGGAACGCACCCGTCAGCCAGACGCTGAACACGGTGCCGAGCACCGCCGCCACCCAGACCGATGCGGGTTGTGCTGGCAACGCCTGCGTCAGCCCCCAGAACACCCCCGCGGTGAGCCCGCCGACCACCCAACCCACGCCGGGGAAGTGCGCCGCGCTGGCGCGCAGCATGGCCGGCGAAAAGCCCACCCAGTCCGCCAGCCGCCCGGTGACCGGGATGCGGGTGAAGAACTGAAGGGCAATGAGGAAGTGACGGAGGAACAGGCCCTCCCCCCTGCGCCGCTGCGCGTCTTCCCCCCTCTCCTGCGGGAGGGGGGACGCAGCCTGCGGCCCGGCGGAGCCGGTTCCGCGGCTGCTCTGGAGGGGGTCACCTCGCTCGTCTGACATGGCTTACTGTTGAACAGCCGCGTTGGCTTCATCCTGCCGCGACACGCCGGCGGATTCGAAGCTGGCCATCTCGCGCAGGATGGCGCAGGCGCTCATCAGCAGCGGCCAGGCCAGGGCCGCGCCCGAGCCTTCGCCCAGGCGCAGGCCCAGGTCCAGCAGCGGTTCGGCCTTGAGGTGCGCCAGCATCAGCGCGTGGCCTCGCTCGCCCGAGCGGTGGGCAAACACGCAGCGCTGCAGCACCGCCGGCTGCAGGGCCGACGCCACCAGCACGGCCGAGCTGGCGATGAAGCCGTCGACCACGATGACGCGTCGTTCGGCCGCCGCCTGCAGCACGGCCCCGACCATGGTTGCGATCTCGAAGCCGCCGAAGGCCGCCAGAGCGTCCAGTGGTTCGATGGCGTCGGGGTGGCGCGCCAGCACCTGGCGCAGGATGCCGATCTTGCGCTGCACCGCCTCGGCGTCCAGGCCGGTGCCGGCTCCCGTGCAGTCCACGATGTCCAGCCCGGCCAGGCGGCTCATCAGCAGCGAGGCGGCCGAGGTGTTGCCGATGCCCATCTCGCCCAGCAGCAGGGCATTGCCCGGCAGGTCTTTCACCAGGGCGGCGCCACTGGCCAGGGCCACCGTGCACTGCGAGGTGGTCATGGCCGGGCCTTCCAGCGCGTCGGCGGTGCCGGGCGCCACCTTGTTGATGACCAGCCCCGGGCGCGGCGCAAAGTCGTGCCGCACGCCGCAATCCACCACCGTGAGGCCGATGCCGTTTTGCCGCGCCAGCACGCTGACCGCCGCACCGCCGGCCAGGAAGTTCTCGACCATCTGCCAGGTCACATCGCTGGGGTAGGCCGAGACACCGCGCGCGGCCAGGCCGTGGTCACCGGCGAACACCACCAGTTGCGGGTCCTTCAGCGTGGGCGCTTCGCTGCCCAGCGCCAGGCCGATGCGCTGCGCCAGGCGCTCGATCTGGCCCAGCGAACCCAGGGGCTTGGTCTTGTTGTCCAGCAGGTGCTGCAGGCGGGCGGCCAGTGCGGGCTGGGTGATGTCGTCGATGGTGGGGACAGTGAAAGGCATCAGGCATTCTCCAAAACAGAAGCATTACAGGGGACGGGTCCATCCAGCACACACCGTGGAACCGGCTTCGCCGGGCCACTGGTGTGGTCCCCCTCAGGGGGGAAGACGCGCAGCGGCGCAGGGGGGAACGATCAATGCGTCGAGCACACCCGGCTCGACGTGTTGTTCCAGAAAATCGGCGAGACCGTCGAACACGGTCTCCAGCGTGGGCACGGTGGCGCCGAACAGGGCGCGCAGCACGGCCGGGTCTTCGAACAGGCCGTGCAGGTAACAGCCCAGCACGTTGCCCGCAGCGTTCTGCCAGGCCAGGCCGGGGATGGCCTCGCGGGCGATGTCGCCCTTGGCGGCCATGGCCGGGTGCTGCGCGGTCTGGCCGTGGTGGATTTCGTAGCCCGAGGCGCTCACGCCCGACAGCGCAGCCCAGGGGCCCATGAGGGGCCCGAACGTCGCGGTCGTGCGGCACACGGTCTTGTCGGCGTCGAAGGCGGTCACCAGCGGCAGCAGGCCCAGGCCCGGTGCGTTGCCGTCGATGCCGTGGGTATCGATCAGCGCTTCGCCCAGCACCTGCAGCCCGCCGCAGATGCCCAGCACCGCCCCGCCCCGCCCCGCATGCTCGGCCACCGCCTGGTCCAGCCCCTGCTGGCGCAACCAGGCCAGGTCGGCCGCGGTGGACTTGGAGCCGGGCAGCACGATCCAGTCGGCCGCCGCGCAGTCGGCCGGCGTGCGCGCCCAGACCAGGCGCACCCCCGGCACGTTTTTCAGCGGCTGGAATTCGTCGAGGTTGCTGATGCGCGGCCAGGCGATGACGGCGATGGTGGTCTGCACCGCGCCGGCCGCCCGCGTCTTGTCATCGAAAACACCATCTTCTTCCGGTAGACCATGCTGCCACCACATGGGCAGCGTGGCGACCACCGGCACGCCGGTCAGGTCCTGCAGCATCTGCGGCGCGGGGGCCAGCAGCGTCGCATCGCCCCGGAACTTGTTGAGCACGAAGCCGCGGATCAGCGTGCGTTCGTCGTCGGGCAGCAGCGCCCAGGTGCCGTAGAGGTGGGCGAAGGCGCCGCCGCGGTCGATGTCGGTCACCAGCAGGCAGCGCGCGTTGGCGTGGCGGGCCACGCGCATGTTCACGATGTCGCTGGCGTGCAGGTTGATCTCGGCCGGCGAGCCGGCGCCTTCGATCACCACCACGTCGTTTTCTTCGCGCAGGGCATCCAGCGCGGCCGCGATGGCGGGCCAGACCTTGGCGCTGCGGCCGCGCCAGGGCATGTCGCTGAGTGTGCGGCTGACCTCGCCCATCAGCACCACCTGGCTGTGCGTGTCGGCCTCGGGCTTGAGCAGCAGCGGGTTCATGCGGACCTCGGGCTCGGCTTTCGCCGCGAGGGACTGGAAGTACTGCGCCGATCCGATTTCGCCCTGCCCGCCCGCCGCACCGGCCACCACCCGCGCGTTGTTGCTCATGTTCTGCGCCTTGAACGGCGCGACCTTGAGCCCCTGGCGCGCGTAGTGGCGGCACAGCGCCGTCGTCAGCCAGCTCTTGCCGGCCCCGCTGGTCGTGCCCAGCACCATCACACAGACCGCAGTCATGATTCGAAAGCCCCCCTGCGCCGCTGCGCGTCTTCCCCCCGGTGGGGGGACGCACCTGGTGGCCCGGCAAAGCCGGTTCCACGGGTGCCTTGAACCTGACTTCCCTTCGTTGCCGGGCGGACGGCCACAGGCCGCCGGGACTGATCGCCCAACGCGTCGGCCAAGGCGGCCTGCGCATCGGGCGGCAACACGCCCAGGCGCCAGTGCGCCGGCAAGCCCAGCGAGGTCGTGTCGCGCAGTTTGATGCCCCGCGCACGCAGGGCGGCCACGTCGACCGGGAACGGCGCGCGGGCACAGAAGTAGTTGGCCTCGCTGGGCAGGCACCACCAGCCGGCGTTTTGCAACAGGTCCAGCTGCAGGGCTTTCCAGCGCGCCAGCAGCGTCCGGCTCTGCGCCAGCCAGTGCTGCGCATCGGGCAGCACCCAGGCCGACAGCATGGCCACGGCGTGCGCGCCCAGCGGCCAGGACGGCGCCAGCCGATCCAGCCGGCGCGCCAGCGCCAGGCCCTGCAGCGGTGCGATGGCGTAGGCGCCGCGCACCCCCGTCAGGCCCAGCGCCTTGTTGGGCGACCAGAGTTGCCAGACGCGGTCCAGCGCGGTGGCGTCCAGGCTGCAGCGGCCGCTCAGGCGCAACGGCTCGTAGGCCCGGTCCAGCAGCACCACGGCGGCGGCATCGGCCACCGCGGGCGCCGTGGCCTCCGCCACGCCGCACGGGCTGGAGGGCTCGCACAGCCAGGCCAGGTCGGCCTGCGCCGGGTCGTCGACCCGCGCCAGCCCCCAGGCCTGCGCGGCGTGCGCGTAGTCGCCGTAGGCCAGCGCCGGCAGCCAGACACGCTGCCCTCCCCCGCTGGCCACCGCAGCGGTGAGCCGCGCGATGAACTCGCTGGCACTGCCGGCCACCACGATGCGTTCGGCGGCGACGCCGTGGAACGCCGCCAGCGCGCCGCGCAGCAGCTGGTAGCCCGGGTCGGGGTAATGCGCCGCATCGGCCCGCTGCACGGCGGCCAGCGCCGACGGGCACGGGCCGCAGGCGTTGGCGTTGGTGGAGAAGTCCCAGCGCGGCACGCCCTGGGCATCGGGTCCGCCGTGGAGATGGCTCACGGCATCTCCCTCCATGCTGCGCACTGCGGGGCGAGCGCCCTTCGGAACGGCCGGGGGGGCGCTCATGCAACCACCTTTCCCATGCACACCGCCGCAGCCGTCACCGCCAGCAGCGCCACCACGCGGCCCGCCAGCCGCAGGGCGCGTGCGGTGTCGATCGCCTGCGGGTGTCGCCCGGCCGGGTGCAGGGTGTACACGCCGGGTTTGGCCAGGCGCACGTCCAGGGCCAGCGCCATGGCGGCCATGGGCCAGCCGCTGTTGGGCGAGGGTGTCAAGCCGGCCTGCGCCCCCAGGGCGCGCCAGCGGCCCGCTGCACCCAGCAGCCCGAGCAGGCCAGCGGTGAGGCGGGCCGGTGCCCACGACAGCACATCGTCCGCCCGCGCCGCCCACTTGCCGGCCCAGGTCCAGTCGCGCCCACCGCGTTCGCCACGGTAGCCCCACATGGCGTCGGCGGTGTTGGCGAAGCGGTACAGGGCCGCGCCCGGCAGGCCGGCGACGGCGAACCAGAACAGCGGCGCCACGACGGAATCGTTGAGGTTCTCGGCCAAGGTCTCGATCGCGCTCTCGCGCACCTGTCCCGCGTCCAGCGGGTTCACATCACGGCTCACCAGCCAGGCCAGCCGCGCACGCCCAGCGGCCAGCGATTCGCCCAGCGCGGCTTCCACCGCCCGCACCTCGTCGCGCAGCATGCGCCAGGCCAGCAGCGGCTTGAGCAACAGCCCCAGCAGCAGGGCCTGCCCCAGCGGGTGCAGATCCGTCATCGCCGTCCACAGCCCGGACGCCACTGCAACCACCAGCGCCGCGCCGATGCTCCAGCCCAGCGCCCCGCCCCAGAACTCGGCCCCCGGCCGCGGCACCGCGGCACCGGCCGCGCGCGACACCCGGCGACCGACCGCGCCCAGATAGTGGCCCATGGCCACCACCGGGTGCAGCCGCGCCGGCGGTTCGCCGAACAGGCGATCCAGCGCCAGCGCGACCAGCACCGCGCCGGCCAGCACGGCGGCGTCGGTGGTGGGCAGACCGGGAAGGTTCATGGCGTGATCAGGCGTGAGCGCGGGTGGTGTGCATGCCCATGCGTTGGAGCAGGTCCTGGTCCGCCTCCACATCCGCATTGCCGGTCACCAGCAGCTTGTCGCCGTAGAAGATGGAATTGGCGCCGGCCAGGAAACACAGGGCCTGGGTCGATTCGTGCATCTGCCGGCGCCCGGCCGACAGGCGCACCTTGGCCTTGGGCATGGTGATGCGGGCCACGGCCACGGTGCGCACGAATTCCAGCGGGTCCAGGTCGGGTTCGTCGGCCAGCGGCGTGCCCGGCACCTTGACCAGGTGGTTGATGGGCACCGACTCTGGGTACGGCGCCAGGTTGGCCAGCTGCGCGATCAGCCCGGCGCGGCCGGCGCGCGATTCGCCCATGCCGACGATGCCGCCGCTGCAGACGCTGATGCCCGCCTCGCGCACATGGCCCAGGGTGTCCAGGCGGTCCTGGTAGTCGCGGGTGCTGATGACGTTGCCGTACAGCTCGGGCGCGGTGTCCAGGTTGTGGTTGTAGTAGTCCAGCCCGGCGCCCTTGAGGCGCTGCGCTTGGTCGCCCGTGAGCATGCCCAGGGTGCAGCAGGCCTCCAGGCCTTCGTCCTTGACCACGCGCACCAGTTCCTCGACCTTCTCCAGGTCGCGGTCGTTGGGCGCGCGCCAGGCCGCGCCCATGCAGAAGCGCGAAGCACCGGCCGCCTTGGCGCCCAGCACGGCTTCGCGCACGTCTTCGGCCGTCATCATCTTGCTGGCGGCCACGCCGGTCTCGTGGTGCACCGACTGCGGGCAGTAGCCACAGTCCTCCGGGCAGCCGCCGGTCTTGATGGACAGCAGGGTCGCCAGCTCCATGTGGGTCGGATCGTGGTGCTCGCGGTGCACGGTCTGCGCGCGGTGCAGCAGCTCGGGGAACGGCAGGTCCAGCAGGTCCTGCACGGCGGCCACGGACCAGCGGTCGGTCTGCGCCGGCGCGGGCTTGGCCGGGCGGTGCAGGGTCACGGGGGATTCAACAGCGGCGTTCATGTTCGGTTCTCCAGGTTCAGTCTTCAATGCCGCGCTGCGCCGGGATGCCGGCGTTGAACGCGTGCTTGATCTTGGTCATCTCGGTCACGGTGTCGGCCAGCTCGACGATCTCGGGCGGGCAGCGGCGGCCGGTCAGGCAGACGTGCACGTGGCCGGGCCGCTCGCGCAGGGTCTGCAGCACATTGTCCAGCGGCAGCCAGCCGTAGATCAGCGGGTAGGTGATCTCGTCGAGCACCACCAGGAAGTGTTCGCCCCCCAGGATGGTGGCACGGGCCTTTTCCCAGCCGTCACGCGCCAGTTGCGCGGAGCGTTCCAGGTCCTGGCTCTTCCAGCTGAAGCCATCGCCCAGCCCTTCAATGGGGATGCCGATCTGCTCGAACATGCGGTGCTCGCCAAACCGCGCGCTCGGCACCTTCATGAACTGGTAGATCTTCACCGCCTTGCCGCGGCCGTGGGCACGCAGCGCCAGACCGAAGGCGGCCGTGCTCTTGCCCTTGCCGTCGCCGGTGTTGACGATCACGAGGCCGCGGCGCTCGCCCTCGGGCTTGTCGTAGGGCTTTTCAGCCGGTGGGGTTTCAATCTGCATGGAAGTCGGGGCTCAGTTGCACCGTCTCGCCGATGATCAGCAAGCCGGGTTGGGGGCCGTAGGCCGGCGCCCGCTCCACCAGGCGGCGCAGGCTGCAGGCCAGCACGGTCTGGGTGGGGCGCGTGCCGTCGCGCACGATGGCGGCCGGCGTCTCGGGCGGCAGGCCGTGCGCGATCAGCCGTTCCGCGATCTGCGCCAGGCGCTGGATGCCCATGTAGAACACCCGCGTCTGCCCGGGCCGCGCCAGGGCGCGCCAGTCGTGCGTGGCATCGTCGTCGGCCAGGTGGCCGGGCAGGAACACGCAGCTGGCCGCGAAGTCGCGGTGCGTGAGCGGAATGCCCGCCGCGGCCGAGCAGCCGCTGGCGGCGGTGACGCCGGGCACCACCTCGAAGGCGATGCCTTCGGCCTGCAAGGCCTGCACCTCTTCCCCGCCTCGCCCGAACACGTAGGGGTCACCGCCCTTGAGGCGCACCACCCGCCGGCCGGCCCTGGCGTGCTGCACCAGCAGCGCGTGGATGCCCTGCTGCGGCACGGCGTGGTCGCCCAGGGCCTTGCCCACGTACACGCGCAGCGCCGTGGCCGGGATCAGGTCCAGCACCTCGGACGAGATCAGGCGGTCGTGCACCACGACCTCGGCCCGTTGCAGGCGGTCGAGCGCGCGCAGGGTCATGAGGTCGGCCGGGCCCGGCCCCGCGCCCACGATGGCGACAAAGCCTGCGGGGGACTTCGGCTCATTCGGCATCGGCGCCTCCCGGTCCCTGGTGGAACACCAGGTCCTGCACCACCTGCCCGCCCACCAGGTGCTGCTCGACGATGCGGTCCATGTTGGCGTCGGTCACGTTGTAGTACCAGGTGCCGTCGGGCTGCACGCACATCACCGGCCCGCCCTTGCAGGCGGCGAAGCAGCTGACGCGGCTGCGCTTCACGCGCAGCTCGCCTTCGTGCAGGCCGGCGGCCTTGAACTTCTCGCCCAGGCTGTCGAACAGCGCCTGCGACTGCCCGTCCTGCGTGCAACGGGGGCCGGTGCAGACCAGCAGGTGGCGCCGGTAGCTGCCGATCTTCGGCTTGACCACCTCCGGGGACTCCGCGCTCACGCCTCGGACTCCTCGGCCGTCTCGTCGGCCGCCGCCTCGGGCGGCTGCGCCAGCGTGGCCGCGATGTAGTCCACCGGCAGGCGGTGCGCCTGCGCCAGCTGCTCGACGCTGGCGCCCGCGGCGTGATCGGCGATCAGGCTCTCCAGCCAGCCGTTCAGGCCGGTGCTCAGCGAGCGGCCGGCTTTTTCGCCGTCGCGCGTGCTGCCGCCTTCGGCCATGTCGTACTTGTTGGCGTAGCCGCGCGGGGTGACCATGAGCCCGTGCTGCACCACCGTGTTGCTGTTGCCGATGAGTACGGTGCTGAGCATGCCGATGTCGTGCTCGCTCATGCGGTCCAGCGTGGTGAACTCGATGTGCTGGCGCCGGCGGTAGGCGCTCTTGACGATGGCCACCGGCGTGTCGGGGCGGCGGTGGCGCAGGAACAGGCGCTGCGCTTCGACGATCTGGCGCGTGCGGCGGCCGCTCTTGGGGTTGTAGAGCGCCACCACGAAGTCGGCGCTGGCCACCGCGTCCAGCCGGCGCGCGATGGTCGGCCAGGGCGTGAGCAGGTCGCTCAGCGAGATCGCACAGAAGTCGTGCGTCAGCGGCGCGCCCACCAGGGCGGCGCAGGCGTTGAGCGCCGAAGCACCCGGCACGATCTCGACCTCCACCGCGTCCTCGGGCGTCCAGCCGGCCTGGAACAGCACCTCGTAGGTGGGGCCGGCCATGCCGTAGACCCCGGCATCGCCCGAACTGATGAGCGCCACCTTCTTGCCCAGGCGGGCGGCCTCCAGCGCGCTGACGGCGCGGTCCAGCTCTTCGGTCATGCCCTTGCGGACCACTTCCTTGCCGTCCAGCAGGTCGGCCACCAGCTTGATGTAGGTGACGTAGCCGACCACCACGTCGGCCTCGGCGATGGCGCTGCGGGCGCGGGCGGTCATGTGGTCGGCGTGGCCGGGGCCGATGCCCACCAGCATGATCTTGCCGGCCGCGGGCGCGCCGCCGGCCGTGTTCAGAGGGGTGGTGTCGTTCATGGCTTCAGGCCTTCCGATGGGGTTGCCGCGTTAACGGCGAGCGAAGGCGCCGCCAGCGGCAGCGCCTCCCGCACCCAGCGCGTGAAGGCCCATGCCGAGGCCATGCCCAGCGACAGCCAGAAGCCCACGGCGATGCCGTGCGTCACCCACACGAACCGCTGGCCCAGGTCGCGCAGGACCTGTTGCGCCTCGGGGCCGAAGCCCGCCAGCGGGTCGCTGGCGATGTGGGGCGCCCCCACCGCGAACGGCAGCACCAGACCCACCACCGCCGCCGCCCAGCGCCAGGCGCCGCGACCGTAGGCCAGCGCAGCGCAGGCCGCGGCGGCGCCACCGGCGGCCAGCAGCCACCAGCCCTGGCGCGAACCCAGACGGGCCGCGTCCATGCCGGGGATTTCGGCCGGCAGGCCCAGCGCCGGCCACAGGTGCAGGCTCAGGAAGCCGGCCGCCGCCACCCCCAGGGCCAGGGCCCAGCGGGGGGTGTTTGCCGCACGGCGCCACACCCACAGGCACAGGGCCACCAGCGCCAGCAGCGCCATGGCAAAGCCGTGCAGCACATTGGCCACCCAGGTCCACAGGCTGCGCTCAGCACCGTCCTGCGGTGCCCAGGCTTCGGTGGCGGACGGCTGGTGGTCGTGGTCATGGTCGTGCACAGCGGCCTGGGCCGCGTGCGCATGGGCCGGCTCGGGCGAACTGAGCTTCTGGTCCTCGAAGGTTTCGGCCTTCAGGATGAGGGGCACGGCCCAGCGGTGCTGCACCAGGGTCTGCAGGCTGCCCACGAGCAGCGCCACAGCCAGGGCGGCCCAGATCAGGCGTTGGAAGAGTTTCATGGCGGAGGGTGGTTGGATCGGGTTCACGGGGCCGGGGCCGCCGCGCTTCAGTGGCAGGGCTTGACGGTCACGTGGCGCACATCGTGCGCCGCGTTGTGCGCCAGCGGCCTGTCGGCAAACGCCACGCCGTACAGCACCACCAGGCCCAGGGCGGCGGCGGCGATCAGGGGGCGCAGCAGGGCGGCGCTGGTGGACGCGGTGGTGGTGGTGGTGGTGGTGGTGACAGCGGTGGTAGAGGTCATGGGAATCTCCTGATCAAAGGCTAGGGGTTGACGAAAAGGGAACACAAAACAAACGGCACACGAAAAAAAAGAATGGGCGGCGGAATGGGGGTATCCGCCAGGGGCTGGGGCATCAGGGCGGCTGGCGCCGGTGCCGCACATCGCAGCGCGCCACCGACACGGTGGCGTTGCGGCCATCGCCGCCCTTGAGCTTGTGTTTCTCCAGCAGCAGGGCCGTGGCAGCCGCACCGGCAACGGCCTCGGTTCCGGCGCCCGCGCCCAGCAGGGCCGCAGCCTCGCTCACCGAGGGCGTTCCGGTGTGGCGGCGCACGGTTTCCGAGGGGTTGGGCACCGGCACGGCGGCCAGCTGTGCGGGGGTGTAGTAGGTGATGGTCCAGCCCTGCTCCGCCGCCAGCGCCTGCAGCGCGGGTTCGTCGGCCTTGAGGGTGATGCTGCCCACGGCCGCCACGTCGGGCCAGTCGGCCTGCACCTGCGCCAGGGCCTGGGCCACCGCCCGCCGCAGCGTGTCGACGGGGGTGCCGCGGTCGCAGCCGATGCCCAGCGCAATGCTCACTGACCACCCTCCGGGGCCGAAGCTGCCAGCGGCGGGCGGTAGACCACCAGGCGCTCGTGCAGGCGCGCCCAGTGCTCGGCCGTGACCTCGGCGTGGGTGATCCACAGCACGGCCTGGAAGCGGGTCAGGTCCACATCCGCCACCCGCTCGAAGCGGTGGATGCTGGCCGGCAGCGGCGTGGGCCGGGTCCACCAGTGCGGGCTGCCCGCCTCCTGCACCACGGCCACGGCTTCTTCGTTGACCACGGCGGCCGAGACGCGGGTGATGTTGATCTTGGGCGCCTCGACCCGCCAGCCCAGCTCGCGGCCCAGGATGTCGACGGGGATTGTCTTGCCCACGTCCGAGGCGGTGGTCAGCACCGGTGTGGCGCCCATGAGGGCCGCCACGGTCTCGGCCATGGCGTTGGCGCCGCCCACGTGGCCGGACAGCACGGGGATGACGAACTGCGCCGCATCGTCCACCACCAGCACGCCGGGGTCTTCGTCCTTGGTCTTGAGGTGGGGGGCGATCAGCCGCACCACTGCGCCCAGGGACACGAAGAACACGATCTGGTCGAACTGGTCGAACAGGCCGCCGATCTGGTCTTTGAACGGGCCTTCGTAGGCGAGCACCGGGTTGGGCAGGCCGGCGCAGGCGTCGGCGAACTTGGCCGCCACACAGACGCTGGCCGCGGGCAGCGCACGCGCCAGGGTGGCGGCCTGGGCGGCGCCGTGTTTGGTGATGGCGACGAGTACGACGCGGGGTAGGTCGGCGGTCATGCGGTGGGTTCCGGGGTTTTCTTGAGACAGCCCTTGATGCGCTCGCCGCGCACGCGGTGGGGGTTCTTGACGATCAGCAGCGACAGGTAGCTGACCTTGCTGCCGCGCAGCGCCAGCAGCGCGGGGCCCGAGAGGCGGCGTTCGTCCAGCGCCCCCACCCGTTCGACAAAGTGCGCACCGGCCAGCAGGTCGCGCGCCTCCAGCCAGTCCAGCAGCTCGTCGATCAGCGGCTTGATCTTCATCAGCACCAGGGTGTCGAAGTCGGGCAGCAGCCGGTCCACCGCGCGCACGCCGTAGGCCGCCGGCACGATGGCCACCGTGTCGTCCTGTTCGGAAAACGGTTCGCCCAGGTCGGCACAGGCGGCGGTGAACGAGTTGACGCCGGCCACCACCTGCAGCGGCACGGTGTCGTCCAGCCCGCGCACGGTGCGCGCCAGGTGGCCGAAGGTGGCGTAGGTGGAGGCATCGCCCTCGACCAGGAACAGCACGTCGCGCCCGGCCTGCAGCCAGGGCAGCACGGTCTGCGCCGCCTTGAGCCAGGCGCGCGCCAGCTTCTCGCCGTCGTGCGTCATGGGGAACAGCAGCGGCGTGTGGGTCTCGGGCGGCGGCAGTTCGGCGCGCTGCACGATGTCCAGCGCGTAGCTCGGCGTCTTGCCGCTGCGCACCGGGTAGACCCAGACCGTGTCGCGCCGCTGCAGCGCGGCCCAGGCGGCGCGGGTGATCAGACCGGGGTCGCCCGGGCCCAGGGAAATGCCCCAGAGCGTGCCGGTGCGGGGCGTGGGGGCGGTGATTTCAGACATCGCGGGTCTCCAAAGCAGCGCCATGGGCGCGGCTGGCGCAGACCAGCCACACCGGGTTTTCGGCGGCCATGCGGTGCATGTGCAGGATGGGCTTGCTGCGTGCGGCCTGCAGCTGCAGCACGTCCCATTCGATGCCCAGGGCCTCCAGGCCCTGCAAGGTCTGGGTGGCCGTGGCCAGGTTCTCCAGCGTCACGAAGTTCATCACCAGCGCGCCGCCGCTGCGCAGGCGGCGCAGCACCAGGGCGATCAGCTCGGCCAGTTCACCGCCCGAGCCGCCGATGAACACCGCGTCCGGGTCGGGCCAGTGGTCCAGGTGCTCGGGCGCCTTGCCGTGCTGCAGCGTGTAGTTGCTGACACCGAACGCCGCGTGGTTGCGCCCGGCGATGGCGTGGTCGGCCTCGTTCTTCTCGATGGCGAACACGTGGCCCCGCGGGCACAGGCGCGCCGCCTCCAGGCCCACCGATCCGCTGCCCGCGCCGATGTCCCAAACCACACTGTCGGCGCGCAGCTGCAAGCGCGCCAGACTGACCGCGCGCACCTCCTGTTTGGTGATCAGGCCCTTCTCGGGCTGGCGCTGCTCGAAGGCACTGTCCTTCAGGCCAAAGCGCAGCGGCTGCGGCGCCACGCGGCTGCGCCAGAGCAGCACCACGTTGAGATCGGCAAAGCGCATCTGCGCCGCCTGCTCCGCGCTCAGTTGCGGGTGGACGCGTTCGTCGGCCTGCAGCAGGTTTTCGGCCACGGCCAGGTGGAAGTCCTCGCCCAGGCCCTCGGTCAGCAGCAGGCGGGCGATGCGGTCCGGGCTGTTGGCGGGGCTGGTCAGCACCAGCAGGCGCTGTTCGGCGCGCAGCGCCTGGGCCAGGGCGTACAGGCCGTGGCCCGGGTGGCTGCCGCGCGCCCATTCGCCGGCGTCCTGGCTGTGCACGGAGACGATGCGCGCGTCCTGCCAGGCCAGGCCGATGCGGGCGCAGGCCAGCTGCAGCGTGGACAGGTTGGGCAGGATGTCCAGCGCGTCCAGGCACAGGTGCTGGGCCAGGTAGGGCGCGATGCCGTGGCACAGCGGGTCGCCGGTGGCCAGCACCACGCTGCTGCGGTGGGCCTCGCGCGCCGCGCGCACCCAGCCCGGAACGGCCTTGAGCTGGCCGCTCAGGTCGTGCGTCACCGCGTCGGCCTTGAGTTCGTGGCGGAACAGCGCCAGCGTGCGGGCGCCGCCGATCACCACGTCGGCCGTGCGCAGGTGGGCCAGTGCGGTGGCGTTCAGGCTGGCGACGCCGTCGTCGAGCACGCCGATCACGCGGCAGGGGTTGGGGTCTTTGACTCGGGTGTCCATGGCATCAGGTGGGAAGCGGGTCCGGTGCGGAGCACACATCGGCCACTTTCTGGCCGGTGAAGTCGCACACCAGCACGCGCAGGGCGAAGGCGCGGCCGTAGCGATCGGGCGCGGTCAGGGTGTCGATGGCGCGTTGCGCCAGGGCGTGGTGGAAGGCATCGCCCAGCCCGCGCTCGACCATCAGCTCGGCGCCGAAGCGCGCGGTCTCGGCGGCGGCGATGGCCGCGATGTCCTCGGCGCTGGCGCCGATCTGCTGCGCGATCTCGGCCACCAGGTCGGTGTCCACCACGTTGCGGTTGGCGTGGGTGATGGTCTCGCCCTGGGCGATCTTGGTCAGCTTGCCCACCATCACGCCCAGCACCACCTGCGGCAGACCCTGGGCCACCACCTCGTCCAGCGCGTAGCGCAAAAAGTCGCCCATCTGCACGAAGCAGGCGGCGGGCAGCCCGGGGCGCTCGGCGCGCAGTTCGCCCATGGCGAACGACTCGGTGCGACCGCCGGTCGTCAGCGCCACCACCCCGTGTCCCAGCGTGGCCGCAACCTGGATGCCCTGGACCACGCTGGCCCGCCAGGCCGCGGTGGAATAGGGTTTGACGATGCCGGTGGTGCCCAGGATGCTGATGCCGCCCAGGATGCCCAGCCGCGCGTTGGTGGTCTTCTTGGCCATCACCTGGCCGTGGGGCACGCTGACCGTCACCTCCAGCCCGTGCCGGGCCAGCAGCTGCGGCGCGGCTTCGCGCAGGTTGTCGGCGATGTTCTGGCGCGGCACCGGGTTGATGGCCGGGCCGCCGACGGCCAGGCCCAGGCCCGGCAGGGTCACCGTGCCCACGCCATCGCCGGCGCAGAAGTGGACCTCGCCCGCCTGGTCCGGCAACAGGCGCAGATCCACCGTCAGGTGGGCGCCATCGGTGCAGTCCGGGTCGTCGCCGGCGAACTTCACCACCATGGCGTGCGCGCTGTGGGCGTCGCAGCGCCCGTCGTGCACCGCAAAACAGACCCGGTCGCCGTTGGGCAGCAGGCTCTCGATCTGCCCGGGCACCTGGCCCGTCACCAGCCCCAGCACGGCGGCGCGCGCGGCCGCGGCCGAACACGCGCCGGTGGTGAAACCGGTGCGCGTGCCGCGTGGCTTGTCCTGGTCGCTCATGGCGTCTTCAGGTCCCGGCCTGGGCCTTTTGCCGCGCCTCGGCCAGCGACAGCAGGGCGTGCAGGGCGGCCACCACCAGGGTGCTGCCCCCTTTGCGGCCGCTGATCACGATCCAGGGCACCTCGTTCAGCGCGGCCATCAGCGCCTTGGATTCGGCCGCCGACACAAAGCCCACCGGCATGCCCACCACCAGCGCCGGGCGCACGCCCACCTCGGTGATCAGCCGCACCAGCTCGATCAGCGCCGTGGGCGCGTTGCCGATGCCGACGATGGCGCCGTCCAGCAGCCCCAGGCGGTGTGCCTTGCGCATGGCCTGCACCGCGCGGGTGGTGTTCTCGGCCTGCGCCTGGGCGATCACGTCGACGTCGCTGATGAACTGGTGCGTGGCCATGCCGAAGTGGGCCAGGCGCGGCCGCGACAGGCCCGAGCAGATCATCTCGACGTCGGCCACCACGGGGGTGCCGCCGCGCAGCATCGCGGCCAGGCCCGCCTGCACCGCGTCCGGGTGGAAGCGGGTCAGGCCGTTGAACTCGAAGTCGGCGTTGGCGTGGATCATGCGGCGCACGATGGGCCACTGTTCGGCCGTGTAGGCGTGCGGCCCGGCCTCGGCGTCGATGATGGCGAAGCTGTCGTGCTCGATGGCCTGGCCGGCCAGGGTGAGCTGCTCGGTGACGGTGTTGACCGTGCTCATGGGACTGCCCTCCGTGCTGCGCACTGCGGGGCTGAGCGCCTTCGGAGCGGCCGTGCGGCGCTCATGCCAATGCCTCCGCCAGCGCATGGACCGGGATGTGGCCGTGGGTGTGCTCGTGCGAATGGCCGTGGCCCAGGTCGTGCGCGATCTCGCGGTAGCTGCAGCCGTCGCACGGCAGCTTGCTGTCGGGCACACCGGCCAGCAGGTCGTGCACACGCTGCTCCACCAGCTCGAAGATTTCCTTCTCGAAGCCGAAGTGCGTGCCGCAGGCAAAACGGATCTGCGGGTACTGCGTGCGCAGGTGTTCCACCTGGCGGTGGATGCGCTGCATCAGCGTGCCGGTGTAGAGGTAATACGGCAGCACCACCACCTGGCGCATGCCGACCAGCACCTGGCGCTGCACCACGCGCTCCAGCCGCGGGAAGGTGATGCCGGTGAAGGCCAGGTCCACCAGCTCGTGATCGCCCTCCTCCTGCAGCCAGCGCGCCATCTTGGCCATGTCGCCGTTGGCGCCGCGGTCGGACGAGCCGCGGCCCAGCAAGACCACGCCGGTGGTGGTCGGGTCGGGCATGTCCAGTCCGGCCATCGCCTTGCGCAGGCGGCGCTTGAGGATGGCGAGGATGGGGTCGCAGGCGCTGAGGTGCGGCCCGTACAGATAGGCCACGCCGGGCGCGTGTTCGCGAGCGTGCTCGATGGCTTCGGGAATCTCCATCTTCGCGTGGCCGGCCGCGTTCAGGATCAGCGGCAGCACCAGCACGCGGCGGGCGCCCTGGGCCGCGGCCTGCAGACCGTCGTGCAGCGAGGGGGATGCAAATTCGATGAAGCAGACCTCGATGCGCCAGGCCGGCTGGCGCGCGCGCCACTGGGCGACGAAGTCGCGGATTTCCTGGTTGCCGCTGTCCTCGCGCGAGCCGTGGCCCACCAGCAGGATGGTCGTGTCTTTCATGTCGTGGCTTTCCTGAAACGGTGGGTGAAAGCGGGGTCGTAGAGCTTGGACTTGGCCAGCCCGGTCCATTGGCGCGCGCCCAGCGTGGGGCTGGCGATCACCATCGCCTGGCTGACGATGCCGGCCTCCCGGCATTGCTGCTTGATGGTCGCCAGCGTGCCGCGCACGATGCGTTCTTCGCCCGGCCAGCTGGCTTTGTGCACCACCAGCACCGGTGCGTCCTCGGCCCAGCCGGCGGCCCGCAGGCCGGCTTCGACCTTGTGCAGCAGGGTGATGGACAGGAAGATGCACAGCGTGGTGCGGTGCGCCGCCAGTGCGGCCAGGTCCTCGCCGTCGGGCATGGGGGTGCGCCCCTCGACGCGGGTGAAGATGGTGGTCTGCGTCACCTCGGGCAAGGTGAAGCTCTCCACCGCCGCCGCCGCCGAGGCCATGGCCGACGAGACCCCCGGCACCACCGCCACCGGCACCCCGGCGGCGTCCAGGGGCTGCACCAGTTCGATCAGGGCGCCGTAGAGCGCCGGGTCCCCGGTCTGCAGGCGCACCACGGTGTCGCAGCGCGCGGCCTGCCCGATCAGCCAGGCCGACATCTGTTCGAGCGTCATGTCCTTGCTGTCGGCGATCACACAGCCCGGCGGCGCCCAGCGGGTGACCGCCTCGTTGACCAGCGAACCAGCGAACAGGATGGCCCCCGCCCGCGCCACCAGGTCGCGGCCCTTGACGGTGATCAGGTCCGGATCGCCAGGACCCGCCCCCACAAACCAGACCGTTCCGGCCCCCATGGCGCGCTCGCGATCAGGCCGCATGGTGCAGGCCGGGCAGCCCGGTCGAAGGGTTCATGACGATGCGGGTCCCTGCGACCCGTCCGGATTCCATGTTGTGCACGATGGGCAGCCCCGTCAGATGGAGGGTGGCGCCGTGGCCACCCCGGGTTGAAAAAGCGCCGAGCGTCGCGCGACGTTCGGCAAGGCGATCCACTGCCCGTTGAGCGCGTGCACCTCGATGCGGTGGTCGAACACGGCTTCCAGCGCGCGGTGCGTGGCGGCGTCGGCGCACGGCCCCTGGTGGGTCACGCGGCCTTGCGCCATCACCACCAGTTCGTCGGCGTGCAGTGCCATGCCGACCTCGTGCAGCACGCTGACCACCGTGCGGCCTTCGCGCACCAGGGCCTGCACCAGGTCGAGCCAGTCGGCCTGGTGCGGCGGGTCGAGGTTGGCCAGCGGTTCGTCCATCAGCAGCACCTGCGCCTCCACCGCCAGGGCGCGGGCCAGCAGCACGCGCTGGCGCTCGCCGCCCGAGAGCTGGCCCAGCGTGCGGGCGCGCCAGTCCCAGGCCTGGGTGGCGCGCAAGGCGCGTTCCACCGCCGTGTGGTCGGCCGCGCTGGGCGGGCTCAGCCAGGCCTGGTGCGGCAGGCGGCCGAGCATGGCCACGTCCCACACGGTCAGGTCGTCGGCGCTGGCCTCGTTCTGCCCCAGCCACGACAGCCGCTGGGCACGCTCGCGGCTGGGCCAGGCGGCCAGCGGCCGGCCCAGCAAGGCGATCTCGCCGCTGTGCGGCAGCAGGCCCGCCAGCGCCTTGAGCAGGGTGGACTTGCCGGCGCCGTTGGGGCCGACGATGCTGGTCCAGCGCGCGCGCGGCAGCGCCAGCGTGATGCGGTGCAGGATGGGCGCGTCGCCCAGGCGGGCGCTCAGCTCGCGGGTCTCGATGGCAGCGGGGTGCAGGGTGGTCACAGCCCGGCCCCCCGCGACACGCGCGTGTTGCGCTGCATCAGCCACAGCAGGTAGCCCCCGCCCAGCACCGCCGTGAGCACACCCACCGGCAGTTCCTGCGGCGCGATCAGCCAGCGCGCCAGCGTGTCGGCCGCCATCAGCAGCGCGCCGCCCATGCAGCTGGCCAGCAGCATCAGGCGGGCGCTGGTGGTCTTGACCAGCGAGCGCACCAGGTGCGGCGCGGCCAGGCCCACGAACGCGATCAGCCCGGTCTGCGCCACGGCGGTGCCGGTGGCCAGCGCCAGCACCGCCACCAGGGCGGCGCGCATGGGCCCCAGCGGCAGGCCCAGGCTGCGCGCGGTGGCGTCGCCCAGGCTCAGGCCGTCGAGCACCCGCGCCAGCAGCCAGGCCGCCAGCGTGCACAACACCCACACGCCCGCCATCAGCACGCAGGCGGTCCAGCCGACGAAGCTGGTGGAGCCCAGCATGAAGGCCTGCATGGCCTGCAGCGATTCGGGCGAGAACAGCAGCACCAGGTGCGTCAGGGCGCCCAGCACCACGCCCACCACCACGCCGGCCAGCAGCAGGCGCAGCGTGTGCTGCACGCCGCGCGAGAGCACCAGGGTGATCAGCACGGCGGCCACCGCCCCGCCAAAGGCCGCGCCGGTCAGGCCCAGGCGCACCCAGGCGCTGCTGGAGAACACACTCACCGCCACGCCGCTGTCCACCGTGCTGGCGCCCAGCATGCCGGCGCCACCGCCCATGGCCGCCAGCGCCAGCGCCACCCCGAGCGACGCGCCCGAGGCGCTGCCGAGCAGGAACGGGTCGGCCAGCGGGTTGCGGAACAGGCCCTGGGCCACCGCGCCGGCCAGGCCCAGCAGCGCGCCCGCGCCCCAGGCGCCCAGGGTGCGCGGCAGCCGGATGTCCCACACGATCTGTTGCGCCATGGCGGTGGCGGCCGGGTCCGCGGCCGGGTCCAGCAGCGGGCCGACGAGGTTTTCGAAGCCGGCGCTGCCCACGCAGACGCCCAGCGCGGCCAAGACCAGCGCGGCGAGCAGCAAGCCCGCCACCAGCCAGGACGCGCGGCGAGCGTTCAAGACTGCCCCCCAGCCTTCTTCGCGCCGGGCGCCCTGGTCGCCAGGCAACGCGCCATCAGGCGTGCGCCCTCGGCCATGCGCGGGCCGGGCCGGATCAGCGCGTCGGATTCTTCGGCCGGGAACACGCACAGGTGCTGGCCGCGCATGGCGCGCATGCCCATCCAGCCCGGGCGCTGGTTCATGCCGTCCACGCTGCGCTCGCCGACCATGATCAGGTCCGGGTCGGCGCGCACGATGTATTCGGGGTTGAGCTTGGGGAACGGCCCGAGCGACGCGGGCACGATGTTCTTCACGCCCAGCCGCGTCAGCGTCTCGCCGATGAACGAGCCCTCGCCCGCCGCGTACGGGCCGGGGTTGACCTCGAAATACACCCGCGTGCCGCGCACACCGGCGGGCAGCGACTGCGCCGCCGCCATCACCGCGGCATCGATGGCGCGCCACACTTTCAGGGCATCCGGCACGTCCAGCAACTGGCCGATCTTGAGCATCACCCGCTGCACGTCGGCATGGGTCTTGGGCTCCAGCGCCACCACCTTGATGCCCAGCGCGCGCAGGCGTTCGCCCGCGCGCGACGAGGTCGCCATCAGCACCACGTCGGGCCGCAGCGCCACGATCTGCTCGATGTTCGGGTCCAGTCCGCCGCCCACCTGCGGCAGCGCTTTGACCGCGGCCGGCCAGTTGGTGTAGCGGTCCACGCCCACCAGGCGCTGGCACTGGCCCAACTCGCACACCGTCTCGGCCAGCGAGGGCAGCAGGCTGACGATGCGCTGCGGCGAACGCTCGAAGTGCACGGCCACGCCGTGGTCGTCGGTGACCTGCAGCGCGGCCTGCGCCGGCCATGCGAGCAGCGCGAACAGGCCCATCAGCAGCCATCGGAAGTGCGTTGTCATGGTGTGTCCTTCAAGGTCAGCGGCAGGCCGGCCGCCATCAGCGTCACGCGCTCGCAGGCCTGGGCCACCTGCTGGTTCAGCCGGCCCAGCGCATCCACAAAGGCGCGCACCTCGCGTCCCATGGGGATCACACCCAGGCCGATCTCGTTGCCCACCAGCACCACCGGGCCCGGCGCGGCGGCGATGGCGGCGCACAGGCTGGCGCCCGCGGCGACCACGGCACCGTCATCCCGTGCCTGCGCCGGGTCGGCCGGCATCATCAGGTTGGTCAGCCACAGCGTCAGGCAGTCGACCACGATCAGCGTGTGCGCGTCGCTGTGCCGGCGCAAGGCCTCGGCCAGCGCCAGCGGTTCTTCCACCGTGGCCATGCCCGGCACGCGCTGTGCACGGTCGGCCTGGTGGCGCGCGATGCGCTCGCGCATCTCGTCGTCCCCCGCCTGGCCGGTCGCGATCATCACAGCGCGGTGCTGGGTGGACGCGTCGATCCACTGGCGCGCCAGCATCTCCGCACGGCGCGACTTGCCGCTGCGCTGGCCGCCGAGGATGAAGGTGGTAACGGCCTCAGCCATGGGCCACCATCCATTGCTTGACGATGCGGTGCATCTGATCCACCCCGTCGGTCAGCGCCGCCGGGCCGGGCTGCAGGATGTCGGCCGACTTGATCTCGAACAGCTGGCCGTTGCGCACCGCCGGCACGTCCTGCCAGCCCGCGCGGGCGGCCACCTTTTCGGGGCGGAACTTCTTGCCGCACCAGGAGCCGATCACGATGTCCGGCGCGCGCGCCACGATCTCCGCGCCATCCGCGATGATCCGGTGCTTGCCCAGCGACTGCACCGCCAGCTCGGGGAACACGTCGTCGCCACCGGCGATGCCCAGCAGTTCCGACACCCAGCGGATGCCACTGATGTGCGGCTCGTCCCACTCTTCAAAAAACACACGTGGCCGGCGCTGGCCCGAGGCGACGAGCGCGGCCACATCGGCGCGGATCGCGGCCAGCCGCAGGCGCATCACGTCGATGCGCGCCAGACCGTCCTCGGCACAGCCCACCATGGCCGCGACCTGGAACAGCATGGAGAAAATCTCGTCCACGCTGCGCTGGTTGAACACCGTCACCTGCACGCCGGCGCGGATCAGCGCCGCGGCGATGTCGGCCTGCAGGTCCGAAAAGCCGAACACACAGTCCGGCTGCAGTTCCAGGATCTTGTCGATCTTCGCGTTGAGAAACGCACTGACCTTGGGCTTTTCATCGCGCGCCCGGCGCGGGCGCACCGTGTAGCCGCTGATGCCGACGATGCGCGCCTCCTGCCCCAGCAGGTACAGCCACTCGGTGGTCTCCTCGGTGAGGCAGACGATGCGTTGTGGTCCGGGCAGCAACACGCTCACACTGCCTCCGACAGGAAGAGTTGTGCGGTCGCCTCGGGGTTGGACGCGAACCAGGCGTGGAAGTAGCTGGCGCGCACCGGCCCCTGGCCGTAGATGGCTTCGGGCTTGCCGTGCGCACGCGCCGGCACCGTGTGAGCCACCGGCGCCAGCAGCGAGGTCGTGAGCGAAAAGTGGAAGGTGTGGCCGCGCAGTTCGCCCTGCGCTGTGTCCCAGCGCTGCGGGCCAAGCCCGGCCAGGCGCGGCTGCATCGCCACCTCGCCGTGCAGCAGCCCCCACATGGGCACCCGCGTGCCGTCGGCCAGCGCCAGCCCATCGAACAGCGGCATCATGCCGCCGCACTCGGCCCAGACCGGCCGGCCCGCTGCGATGTGCGCCGCCAGCGAGGCGCGGCAGCGCGCGCCGTTCACCAGTGCGGGCGCATGCAGTTCCGGGTAGCCACCGGGCAGCCAGACCGCATCGCAGTCCGGCACCGGCTCGTCGGCCACCGGCGAGAAAAACACCAGTTCGGCCCCCAGCGCGCGCAGCGTGTCGAGGTTGGCCGGGTAGGTGAAGCAGAAGGCCGCGTCGCGCGCCACCGCCACGGTGCGCCCCTGCAACAGCGGGGCCACCGGGCGTTCGGGCTGTGCACCGAACGGCACCGCCCAGCGCTGCCAGCCGTCGGCGTCCAGCTGGCCCATCGGTGTGGTCGCCATGGCATCGGCCAGGGCATCGAGCCGCGCCAGTGCATCGGGCAGTTCGGACGCCACCGTCAGCCCCAGGTGCCGCTCGGGCATGGCAAAGCCCGTGTCGCGCCGCAAGCCGCCGAGCCATCCGGCGTCGATGCCGCCCGGCGCCGCCCCCAGGTCGTCACCGCGCACGGAGGCCTGCAGCATCTTCTCGTGCCCCTCGCTGGCCACGCGGTTGGCCAGCACCCCCGCCCAGGGCAGGCCCAGACGGTAGTGGCGCAGGCCGTGCACCAGCGCGCCAAAGGTGCCGGCCATGGCCCCGGCGTCGATCACCGCCAGCACCGGAATGCCCAGCTTCACCGCCAGGTCAGCAGCGCTTGGCTCGCCATCGAACAGCCCCATCACCCCCTCGATCAGGATCAGGTCGCTGTTTGTAGCGGCCTCGTGCAACCGAGCGCGGATGTCGTCTTCGCCGTTGAGCCAGAGGTCGAGGTTGTGCACCGGCTGGCCGCTGGCCATTTGGTGCCAGTGCGGGTCCAGAAAATCCGGCCCACACTTGAACACCCGCACCCGCCGACCCTGCCGCGCGTGCAGGCGCGCCAGCGCCGCCGTGACCGTGGTCTTGCCCTGGCCGGAGGCCGGGGCCGCGATCAGCAAGGCAGGACAACGGGCCACGGCGCTCAATGGGTGTACCGGAGGGTCACGTAGAACTCACGGCCCGGCGTGGCGTACGGCGCGCCGTTGCTGGTGGCCAGGGTGTACTGCGTGTCGAACAGGTTATCGACCTTGAAGCGCAGCGACCAGTGGGGATTGAGGGTGATGGTATCGGCCACATCCACGCGCCCGAAACCAGCGATGCGCCGGGACCCGGAGCTTTCGTACCGCGCCGAGGCCGCCGTCAAACCGACACGCAGCGTGTGTTCACCGAAGCGGCGCGCCGCCGACAGCGAGGCCGTGTTGTCCGGCCGGCGGTCCAGCGGGGCTCCGGTGTCCTCGTTGCGTGCCAACACGCGGCTGGCCGACGCCCGGAAGGCCCATTGCGCCCAGTTGAAGCTCGCACTGAGTTCCCCCCCCTTCATGGAGGCCCGCCCCACGTTGGTGGGCGTCCAGACGGCCGTCCAGGTGGTGCCAGATCCGGTCTCCGTGGACGCCCAGTCGATCAGATTGCTCACCTGCGTCGCGAACAGGTTGAAGCGGTATTTCACCGGACCGTCGATCTGCAGCCCGATTTCACTGGTGCGCGAGCGCTCCGGCAACAAGTTCGGATTGCCTTCGGTGATCGTCACGCAGGGGTAGCCGTAGGCCACGCAGGTGCCGTACCCGTCACGGAAATCGTCGTACTCCTGCCAGGGCCAGTAGTAGTCGTTCGCCGTCGGGCCTTTGAACGCCGTGCCGTGCGACACATAGACGCGCGCGCTGTTCGACAACTGGCGCCCCACGGAAAGGTTGTAGGTGTTGGTGCCCCCAAAAACGCTGTGCTGGTCACGCCGCAGGCCCAGCTGCAGGTCGTTACCCGCCCATTCGGAGAGGAACTGCCCGTAAACACCCGTCGTGCCCATGCCCTTGTCGAACACGGTGGCTCCGGTCTGCGCATTCAAGTTGGAGACGCCTTCGAGCATGCGGTCCACGCCCAGCGTCAGCGCCGCCCCACCGAGGTTCAGTTCGTTCACCCAGGACAACTGCCTTCGATCGGTTTCGATGTCCGACGGCGGATAGCCCGCAGGTGTCACCAGTCGGTTGCTGGCGCGATAGAGCGAGATCTTCTGCGTCCACACCGACGACATGCGCCCCTGGAAGCTGAGATCCACCACCTGGTTGCGGGAGTCCGAGGGGCCTGCCGACACATCCGACTGTTCATGAGCCTCCGTATGGGTCAACCCCAGGCTGTACGACCAGTTGTCCTGCAACCGGCCATTGACACCCAGCCCCAGGTTCGCACTGCGTGCGGGATACCGGCGGGGGTCAGCCACCTTCATCTGGAGACCATCCGTACCCATGGTGTCAGCAGACAGGAACCACTTGGTTTCCTGCCCGCCAGCCAGCCGAGCCGAGGTCTCGCGATACCTGTTGGACCCGACGGTCTGCGATGCCTCGAATCCCTCCCGCTGCCCGCGGGTGAAGATCTGGATCACGCCACCGATCGCATCGGATCCGTACAACGAAGCCAGCGGACCGCGGACCACCTCGACCCGCTCGATCTGCTCGGGCTGCAAGGCATTCCAGTCGTATTCGCCCAAGGTCGCGGACGACGCCCGGACACCATTGACCAGGACCAGCACATGATCGCTGCTGGCACCTCGCAGATACACACCGACCGACTTGCCCGGACCACCTGAGCGGGACACCGCCACACCGGGCAGGCTCTCGATCAGCTCCATCATGGAGGTTGGCGCCTGGACCTCGATGTCCTGCCGCGTGAGCACGTCGACCGACTGCATCAGCTCGTCGGCCGTGCGGGCGGTGCGCGTGGCCGTCACCACGGTCTCAGGCAAGGTGGTCTCGGACTGGGCCAGAGTCGGGAATGCGGCAGCGCATGCCAGGGGCAGCACGGCCAGGCGTGCTTGAAAAACGCGGGATTTCATGATGAGAAGACAACACAGACAGGTGCCCTCGCTGTCTTCCCCGACAGCGCCTGAGCGTCACGGTGGCGCGCCGTTTGAGGACGCACCACCACCATGTTGGCCGGTATCCGGGCTGGCAGAACGACCTTCATCACCTTCCCAGACGGCACATGCCGTCCAGTGGTTGTGAGATGAAAGCGGAGCGACCTGGAGAATCCAGGCATCTCGTCTGCTTACCGTTGCGGGGGCAGCGCAGGTTAGGTTGGCCCGGTGTGGACCTTCCCTCCTGCTTCCCGTTGAACTGCGGCATGTGAACCACACCGCGAGCACCAACGGGAAGCATTCTAAGTCCGGGTCGCTTGCGGCAACCCTACAATGCGAAATCCACCCTGTCACACCATGGCCGACACCCAACACCTTGACCAGATCGCCGAACGCGTGGAGCGCCTGTTGCTGCGCCACGAGGAACTGCAGCGCACCAATGCGCTGCTGCTGGAACAGGTGCAGGCCCTGCAGACCGAGCGCGACTCGCTCAAGTCGCGCCTGAACGCGGCGCGTGCGCGCATCGACGCCCTGCTCGACCGCCTGCCCGTTGCCACCACCGCCGAGCCCCACAGCAAGGACAGCAGCGCATGAACAAGCCGGCGAACAAACAGATCGAAGTGCAGATCATGGGCCAGAGCTATTTGCTGGCCTGTCCGGTCGGAGGCGAACAGTCCCTGCTGGATGCGGTCGAACGTGTGGACACCGCGATGTGCCGCATCCGCGATGCGGGCAAGGTCAAGGCGCGCGACCGCATCGCCGTGCTGGCCTCGCTCAACCTGGCGTTTGAACTGTCGCAAAAGGAAAGCCAGTCCCTGCAGGCCAGTGCGCAGGCCAGCATCGACACCACGCCGACCGCCTCGCTCGCGGGCGACACGCTGGACCCGGCCGCTCAAGGCCGCGTGAACGACCTGATCCGGCGCCTGGACCAGAGCTTGGGCAGCGACGGCCAGCTGCTCTGATCTGGGCCGCACAAACACCGCAATTCACAAGACCGGCGGAGCCCATACCGCCCGCGCAGCGCCTACAATGGCAACCGTCTGCAGTGCTCGCCGGGCTTTATATTTCCTTGAACCAATGCTCATTGAGCCCGGGCTTGGTACACACATGGCTGGTGTGAGCGTCTCGCGTCAGATGAACCCGAAGCCATGTTGCCCTCGCCCACCTGAACCCCCGGTTCAGGATGCCGGTCCGGTGGCACTGCAGACACCTTATTCCCCCCACCCCCCCCTGCGCCGCTTCGCGGCTTCCCCCCTCTCCTGCGGGAGGTGGGACACAGCCTGTGGCCCGGCAAAGCCGGTTCCACGGCTGCCCTGGACTGGGGCACGCGCGCCGGGCCTGTCACCGAGTCCCATGAACCTTGATCCCATCCTCATCATCGAGTTGGCCGCGCTCGGTCTGTGCACGGGTTTTCTGGCGGGGCTGCTGGGCATCGGGGGCGGGATGATCATGGTGCCGTTCATCACGCACATCCTGGGCACGCGCGGCGTGTCGCCCGACCTGGCGGTGAAGATGGCCATCGCCACGTCCATGGCCACCATCGTGTTCACGTCCGTGTCCAGCGTGCGTGCGCACCACCAGCGCGGCGCCGTGCGCTGGGACATTGCCCGCCGGCTCGCGCCCGGCATCGTCATCGGCGCGGCCCTGGCCAGCCTGGGTGTGTTCGCCCTGCTCAAAGGGGCCTGGCTGGCCATGCTGTTCGCGGCCTTCGTGAGCTTCTCGGCCACCCAGATGCTCAAGGACAAGAAGCCCCAGCCCTCACGCACGCTGCCGGGCGTGGCGGGTCAGCTGGGTGCGGGCACGGTGATCGGCTTTCTTTCGGGCCTGGTCGGTGCCGGTGGCGGTTTTGTCAGCGTGCCCTTCATGACCTGGTGCAACGTCGCCATCCACAACGCCGTGGCCACCAGCGCCGCGCTGGGCTTTCCGATCGCACTGGCCAACGCAGCGGGCTACATCGTCGCCGGTCAAGGCGTGGCCGGTCTGCCGGCGCATTCCCTGGGCTACATCTACTGGCCGGCGCTGGCCGTGATCGCCTGCGCCAGCGTGCTCATGGCCCCGCTGGGTGTGAAGGCGGCCCACGCGCTGCCCGTCAAGTCGCTCAAGAAGGTGTTTGCCTTCACCCTGTTCGCGCTGGCCGCCTACATGCTCTTCAAGGGCCTGAGCGCCTGAACCGCCTGCCGCGCGGCTCAGCCGTGCAGCGCTGTGGCTGAGACGACGATGCCGTCCTCGTCGGCGTAGAGCCAGTCGCCCGGCCGCACCCACACACCCTGGATCTGCACCACCACGCCGGTCTGCCCGTCGGCCTTGCGTTCGGTCGGCAGCGGCATGGAAGCCAGCGCGCGAAGGCCCACTTCGCACACGAGCAGTTCGGCCACATCGCGCACGCAGCCGTCGATCACCACACCCGCCCAACCATTGCGCGCCGCCGCGGCGCCGATGTTGCCCCCCACCAGCGCGCGGCGCAGCGAACCGCCGCCGTCCACCACCAGCACCCGGCCCTCGCCCGGGCCTTCGAGCGCGCGCTTGACCGGCGTGTTGTCCTCGAAGCATTTGACGGTGACCACCGGGCCGGCAAATCGCGGCTTCGCACCGAACTCGCGGAACACCGGAGGCAGCACGCGGAAGGCGCCCGAGTCGTCGCCCTTGTGGGCATCGCACAGATCGCAGGTCGCAAAGGAAGGGGTATCGCTCATGGTCAAAACGCTCCGAAGATCACAGTCCAACGCACAGCGTACCGGACCCCGGTGCGCGTGGTGCACGAGCATGGCGCGCCGCTCTGACAGAGCGCTTGCAGCGCGCCCGTGCGCAAGTGTTGTTTTCGCGGCCAAAAAGCGCGGCGCTCCCTATGAAAACATGCAAAAAACACCCGTGCGCACCTTGGAATGCGCAGGCAAGTCCATTAGCATGCTTGGGACCAGTGAGAAAGCGCGTTTTCAGCTGGTTCATATTCCACTTCTAGAAGGAAATCCAACCATGGCAACTGCAAAAAAAGCTCCCGCAAAGAAAGCTGCTCCGGCCAAGAAGGCCGCTGCTCCTGCTAAGAAGGCAGCCGCTCCGGCCAAGAAGGCCGCTGCGCCCGTGAAGAAGGCAGCCGCTCCGGCCAAGAAGGCCGCTGCTCCTGCGAAGAAGGCAGCCGCTCCGGCCAAGAAGGCCGCTGCTCCCGCCAAGAAGCGCACCCCCAACGCCGCCTTCATGAAGGCCATGACGCCCAGCGCCGCGCTGGCCGCCATCGTGGGCAGCACCGCGATTCCCCGCACCGAAGTGACCAAGAAGGTCTGGGAATACATCAAGAAGAACAAGCTGCAAGACGCAGCCAACAAGCGCATGATCAACGCCGACGCCAAGCTGAAGGAAATCTTCAAGAAGGCCCAGGCTTCGATGTTCGAAATGACCAAGATGATCAACGAAC
>NZ_JASJOY010000086.1:0-75941 GCF_031426985.1 Hydrogenophaga sp.
TCAACCGCCACGGCCTGCGCATGGGCACCAGCGAGCTCTACAGCGCGGTCGAAGCCCTGCCCGAGGTGCTGGACAGCATGGTGGTCGACCTCGAATACCTGGGACGCGAGAGCTACATGCCGCTGTTCGTGGTGCTGCGCCCCGGGCTCGCGCTCGACGACGTCCTGCGCGCGAAGATCGGCGCCGCGATCCGCACCGCGCTCTCGCCGCGCTTCCTGCCCAACGACGTCTTCCAGGTGGCCGAGATCCCGCGCACCCTCTCGGGCAAAAAGCAGGAACTGCCGATCAAGAAACTGCTGCTCGGCCAGCCGCTGGAGAAGGTCATCAACAAAGAGGCCATGGCCAATCCGGGCTGCCTGGACTGGTACGTGGCCTTCGCCCGCCAGCGGGCCGGTGCCACCGACGCCTGAAATCCCCGGGCCGATGGGCCGTTCCGGCCCCGCACATGTTGAAACAGTTTGGTACTGGTCAAAACATCCGCTTTGCAAAACACTTGCGACTGATCGCGCTGCCATTCGCCCCGCCCGGCAGGCAGCCGCCGATCAGATCGGAGGACCCAGATGAACCGCGGACTTTCTCCCGTGGAGCCAGAAGGCTTGGTGGAGCCGATGGACATCGACCTGGACACCCTGGACCATGCGTTGATGGACCTGCTGACCAGCGACTGGCAGACCCTGGACGATGGCGAGCCGACGGACGCGGCGGCGGTGGCCCAAGGGCTCAGACCGGCCGCGTGAGGCGCCAAGACCTGAGGCCAGCAGGCGCGTCGACGGCGGCGTAGCATGCCCCGTCTTCGTTCCTTCCTCGCCACACCATGTCCATCACCCTCTCGTCCGCCAGCCTGCCCGTTTTCCAGACCGCCCTGTCCAACCTGCTGTATTGCCTGGGCAAAGCCGAGGCCAGCGCCGCCGCGCGCAAGTTCGACCCCAATGTGTTCGTGGCGGCGCGCCTGGCGCCCGACATGCTGCCCTTCGCTTCGCAGATCCGCATCGCCTGTGACGCGGCCAAGAACGGCACCGCGCGGCTGGCCGGCATCGAGGCGCCGAAATTCGACGACAACGAAACCAGCTTCGCCGAACTGCAGGCCCGCATCCAGAAGACCCTGGACTGGCTCGCGACCGTGCCGGCGGCGTCCATCGACGGCCGGGAAGAGGTCGAGATCACCTTCCCCGTCGGTCGCGACAAGACCCGCACCATGACCGGCGAGGCGTATCTGAAGCACTGGGCCATCCCCAACATGTTCTTCCACGTCACCACCGCCTACGCCCTGCTGCGCCACAACGGCGTGGACCTGGGCAAGGCCGACTACCTGGTGGGGGCGCAGGTCTGAGCGTCGGGAACCGATGGCCCTCAACCATGGCCGGGTGCTGGCCCCTCTCACTTTCCACTCACCGGCGCGGCGGCGCGGCCTGAGCGCCGGGGTGGCGGCGCTGGCGCTGATCGCGCTGCCCGCCTGGCCCGCCGACGGTCCGCGCCCGCTGCGCATCGTGGTGCCCTTTCCGGCGGGAGGGACCCTGGACCTGCTCCTGCGCCGACTGGCCGAGCCGCTGTCCGCGACGCTGCAGCTGCCGGTGATCGTGGACAACCGACCGGGCGCCTCCGGCGTGCTGGCGGCGCGGATCGTGGCGCAGGCGCCCGCCGACGGCGGCACGCTGCTGTACCTGCATTCGGGCCTGGTCACGGTGCAGGCCATGACGGGACAGCTGGATCTGTTGAACATGTTCCAGCCGGTGGCCCGCATCCACAGCTCACCCTATGTGCTGACGCTGCGCGGTGGCCTGCCGTACCGCAGCCAGGCCGAGCTGTTTGCCGCCGTGCAAGCCCAGCCGGGTCGGTTCAGCTTCGGCTCGGGTGGCAACGGATCGCCCGCGCACCTGCTGCTGGCGCTGCTCGCCGAACGTGTGCCGGGCGGGCTGCCCCTCACCCACGTGCCCTACAAGGGCGGTGTCGAGTACGTGCGGGGCCTGCTGGCGGGCGAAGTGGATGTCTGTTTTGCCCTGCCGGGTGCGGTGGCCGAGCAGGTGAAAACCGGACGCCTGCGCCTGCTCTCCGTCACAGGGCCCACCCGGCTGGCCCAGTTCCCCGATCTGCCGACGGTGGCCGAGGCGGGGGTGCCGGGCTTTCACGCCGAGCCCTGGGGCGGGTTCGCCGCGCCCGCGGGCACGCCCGCTGCGCTGGTGGCGCGGCTGGCGGCAGCGTTGCGGCTGGCGGCGGAAGATCCTGGGGTGGTGGCCCTGTTGCACGATCAGGGCGGGCGGCTGGATGTCAGCGCGTCGCCGGCCGAGTTCAGCGCGGCCCTGCGTGGCCAGATCGAGGTCGATCGGTCCGTCGTCAAACGGCTGGGATTGAGCAACAACTGAACGGGCTGCGGATCAGGGCGGGTCGAGCTCGCTTTCGATGAAGGCGACCAGCCGCGCAACGTCCGGAATGTCAAAGCGGCCATAGCCCGCACTGATCAGGCCGCGCCGCTCCAGCGCCCCCACCAGCCCGTTGGCCGACTGGCGCGAGCAGCGCGCCAGCTGCGCCAGTCGCGCCTGCGTGACCTGCACCGTCGCGCTGCCGGTGTCGCCCTGGCTGCCCTGGGTGCGCGCCAGCAGGTGGATCAGCTTGGCCATGCGCTGCTCCGGACCCAGCAACACCGAATCGCCGGTCCACTCCATGAGCTGGCGCACGCGCATCCCCATGTCGCCGATCACGCCCAGGTACAGCGCCGGGTGGCGCTTGGCGATCGCGCGCACCAGATCGGTGGGCAGGGCGATGTAGGTGGCGCCGGGCGTGCTGTAGAAATCGTTCTCGGTTTGGTGCCGCGAAAAACACCCGACCCAGGCCGCCCAGCCGCCGGGGCCGATGTCGCCCAGCACGACCTCGGTGCCGTTGGCTCGGCGCGCAATGATTTCCAGCGTGCCCTGCACCACCAGGCGCAGCCGGGTCAGCGGCTGGCCTGCGGCGTTGAGCAAGGCGGCGCCGTCGAAGTGTTCCACCCGGGCCGCCACCGCCAGCTCACGCACCGCCTCATCCGGCAGGTCGGCCAGCACCGGGGCGCGGCGCAGGAAGGCTTCGACGTCCAGGCCGGGGGCGCTGCTGGGACGGTGGGGCTGGGCAGGGCGGGGATCAGGGTTTGTCATGAGACAGGCGGGCGGGCTTTGTCGGAATCACGACATTTGCTTGCCGGGTGGCTACCTAGTATCGCCACAGCGTTGGGCCCTGTACAGGCCAGCCGCACCCCTCACCGGATTCACCCACATGAGCGAATCAAACAGTCAGCCGTTGCTCGCCACACTGGCGCGCCAGCGCCAGGCCTATCTGGCCGACCCCGTGCCGACCCTGCAGCAGCGCAAGGCCGACCTACGCACCCTGCAGCGCTTCATCCGCGAGAACAAGCAGGCGATCTGCGACGCCATCAGCGCCGACTACGGGCACCGCTCGCCACACGAAACCATGCTGGCCGAGATCTTCCCGGCCATCGACGGCGTGGACCACGCCATCAGGCACCTGCGCGGCTGGATGAAGCCGCAGCGCCGCGCGGTCGACCTGCGCAACTTCCTGGGCGCACGCAACCGCGTGATCCCGCAGCCACTGGGCGTGGTGGGCGTGATCGTGCCCTGGAACTTCCCGATCAACCTCAGCCTGGTGCCGCTGACCTGCATCCTCGCTGCCGGCAACCGCGCGATGGTGAAGATGAGCGAGAACTCGCGCCACCTGGCCCGGCTGCTGATCGAGAAGATGCCGGCCTACTTCCCGCCCGAGAAGCTGCAGTTCTTCGACGAGACCGGCGGCGTCGGCATTGAGTTCTCGAAGCTGCCGTTCGACCACCTGCTGTTCACCGGCTCCGGCACCACGGGCCGGGCCGTCATGGCCGCCGCTTCACAAAACCTGTGCCCGGTCACGCTGGAGCTGGGTGGCAAGGCCCCGGCCATCGTCTGCGACGACTACCCGCTCAAACAGGCGGCCGAGCGCATCCTGTTCGTCAAATGCCTCAACGCCGGCCAGATCTGCACCACCGTCGACCACGCCTGGCTGCCGCAGGCGCGCATCGCCGAGTTCGTGGAGCACGCCAAGGCCATCGTGGCCGCGCGCTACCCCTCGCTGACCTCGCCCGACTACACCTCCATCATCGACCAGCGCTCGTTCGAGCGCCTGCTGGCCGCGCTGGACGACGCGCGCGAATGCGGCGCCACCGTGGTGCAGCTGGTGCCCGGCCCGGCCTTTGACGCCGCCACACGCAAGATCGCGCCCTGCATCGTGCTCAACGCGCCGGACCACAGCATCCTGATGCAGCGCGAGATCTTCGGCCCCATCCTGCCGCTGCGCGGCTACACCGACCCGGACGCCGTGATCGCGCACATCAACGCCGGCCCGCGGCCGCTGGCGATCTACCCCTTCAGCCACGACGGCAAGACCGTGCAGATGCTGCTGGACCGCGTGATGTCGGGCGGCGTGTCGGTCAACGACGCGCTGTTCCACGTCGGTCAGCACGACCTGCCCTTCGGCGGCGTTGGCGAGTCCGGCATGGGCCACTACCACGGCCATGAAGGGTTCGTGACCTTTTCCAAGCTGCGCCCGGTGTTTTACCAGGCGCGCTTCAGCACGCTGAAGTTCCTGATGCCCCCGTACGGCAGGTTCGCCGACCGGTTGCTGGCCTTTCTGACGAAATGAATCGCGGCACGCCGCACAACCCCTGGAGAGACACCATGAGAATTCCGAACCGCCTCAGTCCCTTTCTGGCAGCGCTGGCCTGTGCCGGCGGCCTGGTCGTGGGCAGTGCCGCGCTGGCCGCCGATCCCGTGCCGATGTCCGGTCCGAAATACCCCACCGAACTCACCAACAAGATGGGCGTGCCCGGCGAGCGCACCTGCTTCTGGGCGGTAGGCCCCTTTGGCGGCGACCCGTACCAGAACGTCGCGTACCCCGAAACCAACACCATCTACTGGGGCGCCAAGTTCACCACGCCCGAAGGCGCCAAGCTGAGGCTGGACGGTCAGTTCGCCCATTCTCGCTACACGTCCTACACAACATATGACGACCGCGGCCTGCCGGTCGAGACCCTGGCCGACTACCTGATCACCCCGCTGCCAGGCCACACCAACCCGGCCCGACACGGCGCTGACCGCACGGTCACCAAGCGCTCGTACAGCATCGACGTGACCGCCGGTGGCATGCGCGACACCACCCGGGCCGAAGGCTTCTTCCACGAGAGCACCACCGCCAAGACCATCGCCGCGCCCAAGAACGGTGGCACCCAGCAGGTGATCGTGCTGCGCAATTACCTGTCCGACAAGGGCCTGGGCATCACCGGCGGCGTGCCGCTGCCGGCGCCGGTGCTGACCCTGGCCGATGGCACGGAGCTGCGCGGTGCGGCGGCGTGCAAGGCGCTGAACACCAGCCAGTTGCTGAAGATTTCGCCCGACTCGTTCGGCATACCCATTGCCCGCTACCGCGAGCTGTTGACGCTGCCAGGCAAGCCCGACACCCACCCGGCCACCCTCCCGTCCACCTGGTACTCGGTGTTCGGTCGCAAGGAAATCGAGGGCCTGTTCACCGGCGAGATCGTCACTGGCGGGCGCAAGAGCGAGGGCTTCTACCCCACGGTGGACAACCAGTACATCCGCACCTTCACCAACCGCAAGTTCGGCCCGGTCTATGTGATGCGCGGCACCATGCCCTCGACGCCCAAGACCGTGAACGGCGACAAGGTGATGAACACCAAGGACGCTGATCTGCGCTACTGGTCGATCTGCTCGCAGCGTGGCTTTGCGAACACCACGGTGGTCCAGTGCCTGCACGACGAAGAGATGGTCACCTTCGGCCCGGAGCGCAACTACATCATCGCCTTCAGCCGCGCTTCGGATCGCCCGCGTTCGGCCTACGCGGAGTGCGGCATCAACTGGCTGGTATGGCCCGACGACGGCGACGGCATGTTCGACCCCGACCAGGGCAACCTGATCATCCGCAACATGCTGGCCCGGCCCGACTTTGCACACTCGATCCAGAAGGTCACAAAGCCTGGTGAAGAGCGCCAGGTCATGGGCAGCTACCTGCCCACCGGTTTCTACTTGAACAAGGACATGTTCGAGGCGGCCTTCACCTGCCGCTCCAAGGCCGAGCAGGCCAGCTTGGCCAAGCAGGCCGAAGAGGCTGACACCGCCCAGCAGGCGGCTGCCAAGGCCAAGTGAGTCGTTGGCCCAGGTTCACATGGCCTCGGCAATGGATGCTGCAGGCCATGTGCATTTGGGCACCTGATCACCCACACTGCTGCCCAGGAAGCCTTTGCTGAGTTGGAAATTGTGTTTTATACAAAGGACGTGCTGTGTACCTGCTTAGCCGGTTGATGGTCAAGGCGCTGGGTGTGGTGACACCGCTGATCCACCTTCCCAAGCCATTCTCTTTTGTCGGGCCGGGCGCTTCACTGTCGATGACGCGCGAAATCATCGGCACGGGTGCTCGGCGTGTCCTGGTCATCACCGATGCTGCCTTGTTCAAACTGGGACTTGCCAACCCGGTGATCGCAGAGCTGCAGGCCGCGGGCGTTACCGTGGAGGTCTTCAGCGAGGTGCAACCTGATCCCGGGTTTGAACTGGTGATGGCGGGCGTGGCACACGTCGGCCGCTACCAGCCCGATGCGGTCATTGCCATTGGCGGTGGATCGCCCATTGATTGCGCCAAGGCCATCCTGCTGTGCCATGCCAACGCATGCCATCCCCGCACGCTCAAAGGCCTGTGGCTGTATGCGCTGCCGCGCAAACGCACGCTGCCTTTTTATGTGATTCCCACGACCGCGGGTACTGGGTCCGAGGTCACCATCATTGCCATTGTTTCCGACAACGCCAACCACACCAAGATTCCCATCATTGACCCGAAGATGGTGCCTTCCATGATGGCGCTGGACCCCCAGCTCATGGTGGGACTGCCGGGATTCATCACGGCACCCACAGGCATGGATGCGCTCACCCATGCGGTGGAAGCCTGTATCTCGACCCTGGCCACCGACGAGACCGACGCGCTTGCGCTCGCAGCTGCGGCGAGCATTGTCAAGAATCTGCCCATCGCCTATAGCAATGGCCAGGACCTGGAGGCCAGAGAACGCCTGGCGGTTGCGTCCTGCATGGCCGGACTGGCGTTTACGCGAGCCGCAGTGGGCTATGTCCACGCCTTCTCGCACCAGTTGGGCGGCATCTACCACATCCCCCACGGGCTCATCAACGCCATTGTGCTGCCCTATGTGCTGGAGTTTTCCAAGTCACATTGCACCCGCAAACTGGCCAAGCTCGCGAGAGCCGCGGGCCTTGGCAAAGCGGAGTCGTCGGATATGGAACTGTCGGATGCCTTCATTGCCCTGATCCGAAAAATGAACCGGGACATGTCCATCCCCGGCTCCATCCAGCAACTGCAACGCAGCGACTTCCCGACCATCATCGACCGGGCGTTTTCAGAGGCACACGGTACCTATGGTGTACCCCGTTACCTCAGCCGTGCGCAGGCTGTGGCACTGCTGGAGCAGTTCCTGCCCGGCGCCTGACCATTTACCCCCAATCTCACATGACGAACGCACTCTACCCCCACCTGTTGAGCCCTCTGGATCTGGGATTTACCCAGTTAAAAAACCGCGTCCTGATGGGCAGCATGCACACCGGCCTGGAAGATGGCCGCAAACACTTCCCCCGCATGGCCGAGTTTTTTGCCGAGCGCGCCCGAGGTGGCGTGGGCCTGATGGTGACCGGGGGCTTTGCGCCGAACATCGAAGGGTGGCCCAAGCCCTTTGCCGGCATGCTGACCACATCGGGTGCGGCCAAGCGCCATCAGGTGGTGACCAAGGCTGTGCATGCCGAGGGCGGCAAGATCGCCCTGCAGATTTTGCACACGGGTCGTTACGGGTACCAGCCGCTCTGCGTCGCTCCCAGTCGTATCCAGAGCCCCATTTCTCCCTTTACACCGCGGGAATTGTCCGCGCGCGGCATCGAACGCCAGATTCGCGCCTTCGTGCGCTGTGCCAAGTTGGCGCGCGACGCGGGCTACGACGGTGTCGAGGTCATGGGCAGTGAGGGTTACTTCATCAACCAGTTTCTGGTGACTCACACCAACAAGCGCGACGACGAATGGGGCGGTGCCTATGCCAACCGCATGCGTCTGGCCGTGGAAATCGTGCGCCGCATTCGCGAGGCGGTCGGCCCGGACTTCATCATCATCTACCGCATCAGCCTGATCGACCTGATTCCCGACGGCAGCTCCTGGGAAGAGGTGCTTCAGCTGGCCCGCGCCATCAGCGCCGCAGGCGCCACCATTCTGAACACCGGCATTGGCTGGCACGAAGCGCGCGTCCCCACCATTGCCACCAGCGTGCCACGCGGCGCCTTCACCTGGGTCACCCGCAAACTGCGGGAGACGCTGCGCAGCGAAGGCAATTTGATTCCAGTGGTCACCAGCAACCGCATCAACATGCCGGATGTGGGCGAAGACATTCTGGCGCGCGGCGATGCCGACATGATCAGCATGGCGCGCCCGTTGCTGGCCGACCCCGATTTCGTGATCAAGGCTGCCAGTGGTCGCAGCGATGAAATCAACACCTGCATTGCCTGCAACCAGGCCTGCCTTGACCACACCTTCAGCCGCAGGATGTCGAGCTGCCTGGTCAATCCGCGCGCCTGCTTTGAAACGGAACTGGTGATTGCACCCGCCGTCACGCGCAAGCGCTTTGCCGTGGTCGGCGCAGGTCCGGCGGGTCTGGCGGCGTCAACCACGCTGGCGCAGCGCGGCCATGAAGTCCACCTGTATGACAGCGCCGAGCGCATTGGCGGTCAGTTCAACATGGCCAAGACCATTCCGGGCAAGGAAGAGTTTCATGAGACTCTGCGCTACTTTTCCAACCAGATCACCAAGACCGGGGTGCAGCTGCATTTGGGCACACGCGTCGACGCGGCGATGTTGGTGGCGCAAAAATTCGACGCGGTGCTGCTGGCGACCGGCATTACCCCTCGCAACCCCAAGATCGCCGGACAAGACCACCCGAACGTGCTGACCTATATCGATGTGCTGCTGCACAAAAAACCGGTGGGCAAGCGGGTCGCGATTCTGGGTGCGGGCGGCATCGGTTTTGACGTGGCCGAGTTCCTGTCGCACGGCACCGATCTGGGCCATCCCTCGACCTCTGTCGACCTGCCTGCCTGGTTGCAGGAGTGGGGTGTGGGTGACCCGCAGGAGCACCGTGGCGGGCTGGTCGCACGCAAGGTGCAGTCCGGTCCGCGCGAAGTCACCCTGATGCAGCGCAAACCCGGGCGCACCGGTCAGACCCTGGGCAAGACCACCGGCTGGATCCATCGCGCCACCCTGAAAATGAAGAACGTGCAGATGGTGACCGGCGTCAACTACGAGCGCATCGGAGCGCTGCCCTCCGGCGACGGGGTCGGTCTGGCCATCAGCGTCGGTGAGGACCGCAAAGACGGTGAGGTGATGGAATTTGACACCATCGTGTTGTGCACCGGACAGGAACCCCTGCGTGAACTGCAAGACCCCCTGCAACAGGCCGGTGTGTCAGTGCACCTGATTGGCGGGGCCTTTGAAGCCGGCGAACTGGACGCCAAGCGCGCGATCGACATGGGCACCCGACTGGCGGCGAGGCTGTAGGCGGTGTGGCGCCTGGAGCCCGGCAACCAAGAGGAAATGCACATGACCTCCTCATGCCCATTCTTGACCTGATTGCCGAGCGGCCTCGCCACGATGGACATGGAGCGCACCATCGCCGGGCCGTCGAAGCGCAACCCGAATTTCTACAACATGGCCCCCAGCTCCGAGCTCACCTCGAACTTCCTGTTCCCGTTCATGAAGCCCACCTTCAGCTTCGGACCACTGGAATTCGGCCAACCGCGGCTGACGTGAGATCACGGTGGCACGGCGCCATGTGGCGCGCGGCCGCTGAGCCAGTCATCGACTTCGATGTCTCTTCTTTGAAACCCGACCCTCGGAACACGTCATGGAAAAAATCTGGCTCACCAGCTATCCCCCCTCGTCCCCCCCGCCATCGACGTGACCGCCTACGGCTCGCTGGTGGAGCTGCTGGAGGAGGCCTTCGTCAAGCACCGCGACAAGGTGGCTTACCGCTCCCTGGGCAAGTCCATCACCTTCGGTCAGGTGGACCGATGGTCGGCGGACTTTGGCGCCTATTTGCAGAGCCTGGGCCTGAACAAGGGCGACCGCGTCGCCGTCATGCTGCCCAATGTGCCGCAGTACCCGGTGGCCGTCGCCGCCATCCTGCGGGCCGGCCTGGTGCTGGTCAACGTCAATCCGCTGTACACACCGCGGGAGCTGCAGCACCAGCTCAAGGACTCGGGCGCCAAGGCGATCCTGATTCTGGAGAACTTCGCCAGGACGCTCGAAGAGGTCGCCGCCGAGGTGCCGACCAAACACCACATCGTGGCGTCGATGGGCGATTTGCTGGGCCTCAAGGGCCTGATCGTCAACTACGTGGTGCGCCACAAGAAGAAGCTGGTGCCGGCTTACCGGCTTCCTGCGGCCGTGGGCTTCAAGGAGGCCTTGAGCCGGGGTGGCCGCGCCGCGCGCAGACCGGTGCCGGTCGGGCCCGACGACCTGGCCGTGCTGCAGTACACCGGCGGCACCACCGGTGTCAGCAAGGGCGCGATGCTGTTGCACCGCAACCTGGTGGCCAACATCCTGCAGTGCGAGGCCTGGTATGCGCCGGCCCTGGTGAGCCTGCCCAGGAGTGAGCAGTTCACCATCGTCTGCGCGCTGCCGATCTATCACATCTTCGGCTTCACCGCCTGCGTGATGCTGGGCATGCGCATGGGTGCGCTCAACATCCTGATCGCCAACCCGCGCGACCTGCCGGCGGTGTTCAAGGAGCTCAGGGACGAGACCTTCCACAGCTTCCCGGCCGTGAACACCCTGTTCAATGCCATGGCCAACCACCCCGAGTTCGACACCGTCGACTGGAAGCACCTGTTGCTGTCGGTGGGCGGGGGTTCGGCGGTGCAAAGCGGCACCGCCGCGTTGTGGCTGAAGAAGACCGGCTGCGCCATCGTGGAGGGCTACGGGCTCAGCGAGACCAGCCCCTCGGCCACCGTGGGCGTCAGCGATGGCAAGGTGTTCACCGGCAACATCGGTCTGCCCATTTGCAACACCGAGCTCAAGCTGCTGGACGACGACGGTAATGAGGTGCCGATGGGCCAGCCCGGCGAAATCGCCATCAAGGGCCCGCAGGTGATGGCCGGCTACTGGCAGCGCGACGACGAGACGGCCAAGGTCATGACGGCCGACGGCTTCTTCCGCAGCGGTGACGTGGGGGTGGTGGACGAGCGGGGCTTCTTCAAGATCGTCGACCGCAAGAAGGACATGATTCTGGTGTCGGGGTTCAACGTCTATCCGCTGGAAATCGACGACGTCATGTCGCGGCACCCTGGCATCCTGGAATGCGCGGCCGTGGGCGTGCCGGACGACAAGTCTGGCGAAGCCGTCAAGCTGGTGGTCGTGCGCAAGGACCCGGCCCTCACCGAAGACCAGGTGCGCGCCTTCGCCCACGAGATGCTCACGGGCTACAAGAAACCCAAGCTGATCGAGTTCCGCACCGAGCTGCCCAAGAGCGCCGTGGGCAAGGTGCTTCGCCGCGAGCTGCGCGACGGGGCGAAGGCCGCTGCGTAAGCCGGGGCCGGCCCCGTCGCAGGCGTGACCTGAAACGGGGTCGGGTTGGGGATGGCACGGTTCCCAGGGATCGCGGCACGGGCTATGGTGTGAGTCTTCCTACCACCTCGCTGGAGTCACGCATGCCGCTTCCCCGCCGCCCCGCCGCCCTCAACCGCCGCCAGGTCATCGCCTCGGCCGCCGCCCTGGCCGCGCCGGCCCTCTTGCCCGCGCACGTGTTTGCGCAGGACAAGTTCCCCAGCCGCCCCATCAAGCTGATCGCGCCCTGGCCCACCGGAGGCAGCAGCGATGCGGTCATGCGCGCCTTCGGCGACAGCGCCAGCAAGGCGCTGGGCGTGCCGGTGGTGATCGAGAACAAGCCCGGCGCCGGCGGTACCCTGGGCGCCTCCGCCATGGTCACCGCCGCGCCCGACGGCTACACCCTCACGCAGCTGCCGCTGGGCATCTACCGCCTGCCGCACATGCAGGCCATGAACTTCGACCCGGTGAAAGACCTCACCCACATCGTCTGCCTGACCGGCTACACCTTCGGTATCGCCTGCACCGCCGACGCGCCCTTCAAGACGCTCAAGGACATGGTCGCCTACGCCAAGGCCAACCCCGGCAAGCTCGAATACGGCCACACCGGCACCGGCACCACGCCGCACCTGGCCATCGAAGAATTCAGCGAGAAAGCCGGCATCCAGCTCAACCCGATTCCGTTCAAGGGCTCGGCCGAAATCATGCAGGCCATCCTGGGCGGGCACATCCGCGTCATGAGCGGCACCACCGAATTTGCGCCGCACGTGCAAAGCGGCAAGCTGCGCCTGCTGGCCACGCTGGGCCGCCAGCGCAACAAGGCCTTCCCCGACGTGCCCACCGTCAAGGAAAGCGGCTGGGACACCATCACCGAATCGCCCTTCGGCATCGGCGGCCCCAAAGGCATGGACCCGGCCATCGTCAAGACGCTGCACGACGCCTTCAAAAAGACGCTGGAAGATCCGGCCGTGCTCGCCGCGCTGGACAAGTTCTACATGCCCAGCATTTACATGAGCACCGCCGACTACACCGCGTACGGCGAACGCACCTTCAAGGCCGAGAAGGCGACGATCGAGCGGCTGGGGCTGGCGAAGAAGGGTTGAACAAGGGGCATGCCCATGTCGGCCTATGACCAGTTGCTGCGGCGCGTGCGCGCTTGCACGGTCTGCGCCGCGCACCTGCCGCTGGGGCCGCGTCCGGTGCTCCAGGCCCACCCCCTGGCGCGGCTGCTGATCGCCGGGCAGGCGCCAGGGCGCAAGGTGCACGAGAGCGGCGTGCCGTTCGACGACGCCAGCGGCGAACGCCTGCGCGACTGGATGGGCGTCTCGCGCGAGGCGTTCTACGACCCGCGACGGGTCGCCATCCTGCCCATGGGCTTTTGTTACCCCGGCACCGGTCGCTCGGGCGACCTGCCGCCACGCCCGGAATGCGCGCCCGCCTGGCGTGCACCGCTTCTGGATGGCATGCCACAGATCCGCCTCACGCTCGTCATCGGGCAGTACGCCATGGCGCACCACCTGCCAGGGGAGGCCCGCGCCCTTACCGACGTGGTGAAAGACTGGCGCAGTCTGCCGCCGGTGCTGGCGGTTCTGCCCCATCCCAGCCCGCGCAACAACCCCTGGCTCAAGAAGAACCCGTGGTTCGAAGCCGAATGTGTCCCGCTGCTGCGCCAACGGGTGGCGTTGGCGCTCTCGGCCTGAACCCATGCGCGTCCTATTGAGTCATCGACCTCGACCCGGGCGACCAGCTGGTGGCGGTGAGTGAGCCCCGTCGCGAATACCTGTGGATCCTCTCGCGCACGCCGACAGTGGGCGCGGCGGCTGACCAGGCGTTGCTGGGGCGCTTGCAGGCCAAGGGGTTTGACCTGTCGACGCTGGAGAAGTCGACGCAGCAGCGCTGAGGCGCATCGGGGTTCCATCGCGAGGCCACCTTGCCCAAGTACCTGATCTCCTTCCCCAGCGCCGCGATGGTGGTTCCCGACGGCGAGATGGCCGCGGTGAGCCGCGACTCGCACGCCGTGATCGAACAGGCCAAGGCCGCTGGCGTGTACGTCTTTGGCGGCGGCATCGATGAGCGCGTGCCGCCGGTGCGGGTCTCGGCCGACGGCGCGGTGGCCCCCGGCGGTTACCCGTGGGCGCCGCCGCTCAATGGCGGTTTCGCGGTGCTCGAACTGCCGTCGCGGGAAGACGCCATCGTGTGGGCGGCGCGCCTTGCCAAGGCCTGCCGCTGCGACCAGGAGCTGCGCGTGTTCGGGTTCGATCCGGCGTCCTGAGCCCGTGTGGGCAGCACCGTCCGCGGGTAAACCCGCCATTGACACCACCCCGCGCTGATCCCAAGGTGCAAGGCTTTCCGACGCCCGCCAGCCTGCCCTCCGGAGACGCGCCATGCACCACGCCACCACCAGCCCGCACCAGCACATCGCCACCGTGATGCAGGTGGCCGCGGACGGCGTCGGGGCGCAGGCGGCGGCGCGGCATGAGCAGGTGATCCGCGATTCGTGGCTGCGCTGTGTGCAGCAGCACCGGCTGGACCCGACGCGCATGCAGGAGGCGGTCATCCTGCCGCAGGCGCGGCTGCGCGAGCACCAGGACCAGATGGAGGTGCTGTTGCAGATCGCGCGCCATGGGCTGGAGTCGCTCTACAGCAAGGTCGCGGGCCTGGGTTACGTGGTGCTGCTGACCGACGCGCGCGGCGTGACGGTGGACTTTCTGGGCGACCTGGTGTTCGAGCCCAGCCTGCGCAAGGCGGGCCTCTACCTCGGTGCGGACTGGAGCGAGCAGCACGCGGGCACCTGCGGCGTGGGCACCTGCATCAGCACCGGCCAGGCGCTGACGGTGCACCTGGACGACCACTTCGACGCGACCCACATTCCCCTGACCTGCACCACCGCGCCGGTGTACGACAGTGCGGGGCAATTGAGCGCCGTGCTGGACATTTCGCAGCTGAGTTCGCAGCAGCCCAAGGAGAGCCAGCACCTGGCGCTGCAGCTGGTGAAGATGTGCGCGCACGACATCGAGAACGCGGCCTTCCTGCACCGCCACCGCCGCGACTGGGTGCTGCGCCTGTCGCAGGCGCCGCAGTTCCTGGACGTGCAGCCGGACTACCTGCTGGCGCTGGACGCCAACGGCCGCGTGGTGGGCCACAACCGGCGGGCGCAGCTGGCGTTTGAACAGGGGCAGCCGCTGATCGGCATGGGCTTCGAGCAACTGTTCGGTCTGCCCTTCGGCCAGATCGGCCGCTTCGTGATGACCCAGCCCTCGGACCAGCGCGCGGTGATGCTGGCGGGGGGGCGGCAACTGCTGTTCCTCTCGGCCGTGCCGCCGCCCGCGCGCCCGGTGGCGAGCGCGCCGCGCGAGGAGCGTCGCGTGCCCGCGCCGCTGGCCGCGCTTTCGGCCGGCGACGCCGCGCTGGACCGGCAGGTGGAGCGCGTGGCGCGGCTGGTGAACACGCCGATCGGCCTGCTGATCACGGGCGAGACCGGCTCGGGCAAGGAGTATTTCGCCAAGGCGGTGCACACCGCGAGCGAGCGGCGCGGCCGACCCTTCGTGGCGGTGAACTGCGCGGCGATCCCGGAGCACCTGATCGAGAGCGAGCTGTTCGGCCACCTGCCGGGCAGCTTCTCGGGCGCCTCGCCCAAGGGCAAGCGCGGCCTGATCGCCGAGGCCGACGGCGGCACGCTGTTCCTGGACGAGATCGGCGACATGCCGCTGGCGCTGCAGGCGCGGCTGCTGCGCGTGCTGTCCGAACGCGAGGTGCTGCCGGTGGGCGCGACCCGGCCGGTGCCGGTGAACATCCGTGTGATCGCGGCGACCCACGCGCCGCTGGAGCAGCTGGTGCTGGCGGGGCGCTTCCGCGACGACCTGTACTACCGCCTCAAGGGCGCGCACATCCAGCTGCCGCCGCTGCGCGAGCGCAGCGACCTGGGCGCCATGATCACGCGCCTGCTGGCCGGCCGCGCCATCACGCCCGCGGCGCTGCAACGCTTGCTGGCGCACCGCTGGCCAGGCAACCTGCGCGAGCTGCGCAACGTGCTCGACTACGCGGCCAGCCTGTGTGGCGAGGGGCCGATCGACCTGGACGATCTGCCGGAGCTGCAGGTCGAGCGGCTGCCGGCGCGCGCCGCTGCGGGCGAGGGCGCGCGCGACGACGGGCCGCAAGCCTTGCTGGATGCCCTGCGCGCCGCGCGCTGGAACGTGAGCGCGGTGGCTCGGGCGATGGGGCTCTCGCGCATGACGCTGTACCGGCGGATGAAGCGCGCCGGCATCGTTGCTCCGAATCGGCAGGACGACGTCGACGGCCGCTGTGCGCACTGAGGTCCGTTCGCCCTGAGCCTGTCGAAGGGCTTGACCTGCGTGGATGGAGCAGGGCTTCGGCGGGCTCAGCCCGAACGGAGGATGGGGCGGCGAGGGCAGTGACACCTGTCACTCACGCTGGGTGACAGCTGCACGGGGTGTGACACCCGGCGCAACCGTGTCACCCCAGACAGATCAAGCACTTGCGTGCGTCACCCGCATGGCACGCGTCTTGTGATGCAGAAGGCACCGGCCCGCACCGAGGTCGGCATCACAGGAGACAAACCATGACTGCAAACACGCCCTCCCAGCGGGCCCAACGCTGGCTGGACGCTTTCGGGGCCGCCCTGGCCTCCGGCCAGCCCGACCACGTGCTGCCCTTGTTCGACGCCGACTGCTACTGGCGCGACCTCGTGTCCTTCACCTGGAACATCCGCACGCAGGAAGGCCACGACGCCGTGCGCGACATGCTCGCCGCGCGGCAGGCAGAAACGGGTGCATCGAACTTCCAGCTCGAAGGCGAGGCCACCGAGGCCGACGGCGTGACCGACGCCTGGTTCACCTTCGAGACCCGGGTCTCGCGCGGCCGCGGCCACCTGCGCCTGAAAGGTGACAAAGCCTGGACCCTGCTGACCACCATGGTCGAGCTCAAGGGCTTTGAAGAGAAGAAGGGCACGCAGCGCATCAAGGGCGCCGAGCACGGCGCGCAGAAAGGCCGCAAGAGCTGGCTGGAGCGGCGCCACGAAGAAGAGGCGCGCCTGGGCTACGACGAGCAGCCGTACACGGTGATCATCGGCGGCGGGCAGGGCGGCATCATCCTCGCCGCGCGGCTGCGCCGCCTGGGCGTGCCCACCATCGTGATCGAGAAGAACCCGCGGGCCGGCGACAGCTGGCGCAACCGCTACAAGACCCTGTGCCTGCACGACCCGGTCTGGTACGACCACCTGCCCTACATGCCCTTCCCGGACGACTGGCCGGTGTTCGCGCCCAAGGACAAGGTGGGCGACTGGCTGGAGATGTACACCAAGGTCATGGAGATCAACTACTGGGGCTCCACCATTGCGAAGAAGGCCAGCTACGACGAGGCCAAAGGCGAGTGGACCGTGGTGGTCGACCGCCACGGCGAAGAGGTCACGCTGCGGCCCAAGCAGCTGGTGTTCGCGCTCGGTGTGTCGGGCTACGCCAACGTGCCCAAGATCGCGGGCGCCGACACCTTCGAGGGCGACCAGCACCACTCCAGCAAGCACCCCGGCCCCGAGCAATACGCGGGCAAGAAGTGCGTGGTGCTCGGCTCCAACAACTCGGCGCACGACATCTGCGCCGCGCTGTGGGAAAACGGTGCCGACGTCACCATGATCCAGCGCAGCAGCACGCACATCGCGCCCTCGAATTCGCTGATGGAGCTGGCGCTGGGCGGGCTGTACAGCGAGGAGGCGATCAAGAACGGCATCGACCACCACAAGGCCGACCTCGTGTTCGCCAGCGTGCCCTACAAGATCATGCACAGCTTCCACATCCCCGTGTACGACGAGATGAAGAAGCGCGACGCCGACCTCTACGGCCGGCTGGAGAAGGCCGGCTTCCTGCTCGACTTCGGCGACGACGGTTCGGGCCTGTTCATGAAATACCTGCGCCGCGGCTCGGGTTACTACATCGACGTGGGCGCGAGCGAGCTGGTGGCCAACGGGAGCATCAAGCTCAAGAGCGGCGTGAATATCGAGCGCATCAACCCCAAGAGCGTGACCCTGAGCGACGGCACCGAGCTGCCGGCCGACCTGATCGTCTACGCCACCGGCTACGGCTCGATGAACCACTGGCTCGCCGACCTCGTGTCACCCGAGGTGGCCGACCGCGTGGGCAAGGTCTGGGGGCTGGGATCGAGCACGACGAAAGACCCGGGGCCGTGGGAAGGCGAGCTGCGCAACATGTGGAAGCCGACCAACCAGAAGCAGCTGTGGATCCACGGCGGCAACCTGCACCAGAGCCGCCACTACTCGCAGTTCCTGTCGCTGCAGCTCAAGGCGCGCTACGAAGGCCTGGACACGCCGGTCTACGGGCAGGCGGCGGTGCACCACCTGCGGTGAGGGTGTGAGCCGCTGACGCATGGCTATAGTGGGCTGGCCCTGACGCCAGCCCACGCCATGCCCAGACCCAAGAAGTCCCACCGCCGGAGCGATCCATGCTGATCGCGCAGCAGCGCTCGGCCCTGTCCGGCTTCACCTACGATCTGGCGGCCGCCGACGGCACCGTGATCGGCGAGCTGTGTTTTCCCGACTGGGCGCAGGCCCGCAACGCGCGGCTGAAGAACCCGGCACCGGGCCTGCTGCGTTCCAGCATCGACCTGCGCCTGTCGGGCACGGCCTACCGCATCGAGTTCGAGTACACGCGCCGCGGCTGGACCAACGACATCCGCTTCGAGCTGATGCTGGACGGGGAGCGCCTCGCGTCGGCGGACGCGGTGGTCCCGAAGGGCGGCTTCCGGCGCGCCACCCTCCGCATCACCGAGCCCTTCCGTGGCGAGCTGGTCCGGCGCAGCGGTTTCTTCAAGACCCGCTTCGAGCTGCAGCGCGGCGGGCAGGCCCTGGGCCTGGTTCACGAGCCCGACGCGTTCACCACCCGGCGCCGGCTGTGCGCCGAGCTGGCCCCCGACATCCGGCCGGAGCTGCAGGCCTTCCTGCTGTTTCTCGTGATCAACCTGGCCTACGGCTGAACGCGGCTCAGCCCTTGCGGCTCACCAGCACGATCCCCGCGGCCACGCCCAGCAGCGCCAGCACCAGCTGCGTGGTCAGCGGTTCGCCCAGCAGCACCACGCCGAACACCAGCGCGAACAGCGGGGTGAGGAAGGTGAAGGTGCTCATCTGCGTCGCGGGGTAGTGGCGCAGCATCCACATCCAGGCCAGGTAGCTGGCAAAGGCGCCGACGGCGGTCTGCAGAAAGACCGAACCCCAGGCCAGCGCCGAGTAGTGAAACGACCAGGTTTCGCCCAGCGCCAGCGACAGCAGCGGGCAGACCACGGCGGTGACGCCCAGCTGGTAGAACAGCGACTTCTCGGCCTGGATGGTGGCCACCTTGGTGGTGCGGATGGCGATGGTGGTCAGGCCCCAGAACATGCCCGCGGCCAGGCCCATGGCGTCGCCCTTCCACTGGCCCGGCGCCGAGCCGTGCAGGAAGGCTTCGCTGAAGGCGATGCCCACCGCGCTGAAAGCGATGACCAGGCCGATCCACTGGAGCTTGCGCAGCCGTTCCGACGGCACGAAGCGCGGCAGCAGCACCGCCACCCAGAACGGGCTGGTGTAGAGGAACACCGTCAGGCGCGAGGCGCTGGTGTGCTGCAGGCCGAGGTAGATCAGGCAGAACTCGGCCGCGAACAGCAGGCCCACGACCAGCCCGCCGTGCAGCGAGCCGTCGCGGCCGAACAGCCTGACGCCGCGGAACTGGCACCAGAGCCAGAGCAGGGTGGTGGCGCCGGCCATGCGCACCGAGGCCTGCCACAGCGGCGGGATCTCGCGGCCGGCGAACTTGATCAGGATCTGCTGGAAACCCCAGAAGGCGCAGCAGGCCACCAGCACGGTGATGGCGAAGGTGTCGAGGTGGTCTTTGCGTTGGACAGCGGTCATGAGGGCAAGGGAGCGCAGAGGGAAGAGGGTGGTCCGGCGGCGGGGCGCCCCGGGCGGGATCAGTCCCCGCGGGGTGCGGGGCCCCGCGCGGCGGCGGCGCGGGGGGGCTCGTGCACCAGCTTTTGCAGCTGGCGTTTGAGCGCTTCGGCTTCGGTGGCCGACCAGCGCGAGAGCAGGGTGCTTTCCTGCGCGCGGGCCTGTGCGATCAGCGCGGCGGCGATGCGCCGGCCCTCGCTGGTGGCGACCACCAGGGTGCGGCGCTGGTCGGCCGGGTCGGCCAGCTGGGCCACCAGGCCGTCGTCGGCCATGCGCTGCACCAGCTTGGTCACGGTGGGCTGTTTGGCCAGTACGTCGTGCGCCAGCTGGCCAATGGGGATGCCCGTGCTGTCCGGCGCGAGCCCGGCGTCGTGCAGCACCGCCAGCACGCGCCAGGCGATGTGGGTCAGGCCCTGCGCGGCGATGGCGTTTTCGAAGTCGCGGTAGACCGCGTGGCTGGCCTGGCCCAGCAGGTAGCCCAGGTAGCTGCCGACGAAGCGGTCGTCGGGCGCCTGCGGTGCGCTGGGGTCGGCCTGGGCGCCTTGCAGGGGGTGTTCGGTGTAGAAGCGGCCGCCGTGGTAGAGCAGCGGCGAGGCGCTGGGGCTGCGCGTGCAGCGCTCGACCTCGCCCACGAAGATGACGTGGTCGCCCTCGGTGTACTGGCTGCGGTTGAAACACTCGAAGGTGGCGACGCAGCCCTGCAGCAGCGGCGCACCGCTCACGCCCGGCGTGTAGGCGACGTCGGCCCAGCGGTCGACGCCGCGCGCCGCGAAGCGCTCGGCCAGCGCCTGCTGGTCGGCGGCCAGCACGTTGATCGCGTAGTGCCGACCGGTGGCGAACACGGCCATGGAGCCGGCCGCCTGGCCCAGGCTCCAGAGCACCAGCGGCGGATCGAGCGAGACCGAGTTGAAGGAACTGGCCGTCAGGCCCACTGGTTCGCCGTCGTCGTTGCAGGCGGTGACGATGGTGACGCCGGTCGCGAACATGCCCAACGCCGCCCGGAAGTCGCGCGGTGAGAAGTCGGGGGGGCGGGCCGAATGGCCGGCGGCTCGGGAGGGGGACATGGCGTCAATTTATATGAAAATTCATGAATAATGTGTCCGCCGGTGCCAAATCCCTGAGGGCCATCGGTACAAGACAGGAGACAGCCCATGCTTCAGGAGCGGACCGAGCCGGTGTGGCTCGACGCCTTCGAAACCGTGCTGCGCCGCTGCGCGCTGCAGCCACGGGACACGGTGGCCATTCTCTGCGAAACGCAGAGCCGGCCGGTGCTGGTGGAACTGGCGCGGCTGGCGGCGGCGCGGCTGGGTGCGCAGGCCTTTGTGCTGACGCTGCCCTCGGTGTTCGGCGCGGTGGGCGAGCCGGTGGCGCGCTCGACCGGCGCCAGCCCCGCGATCCAGCAGCTGGCCCCGGTGATCGCGGCGCTGCAGGCCTGCACGCTGGTGGTCGACATCACGGTCGAAGGCCTGATGCACGCGCCCGAGCTGCCCGCCATCCTGCGGGGCAACGGCAGCACGCAGCCGCGCATCGTCTACGTGAGCAACGAACACCCCGAGGCGCTGGCGCGGCTGCTGCCCGACGACGCGACCGAGGCGCGGGTCAAAGACCACGTCAAACGCCTGCGCGGCGCGAAAGCCATGCGGGTGACCTCTGCGGCCGGCACCGATCTTTCGATCTCGCTGCAAGGCGCGGTGGTCGGCGGCAACTGGGGCAGCACCACGCGCCCCGGCACGCTGACGCACTGGCCGGGCGGCCTGGTGCTGGCCTTCCCGGCCGCCGGCAGCGTCAACGGCCGGCTGGTGCTGGCCGAGGGCGATGTGAACCTGACCTTCAAGCGCTACATCGAGCGCCCGGTCACGCTGACCGTGGAGAACGACTACGTGACCCACATCGATGGCGGCGGTATCGACGCCGCGCTGCTGCGCTCCTACTTCGCGGCCTGGGGTGAGAAAGAGGCTTATGCGGTCTCGCATGTGGGCTACGGTCTGTGCGAAGCCGCGCGCTGGGACAGCATGGCGCTGTACGACAAGCGCGACTTCAACGGCACCGAGCTGCGCGCCTTCGCGGGCAATTTCCTCTACAGCACGGGCGCCAACGAAACCGCCGGCCGCTACACCCGCGGCCACTTCGACTGGCCGATGCGCGACTGCAGCGTGGCGCTGGACGGCACCGTGGTCGTCGACGCCGGGAAGGTGGTTGCATGAACGGCCGCCGCGCAGGGCCGCCCCAAGCAAGGCCAGCCTCCTCGGGGGGCAGCGACCCGCGTCAGCGGTGGAGCGTGGGGGCACCATGATGCTGCCGACTTTCACCACCCTGGGCGACGGCGCCACCACCGTGCTCATGCTGCACGGCATCGGCGGCGGACACCTCGCCTTCGCACCGCAGGTCGAAACCCTGGCCAGCGTCGGCTACCGCGCAGTCGCCTGGGACATGCCCGGTTACGGCCACAGCGCGCCCATCGAGCCTTACACCTTCAAAGGCCTGGCCCAGAGCTGCATCCACCTCATCGACGCGCTGCAGTGCGAGAGCGTCGTTCTGGTGGGACACAGCATGGGCGGCATGGTCGCGCAGGAGGTGATCGCGCGCCGGCCCGACAAGGTCAGCAAGCTGGTGCTCTGCGGCACCTCGGCGGCCTTCGGCAAACGCAGCGACGGCCATAGCGCCGAGGCCTGGGCGCGGCAGTTCATCGCTCAGCGCACCGCGCCGCTGGACGCGGGCCGGAGCATGGCCGACATGGCCGCCCAGCTGGTGCCGCAGATGGTCGGCCCCGGCTCGCTGCCCGAGGGCGTGCGGCTGGCGGAGCAGTGCATGGCAAATGTGCCCGCCGCGACCTACCGCCGCGTGCTCGATTGCCTGGTCACCTTCGACCGGCAGTCGGCGCTGGCACAGATCGGCGTGCCCACGCTGCTGGTGGGCGGCGAGTTCGACCGCGTGGCCGCGCCCGCGGTGATGAAACAGATGGCGCAGCAGATCCCCAGCGCGCGCTACGTCGAGATGGCCGGCGTGGGCCACCTGATGAACCTGGAAGCGCCCGACGAGTTCGACCGCATCCTGCTGGACTTCCTGCGCGAGCGGCCACCCAAGCTGCGCCCCGACCTGCACTGAACACCCCGCCCACAAGAGGAGACCCCACGCATGAGCACCCGCCCCGTCAACCCGGTCACTGGCTTGGACTTCACGCCCGCCGTCGGCGACATGCCCTTCACGCCGCTGCAGCGCGAGTGGCTGGCCAAAGCCCACGCGCTGGGCCGCGACAAGTTCGCCGCGCGCGCCGCCCAGTGGGACCAGGAGGCGAGCTTTCCCTTCGCCAACTACGACGACCTGCGCGAGCAGGGTTTTCTCAAGCTCTGCGTGCCCACCGAATTCGGCGGCGCCGGGGCGGACTTCCCGACCTACATGATGGTTGCGGCCGAGATCGGGCGCTTCTGCGGCGCGACCGCGCTGACCTGGAACATGCACATCTGCTCGACCATGTGGACCGGGGTGCTGGCCGACGGCATCGCCATGAGCGACGAGCAGCGTGCCGAACACGCGGCGCGGCGCCAGATCCACTTCGCGCGCATCGTGAACGAGGGCAAGCTCTACGCCCAGCCCTTCAGCGAAGGCACGGCCGCGGCGGCCGGCCGCGCGCCCTTTGGCACCACGGCCAGGCAGGTGGTGCGCGATGGCCAGCGCGGCTGGCTGATCAACGGCAAGAAGATCTGGGCCAGCCTCTCGGGCGCGGCCGACTACTACGGCGTGCTCTGCACCGAAGACAAGGGCGACCAGCACCCCGACGCGCGCGACACGCTCTACATCAGCGTGCCGGCGACGGCCGAAGGGTTCAGCATCAGTGGCGAGTGGGACCCGCTGGGCATGCGCGGCACGGTCAGCCGCAACCTCACCTTCAAGGACGTGTTCGTCAGCGACGACGAACAGCTCATGCCGCGCGGCATCTACTTCAAGGGCGCGCAGACCTGGCCGGCGATGTTCAACACGCTCGCACCGACCTACCTGGGGCTGGCCAACGCTGTCTACGACTTCACGGTGCAGTACCTGCGCGGCGAGGTGCCGGGCGAGCCGCCGATCAAGCGCCGCCAGTTCCCGACCAAGCAGATCACGGTGGCGCAGATGCGGCTGCAGCTCGAATCGATGAAGAGCCTGTTCACCCGCGCCATCTTTGAAGCGAAACCCAACCCCAGCAAGGACGAGAAGCTGCGCCTGTACGCCGCGCACTACGCCGTGATGGAGGGCGCCAACGACCTCGCGCGCCTGGGCATCCGCACCTGCGGCGGCCAGAGCATGCTCAAGCACCTGCCGCTGGAACGCCTGTACCGCGACAGCCGCTGCGGTGCGCTGATGCTGCCGTGGACGGCCGAACTCATCCTGGACCGCATGGGCCGCGAGACCCTGTACGAGCCGGGCGAAAAAGACGACTGAGCTGGGCGCGTGCCTGGGCGCCGGCGCGGCAGACGGGCATCGGCTGCAACACGCGGCCAGCTGGTCTCCCGCGGCACCACCCGGTCCGCGGTTTTCGCGCGCTGCGTTTCGGGGGCCCTCTGCCGCGCAGACTTCTAGAATGCCCGCATGCGTGGTCACCGAGCTTTCCTGAACACCGCCTGGCGCGCGAGCACCCTGGCGGTGGCCCTTGTCTTGTCGCAGCCTTCGCTGCAGGCGGCCCCGGCCGCTGCGCCGCCGAAGCAGCGCGGCCCCGGCCACCCCGTGGCCGACGTGCCGGGCAGCGATCCCTGCCGCGAGTTTGTCGCCCGCCTGCCCAATGTGCGCCGGCCGCTGTGCGAGGCCGCGCAGCTCAAACCGACCGTGGGCCGTTCGGTGCAGGGGCGCACGTTGTACGCACGCGACGTGGTCGCACCCGAGGCGCGCATCCGCGTGCTGGTGGTGGGCGCGATGCATGGCGACGAACTCTCGTCGGCCTCGGTGGCGCTGCACTGGATCCAGCTGGCGCTGCAGACGCCGTCCAACGCGCACTGGCGCTTCATTCCCGCCCTCAACCCCGACGGCCTGATGGCCCGGCCGGCCAAGCGCGTCAACGCGCATGGCGTGGACCTCAACCGCAACTTTCCAACGCCCAACTGGGCGCGCGACGCCAAGATCTACTGGGAACAGCGCACCAAGAAAGACCCGCGCCGCTGGCCCGGCCCCGGCCCGCTGTCGGAGCCCGAGTCGAAGTTTTTCCACGAAGAGATGGAGCGCTTCCAGCCCGACCTGATCGTCAGCATCCACGCGCCCTATGGCGTGCTCGATTTCGACGGCCCCAGCGTGCCACCGGCGCGCCTGGGCCGGCTCTACCTGGACCAGGTCGGCATCTTCCCCGGCAGCCTGGGCAACTACGGCGGCGTGCACAAAGGCATGCCGGTGGTGACCATCGAGCTCAACAGCGCCATCCGCACGCCGCTGGACGCCGAGACGCGCCAGATGTGGCTGGACCTGCTGCACTGGATGAGCGAGCGCCTGCGACCCGAGCAGCCGCCAGCGCGGCCGCTGCCGGTGAAGGTCAAGAAAGCCGGCTGAGCCGCGCTGCCCCGCCCCGGCGCGCCGGGAGGCTCAGGCCATGGCCGGCGTCTGTACCCTGTGGCCGCCCGTCGGGAGGCCGACGAAGCCGAAATCCATCGCCGGGACCTCGCCGCTGATGAGTTCGGCCAGCGCCTTGCCCGAACCGGCGCCGTGCGTCCAGCCCAGCGTGCCGTGGCCGGCGTTGATCCACAGTTTGCCCACTTTCGTGCGGCCGATCAGCGGGATGTTGGTCGGGGTGGCCGGGCGCAGGCCGGTCCAGAACTGCGGGTCGCCGCCTTCTTCGGGCGTGCGGGTGTCGGCCACGCCGGGGAACACCTCCTCGATGCGCTTGACCAGCATGCGCGCGCGGGTCTGCGCCAGCGGCGTGTCCAGCGACAGGTCGAAACCGCCGAGTTCGATGGTGCCGGCCACGCGCAACCGGTCGCCCAGGCGCGAGATGGCGATCTTGAGCTGGTCGTCCAGCAGGCTGACCCGCGAGGCCGCATCGGGCTTGAGCAGCGGGAGCGTCGCGCTGTAGCCCTTGCCGGGGTAGATGGGCACGCGCACGCCGACCTGGCGCATCAGCGCTGTGGTGTACGAACCGGCGGCCACCACGTAGGCGTCGGCCAGCAGCTGGCGCGTCCGGCCGGTGTGGCGGTCGCGCACGCTGACGGCGCTGATCTCGCCGCCACTGGCCTGCAGTCGCAGGATGTCGTGGTCCATCAGCGACTGCATGCCCTGGTGGCGGCACCGCTGCGCCAGCTGCTGGGTGAAGGCCAGGCAGTCGCCGGACTCGTCGCTCTCGGTGTAGGTGCCGCCGACGATGCGGTCGGCAAAGCCGCGCAGCGCCGGTTCGATGCGCAGCAGCTCGTCCTTGCTCACCACCTTGCGGTTGACGCCGTGGCGGCGCATCAGCTCGGCGGCGCTGCCGGCTTCGTCGAACGACTTCTGGCTGGTGTAGTAGTGCGCGATGCCCTTGGTCAGGCGGTCGTAACGCAGACCGGTGCTGGTCACCACGTCTTTCAGGGCCGCATGGCTGTAGCTGCCCAGGGCGACCAGCTGGGCCACGTTGCGTTCAAACGCGGCGTCGTTGCACTGGGCCAGGAACTGCAGGCCCCAGAGCCATTGCGCCGGGTCCAGCTGGGGGCGGAATTTGAGCGGGCCTTCCGGGTCGAACAGCCACTTCAGCGCTTTCAGGGGCGCCTCGCGGTTGGCCCAGGGCTCGCAGTAGCTCACCGAAATCTGCGCCGCGTTGCCGAAGCTGGTCTCCAGCGCCGCGTCGGGCTGGCGGTCGACCAGCGTCACCTCATGCCCGCGCTGCAGCAGGTGCCACGCCGTGCTCACACCGATGATGCCCGCGCCCAGAACAACGACTTTCATGATCCGCTCCAGCCAATGAATGGAAAAACTGGACGCGAGTATGAAAAAAAGCGCGGTCTTCGTGAAGACAAATTAACTTAAAATCAAAAACATCAGTACAACTAATAAAGAGACATGAGCACCTTTGACCCCGATGCCCTGGAATGCCTGGCCGCCATCATCGAAGAAGGCGGTTTTGAACGCGCGGCGCAGCGCCTGTCGATCACGCAGTCGGCGGTGTCGCAGCGCCTGCGCGCACTGGAGGCGCAGGTGGGCACGGTGCTGATCGTGCGCAGCCGCCCGCTCAAGCCCACGCAGGCCGGGCAGCTCATGCTCAAGCACGCCAAGATGATGCGGCTGCTGCGCGCCGACCTGGAAAAGGACCTCAAGGAACTGGCGCCCAGCTCCACCGGCGGCGGACGCGAGGAAGAGCGCATCTCGGTGGCCATCAACGCCGACAGCATCGCCACCTGGGCGCTGCCCGCGCTCAGCGCGCTGGCGCAGGGCGGGCTGCCGATCGAGATCATCACCGACGACCAGGAATTCACGCACGAATGGCTGCGCGAAGGCCAGGTGCTGGGCTGCGTCACCTCGCTCGGCCAGGCGCTGCGCGGCTGCAAGATGGAGCCACTGGGCACGATGGACTACGTGGCCGTGGCGGCGGCCAATTTCGCGGCGCGCCATTGCCCCAAGGGCGTGAACGCGCACAACTTCCACAAGCTGCCCTTCATCGCCTTCAACCGCAAGGACCACCTGCAGCACAGTTTTGTCGAACAGGCCTTTGGCCTGCCGCGCGTGATGCTCAAGCAGCTGTTCGTGCCGTCCAGCGAAGGGCAGATCCGCGCCGTGCGCGCCGGCTGGGGCGTGAGCGTGGTGCCCGAGCTGGGCGTGCGCGAGCTGCTGGCCAGCGGTGAGCTGGTCAACGTCACGCCACGGCACCGCCTGGGCGTGGCGCTGTACTGGCATTGCTGGAACCTCAGTTCCGACGTGCTGGACGCGCTCAGCGGCGCGCTGCGCGGCGCGGCGGCGCAGAGCCTGCGGCCGGCCTGAACGGTGGCCGCGCCGCGTCAGCGGCGCAGCGGGTCGTTACCTGACCAGCAACACCGGCACGTCGCAGTGCGCCAGCACCTGCGTGGCCACGGAACCCATGACCAGGTTGCCCAGTGCGCTGTGGCCGTGCGAACCCATCAGCACCAGGTCGAACTTGCCGGCGCTGGCGGCCTTGGCGATCTGCTCGCCGGGCTGGCCGACCTTGTGCAGCACCTTGGGTTCGATGCTGTGACGCTTGAGGAACTTGACCACCGGGTCGGTCACCTTGGCGGCTTCTTCGGCGTAGTAGCCATTGGCCACGTCGGCACCCACGGCGGCGCGGGCCCGCGGGGGCAGCGGCGCCTGCACGGTGAACAGGGTGATCTCGTTGTGGCTGCCGAACATCTCTTCGTGCGTGGTCAGGTAGCCCAGCATTTTTTTGGTGAACGCACTGCCGTCGACGGCGAGCAAAATCTTCATGGAATCGTCTCCAGTTGAACCAGCCGGTCAGTGTACGGGCTGGCTCGGGCCTCTCGCTACCGGTTTTCCACATGCACCGTCAGCGTGGGGCTGAACGTGAGCTGCTCGCCCTTGTCGGCGTAGCCCAGCGGGTTGGCCACGATGCGGCAGCGGCCCACGCGCACATCGGTCGGGCAGTGCAGGTGGCCGTGCAGCCACAGGTCGGCCTGCGGCAGCAGGTCGTCCAGCGCGTTGCAGAAGCCGGCCGTGCCCGGGCTGTGGCCGTAACGCGGGTCGGCGCTGTGCAGGGTGGGCGCAAAGTGTGTCACCACCACCGTGGGGCCGGCCGCGTGCGGTTGCGCCAGCGCTTCGCGCAGCCAGGCCTGGCAGTCCAGCGCCAGCTCGCGCATGGCGGCGGCGTCGAACAGCGCGCCGCCGCGCTGGCCGGCCATCTTGGTGAGGTAGAAGTTGGCGGCGCGAAACGCCTTGTGGCGCTGGCGCAGGCGCTCGGTCAGGGGGGCGGCGGGGGCCACGAAGGTGTCGTAGTCGCTCCACAGCGTGGTGCCGACGAAGCGCACGCCGTGAATCACGGCCGTCTCGCGTTCCAGCCAGCGGATGCCCAGGCGCTCGCAGGCCGCGCGCAGGCCGGTGTGGGCCTCGTCGATGTCCAGCGCGTCGTATTCGTGGTTGCCGGGCACGAACAGCACCGGCACTGGCCAGCCGCCGAACTGCGGCAGGGGTGAAAAGCGCTGCAGGCCCCAGTCGGCCTCGGGCATGGTGCTGCCGTCTTTGCGGCGCTGGTACGAACCGACGTCGCCGGCGAGCACCAGCAGGTCGGCGTCGGGCGCGGGGGTTGCGCTGAAGCCCGGGTTGGCTTCGAGGTGCAGGTCGCTGAGCAGCTGGATCTTCATGGCGGGGGCACGGGAATGGGGGTGGGGCCGTGGCCGGTGGCAAAGCCGCTGGCCGAGGCGCGGGTGACCGCCTCGCGCAGCCAGCGGTGCGCGCTGCTGTGCGCGGCCTGGCGGTGCCACAGCGCGTCCACGTGCACGGCGGGCACGGGCAGCGGCAATTCGCACAGCGCCAGTTCGTGTTCCATGCCGGTGGCGCCCACAAAGTGGCGCGGCAGCACGGTCAGCAGGTCGGTGGTGGCGACCACACGGCCGGCGGTGAAGAACTGGTTGACCGTCAGCACCACGCGGCGTTGGCGCGAACGCGCGGCCAGGGCTTCGTCGACAAAACCGAAGGGCCGGCCGGAAAAGCTCACCAGCAGGTGGCGCGCGGCGCAGTAGGCGTCCAGGTCGATGGGGCGGCCGGCCAGCGGGTGGCCGCGGCGCATGACCACCACGTACTCGCCGTCGTACAGGCGCTGGTACAGAAAACGCGGGCTGTGCTCCTGCAGGTGCACAGCGGTGAGCTCGGCGATCACGCCCGGGAAGTGGCCGATGGCCAGGTCCGCCGAGCCCGATTCGATCAGCTCGCGCGGGTCACGCGTGGTCAGCGGCAGCACGCGCAGGTTCACGCCCGGCGCCTCGTTTTCCAGGATGTCCACCAGCCCCGGCACCACCTTGGCGGCGGTCGCGTCGGCCATGGCGATGACGAAGGCGTTGTGCGCCTGCGCCGGGTCGAAGCCGCCCGGTGCCAGCGATTCGCGCAATTGCCCCAGCGCGTCGCGCACCGTGGGCCACAGGGCCAGCGCGGTCGGCGTCGGCTCCACCCCGTAGCCCGCGCGGCGCACCAGTTCGTCGCCCAGCGACTCGCGCAGGCGCTTGAGCGCGTTGCTCACCGCCGGCTGCGTCATGGCCAGGTTGTGGGCCGCGCGCGTGAGGTTGCGCTCGGCCATCACCTCGTCGAAGACGCGCAGCAGGTTCAGGTCCAGGGTGCGGAAGTTCAGCTCATTCATGTGTTTTGTGAATGTAATGCATCACAAAAATAAATTGGCGTGACATGGGGGTTTTCCCTAGTATTCGCTTGTCCACAAGACATTGTTGTTTTTGAAGGAGTTCGTCATGAGCACTGTTATTTCCGCTTCCCCCGCTTCGCTGGGCCTGAAGGCCGCCGCTGAGGGCAAAGCCCGCGTCCGCCGCTTCGACGGCGCCCGTGGCCTGGCCGCCATGTTGCTGGCCGCTGCCGTGGCCGCGCTGGTGGTGCTGGCCGACCAGCTCATCGACACCTGGGCCGACGGCCACCTGTTCCTCGGCTGGGTCGCCCTGTGGGTCGTGATTTTCGCCGGCAGCGCGCTGCTGGCCGGCACCGCCCGCCGCATGGCGCGCAGCACCCTGGTCGCGCTGGACAGCTGGTCGCGTTCGCTGGCCGAAGCCCGCGCCGAAGCGCGCCTCTGGGAGCTGGCCAAGCAGGACCCGCGTCTGAAGGCCGAGCTGATGCAGGCCCGCGCACGGGCCGCTGACTTGGCCAACGCCGCTGAGCCAGAAGCCCCCACCGACTATTCGCAAGCCCTGGCGCCGCTGGGCATGGTGTCCGACATCGCGACGCCGGTGGTCACGCGCCGCATGGCCCAGCTGGAACGGCGCCGCCTGGCCGGTTACCTGCCCTACCTCTGACCCGGGCCCGCCCCGTCACCCCCGAGGACCACCGCCATGAACACCGTGTTGTCTCGTTTCCCCGCCTCGCTGGGGCGGACCACCGCTTCGACCGGTGCGCGCCCGGCGCTGCGCCACCGGCTGGACGGCGCGCGTGGCCTGTCCACCCTGCTGATGGCCGCCGCCGTGGCCGCGCTGGTGGTGCTGGCCGAGCGCCTGATGGGCGGCTGGGCCGAACAGCACCAGTTCCTGGCCTGGGTGGCGCTGTGGCTGCTGATCCTGGCCGGCTCGGCCGCCGTGTCCGCCCCGGCCCGCAGGCTGGCCCGCCGTGTGCGCCACGCGGTGCAGGACAGCGCCGCCGCCGTCGCCGAAGCCCGTGCCGAAGTGCGGCTGTGGCAGGCCGCCCGCGCCGACCACCGCGTGATGGCCGAATGCGTGCAGGCCCGCCAGCGCGACCTGGACGACTCGGCCGGCCTGGCCGCGTCCTGGGGCCGGTTCCCCGAGCGGCTGGACGACGGCCGCGGCAACGCCACCCACCTGCGCCACTGCTGAACGCCCTGCGACCACCGCAGGGTCAGACGAAAAAAAGCCACCGGTTCGGTGGCTTTTTTGTGCCCGGTCCGATGGATCCCGGGGGCGCTGCGGCGGGTGGGCAGATCGTGCCCGCCCGCCAGAGTCATCAGGCCACGGCCAGGCGCTGCTCCAGATCGTTCTTGGTGTCGATCAGGGCCTGGGGCATGTGGTAGGCCAGCTGTTCGAAGTGCGCGTCGTGCAGTTTGAACTCGTCGGCCCAGGCCGTCTTGTCGATGCTGGTGACCGTTGCGAACTGCTCGGCGCTGAAGTCCAGGCCGCTCCAGTTGATTTCGGCGTAGGCCGGTGCGGTGCCGAACATCGTGGCCTGCCCCTGGGCCTTGCCTTCGATGCGGTCGATCATCCACTTGAGCACGCGCATGTTGTCGCCGTAGCCCGGCCACACGAACTTGCCGTCGGCGTTCTTGCGGAACCAGTTGACGCAGAACATCTTGGGCAGCGTGGCGCCGGACTGGGCCACGGACGCGCCGACGTTGAGCCAGTGCTGGAAGTAGTCGCTCATGTTGTAGCCGCAGAACGGCAGCATGGCGAACGGGTCGCGGCGCACCACGCCCTGCGCGCCAAAGGCGGCGGCGGTGGTTTCCGAGCCCATGGTGGCGGCCATGTAGACGCCTTCGGTCCAGCTGCGGGCCTCGGTCACCAGCGGCACGGTGGTGCTGCGGCGGCCGCCGAACAGGAAGGCGTCGATCGCCACGCCAGCGGCGTCGTCCCACTGCGGGTCCAGCGCGGGGTTGTTGGTGGCGGCGACGGTGAAGCGCGAGTTCGGGTGGGCGGCCTTGGCGCCGGTTTCCTTGGCGATGGCCGGCGTCCAGTCCTTGCCCTGCCAGTCGATCAGGTGGTCCGGCAGCGTGCCGGTGTCCTTCTCCATGCCTTCCCACCACACGTCGCCGTCGTCGGTCAGCGCGACGTTGGTGAAGATCACGTTCTTGTCCAGCGAGCGCATGCAGTTCGGGTTGGTGTGCATGTTGGTGCCGGGGGCGACGCCGAAATAGCCCGCTTCGGGGTTGATGGCGTAGAGCTTGCCGTCGGCGTGCGGCTTGATCCAGGCGATGTCGTCACCGATGGTGGTGACCTTCCAGCCCGCGAAGCCGGCCTCGGGCGGCACCAGCATGGAGAAGTTGGTCTTGCCGCAGGCGCTGGGGAAAGCGGCGGCGACGTGGTACTTCTTGCCCTCGGGATTCGTCACGCCCAGGATCAGCATGTGCTCGGCCAGCCAGCCCTGCTCGCGGCCCATGTTGGAGGCGATGCGCAGCGCGAAACACTTCTTGCCCAGCAGCGCGTTGCCGCCGTAGCCCGAGCCGTAGGACCAGATCTCGCGCGTCTCGGGGAAATGCACGATGTACTTGACGGTCGGGTTGCAAGGCCAGCTGGTGCTGTCCTTCTGGCCTTCCGCCAGCGGCGCGCCCACGGTGTGCATGCAGGGCACGAAGTCGCCGTCGGTGCCCAGCACGTCGTACACCGCCTGGCCCATGCGGGTCATCAGCTTCTGGTTCACGGCCACGTAAGCGCTGTCGGTCAGCTCGATGCCGATGTGGGCGATGTGCGAACCCAGCGGGCCCATGGAGAACGGCACCACATACATGGTGCGGCCCTTCATGCAGCCGTCGAACAGCGGGTTCAGCGTCTGGCGCATCTCGGCCGGGGCCATCCAGTTGTTGGTCGGGCCGGCGTCTTCCTTCTTCGCGGAGCAGATGAAGGTGCGGTCTTCCACGCGGGCCACGTCCGACGGGTCGGAGCAGGCCAGGAAACTGCCCGGGCGCTTGGCCGGGTTGAGCTTCTTGAACGTGCCGGCGTCGACCAGCTGCTGGCACAGGCGGTCGTATTCGGCCTGGCTGCCGTCGCACCAGTGGACGCTGTCGGGCTTGCACAGGGCCACCATGTCGGCCACCCAGGCGACCAGCTTGGCGTTTTTCACGAAGGCGGGGGCGTTCAGATTGAGGCCCTGCATCACGGGAGAGTTCATGGATCAGACTCCAGAGGTTTGTAAACCGGCGGGCTCAAGAGACAGCAACAGCCGCGGGCCACGAACGGGTGGGCGGGCGGCTGTCGAGGGCCCCTTGGGCGAACAAGGGCGGTCGGCGCGCGGGGCTGCAAGGCGTTGGCGCTTGCAACGCAGCTGCCAGAAAGGGGGCGGATGATCCCGGGTTCTGGTCCGTGTGTCGGCCTGATCCTTTGATTTTAAAAAAGCACCCTGTCAGTTACCATGTAGTTACATGCAAAAGACGCATAACCTCATGTTGTGGTTCGGGCGTTCGTGACCTGTTGCGCAACAAAAAAGCCGAAGGCCCCAGCGGGGCCTTCGGCTCAGATGCAGACCGTTGTGCGGCGATCAGGCCATGAACACGGCGATGAAGGCCAGCAGGAAGATCAGCACGGCGCCAGCCACGGGCAGCACGATGGGCATGAGGGGCACGATGGACTCCACCACGTCCTGGGGCTGGTCGCTGTGGCTGTCGGTGTGTGGGTGGGACATGGGGACGCTCCGGTTCGATTGACAAAAATCAACGCGATTTTAGGTCAGAAGCCGCCCGCACGGGCAGCGGGTTTGCCCGGCCAGGGCCCGGTCAGAGCAGGGCGTAGGTGGTGCTGGCGCGGCACACGCTCTTGCCGTCGCCCGTGGCCACGATGTCGATCTCGCCGAACACCAGGCTCTTGCCCGCGCGCACCACGCGTGCGGTGACCTGCGCGTCCTGCCCGGCCAGGGGCTTGAGGAAGCTGGTGTTGAGCTGCACCGTGGTCATGGGGCGGCGCGTGCCCAGCTGGGTGACGATGGCCAGCACCATAGCGGTGTCGGCGGCGGCCATCAGCGCCTGGCCGCAGACCATGCCGCCGATGCGCGCCAGGCGTTCGTCAAAGGGCAGGCGCAGGGTGACCGCGCCGTCGGCCATGGACTCGACCACCAGGCCCAGGTCCTGCACCCAGGGCGCGAACCAGTCGGCCAGACAGGCCTGCAGGGTTTCGGGTGTGACGGGGTCGGGCAGGGCGTCGTCGGTCATGGCATCACATCAGCTGGGTGTCGAAACCGGCGGCGCGCAGCGCCTCGATGACCTGTTGCACGTGCTCGCGCCCGCGCGTCTGCAGCACCAGTTCGATCGCTACGTTCTGCGCCGCCAGCAGGGTGAAGGCGCGCTGGTGGTGCACCTCGTCGATGTTGGCGCCGGCCTCGGCCACCACGCTGGTGATGCGCGCCAGGTTGCCCGGCACGTCGCGCGCGTTGACCTGGATGCGCGCCAGCCGCCCGGCGCGCACCATGCCGCGTTCGATGATGGAGGCCAGCAGCAACGGGTCGATGTTGCCGCCGCACAGCACCAGGCCCACCTTCTGGCCCGCGAACTGGGCGGGGTGCTTGAGCAGCGCCGCCAGGCCGGCGGCGCCCGCGCCCTCGACCAGCGTTTTCTCGATCTCCAGCAGCATCACGATGGCCTGTTCGATGTCGCCTTCGTCGACCAGCAGCAGGTCGTCCACCCGCTCGCGCACGATGGCCTGCGTGATCTCGCCCGGAGAACCCACGGCGATGCCCTCGGCGATGGTGCTGCTGCCCATCGGCAGGTGCGTGCCCTTGATGGCGTTGTACATGCCGGGGAAGCGCTCGGTCTGCACGCCCACGACGCGGATGCCGGGCTTGAGCGCCTTGGCCACCGTGGCCATGCCACCGATCAGGCCGCCGCCGCCCACGGCGATGACCAGCGTGTCCAGGTCGGGCACTTCGCGCAGCATCTCCAGTGCCACCGTGCCCTGGCCGGCGACGATGGCCTCGTCGTCGTAGGGGTGCACGAACACCAGGCCCTGCTGCTGCGCCAGGGCGCGGGCATGGGCGCGGGCCTCGTCCAGCGCGTCGCCGTGCAGCACCACCTCGGCGCCAAAGCCGCGCGTGCGCTCCACCTTCACGCCCGGCGTGAAGCGCGGCATGACGATCACCGCCCGCAGGCCCAGGCGCTGGGCGTGGTAGGCCACGCCCTGGGCGTGGTTGCCGGCGCTCATGGCAACGACGCCGCGCGCCCGCTCGTCGGCGCTCAGCTGGGCCAGCTTGTTGCAGGCCCCGCGTTCCTTGAACGAGGCGGTGTACTGCAGGTTCTCGAACTTCAGGAACACCTGGCAACCCGCGATCTGCGAGAGCGTGCGGGATTCCACGCAGGGGGTGTCGAGCACCTGGCCTTGCAGGCGGGTGGCGGCGGCTTGGATGTCGGCGAGCTGGAGCATGGCGCGATTGTGAACGCCCGCGGGCGTGTGGTCTGTGGGGAAAGTCCCCGCATTCCGTCACAGCCGCCGCATCCGGCCCTTCCACGCGCGATCAAGCTGGGGTATGGTCCGCTCACGGTGGGGGGTCCCCCGCCGAGTCTTCCCTCTGAGGAGATGTCCGCATGAGCAAACGCCTGTTGCCGCAGCCGACCGAGGGCGCTCCGCGTCTGCCGGGCGAGCCGCGCCACGCGTCGGCGGCGGACGCGCGCGTCTTCCTGCCGCCCGGCCTGCGCCAGGCCCCGGTGCTCGACCTCATGTGCTCGCATTTCGTGCTCACGCTCGCGGCGCGGCAGGGGCCGCGTTTCAATGTACGGCGCGACCTCAACACTCTGCTGGCCCTGGCCGGCCGCCACCTGGTGTGGCCGCACACGGTGCTGGTGCGGGTGCGCGAATTCCTGGGCCGCCGCTGCAAAGACAACGAACTCTGGAGCGGCCACGAAAAGCTCACCACCGCCGCCTTCATGGAGCGCTACGGCATCTGGCGCGGTCCCTACGAAGAAGGCACGCTGTTCTTCTACCTCGACGAATACGCCAAGGAATCGCCCAAGGACCTGCTCTCGGTGCTGTCGGTCACCGGCGACTGGCTGAGCCAGGCGCTCAAGAAGCAGAGCACCCTGGTGGAAAAGAACATCGACGCGCTGGCCAACCTGCTGCAGCTCAACCGCGCCGAACGTGCGCTGCTGCTCTACGGCACCCTGGCGCGTTACCAGCGCGACCTGCGCTCCATCCTGGTGGAGTTCAAGGTCAACAACGCGCCCGAGGCCTACGCGGCGATCGCCGACGTGGCCGGCGTCAAGGCCAGCGAGGTGGGTGAAGCGCTGCGCGCCGGCTCCCGGCTCGAACGCATCGGCATGGTGGAGAACCTGATTTCCGAACACAACATCACCGACCTGGCCGACCTGATGAAGGTCAGCGAGAAGCTGCCGCCGGTGCTGATGCGCGAGTACCGCAGCGAGAGCGAGCTGATGGCGGTGTTCACCCGCCCGGCCGCACGTTCGGCGCTGACCCCGGCCGATTTCGACTACGTGGCCGAGGACGTGCGCCTGCTCGTGGGCCTGCTGCGCGAAGCCGTGGCCCGCAAGGAACCGGGCGTGAACGTGCTGCTCTACGGCCCGCCCGGCACCGGCAAGACCGAGCTGGCGCGCGTGGTCGCCGCCGCCGCCGGGCTGGAGCTGTTCGAGGTGGAATACGCCGACCGCGACGGCAATGCCTTGAGTGGCCGCGACCGTTACCGTTCGCTGCAGATCGCGCAGGTCTTTCTCAAAGGCACGGCGCATTCGGCCCTGCTGTTCGACGAGGTGGAAGACGTGTTCCCGCCCATCAGCAGCGAAGCCGCGCAGCTGATGGCGCGCGCCGAGCAGATCAGCGCGCCGCACAGCCACAGCGTCAGCGGCAAGGCCTGGGTCAACCAGATCCTCGAATCCAACGCCGTGCCCACGCTGTGGGTGACCAACCGCATCGAGCAGATCGACCCCGCTTTCCGCCGCCGCTTTGCCTACCACCTGGAACTCAAGAGCCCGCCACCCGGCGCGCGCGAACAGCTGGTGCGCAAGACCCTGGACGGTGTGGCGGTGAGCGACGCGCTGGTGGCGCGCCTGACCGCGCGCAAGGGCCTGACGCCGGCGCAGATCCGCACCGCGGTGCGCTTCGCCGGCCTGGCCGCCGCGCCCGCCAAAGGCGCCGGCCGGCGCAAGGCCTCGGCCGAGCCGCTGATGCTCGACGCCCTGATCGAACGCCAGCTGCGCAACGCCGACCAGGCCCTGGGCCGCCAGCCCGACGCGGCCATCCGGCCCTCGCCCACGCAGTACAGCCTGGAGATGCTCAACGTCGAATCGCGCTACGAGGTGCCGCGCATCGTCAGCGCGCTCACGGCGCGGGGCCACGGCACGCTGTGCTTCCACGGCGCCCCCGGCACCGGCAAGACGGCGCTGGCCGAACACATCGCGCGCGCGCTGGACCGGCCGCTGATGATCCGCCGCGCCAGCGATCTGGTGAGCAAGTTCGTGGGCGAGACCGAGCAGCAGATGGCGGCCATGTTCCGCGAGGCCGAGGCCGAAAAAGCGGTGCTGCTGCTGGACGAGGCCGACAGCTTTTTGCAGGACCGGCGCAACGCCCAGCGCACCTACGAGGTGACCGAGGTCAACGAGATGCTGCAGGGCATGGAGCGCTACAACGGCATCTTTATCTGCACCACCAACCTGATGGACCGCATCGACCAGGCGGCCCTGCGGCGCTTCACCTTCAAGATCCGCTTCAAGCCGCTCACCCGCGAGCAGCGCGAGCGCATGTTCGTGGTGGAGGCGCTGGGCGGCGACGCGGCGGCGCTGAGCGACGACCTGCGGTCACGGCTGGCGAAACTGGAGCAGCTGTGCCCGGGCGATTTCGCGGCGGTCAAGCGCCAGGTCGAGATCCTGGCCGAGACGCTGGCGCCGGACGAGTTCCTGGCCCAGCTGGAGGCCGAGCACCGCATCAAGCCCGAGGTGCGTGAAGCGCGGCCTATCGGCTTTCACTGAGCGCGATGCGCGCAAACCGGGGCAGCACCGACGCCGCTTCGGGCGTGGGTTGCAGGCGGGCGGCGATGCCCGCCGCGTCCAGGCCTTCGTCGGCCAGCAGATCGCCCAGCCCGTCGAGGTAGGCGCGCAGGGCGGCATCGGAAAACTCCGGATGGAACTGCACGCCCCAGGCGCGTTCACCGACGCGGAAGGCGTGGTGCGACTCGTGCGCGCTGCCGGCCAGCAGCACCGCGCCGGGCGGCAGGCGCCGCACCGACTGCCAGTGCACCGCCTGCGCGGGGAAGGTCTCGGGCAGCCCGCCCAGCAGCGGGTCGCTGTCCGCCGCAGCGTGCCGTTCCACCGTCACGGTGCCGATCTCGACCCCCTCGGGGTGGTGGCCGACCTCGCCGCCCAGCGCGTGCGCCAGCAGCTGGTGGCCGTAGCAGATGCCCAGCATGGGCAGGCCCGTGCTCACGCCCGTCTGCAGCCAGGGCACCAGGGCTTCGCTCCAGGCTTCGCGCTCGCTCACCATGGCGTGCGAGCCGGTGATGACCACGCCGGCCACCGCGCGGTGGCCGGGCGGCGGTGCCTGGGCATCGGTGGCGTCGTGCACCACCACCTCGGCCCCACCGGCGCGCAGGCCGGCCGCGATCCAGTCCTCAAAGTCTCCCAGCTGTGCGCGGATGGGCGCGTGGGTGGAACCGGTCTTGAGGATGAGGATGGGCAGGGCAGAGGACATGACGGGATTCTAGGAAGCCGGTGAGGGGGCTGCCGACCGACAAAAAAAAGCCCGTCACAAGGACGGGCAGGGAGGAGTCAGGTGAAAAGCCAACGCGTTCGGGGCGCAGTGTCTTTTCCAGGGCGCCGCGGAACCGGCTCCGCCGGGCCGCCAGCGCCGCCCCCTGGGGGGGGTGACGCCGCAGGCGGCGCGGGGGGGTCAATGAAGCAACGCCATCGGCCCCGACGGCAAATCTTCGGGCGAATGGTCCGGGTGGTGGCCGACGAAGAAGCGCAGCTTCTGGTCCAGCCGGCCCACGCGTTCGTTGGCCACGTATTCGCAGTGGTGCTTGGAAATCAGGTTGAACAGCTTGCCGCGCAGGAACCACAGGTCCTTGGGGCTCTGGCAGGAAATCAGCGCGGCGTGCAGGCGGGTGCGCTGCGGGTCCTGGATGTCGGCCATCGCCTCGTGGAATTCGTCCACGAGGAAGTCCAGCTCCAGCACCTGGGTGTCGCTGTAGTGGGCGTCTTTGGCTTTTTTGAACCAGGGCAGTTTGAAGAACATGTGGGATCTCCCGGGGTGTTCAATGGGGGCGCGGGCACGGCCTTTGCCAGCTTCCCCCATCACTTCGGCGCTCCCCCAGGGGCCTAAAGTAGGAATTCGGGAAAAAATGCACCCGCCCCGACGAGCGGTTATCAAGATTTTCGGGGATCAGACGGAGGTGTTCGCCGCCGGCGGTGCGGGCGGTGGGTCGATCAAACGAAAGCACTCACGACCCGCAGCACCTCGGCGCCGTAGGCCTCGCGCTTCTTCTGGCCGATGCCGGAAATCCCGTCCAGATCGGCCATCGACTGCGGCAATTGGGCCGCGATGGCGCGCAGCGTCGCGTCGTGGAAGATCACGAAGGCCGGCAGGTTGTGCTCGCGCGCCACCTCGGCGCGCCAGGCCTTGAGCGCCTCCAGGCATTCGCGCCCGGCCAGCGGCAGCGGCTGGCCGTCGGGCGCCACCGCGTCGCGCGTGGACTTGCGGCCGCTGCGGGTGCCGCGGCCGGCCTTGCCCTCGCTCACCTGGCGCAGCCAGACCTGGGTCTCGCCCTTGAGGATGGGGCGGGCGCCGTCGGTCAGGTGCAGGGTGTTGTAGGGCGCGTCGTCCACCCGCACCGCCTCGCGCGCGATCAGCTGGCGCAGCAGCGCGCGCCACTGCGTTTCCGACAGGTCCGAGCCGATGCCGAAGGTGCTGAGCTTGTCGTGGCCGTACTGCGTGACCTTGTCGGTCGCCTTGCCGCGCAGGATGTCCATCAGGTGGCCGGCGCCGAAGGCGGTGCCGCTGGCCTGCTGCACGCGGTAGATGCACGAGAGCATCTTGCGCGCGGCTTCTGTGCCGTCGTGCAGTTCCGGCGGGTGCAGGCAGTTGTCGCAATTCCCGCAGGGCTGGCTGGCCTCGCCGAAGTAGCTGAGCAGGCGCACGCGCCGGCAGTCGCTGGCCTCGGCCAGGCCCAGCAACGCGTCCAGCTTGCCGCGCAGCACCTGCTTGAACTCATCGGCCGCCGGGCTCTCGTCGATCATGCGGCGCTGGTTCACCACGTCCTGCAGGCCGTAGACCATCCAGGCGTCGGCCGCTTCGCCGTCGCGGCCGGCGCGGCCGGTCTCCTGGTAGTAGCCCTCGATGTTCTTGGGCATGTCCAGGTGGGCGACAAAGCGCACGTCCGGTTTGTCGATGCCCATGCCGAAGGCGATGGTGGCGACCATGATCAGGCCCTCTTCGCGCAGGAAGCGGTCCTGGTGTTTCTGCCGCAGCGCCGAATCCAGCCCCGCGTGGTACGGCAGGGCGTTCAGGCCGTGGTCCACCAGCAGGGCGGCGACTTCTTCCACCCGCTTGCGCGACTGGCAGTAGACGATGCCGGCGTCGTGGCCCTGGGCGCTCATGTGCTCGTCGCGGATGAAGCGCAGCAGCTGCTGCGTGCCGTCCTTCTTCTCGACGATGGTGTAACGGATGTTGGGCCGGTCGAAGCTGCTGACGAAGCGCTGCGCGTCCTGCAGCTGCAGGTGCGTCACGATGTCTTCGCGCGTCAGGTCGTCGGCGGTGGCCGTCAGCGCGATGCGCGGCACGCTGGCGTAGCGCTGGTGCAGCACCACCAGGGCGCGGTACTCGGGCCGGAAGTCGTGGCCCCACTGGCTCACGCAGTGCGCCTCGTCGATCGCAAAGAGCGACAGCAGGCCGCGTTCGTGCAGCGAATCGAGCAGGGCCAGGAAGCGCGGCGTGGTCAGCCGCTCCGGCGCCGCGTAGAGCATGGTGATCTCGCCCTTGAGCAGGCGGCGCTCGATCTGCTGCGCCTCGTCGGGCGTGAGGCTGGAGTTCAGGAACGCGGCGTCCACGCCGGCTTCGAGCAGGGCGCCTACCTGGTCGTGCATCAGCGCGATCAGCGGCGAGACCACGATGCCCACGCCATGCCCCGCGCGCTGGCGCACGATGGCCGGGATCTGGTAACACAGCGATTTGCCGCCGCCGGTGGGCATGAGCACCAGGGCGTCGCCGCCCTCGCTCACATGCGTGACGATGCCGGCCTGCGGGCCGCGGAAGGCCTCGTAGCCGAACACCTCCTGCAAGACGGCGGCGCAGGCTTCCAGCGTTTCGCCTTCGGACGAAATGTCGATCACATCTGTTCCCAGGGCAGGCCGTCGTGGCGCCAGCCGTTGAGGCTGCTGCGCTTGAAGTCGTCGTTCAGGTCGCCCTCGAAGCCGTGCACCACGTGCGCCACCTCGGCAAAGCCGGCGGCGCGCAACGCGGTGCCCGCGTCCAGCGTGCGCTTGCCGCTGCGGCAGATCAGCAGCACCGGGCGGGCCTTGTCGCCGGCTTCGGCCGCCACCGCGCTGGCGAAGGCCTGCGGGTTGGCCGTCAGGTCCGGGTATTCGTACCAGGCGATGTGCACCACGCCCGGTGGACGGCCGACGTAGAGCGACTCGATCTCCATGCGCACGTCCACGAACAGCGGGGGCTCCAGGCCCTGGGCGGCGCGTTGCGCGGTCTGGTCTTGCAGCCAGGCCCAGGCTTCGGTCGGGAGCAGGTGTTTCATGGGGCCGTATTGTCGGGGATGCGTCCGGGGCGTTCGGTGGCCGCCGCCACGGGCCGGCGGGGGCCTTTCTACAATCGCGGGATGAACACGCCCGTCTACACCCGCGCCCAGGCGCTGCCCGAGATCCTGAAGCACCGCATCGCCATCCTCGACGGCGCCATGGGCACCATGATCCAGCGCTTCAAGCTGGGCGAAGCGCAGTACCGCGGCGAACGCTTCAAAGACTTCCACAAGGACGTCAAAGGCAACAACGAGCTGCTGAGCCTGACCCGCCCCGACGTGATCCGCGACATCCACGAGGGCTACCTCGCCGCCGGCGCCGACCTGATCGAGACCAACACCTTCGGCGCCACGACCATCGCGCAGGAAGACTACGACATGGCCTCCCTGGCGCGCGAGATGAACCTGGCCTCGGCCCGGCTGGCACGCGAAGCCTGCGACAAGTACAGCACGCCCGACAAGCCGCGCTTCGTGGCCGGCGCCCTGGGCCCGACGCCCAAGACCGCCAGCATCAGCCCCGATGTGAACGACGCCGGCGCCCGCAACGTCTCCTTCGAGCAGCTGCGCGCGGCCTACTACGAACAGACCGAAGCGCTGGTCGAAGGCGGGGCCGACGTGCTGCTGGTCGAGACCATCTTCGACACGCTCAACGCCAAGGCCGCGCTGTTCGCCATCGACGAGTATTTCGAGAAAAGCGGCGAGCGCCTGCCCGTCATCATCAGCGGCACCGTGACCGACGCGTCCGGCCGCATCCTCAGCGGCCAGACCGTCACCGCCTTCTGGGCCAGCGTGCGCCACATCCAGCCGCTGGCCGTGGGCCTGAACTGCGCGCTGGGCGCCACGCTGATGCGCCCCTACATCCAGGAACTGGCCAAGGTCGCGGGCGACACCTTCATCAGCTGCTACCCCAACGCCGGCCTGCCCAACCCCATGAGCGACACCGGCTTCGACGAGACGCCGGACGTGACCAGCCGCCTGCTGCGCGAGTTCGCGGCTGAGGGGCTGGTCAATATCGTGGGCGGCTGCTGCGGGACTACGCCGCAGCACATCGGGGCCATCCACGACGCGGTGGCGAGGCAGGCGCCGCGGGCGGTGGGGCGCCAGGTGTTCTACGCAGAACCGGCCTGAGGCAGGACGGGGGCCGGCCCCGCCGGTGACCTGGCGGACGCGGACGGCCATGGCCATCGGTGCCGCTGCCCGGAGCCCCTTTTGGGCGCACGGACGGCACTTGTCCCACCCCGGCCCGCGCCGCAGAATGTGGCGGGCATCCGGCGATCGGGGTGCGGCACGAACAGGGGACGGACATGCGATTCAAACAGGCGCTGTGGGTGGCGGGTATGTGCGCGGTGGTGTGCACGGTCGCGGCGGCGGCGGACGCGCGCGAGCGTGGTTTCATCCGCCAGGGCATGCACGAGGGCGAGGTGCTGCTGCGCGTGGGCAAGCCCGACCACGAAGCCTTCGTCCGGACTGTGCGTGGACAGCCAGAAGAAAAGACCTGGGCCTATTTCCCCCATCCGCGGGACCCGCAGACGCTCACCGTCGTCACCCTGCGCGCCGGGGTGGTGTCGGCCGTCGAACGCAAGATCGTCCGCTGACGCGCCACCGGCGGCGTGTGCTCAGTCGGCGGCCCGACTGCCCAGGTACAGCCACCCGTCCGTCTTCGCCTCGTTCATCGCCAGCACGAACAGCTCGCCACTGGCGGTGCTGACGTGGGCGATGCCGCTGGCGGTGGCGCCGTCGCCCAGGGCGCAGGCGCGGCCGGCAAAGCGCAGGCGCACGTTGAACACCGCCTTGCCGCCCGGGCGCGGGAGGGCGGTGCCGCTGGCGGCGCAGCCCTCGGGCGAGGTCATGACGAAGGTGCCGTCGCCGGCCACGTGCAGCGCCATGCCGATCACCGGGCCGCGGCTGCCCAGAGCGTCGCCGGCGTAGCGGCCCTGCAGGTCGGTCAGGCGGGCGGGCCGGTCGTAGCCGGGCGCATAGCGGCCGCTGACCTGGGCGCCGAAAGCGGTGGTGAGGGTGATCGCCTGGCGGGCGATGTAGCTGCCGGTGTGGTGGCTGGCACCCACAGTGTTCGACGGAATGTCAAACGCCCGGCCGCTGCCATGCAGCGCGCCGTTGCCCGACGAGGTGCTGCCGTGGAATGCGCCCAGGATCGTGCCCTGGGCTTCGTAGATGCCCCAGGTTTCGCCGCCGTCCAGGATGGCCCATTTGACGTGGATGCCGCTGGGCTGGGTGGCGACCCAGAAGCCCTCGGCGCTGTCGGGGCCGGCGCCGGGCGCACCCTCGTCACGACCGGCCGCGCCGGCGTTCAGGCACCAGCAGAGGGCGGCGCACAGGGTGACCAGGGGGCGCAGGGGCGAGGACATGGGGGTGATCTTGCCCTGAACGGGGCGCACCCGGCCGCGGCGGTGGCGGGGCGCCCGGGTTGCCGGTATGCCAGTCTGAAGATTGTTTGTCAATGTTCAGAAAAAAACGGAAGATCTTTCCCGCTGTGGGGCTGGCGGTGCGGCCCGCACAATCGCGGCTCCCATCAAGGGGAGTAACCAGCCCGCCACCGGACGCAAAGCCCGGCCTGTCGCGGGTGGGGCATCCGTCAGTACGCGGCCTTCAGCGAAGGGCCGCCGGATGTCCCGAACCGGGCGCCCCGCCCGGTTCCGGCCAGACCTTGGAGGGTGTTTGTTCGTCAACACCGTCCTCAAGAAAAGGTCCTGTCATCCATGGAAACCATCGCACCCCTGTGGCTCTGGGGCGTCTTCGTCGCCTTCGTGCTCGCGGCCCTGTTTGTCGATTTTGTCGTGCTCAAGAAGCAGGGCGCCCACGCCGTGGGCGTCAAGGAGGCGCTGAACTGGTCGCTGGCCTGGATCGGCGTGAGCTTTCTCTTCAACGGCCTGCTGTGGTGGGCGGTGAAAGACTCGACCGGGTCCGTGGCGCTGGCGAATGAAAAGTCGCTGGAGTTCCTGACCGGCTACCTGATCGAGAAGAGCCTGGCGGTGGACAACATCTTTGTCTTCCTGCTGATCTTCACCTACTTCGCGGTGCCGCCGGCGTTCCAGAAACGGGTGCTGATGATCGGCATCCTGGGCGCCATCGTGCTGCGCACCGGCATGATCCTGGTGGGCGGCTGGCTGCTGGCGGAATTCCACTGGATCTTGTACGTCTTCGGTGCGTTCCTGATCCTGACCGGCGTGAAGATGTGGTGGGCCGCCGGCCAGGAGCCCGACCTGAACGACAACCCGGCGCTCAAGCTGCTGCGCAAGCTGCTGCCGGTGAGCAAGGACTACGACGGCGAGAAGTTCTGGACGCTGGAGAACGGCAAGCGCATCGCCACGCCGCTGATGATGGTGATCGCCATGGTGGCGCTGACGGATGTGATCTTTGCGGTGGACTCGATCCCGGCCATCTTCGCCATCACCAGCGACCCGTTCATCGTGCTCACCAGCAACGTGTTCGCCATCCTGGGCCTGCGCGCCATGTTCTTCCTGCTGCAGGCCGCGGCCAGCCGCTTCCACCTGCTGAACTACGGCCTGGCCGTGATCCTGGTCTTCATCGGCTCCAAGATGGTGCTGATCGACATCTTCAAGATCCCGGTCGCCGTGTCGCTGGGCGTGGTGCTGGGCATCCTGGCCATCACCATGCTCTGGAGCGCCAAGACCGCGCCCAACACCTGAGCCGGGAGGCCTTGTCTGTGGCTCGGCCCGGCCCCGCACGGGTGACCGGGCCTTTGTTTTGCGCAGCGGCGGAGCGTGGGGGCTCACGGGTCAGCCGCCGGGCCGCCCCAAGGCAGGCCCAGCCCCCGCGGGGGGCAGCGACCCGCGCAGCGGCGGAGCGTGGGGGCTAGCTTCGCCGCCTGTCCGGCGTGGGCAGCAGCACGTCGATCTCCTGCTGCAGCGTCTGCACCAGGCGCGCGTACACCTGCAGCTTCTGCCCGTTTTCCCGCAAGCGTTCGGCCAGGCGGCTGGCCACGGCGGTCATCAGCTTGGCGGCGGTGGCCGGCTGTTCGGCGATCAGGGCCTCCAGCGCTTCGCGCGTGAGCACGGCACAGGCCACGTCGGTGCTGGCGGTGCAGCTGGCCGAGCGCGCCTCGCCATCGACCAGCGACATCTCGCCGATCAGGCTGCCCGGGCCCAGCACGCTGAGCGTGACCGGGGCGGTGCGGCTGGGCTGCAGCCGCTCCACCGTGATCTCGCCGCTGAGCACCAGCGCCATGAAGCCGGTGTCGTCGGCCTCGCCCTGGCGGATGACGGTGGCGCCCGCCTTGTAGCGGTGCGGCCGCATGAAACCGACCACCGTCAAGGCTTCGGCTTCGCTCAGTTGCATCAGCGCGGTGGGCGCGCGCAGCAGGTGCGCGGCTTCGTGGGCGCTGGAAGACGCATCGACCTCGGCCTGGCGCTCGGCCGGCAAGCGTGATTCGGGGGTGTCGGCCGCTGCAGAGGCGCCGAAGAGCTTGTCGAACAGAGACATGCCGGCATTGTGCCGTGCCTGGACCCGCGGTGTGACCGAATGCACCGCCATCGCCATCGCCACCGCGCACGGCCCGCCTCTCGCACACCAGGCTGGCCGGCGCGCTGTTCGTGGCACTGGGGCAGCCCCTGTTCGCTCGCGCCGGGCTGCTCACCGGCGGGGTGGCGGGCTCAGGGCAGCGGGATCCACTCGTCGTGGTCGTCCGGTGGCAGCGCAAAGCGGCCTGCGCGCCAGTCGGCCTTGGCCTGTTCGACGCGTTCTTTGCGCGAGGACACGAAGTTCCAGAACATGTGGCGCTCGCCCAGCGGCTGGCCGCCGAAGAGCATGAGCGTGGCGCCGTCGGCGCCCGCTGTGATGGCGTCCCCCTCGCCGGTGAACACCAGCAGCTGACCGGGTTCGGCCGTGGTGTCGCCGTGCGTCACGGCGCCGCGCGCCACGTACACCGCCTGCTCGGCGTGGCCGCCGGGCAGGGCCAGCGTGGCGCCGGGCTGCAGTGTGGCGTGCAGCGCGAACAGCGGCGAGTGGGTGCGCACCGGGCTGGTGAGGCCGTAGGCGCTGCCCGCGATCAGCCGCAGCCAGCTGCCGTCCTGCGTGCGCTCGGGCAGCTGGGTTTTCGGGTAATGGGTGAAGGCCGGTTCACACTCTTCGTCGGCCGCCGGCAGCGCGACCCAGAACTGCATCAGCTCCAGCCCACCATCGGCGTAGGAGTCGGGGTGGCTGAAGCGCTCGCTGTGCGAGATGCCGCGCCCGGCGGTCATCCAGTTGACCTCGCCGGGCCGGATCTGCTGCAGCGTGCCCAGGCTGTCGCGGTGGGTGATCTGGCCGCTGAGCAGGTAGCTCACCGTGGACAGGCCGATGTGCGGGTGCGGCCGCACGTCGGCGGCGCGGTCGTACTGCGGTGGCAGTGGCACCGGGCCGGCGTGGTCGAAAAACACGAAGGGGCCGACATGGCGGCGCTTCGCGAACGGCAGCACCCGCCGCACCATCAGACCGTGGCCCAGGTCGGCCGCGCGGGGGTTGATCGTCATTTCAAACATGGGCATCTCCTTGAGGTGAATCGGGCCAGGCACCCGCGGAACCGGCTTTGCCGGGCCGCCAGGTGCGCCCCCTGGGGGGTGACGCCACCGGCGGCGCGGGGGGATTCACAGTGCGCCCATCCTGCCGCCCTGGTAGTCGACGAAGGCCTGCTGGATCTCCTGCTGCGTGTTCATCACGAACGGGCCGTAGCCGACCACCGGCTCGTCGATCGGTTCGCCGCTGAGCCACAGCAGCGTGGTGTCGGCCAGCGCGGTCAGCTGCACGCCTTCGCCCGCGCGTTCGTAGACGATCATTTCCGCGTCGCCGGCTTCCTGGCCGTCGGCGGTCTTCACCCGGCCCTGATAGACCAGCGGCACCGTGGTGTGGCCCTCGGCGGCCGGCAGTGTCACGGTGTGACCGGCCTTGAGCTGCACGTCCCACACCTGCATCGGCGTGAAGGTCCGGGCCGGTCCCTCGGCGCCGTCGAAGCTGCCTGCGATTGGTCGCACCGTGCCGGCGGCCTCGCCGTGGATGTCGCGCAGCGCCTGGGTCGGGATCTGCGCCGCCGCGATGCCCTGGTAACCGGCCGGCGCCATCTTGTCGCGCGCCGGCAGATTCACCCACAGCTGCACCATGCGGAAGGGGCCCCCGCTGCGGGCGTAGGCCTCGCTGTGGAACTCCTCGTGCACGATGCCCGAGGCAGCGGTCATCCACTGCACTTCGCCGGGGCCGATGGTGCCGCCGCCGCCGGTGGAGTCGCGGTGCGTCACCTCGCCGTCGTAGACGATGGTCACGGTCTCGAAGCCGCGGTGCGGGTGGGCGCCGACGCCGCGGCGCTTGGTCGTCGGCTCGAATGTGACCGGGCCGCCGTAGTCGAGCATGAGGAAGGGCGAGAAGGCGCTGGGGTCGTCGTTGTACGAGAACAGGGTGCGCACCGGGAAGCCGTCGCCGACCCAGTGGCCCTGGGCGTTGCGCTGGATGAAAGACACGGATTTCATGGACATCTCCTTGTGAATGTCATGCACTGTACCGAGCCCGCCGTTGTCTGATAAGACGGCAAAATGAGAAATCATCTTTCATCCCAATGAACAATCAGATCCCCGATCTCAACGACACCCTGGTGTTCGTGCGGGTGGCGCAGGCCGGTGGCTTCAGCGCCGCCGCCCGCCTGCTGGGCATGCCGACCTCGACCCTGAGCGTGCGGGTCGCGCGGCTGGAGATCCGGCTCGGCGTGACCCTGCTGCAGCGCACCACGCGGCGCCTGCGCCTGACCGAGGCCGGGCAGGCCTTCCTCGACCAGGCCGGGCGCGGCATCGAAGACATCCTGCAGGCGCAGGCGCACCTCGAAGCCGGGCGCCAGGAGCCGGGCGGGGTGCTGCGCCTGACGCTCCCGATCGACATGGGCGACACGGCGGTGCTTGACATCCTGACCGGCTACCGCGCGCGCCACCCGGGCGTGGCACTGGACCTGGTGTTTTCGGACGAGCGGCTGGACCTGCTGGCGCACGGTCTGGACCTGGCCCTGCGCATGGGCCCGCTGGCCGATTCGAGCCTTTTCGCGCGCCAGGTGGGGCAGGTGCGCTGGCGGCCCTTTGCCCACCCCGACTACCTGAGCGGAGCGCCGGCCCTGCGCCACCCGCGCGACCTGGCGCGCCACGCCTGCCTGAGCTTCAGCGCCCTGGGGCGCGAGCGATGGACCCTCAGCCGCGGCCACACCAGCGTCACGGTGCCGGTGAACAGCGCCTTCGCCGCCAACGACATGCGGCTGGTGCGGCGGCTGGCGCTGCAGGCCCAGGGCGTGGCCCTTCTGCCGGACTTCGTCTGCCAGCGCGAGATCGACCAGGGGCAGCTGGTGCCGCTGCTGCCCGGCTGGCAGGCCCGCACCGACCCGGTCCACCTGGTCTACCCGCAGCAGCGCTTCGTGCCGCCCAAGTTGCGCCACTTCATCGACGAGGCGGTGCCGGCGCTGTGCGCGCTGTTCGACGCCTGAACGCTGGTTCCCGGTACAGTCAGGACCCCATGCGCATCCAGACCCTGCGCGAGCGCCTGCGCGCGCTCGGCGCCCTGCCCCAACACGAACACCGCGTGCTCCGCCTGTGGAGCAACGCCCTGCCGCAGACGGCGGGCAAGCGGCAGATTCAGCACTTCCTGCCGGCCACGCTGCGCGACGCGCTGCCGGCGCTCGAAGCCGAGCTGGCCGGTCTGGCGCAGCTCGCCTCGGCCCACCCCGGCGATGACGGTTCTGAACGCCTGCTGGTGCGGCTGGGCGACGGGCAGCTGGTGGAAAGCGTGCTGCTGCTGCCCGACCGCACGCCCGGCCTGTGCGTGTCCACCCAGGTGGGCTGCGCGGTGGGCTGCCGCTTCTGCATGACCGGCACCACGGGGCTGATCCGCCAGCTCGGCAGCGCCGAGATCGTGGCGCAGGTGGCGCTGGCGCGCACGCGCCGACCGGTGCGCAAGGTGGTCTTCATGGGCATGGGCGAGCCCGCGCACAACCTGGACAACGTGATGGAAGCCATCGAGCTGCTGGGCACGGCCGGCAACATCGGGCACAAGAACCTGGTGTTCTCCACCGTGGGCGATGCGCGCGTGTTCGAGGAACTGCCGCGCGGCGCCGTCAAGCCCGCGCTGGCCCTGTCGCTGCACACCACCAAAGCCGATCTGCGCCGCGAGCTGCTGCCGCGCGCGCCGCTGCTCTCGCCCGAAGAACTGGTCGAGGCCGGCGAGGCCTACGCCCGCGCCACCGGCTACCCGATCCAGTACCAGTGGACGCTGCTGGACGGCGTCAACGACGGCGACGACGAGATCGAGGGCATCGTGCGCCTGCTCACCGGCAAGTACGCCATCCTCAACCTGATTCCGTACAACACCACCGAAGGCATGCCCTATGTGCGGCCGAGCTGGGAGAAGGCCGCCGACATCGCGCGCCGCCTGCACCGCCGCCACATCCTGACCAAGCTGCGCATGTCCGCCGGGCAGGACGTGGACGGCGGCTGTGGCCAGCTGCGCGCGCGGGCCGAGAAGCCGGCGCGCAAGGTGATTCCGGTGGTCGCCGCCTGAGGCGGCCGCGTCGTTGAGCCGGCCCATCCGGGCCTTGAACAGCCGTGGGGAGGGTGGGCAAGCCTGCCGGGCGTGCGTCCCCGGGCCTGTGCGGACTAAAATCGCGGCCTCTCAAGGAGCGCTGCAGCGCCCGTTCCCCGGACGGTCGTCAGGCTTGAGACAACGGGCGGTCAACGCCCCACCGGCCCCGGCCGGCCCCAACGGCGCTCACCAGTTTCAGAACACAAAACCCTGGTGAGCCCCATGTCTGCCGTTGCCGAAACCCCCTCCGTGTCCGTTCCTCCCCCCATGCTGTTGTCCGGCCTGGAGCCGCTGCGTATCGGCGAGGGCAGCCTGTTCGTCAACGTCGGTGAACGCACCAACGTCACGGGGTCCAAGGCTTTCGCCCGCATGATCCTGGAGGGGCGTTACGAGGACGCGCTGGCCGTGGCCCGCCAGCAGGTCGAGAACGGCGCGCAGGTGATCGACATCAACATGGACGAGGCCATGCTCGACAGCCAGGCCGCCATGGTGCGGTTCCTGAACCTGATCGCTGGCGAGCCCGACATCGCGCGCGTGCCGGTGATGGTGGACAGCTCCAAGTGGGCCGTGATCGAGGCCGGCCTGCAGTGCATCCAGGGCAAGGGCGTCGTCAACTCGATCAGCATGAAAGAGGGCTTGGACGAGTTCAAGCGCCAGGCGCGGCTGGTCAAGCGCTACGGCGCCGCCGCCGTGGTGATGGCCTTCGACGAAAAGGGCCAGGCCGACACCTACGAGCGCAAGATCGAAATCTGCGAACGCGCCTACCGCGTGCTGGTGGACGAGGTGGGTTTCCCGCCCGAAGACATCATCTTCGACCCCAACATCTTCGCCATCGCCACCGGCATCGAAGAGCACAACAACTACGCGGTCGATTTCATCAACGCCACCCGCTGGATCAAGCAGCACCTGCCGGGCGCCAAGGTCAGCGGCGGCGTGTCCAACGTGTCGTTCAGCTTCCGCGGCAACGACCCGGTGCGCGAGGCGATCCACACCGTGTTCCTGTACCACGCGATCCAGGCCGGCATGGACATGGGCATCGTCAACGCCGGCATGGTCGGCGTCTACGACGAGCTGGAGCCGACGCTGCGCGAGCGGGTGGAGGACGTGGTGCTCAACCGCCGGCCCGACGCCGGCGAGCGCCTGGTGGAAGTGGCCGAGAGCGCCAAGGGCGCGGCCAAGGACGACAGCAAGAAGAACGAGTGGCGCGCGCTGCCGATCCGCGAGCGCCTCTCCCACGCCCTGGTGCGCGGCATGAACGAGTTCATCACCGAAGACACCGAGGAGATGTGGCAGGAGATCAAAGCCACCGGCGGGCGCCCGCTGCACGTGATCGAAGGGCCGCTGATGGACGGCATGAACGTGGTCGGCGACCTGTTCGGCCAGGGCAAGATGTTCCTGCCGCAGGTGGTGAAAAGCGCGCGCGTGATGAAGCAGGCCGTGGCCCACCTGCTGCCCTACATCGAAGAAGAAAAACGCCAGCTCGAAGCCTCGGGCGGCGACGTCAAGCCCAAGGGCAAGATCGTGATCGCCACCGTCAAGGGCGACGTGCACGACATCGGCAAGAACATCGTCACCGTGGTGCTCCAGTGCAACAACTTCGAGGTCGTGAACATGGGCGTGATGGTGCCCTGCCACGAGATCCTGGCCAAGGCCAAGGAAGAGGGCGCGGACATCGTCGGCCTGTCGGGCCTGATCACGCCCAGCCTGGAAGAGATGCAGTACGTGGCCGGCGAGATGCAGAAGGACCCGCATTTCCGCGAGCAGCAGATCCCGCTGCTGATCGGCGGCGCCACCACCAGCCGCGTGCACACGGCGGTGAAGATCGCGCCGCACTACGAAGGCCCGGTGGTCTACGTGCCCGACGCTTCGCGCAGCGTGAGCGTGGCGCAGAGCCTCATTGGCGACGGCCGGCTGCAGACCATCGCCGAACTCAACGCCGACTACGAGCGCGTGCGCCATCAGCACGCCAACAAGAAGCAGCTGCCCATGTGGACGCTGGCGCAGGCGCGCGCCAACGCCACGCCGGTGGACTTTGGGGCCCAGCCGCCGGTGGCGCCCAAGTTCATCGGCCGGCGCGTGTTCAAGAACTTCGACCTGGCCGAGCTGGAGCCCTTCATCGACTGGGGCCCGTTCTTCCAGACCTGGGATCTGGCCGGGCCTTATCCGGCGATCCTGAGTGACGAGGTGGTGGGCGAGCAGGCGACCAAGGTGTTCGCCGACGCGCAGGCCATGCTCAAAAAGATCATCGAAGGCCGCTGGCTGACGGCGAACGCCGTGATCGGCCTCTACCCGGCGAATCGGGTGAACCACGACGACATCGCGCTCTACGCCGACGAGAGCCGCCAGCAGCCGGTGCTGACCTGGCACGGCCTGCGCCAGCAGACCGAGAAGCAGGAAATCGACGGTGTCATGCGCCCCAGCCGCTGCCTGGCCGATTTCGTCGCGCCCGCGGGCACGGCCGACTACGTGGGCCTGTTCGCCGTCACGGCCGGTGTGGGGGTGGAGAAGAAGGAGCAGCAGTTCCTGGCCGCGCACGACGACTACAACGCCATCCTGTTCAAGTCCCTGGCCGACCGGCTGGCCGAGGCGCTGGCCGAATGCATGCATGCGCGGGTGCGCAAGGACCTGTGGGGCTACGCGGCCGACGAGGCCCTGGGCAACGACGAGCTGATCAAGGAGCAGTACCAGGGCATCCGCCCGGCGCCCGGCTACCCCGCCTGCCCGGACCACAGCGTCAAGCGCCAGATGTTCGAGCTGCTGCAGGCCGGCGAGATTGGCATGGCGCTCACCGAGAGCCTGGCCATGACGCCGGCCGCCAGCGTCAGTGGCTTCTACCTCGCGCACCTGCAGAGCACCTATTTCAACGTCGGCAAGATCGGCGAAGACCAGGTGGCCGACCTGGCCGCGCGCAGCGGTGTGGCCGCCGGCGAGCTCAAGCGCTGGCTCGGCCCCAACCTTTGAGGGGTCGCCAGCGCTGTGGCGCGCAGGGCACGGTCTGTGACAGAAGCCACGGCGCTGCATGCGGGTCGGGCGGGGGCGGGGCGTCGGCGCTAAGCTGACCGGAGGGCGGCCCTGGTTTGAAGACCTCGGGCGCCGCCCTGTTTCACACCATCCAGGAGATTCCATGCGCACACTGTTCCTCGGCACCCTGTTGGCCGGCCACACCCTGCTGGCCGTCGCGGCCACCACCACCGCCGTCACCACACCCGCGCCCACGCCGACCGCCACCCAGAGCGCCGCGGTGAGTGCGACCTCCACCGTCAGCGCCAAGGCGCTGAAGAAAATCTGCGCCACCTGCGGCATTGTCGAAAGCGTCAAAAAGATCAAACGCAAGGGCGAGGGCGGTGCGGCCGGCATGGTCGGCGGCGCCGTGGTCGGCGGCCTGCTGGGCAACCAGGTGGGCGGCGGCACCGGCAACACCATCGCCACCGTGGGCGGTGCCGTGGGCGGCGCCGTGCTGGGCAACGAAATCCAGAAGCGGATGACGCGCAAGACGGTGTGGATCACCTCGGTGCGCCTCAAGGACGGCAGCAGCCAGCAGTTCGAGCAGGAGACGCAGCCGGCCTGGGCGGCGGGCAAGGTGCTCAAGGTGCAGGACGGCCAGCTGACCGCACTGCCCTGAGCGGGCGGCGGGGCGCCGCCTGTCCAGGGCACGCTTCCGCCGAATCCGTTGCCGCACCGCGGTCCACCCGCCCGGTGCTAGAACCCGGGGCATGACGGTTTGCGCGGCTTGCGGGACGGACAACAGGGACAAGGCCCGGTATTGCCGCGGCTGTGCGCGGCCGCTGCCGTCTGGGCTGGGCCCGGCGCCGGAACCCGGCGCGCCAGCGGGCACGACCACACCCCACCGACCCCAGCGCCGCGTGCCGCGCGAGACGCCGGAAGCGCATCCGCCTGCGGTCGCGCCCGTGGCCGGCCGGTCGCCCCGACGGGGGCTGGCCGGTCTGGTCGTTCTCGCCTTGGGTCTGGCCACGGTCTGGTGGGCCGTGCAGCCCGGGGCGCCGTCGCCCGCCCCGCCCGTGCCGACCCCGGCGGCCACGGTGTTGGCGTCACCGGTGTCACAGGCCGCCACGGCCGAGGTGGCGCGCCCACCCGTTCCGGCATCGTCACCCCCGCAGGCGGTGGTTGCACAGCACCTGGTGCCGGCGTCCCCGAGCACGGTGACCTCCACGGCCGCTCTGGCACGCGAGCCGCGGGCGCCGGCTCCGCCCGTGCGGGTGCAGCCCCCTCGTCCGCACAAGGCTTCGGCATCCGCCCCGTCGCCGTCGCGCGGAGCGGCGCGCCCGGCGCAACCCGCCGTGAACGCGGCCGCTGCGGTGCCGGCGGCCGCAGCCGCACCCGCCCCATCGCCGGCACTGACGGTGGACCAGACCTGCGCCGGCAGCAGCAACTTCCTGTCGCGCGACTTCTGTCGCGTGCGCGCCTGCCGCAACCCCGCCGTGGCGGGGGATCCGGTGTGCGTGCGCTTTCGCGAGATGGAGGCCGCCAGCCGCCGCCGGATGGATCAGTGAGCGCCGGCGGCGATCTGCGCCACCAGCGTGTGCGCGGCGCCCGGCGCGAGCGTGATCACCTCGTCCGCCGCGTTGGCGGTTTCCACGCAGACGAAGCGCCGGTACGCGTCGTCCTTCAGGTCGGCCATGCCGGCGGCGATGGTGGCCCAGGGGTTCCACACCACGGCGGTGCGGCTGCCTTCGCAGGCGATGCGCACGCGGCGCTTCAGCGCACCGTCCACGATGCTCAGCGGCGCCGGCGCCGGCGCGTGGGTGTAGACGCGGTCCACCTCGGCGGTCACGGTCAGGTCGCCGTTTTGCAACCGGACCGCACCGCCCGCACCGGCGGCCTTGTCGATGTAGGCGCAACCGTCCAGCCCCTGCACGCGCACCTGTGCGATGTCACCCACCGTGAAATAGCTGTGCAGCGCCTGCGTGACTTCGAATGCCGTGTCGCCGGTGTTGCGCGTGGTCAGCGCCAGCCGCAGCGTGGAGCCGATGGTGAGGGTCAGCGACAGGTCGAAGGCGTGCGGCCAGAGCGCGCGCGTGTCGGCCGTGTCGTTCAGGCCCAGCACCACCTGGGTCTCGCCGTTGGGCAGGGCGCTGGTCTGGCGCAGGTCCCACCGGCGGGTGCGCACGAAGCCGTGCGCCGGCCGCCCCTGGCCCTGCGGGTCCGGCCCGAACCAGGGCCAGCAAATCGGCACACCACCCCGGATGGCCTTGCCGGGCTGGAAGAGCGCCTGCTCGCTCACGAACAGCAGGTCGGCGCCCGCCCCTGTGGGCTGGAATGACAGCACCTGCCCGCCGTGCACCGACACCAGCGCTTGGGCGTGGTCGTTGCGCACGCGGATGAAGGGCAGGCCTCCCGGTCCCTCGACCAGGTCGAGTCGCCCGGGCATGGCGTGGTCGGCGTTCAGGGCAGTCAGCGTCATGGTGGTGGGGTGCGTTGAAGTGGCGTCGCAGTATCCAGCCGCTGGCCGCGCTGCGTTGCGTTGAGCGGGCCGTGGCCGACCGCCATGGGGTTCAGCCCGCGGTTCGGCCGCCGCGTCCGGCGCTCGTCCAGTGGCCGAACTCGTGCTCGTGCACCTCGATGTCCAGCTCCTGCACGCGCGCCAGCAGACGCTCCTGGGCATCGACCACCGCGCGGTTGTAGACGCTGGGGGCGACTTCTTTCAGGAAAAAATTCAGCAAACCGCCCGCCGCCACGTTGCCGATGGGCTCGTCCATGTGTTCGCGGAAATAGCGCTCGATGGAGCGGATGGCCTGTTCGCGGGTGGGTTTGGGCAGTTCGATGGGCATGGTCGGTCGGGGTGGGGCGGGCGGCCAGTATCGGCCAGGCGAGGGCGTTCAATGCCCCTGGCGCAGCGCCCGCCGGTACTGCACCGCCTCGGCCACATGGCCCACGCCCACGGCGTCGCAGCCGGCCAGGTCGGCAATCGTGCGGGCCACGCGCAGGGCGCGGTGGGTGCTGCGCGCGCTCCAGCCCAGGCGGGCGGCGGCGGTGTTGAGGAATTTCAGCGCCGCCTGGTCGGCGCCCACGTGCTGGTCCAGCGCCTGGCCGGCCAGGGCCTGATTGGTGCAGCCCTGGCGCGCCTGGGCGCGGTCGCGCGCAGCCACCACGCGCTCGCGCACGGCGCCGCTGGGTTCGCCGGCCACGCCGTGCAGCAGGTCGTCAGGCGGCAGGGCGGGCACTTCCACGTGCAGGTCGATGCGGTCGAGCAGCGGGCCGCTGAGCTTGCTCTGGTAACGCGCGATCTGGTCGGGCGTGTCGCGGCAGGCCCGGCTGGGGTGGCCCAGGAAGCCGCAGGGGCAGGGGTTCATGGCGGCGATCAGCTGGAAGCGTGCCGGGAACTCGCTCTGCATGGCCGCGCGCGAGATGCGGATGTGGCCACTCTCCAGCGGCTCGCGCAGCGCCTCCAGCGCCGCTCGGGGAAATTCCGGGAGTTCATCTAGGAAGAGCACGCCGTGGTGCGCCAGTGAAATTTCGCCCGGCCGCGGGGGCGAGCCACCGCCCACCAGGGCCACGGCGCTGGCGCTGTGGTGCGGCGCGCAGGTCGGGCGCTGTCCCCAGCGGTCCGGGTGGAAGCGCCCGGCCAGCGACGCCACCGCGGCCGATTCCAGCGCTTCGGTGGTGTCCATGGGAGGCAGCAGGCCGGCAAAGCGCTGGGCCAGCATGCTCTTGCCCGATCCGGGGGGGCCGACCATGAGCAGGCTGTGGCCACCGGCCGCGGCGATTTCGAGCGCCCGCTTGGCGGCGGCCTGGCCTTTGACGTCGGCCAGGTCGGCGCACGGGGCTGGCTGGCCCAGTTCGGTGGGCGCCAGGCGCACCCAGCCGTCGCCGTCGGAGGGCGGTTCGCCGCCCGCCTCGGCGCGCGTGGGCAGAAACTGCGCCACCACGTCCAGCAGGTGGCGCGCCCGGTGCACCTGCGCCTGCGGCACCAGCGCCGCTTCTTCGGCGCTGCCGGGCGGCAGCACCAGCCGCACAGTGCCACCGCCCTGGTGCAGGGCCAGGCTCATGGCCAGGGCGCCGCGCACCGGGCGCAGTTCACCGCCCAGCGACAGTTCGCCCGCGAATTCCCAGCCGTCCAGCCGCGCCGGGTCGATCTGGCCGCTGGCGGCCAGGATGCCCAGCGCGATCGGCAGGTCGAACCGGCCCGAGTCTTTGGGCAGGTCGGCCGGCGCCAGGTTGACGGTGATGCGCTTGTTGCTGGGAAATTCCAGCCCCGCGTTGGCGATGGCCGAGCGCACGCGCTCGCGCGCCTCTTTCACTTCCGTGTCGGCCAGCCCCACCAGCGTGAAGCTGGGCAGGCCGTTGGCCAGGTGCACTTCCACCTGCACCGGCCGCGCGTCCAGCCCCAGCAGCGCACGGCTGTGCACCAAAGACAGACTCATGCCCCATTCCTCCCTGTTTCGGTGCGCGCCAGGCCGGTCGACCCCGGATGCACCGCTTGTTTTGGTGTGCACTTATGTGGTGCGTTGCGGGGCGCCTGTGGCGGCGACCTCGCGCAAACGCTGTCCATGATGTCACAGCCCCCGGCGGGAACGGCCCCACCGATGGGGGATGCGCCGTGTTTTGGCCACAGGGCGGTGCCGCTGCGGTTTTGGGGTTGGCACAGTCCCTGCTTGGGGCTGTAAGCGATTGCATCAACCCCCGTGGTGTCAGCCGGTTGGACCGGGCACCCTCCTGATCTGAAGAGGACACACAGCATGAAAATGGTCTCCGCCATCATCAAGCCGTTCAAGCTGGACGAGGTGCGCGAAGCGCTCTCCGGCATGGGCGTGCAAGGCATCACCGTCACCGAAGTCAAAGGCTTCGGCCGTCAGAAGGGCCACACCGAGCTGTACCGCGGCGCGGAATACGTGGTCGACTTTCTGCCCAAGGTCAAGATCGAAGCCGCTGTCGATGACAGCCTGGTCGAGCGCGTGATCGAAGCCATCGAAGGCGCCGCCCGCACCGGCAAGATCGGCGACGGCAAGATCTTCGTCACCTCCCTCGAACAGGTGGTTCGCATCCGCACCGGTGAAACCGGCAAGGAAGCGCTCTGATCCCGGCACCCGCACACGAAAGAGCACCAACATGAAAAAGCTACTTGCGACCTTGTTGCTGGGCATGGGCCTGGCGTTGGGCGGCCTGAACGCCACGGCGCAGACCACCACCGAACCCGCGGCCGCCACGGCCACCGCTGCACCGGCAGACGCCGCTGCCGCACCCGCGGCCGATGCCGCCGCGGCGCCCGCAGCCGCACCGGCCGCCGACGCTGCTGCAGCACCGGCCGCTGCCGCAGAGGCCGCACCGGCCGCAGCCGCAGCCGCGCCCGCCCCGACCCCCGACAAGGGCGACACCGCCTGGATGATGGTCTCCACCCTGCTGGTCATTCTGATGACCGTGCCCGGCCTGGCCCTGTTCTACGGCGGCCTGGTGCGCAGCAAGAACATGCTGTCGGTGCTGATGCAGGTCATGGTGACCTTCTCGATGATCGTCGTGCTGTGGGCCGTCTACGGCTACAGCCTGGCCTTCACCGAGGGCAACGCCTTCGTCGGTGGTTTCGACCGCCTGTTCATGAAGGGCATCTGGGACAACGCCGCCGGCACGTTTGTGAACGCCGCCACCTTCTCCAAGGGGGTCGTGATTCCCGAGATCGTGTTCGCCGCCTTCCAGGCCACCTTCGCCGGCATCACCTGCGCCCTGATCGTGGGTGCCTTCGCCGAGCGCATGAAGTTCAGCGCCGTGCTGCTGTTCACCGCCATCTGGTTCACCTTCTCCTACGCCCCGATCGCCCACATGGTCTGGTACTGGATGGGTCCGGACGCCTACAGCGCCGCCAACGTGGTCGATGAGATGAACGGCAAGGCCGGCTACATCTGGCAGATGGGCGCGCTGGACTTCGCCGGCGGCACCGTGGTGCACATCAACGCCGCCGTCGCCGGTCTGGTCGGTGCCTACATGGTGGGCAAGCGCATCGGTTACGGCAAGGAAGCCATGGCCCCGCACAGCCTGACCCTGACCATGGTCGGCGCCTCGCTGCTGTGGGTGGGCTGGTTCGGTTTCAACGCCGGTTCCGCCCTGGAAGCCAACGGCTACGCCGCCCTGGCCTTCATCAACACCTTCTTCGCCACCGCCGCCGCCGTGCTGGCCTGGTGCATCGGTGAATCGCTCGCCAAGGGCAAGGCCTCCATGCTGGGCGCCGCCTCCGGTGCCGTCGCCGGCCTGGTCGCCATCACCCCCGCTGCCGGCAACGTCGGCATCGTCGGTGCCCTGATCATCGGCTTCCTGGCGGGCTTTGCCGGCCTGTGGGGCGTGACCGGCCTGAAGAAGCTGCTGGGCGCGGACGACTCGCTGGACGTGTTCGGCGTGCACGGTGTCTGCGGCATCCTGGGTGCCCTGCTGACCGGCGTGTTCAACAGCCCCAACCTGGGTGGCCCCTCGCTGGTGGCCGACTGGACCACGGTGGCCATGGTCACGGCCGACGCCTACACCATCGCCGGCCAGGTCTGGACGCAAGCCAAGGCCGTGCTGATCACCATCGTGTGGTCGGGCGTGGTCTCCGTCGTTGCCTACAAGATCGTCGACCTGACCATCGGCCTGCGCGTGACCGAAGAGCAGGAACGCGAAGGTCTGGACATCAGCTCGCACGGCGAAACCGCCTACAACCGCTGATCGACCGCCACCCCGGCGTGTGCACCTGAAAGGAACGCCAGCGCACACGCCGCCGATTTGTCAGAGCGTCTCCGATGGATGTTGAGCCCCCGCGCCGCCCGGCCCGGGGGCTTTTTTTCGTCCGGCGGCGGCTGGCGCTGGTGAATGCGTCACAGACAGTGGGCGCCGGCCGCGACGAGCATGGGTGCCGTCACACATCGCAGGGAGGCCCCATGTTCCGAATCACCGTCGCCGGTCGTTGTGCCGCGCTCATGCTCCTGCTGGGCGGCTCGGCCGCCATCGGCGCCACGCCAGGCTCGGCCCCGGCACCCGCCGGGCGCCAGTTGCCCACCAGCGTGCGCTTCATCGACGCGCCCTCGGCCGAAAGACCGGCCGCGCGCCGCCAGCGGCTGCGAAAAGAATGCAAGGGCCGGCCCAACGCCGGCGCCTGTCTGGGACACACCGGGCGCGATTGAGCGACGGGGCTCGGTCCCCCGCGCTCCGCTGCGATTGCAGCGCTGCGTGCAAAAAATTCAACGGCCGCGCCAGGCCCCGCCGCTACCATGGCGGCCATGCAAGACAGCCCCACCAATCCAGACACCCCGCAGGCCCTGATCGAGCAGGTGCGCGCCGCGGCCGCTGCGCGCACGCCGCTGCGCATCCGCGGCGGCGACACCAAGGCCTTTCTCGGCGAACCCTTGCAGGGCCAGCCGCTGGACACCCGCGAGTGGTCGGGCATCGTCAGCCACGAGCCGACCGAGCTGGTCATCACCGTGCGGGCCGGCACGCCGCTGGCCGCGGTCGAGGCCGCGCTGGCGGAAAAAGGCCAGCACCTGCCCTTCGATCCGCCGCATGTCGGTGACGGGTCCACCATTGGCGGCGTGGTCGCCGCGGGCCTGGCCGGCCCGGCCCGTGCCAGCGTGGGCGGCGTGCGCGATTACGTGCTCGGCGCCCAGTTCATCGACGGCCGTGGCGAGTGGCTGACCTTCGGCGGTCAGGTCATGAAGAACGTGGCCGGCTACGACATCAGCCGTGCGCTCGCCGGCTCCATGGGCACGCTGGGCGTGATCACCCACCTCTCGCTCAAGGTGCTGCCGGTCGCGCCGGGCGAGGCGACCCTGGTGTTCCAGATGGGCCAGCACGACGCGCTGGAACAGCTGCACCGCTTGGGCGGTCAGCCGCTGCCTTTGAATGCATCGTGCTGGGTGAAGGATGAAACAGCGCCGGACCAACCGGAGCTGCTGTTCGTGCGCCTGCGCGGCGCCGTCGCGGCCGTCGAAGCCGCCAGCGAGCGCTTGACCCGCGAAGCCGGCGGCCAGCGCATGGACAACGCCCAGGCCGGCCCCGACTGGGCCGCCTGCCGCGACCAGCGCCTGCCGTTCTTCACCGCGCCGTCGCCCGATGTCTGCCTGTGGCGCCTGTCATTGCCGCAGACCGCGCCGGTGCTGGACCTGCCGTTTGCCCAGCTGATCGAATGGCAAGGCGCGCAGCGCTGGCTGTGGGCGCCCGCCTCGGCGGCGACGCAGATCCGCGCCGCCGCTGCCGCGGTGCAGGGCCACGCCACGCTGTTCCGCGCCGGGACCGATGGCGCGCCCGGCGTGCGCCGCTTCGACGCGCAGAGCACGGCGATTCACACCATCACGCGCCGCCTGCGCGAGGCCTTCGACCCGCAGGGCCTCTTCAACCCCGGCCGGATGGGATAAGCCATGCAAACCCAACTCGCCCCCCAATACCAGAACACGCTCGACGGCCAGGCGGCCGAAGCCATCCTGCGCAAGTGTGTGCACTGCGGCTTCTGCACCGCCACCTGCCCGACCTACCAGCTGCTCGGCGACGAGCTGGACGGCCCGCGCGGCCGCATCTACCTGATGAAGCAGGTGCTCGAAGGCGCCGAGCCCACGCGCAAGACGCAGCTGCACCTGGACCGCTGCCTGACCTGCCGCAACTGCGAAAGCACCTGCCCCAGCGGCGTGGACTACGGCCATCTGGTCGACATCGGCCGCAAGATCGTCGACGCCAAGGTGCCGCGCCCGGCCGGCGAAAGGGCGGTGCGCTGGCTGCTGAAAGAAGGGCTGACCTCGCCCGCCTTCGGCCCCGCGATGAAGCTCGGCCAGCTGGTGCGCGAGCTGCTGCCCGAGACGATCAAGAACAAGGTGCCCGCGAAGCAGGACGCCGGCCGCTGGCCCACCGCCACCCATGCGCGCAAGGTGCTGATGCTCGCGGGTTGCGTGCAGCCGGCCATGATGCCCAACATCAACACCGCCACCGCGCGCGTGCTCGACGCCGCCGGCATCCAGACCGTGGTGGCTTCGGAAGCCGGCTGCTGCGGCGCGGTGAAGTTTCACCTCAACGACCAGGACGGCGGCATGGCCCAGATGCGCGCCAACATCGACGCCTGGTGGCCGCATGTGGAGGCGGGCGCCGAAGCCATCGTGATGAACGCCTCCGGCTGCGGCGTCACCGTCAAGGAGTACGGCCACATCCTGCAGCACGACCCGGTCTACGCCGCCAAGGCGGCGCGCATCAGCGCGCTGACGAAAGACCTGAGCGAACTGCTGCCCGCCCTGGTGCCGGTGCTCAGGCCCAAGCTGGCGCAGCAACCCGACGCGAAGAAAGTCATCGGCTTCCACCCGCCCTGCACCCTGCAGCACGGCCAGCAGCTCAAGGGCGGTGTCGAAACGCACCTGGCCGCGCTGGGCTTCACGGTGCAGGTGGCGAAGAACGAAGCCCACCTGTGCTGCGGTTCGGCCGGCACCTACTCGGTGCTGAATCCCGAGCTGTCCTACCAGCTGCGCGACCGCAAGCTCGGCCACCTGAACGAGTTGCAGCCGGCGGTGATCGCCAGCGCCAACATCGGCTGCATCACCCACCTGCAAAGCGGCACCGCCACGCCGGTGAAGCACTGGATCGAGCTGCTGGACGCGGCGCTGGCCTGACACCAGGCGGCATTTGTGCACGGGCCGCCGTCCGGTGCGGGAAAAAGTAACACCTTTGTCGTCGGGCGGCGCTAAGCTGGGGCGGCGGTGTCCTCAGCGTCGGACGCCGTGTTTGTGTTCACGACGCCATTGGAGATTTGACATGGGTTTCTTCAGCAACATCCTGGAAAAGCTGGGCATGAAAGAGGCGGCCGCCGCGCCCGTCATCACACCGCCGCCCGCGACCGCCCCCGCAGCCGCCGCCGCTGCTCCAGCGCCGGCGGCCCCGGCCGCGCCCGTGGTCAACCCCATCGCCATGGTGGACGTGGTCGCCCTGCTGACCGAGAAGGCCGCCAACCACCCCGAGAAGCTCAACTGGAAGACCTCCATCGTCGACCTGCTCAAGCTGCTGGGCCTGGACAGCAGCCTGGCCGCGCGCAAGGAACTGGCCAAGGAGCTGTACTGCCCCGACGAGAAGATGGCCGACTCGGCCCAGATGAACATGTGGCTGCACAAGAACGTGCTGGGTCACATCGCCGCCAACGGCGGCAACATCCCGTCCGAGCTGCTCTGATGCATTGATGCCAGCACTGCCAGCCTGCTGACAACACGCTGGCAGGAGGGGGCGCTCAGACTCCAGGTCCTGTTCAACCACGACCTGGAGTTTTTCATGGCACATGCCCTCAACTGGTTCGAAATCCCCGTCGCCGACATGGACCGCGCGCAGCGGTTTTACGAAGCGCTGACCCGCCAGTCCCTCCAGCGCGAAGCTTTCGGCGGCCCCGGCCAGGAGCTGGCCGTCTTTCCCGGCGACCGCGAGAACGATGTGCGCGGCGCGCTGTTCAAGAGCCCGGCCATGCAGCCGGCCACCCAGGGCACGCTGGTCTACCTCAACGCCGGCGACAACCTCGATCCCTGGCTCGCGCGCGTCGAAGGGCTGGGCGGCCAGGTGGCGCTGCCCAAGGTGACCCTGCCCGACGGCATGGGCTGCTTCGCCCACATCATCGACAGCGAAGGCAACCGCGTGGGCATCCACGCGCTGGCATGAGCGACCGTCCGGCCGTTCCGAAGGGCGCTCGCCCCACAGGCCGTCAGGGCGAAGGTAGGCCAGTGAACGTTGCCACCGCCGCCCCGGCCGCGTTGCTGGATCGCGGTGGCCTGCGCCGAACACGCGCAGCGTGGTCGCGACCACGCGCCGGTGGGTTTCATGCAGGTCTGCCACGGCCAGGGTGCGCCGCTGCGGCGGCTGCGTCCGGGCGACGTGGTCGGCGGCTTCGTGCCGTTCCGGCACGATGTGCGCGATCTGGCCGCCGAGCCAGCACCGATCGCACCGCAGCTCGATGCGCTGGGGCTGTCACCTGTCGGGATGACCGCACAATGAATGCCCACCTGTTCAGGAAGCCTTCATGACCGCCGACACCCATCCCCTGCGTTGCCGTTGCGGTGCCTTGCAAGGCCAGATCGAACGGGGTGGACCAACCAGCCGCATGGTGTGCTACTGCAAGGACTGTCAGGCGTTCGCCCGGTATCTCGGTCCGGCCGCGCGCGTGCTGGACGCGCAGGGCGGCTCGGACGTGGTGCAGCTGGCGCCGCACCGCATCCGGTTCACCCGGGGCATCGAACACCTGGCGGTGATGCGTCTGTCGCCCCAGGGCATGTTGCGCTGGTACGCCGCGTGCTGCCGCACCCCGGTGGGCAACACCATGACCAGCCGCAACCTGCCGTTCACCGGCCTGCTCGTGCCGTGCCTAGACAGCGCGCCACTTGAGGCGGCCTTCGGCCCCGTGCTGGCGAGTGCCAACACGCAGAGCGCGCTGGGCGAGCCCAAGCCTCGGGCCTTCGGCTTGCCAGCGGCCTTGCTGCGGATCCTGCGGATCGTCGCGGGCAGTCGACTGTCGGGGAGATACCAAGTCAACCCGTTCTTCACGGCGGCGGGTGCGCCCGTGGTCGAACCCACCGTGCTGACGTCGGATGAACGTGCCCGTCTCGACGCGCCGTCGGCGGCGGTTTGAGGCCTTGCCATGCGCCGCGCCGACCGACTCTTTGCCCTGGTTCAGCTGATCCGCGGGCGGCGCCTGTCCACCGCGGCCTGGCTGGGTGAGCGGCTGGAGGTGTCGCCGCGCACGGTCTACCGCGATGTGGCCGACCTGCAGGCGCAGGGGGTGCCGATCGAGGGCGAGGCGGGCGTGGGTTACCGGCTGGGCCGGGGGTTCGAGTTGCCGCCACTGATGTTCACCGTCGACGAAGCGCGCGCCATGGCCCTCGCCACCCGGCTGGCGCAGCAATGGCTGGACCCGGCGATGGCGCTGGCGGCGTCGGACGCGATGTCGCGGGTGCTGTCGGTGCTGCCAAACAGTGTGCGGGCCGAGGTCGAGAGCCAGCAGCTGATGGTGGCGCCGGTGGGGCTGGCGCCTGAACTGGCGTCGCGGCTGCAGGTGCTGCGCGAAGCGGCGCAGGCCCGGCGCTGGGTGGCGTTGCGCTACACCGACCTGAACGAGCGCCGCTCCGAGCGGCAGGTGCGGCCGCTGGGCTGCTTTTACTGGGGCAAGGTCTGGACGCTGGCGGCCTGGTGCGAGCAGCGGCAGGACTTCCGCAACTTCCGGCTCGACCGCATGGAGACGGTGCAGGTGGGCGAAGCGGTGTTTCCCGCCGAGCCCGGCAAGACGCTGGCCGACCTGTTGCGCCGCGAGACCGGGTGCGGCACGCTGGGCTGAAACGCCGCGCCGGGTTCAGGCCAGGGCGGCCTCGATGTCCTTGGCCAGCTTCTCCGGCGCGTCCTGCGGCGCGTAGCGCCTGAGCACGCGCCCGTCCTGGCCCACCAGGAACTTGGTGAAATTCCACTTGATGCCTTTGCTGCCCAGCAGGCCGGGCGCCTCTGCTGTGAGCCAGCGGTACAGCGGGTGGGCGTCGGCGCCGTTGACGTCGATCTTGCCCATCATGGGAAAGCTCACGCCGTAGTTCTTCTGGCAGAAGGCGCCGATCTCGTCGTTGCTGCCCGGGTCCTGACCGCCGAACTGGTTGCACGGGAAACCCAGCACCACCAGGCCGCGGGCGCCGTAGGTCTGGTGCAACTGTTCCAGCCCCCCCAGCTGCGGCGTGAAGCCGCAGGCGCTGGCGGTGTTGACGATCAGCAGCACCCGCCCGCGGTACTGCGACAGGGGCACGGCACGGCCCTCGATGGACAAGGCGTCGAAGTCGTAGACGCTGGTGGGCGGGGTGGTCATGGGCAACTCCGGTCGGTCGGGTGGGATGGCAGCCACACATGGTGCCGCACATCTGCGACTTGCGGGAAATGTCTCACGGCCGCGCCGAGGATCGGCGGCGGCCACTGCACCAAAGCGGGCATACTGATGGGAGAAGGGGTAAGCCCTTGGTATTCATTTCATCACGAAACAGATCAACACAAGAGGCGGTGGCATGGTGGGCGCATACACGATAGCCTTGGTGGGCTTTGCCGAGAACGAGTCGGCGACCTTTGAATCCTTTTTCCGGCTGGCGGCCCGCCGCCCGCCGGCCTACCAGGTGCAGGACGAGGTGATGGACGCGCAGATCCTCATCGTCAACGCCGACAACCTGCAGGCCCTGCATCTGGTGCAGTACGCCGAACTGCCCGGCAAGGTGCTGCTGGTGGGCAACAGCGACGGCGGCACCGGCTGGCCGCTGCAGCGCAAGCCGATCAAGCTGGTCTCGGTGCTGGCCGAACTCGACCGGCTGGTGGGCGTGGCGCCCAGTCCCGCCACGGCACCGTCGTCGATGGCGGCCCGGGCGACCGGCCGCCCGGGGGTGAAGGGGGTGCAGCCCGGGGCGGCGCGCCAGGGGGCTGATCGGGGTTTTGCCGCCACCGAGCCGCTGCAGAGCGCCAAGATGCCGCTGCCGACCAGCGCCCCCATGGTGCCGGCGGCCCTGCCGCGGCGCCGCTCGGCCGACACCGAGTTCCCGTCCACGCGGCCGATGGTGCGTTCGACGGTCGCGTCCACGGCGGCGCCGGCCGCCGCGCCGACGCCGCGCGTGTCCAGGTCCATGCCGCTCACGCCGCGGCAGCAGGCGCTCAACGCGCGCGCCGCACGACCGGGTGTGATGCGCTTGACCGACTTTGGTGGCCTGGACGACCTGCCCCAGCCGAACTCGCGTTCGCCCAGGACCCGTTCGCCCCGCTCATCCAACCAGACGGGCAAGACCGTTCCGCCGGCGGTGCAACGCGGCGACATGCTGCTGGTCTCCGAAAGCCTGGTCGAGGGCCGCATCCTGCACAAACGCTTCAAGAAGTACGGCCTGAACATCGATTGGTCGCGCGAAGGCAAACAGGCGCTGGTGATGCTCAAGGCGCACCCGTACCGGCTGGTCGCGATCGATCGCCTCAACGGCGAACCCGACACCTACCAGGTGTGCCGTGCCGCCAAACAGTGCAAACAGCCCAATGGCCAGTCGCCGGTGGTCATCATGTTCGCGCCCAGCGCGGGCAGCATGGACCGCATCAAGGCCGGCCTGGCCGGCGGCGATGCCTACCTCTCGCGCTCGGTGGCCGAAGCCGAGTTCTACAAGCTGCTGGCGCAGCACCGGCTGGTCGAGCTCGACGGGTTCGAGAAAACCAATATAGGGTTTTGACCCCCCCGCGCCGCCTGCGGCGTCACCCCCCAAGGGGGCGGCACTGGCGGCCCGGCAAAGCCGGTTCCGCGGTGCCCTGGAATCGGCTTCCCCTCATTCGATCGCGACCTTGCCGGCGCGCGTGCCATGTTCAAGGATGCGGTGGAACCGGCTTTGCCGGGCCACTCGCATCGCCCCCTGGGGGGTGACGCGCCTTCAGGCGCGGCGCGGGGGGTTACCCGTGCAAATCATCGCGGCGCGCGATCTCCAGCAGCCGCTCCAGTTCCACCCCGTGCACGCGCTGGTTGCGCTGGTGCCACTTCATGATCAGCCACATGAAGCCCGCCACGAGCAGGCCGAAGGCGGTGATGGCGGCGAAGGCCGACAGGCCCATGCCGGTGGAGAAGCTGTAGAGCGCGCCCAGGCTCAGGATGCAGGCCTGTTCGTTGAAGTTCTGCACCGCGATCGAGCGGCCCGCGCCCATCAGGTTGTGGCCGCGGTGCTGCAGCAGCGCGTTCATGGGCACCACCAGGAAGCCGCCCAGGCCGCCCAGCAGCACCAGGAACGGTGCGGCGACCCAGACGTTGTCGATGAAGTTCATCGCGATCACCAGCACGCCCATGGCCACGCCCAGGGGCATGACGCGGGTGGCCTGGTCCAGCTTCATGCGCAGCGAGGCGACAACCGCCCCCACCGCCGTGCCCAGCGCCACCACGCCCACCAGGCTGGAGGCCTGGGTGGTGCTGTAACCCAGCGCCGCGCCGGCCCAGGCCAGCACGATGTAGCGCAGGTTGCCGCTCACGCCCCAGAACAGCGTGGTGGTGGACAGCGAGATCTGGCCCAGGTGGTCGCGCCACAGGCGGCTGTTGCAGAGCCAGAAGTCCTGCAGCAGGAACACCGGGTTGCGCTGCATGGGGCGCGGCGTCACGCCGGTCAGCGGGATGCGCAGGTTGAACGCGGCGGCCAGCGCGTACACCGCCACCAGCACCGCAATGGCCGCTTCGGCCGCGCGGTCGATGCCGGTGGACAGGAACGGCAGGTCGAGGGCGAGCAGCTTGGCCGACAGGTACGGTCCGACCAGCTGGCCGCCGAGCAGCACGCCCAGGATGATGGAGGCGATGGTCAGGCCCTCGATCCAGCCGTTGGCCTTGACCAGTTGCGAGGGCGGCAGCAGTTCGGTGAGGATGCCGTACTTGGCCGGCGAATAGGCCGCGGCGCCCAGGCCCACCAGGGTGTAGGCCAGCAGTGGGTGCACACCCACCAGCATCAGCAGACAGCCCACCACCTTGATGGCGTTGCTGATGAACATGACCTGGCCTTTGGGCCGCGCGTCGGCAAACGCCCCCACGAACGGGGCCAGCACCACGTAGAACAGGGCAAACAGGGGCACCAGGGCCGCGCTTTGCCATTCGGGCGCGTGCCGGCTGCGCAGCAGCTCGATGGCGGCCACAAACAGCGCGTTGTCAGCCAGAGAGCTGAAAAACTGCGCCGTCATGATGGTGTAGAAGCCGCGCTTCATCAGGGGTCTTGTTGTGGCCGGCGTTCGGTGTCCGGGGGGAGCGGCTGCGTGGGGCCTGGGGCTGTCTCCAACGATGCGGGGTTATAGCACGCCACCCGGACGGTCCCGGGACGGCGCGGCCCGGTGTTGCGCCCGGTGGCAATGGCGCCGCCGGCATCGGTGCCGGTGTGTCAGTTTGGCGCAAGACAGGGCTGGAACGGGTCTTGCGGCCGGTGCTCCGGCATCCACAAGAGGAGACACCTACATGATCAGCATGGACAAGGCGCTGCTGCGACAGCTGCTGTTGATAGAGCGGCCTTGGGAAGTTCGCGACTACCGGCTGGACGTGCGCAAGCGCCGCTGCGACGTCTGGATCGGCCAGGCGCCCGAGCGCGGCTGGTTCGGCCGGCCCAAGGCGGCTCCGGCGGGCGAGGTGGCGGTCTGGCAGCACCTGGCGATCGGACCGATCCGCTTTCACCTGCACGTGACACAGCCGCTGGGCTTCGAGTCCAAGGGCGTCGGCTGGATGGGCGAGACCGGCATGCCGTTCACACGGGCGCTGGCGGCACGGGTGTTCGCGCTGTTCGGCGAGGGCGTGCCGCTGCAGTCGGTCTGCGCGCTGCTGGACCTGAGCCTGCAGGACGTCTGGCGCTACCGCTACGCACTGGACACCGGGCGCGCCGGGGGCGCCGAGCCCGAGCCCGCCCGGCCGACCGAGCCGCCGCCGCCAGCGGCCGCGTCCGCCGAGCCCGCACCCGCCGGCAGCGCCGTGCCCGATGTGACCGACCCGGTCTGGCTGCGCCTGCTCGACGGTGATCTGAGCCTGGACATCAAAGTCCTCAGTCTCAAGCTGATGCTGACCAAGCTGCGCTCGCAGCTGGACCTGATCCACGACGAGGAGGTGCGCCTGCTCAAGCTCAAGGAGCTGCACCGCTATTTCGTCAAAAACGAGCGTGTGCTCACGCATGAACTGGACCAGCTGCGGCTGGTTTGACCCGATATGAACGCATCCCGAACCCCTCCGGCGCGGCCGGTCAGCGGCGCGCTGATGGACCTGCAGGACACCCTGGTGGCCATCCGCAGCGGCGCCTACCTCTCGATCGCGGCCGACGAGGCCCTGCTGCGCCGCCTGCCCCCGGGCAACTGGCTGGCCGGCAGCATTCCGTACTTCATGGCCCAGGACGGTGGCGAAACCTCGCGGCAGAAGCTCTTTGTGACCGAGCTGCCGAACCACGCCGGCGCGCCGCAGCTGCGCTGGTACGACGTGGGCAACCTGCACAAGGTGGCGCTGGACGCCCCGGCGCACGGGCTGACGGTGCTGATCGTGCCGGCGTTCTCCGAGGTGCATTCGCGTTTCGCGCGCGAGGCGCCGGCCTTCGAGGACATGTACATGAAGCCCCTGGTGGGCTGGATCGCGGGCGTGCACCTGGACGATCTGGGCCGGGCCGCGCCGGTGGTGGTCAACGGACAGACGCTGGTGTTCAGCAACGACCGCGCACTGGCCATTCACATTCCGCTGCCGGAGTCGATCTACCCGCGCATCGACATCCTCAACCTGTTCCAGCCGGGCCGCGGCGACGAAATCCGTTTTCCGTCCACCGGCTTCTCGGCGCAGGAGTGTTTTGTCAACGGGCAGCTGATGAACCTGGCCCAGTATCTGGAGCAGAAAAGCATCGACACCCGCCTGCCGCTGGTGGCCGACTATTCGGGCGCCATGATCAACGTTTCGTTCAAGGCGGTGGATGCGGCGGCCGGCCGGGTGGATTTCTACGCGCCGGTGTTCGACGACGTGGCGTACCGCATCGCCGAGCCGGTGCCCGACTACGCCCAGGCGTTCGGGCGGTCGTTGCCGGGCGACGCGCTGGGCGCGAGCTGGAGCTGCAACTGCATCCTCAACTACCTCTACGGCGAGCTGGAAGGCCAGCGCACCGGGCCGATCACCGGCCCCATGACCTTTGGCGAGATCGCCTTCCAGCTGCTCAACCAGACCATGGTCTATGTGAACCTGGAGCAGCTGTAGAAGCACCGCTGCTCCCACATGAATCGCCCTGCGCGATCGTGAGGCCGGGGCGGGTTTGTGCGACAGTCGGCGCTTTCTGCCGACCTCCGCCCCTGTCCTTCTGCACGGTCCCGCCATGCCCCGTCCCATTCTTGCCACCGTCCACTCCGCCGCCCTGCAACACAACCTGGACCAGGCCCGCGTGCGCGCGCCCGACGCCCGCGTCTGGTCGGTGGTCAAGGCCAACGCCTACGGCCACGGCATCGAACGCGTGTTCGACGCGCTGCGCAGCACCGACGGTTTCGCGATGATCGACCTGGCCGAGGCCCAGCGCGTGCGGGCGCTGGACTGGCGCGGTCCGGTCTTGTTGCTCGAAGGCGTGTTCGAGCCGCGCGACCTCGAACTGTGTTCGCGCCTGAACATCTGGCACGCCGTGCACTGCACCGAACAGATCGACTGGCTGGCCGCGCACAAGACCCAGGTGCCGCACCGCGTCTTCCTCAAGCTCAACAGCGGCATGAACCGCCTGGGCTTCACGCCCCATGCGTTTCGCGCCGCCTGGGCGCGGCTCAATGCGCTGCCGCAGGTGGAAGAGATTTCGCTCATGACCCACTTCAGCGACGCCGACGGCCCGCGCGGCATCGCCCACCAGGTGGCCGCCTTCGAGGCCGCCACCGCCGACCTGCCGGGCGAACGCAGCCTGTGCAACAGCGCCGCCATCCTGCGCCACGCGAGCAGCCCGCTGCGCGGCGAAGGCGTCACCACGCTCGCCGCCGACTGGGTGCGCGAGGGCATCGCGCTCTACGGCGGCGCGCCCGACCATCCCGAACACACGGCCGCCGGCTGGGGCCTGAAGCCCACCATGAGCCTGACCACCAAGGTCATCGGCGTGCAGAGCCTGCAGCCCGGCGACACCGTGGGCTATGGCTCGGCCTTCACGGCCGACGCCCCCATGCGCGTCGGCGTCATCGCCTGCGGCTACGCCGACGGTTACCCGCGCCACGCGCCCACCGGCACGCCGGTGCTCGTCAACGGCGTGAAGACCCGCATCGTCGGCCGCATCAGCATGGACATGATCACCGTCGACCTGGCGCCGCTGGACGCCACCGGCGTGCCGGTCGGCATCGGCAGCGAGGCCGTGCTCTGGGGCGTCTCGCCCTCGACCGGTGCGCAACTGCCGGTGGACGAGGTGGCGCGCGCGGCCGGCACCATCTCTTATGAACTGCTGTGCGCGGTCGCGCAGCGTGTGCCGTTCGCCGAGCCGGCGTAGAACCCGGGTACCACGCAGGTTCATTTGCAGGCCCCGCCGGGCGCGCGGGCGGGTCTCGGCAGACAATCGTTTGCATTGCCCGATTGAAAGCCCGATGTGAACGCCGTTTCCGCCTTCCTGGCCGCCCCGCTGAAAACCCTGCGCGGCCTGCCCTACGTCGCCTGGATCATCCTGTACTGCGCCCTCACCTGGGGCATTTTCGGGGCGCTGCTGGGGGCGGTGACCCCCAACCTGCGCGCCCAGATGGGCGTGTCCTTCCAGCAGATGGGCTGGTTGATGGCGATCTGGAGCGCCGGTGGCGCGGTCGGCTCGCTGCTGGGCGGCGCCATCGCCAAGCGTTTTCCGCCGCGCCGCCTGCTGCGCGCCTACACCGCCGCCGTGGTGGTGGCGCTGGTGGGCGTGCTGCTGGCGCCCAGCTTCGGCTGGCTGGCCTTCTTCATGGTGACCATCGCCACCTTCGAGACCGCGCTGTTCACCGTCGGCCACGGCCTGCTGGCCGAGATGAGCGACGAGCCCGAGCAGCGCGCCCGCATCATCAGCCTGGTCGACGTCGGCTACAGCCTGGGCACCATGTTCTCGCCCCTGATGGCGGCGGCGGTGCTGGCGGCCAACCCCAGCTGGCGCGGGCCCTACCTGGTGTTCGGCTTCATGGCCCTGGTCATGCTGGTGCTGACGCTGCAGCGCCGCTATTTGCGCGAGGTGGCGTTCCGCCCCGACCACGCGCACGGCGTGTCCGCCGGCGTGTCGCGCCCGCCGCTGGACTACGCCGGCCTGCTGCGCCAGCCGCTGGTGCGCTGGGTGCTGATTGCCGGTGTGTGCAGCGGCCTGGCCGAATGGGGCCAGTACTTCTGGTTCGTGAGCTTCGCCACCGAGGCCCTGGGCGAGAGCGACCAGGTGGCCCGCATGGCGCTGGGTTTTCTCATGGCGGGCATGGTCACCGGCCGCATCTGGCAGGCCTTTGTGCACAGCCGCTGGACCATGGAACAGAAGATCCAGGGCCTGGGCGGCCTGGCCGCGCTGGCCCTGACGGGCGTCTGGCTCAGCCCGGCCGATCCGTCCTTTGTGTGGCTGGCGCTGTGCAACTACTTCACCGGGCTGGGCGTGTCGGTGGGCTTCCCCATCCTGCTGGGCATCGCGCTGCGCGGTTTCTCGCAGGAGGCGCCGCGGCTGTCGGCGCTGCTGATGATCGCCTTCACGGTGGGCGCACAGCTGGCGGCCCTGCTGATGGGGGAAATCGCCGAACAGGCGGGTCTGCGCGCCGCCTACGCCGTGCTGGTGCTGGCGGCCGTGGGCTTTGTGGTCTGCGCCTGGCGCCTGGGCAAGGGGGTGCCCGTGAGGGGGTGATCAGGTGATGACTTGTACCCCTGGGGGTATATATGTATACTGCAGACCGTATAGGAGTCTGCCATGCCTGCTCGTCTTTTTTCCGGTTCCGTTGACCGCCTCTCCGTTCCCTTGCGCGCCGCCCGCCAGGCGCTGGCCCCGCTGCCGCCGGCCCAGCGCCGCTGGTTGATCGGCGCACTCTCGCTGAGTCTGCTCGGCGGTGCGGCCCTGTTCGCCAGCGCCCGCGTGTCGGCCGCCGACGCACCGGCGGCCACCGGCCCGCAGGTGGCGGTGCTGACCCTGGGGCAGATCGCCGTGGGCAGCGCGGCCGAATTCGATGGCCACCTGCAGGCGGTGCGCCAGAGCGTGCTGTCGGCCCAGGCCAGCGGCCGCATCGCGACCCTCTCGGTCAAGGCGGGTGACCGCGTCCAGGCCGGCCAGGTGCTGGCCGTGATCGACGACCGCGCCACCCAGGCCGGCGTGGCGCAGGCGCAGGCCGGCGTGGCCCAGGCCGACGCCAACCTCGCCAACGCCAAGGCCGCCTGGGAGCGCACGCGCGACCTGCGCGCGCAAGGCTTCATCGCCCAGGCCGCGCTCGACACGGCCCTGGCCCAGTACAAGGCCGCCCAGGCCGGCGGTGCCGCCGCCCGCGCCGGCCAGACCCAGGCCAGCGTGGCCCAGGGCTTCACCCGCCTGACCGCGCCGTACGACGGCTGGGTGCTCTCCACCCAGGCGGAAGCTGGCCAGCTGGCCATGCCGGGCGCGCCCATCCTCACCGTCTACGCGCCGCAACCCATGCGCGCCGTGGTCTATGTGCCCGCTTCGCAGCAGCCGCTGGCGCTGTCGGCCCAGCAGATCGAGGTGCAGCTGCCCGGCACCGACCGCTGGGTCGTGCCCGCCGCCAAGACCAGCGTGCCCGCGGCCGACCCCGTGTCGCAGACGGTGGAATGGCGCCTGAACCTGAGCGACGCCGACGGTGCCGGCCAGGTGCCGGGCCGCCAGGTGCGCGTGCGTTTTGTCGGCGCCAACGCCCAGGCCGCGCCCCAGCGCTTGGTGGTGCCGGCCACGGCCCTGCTGCGCCGCGGCGAGCTGACCGGCGTGTACGTCGTGACCGCCAAGGACGAAGGGGCCCAGGGCTTTGCGCTGCGCGCGGTGCGCACCGGCGCCACGCACGGCGACGGCGTCGAGGTGCTGGCCGGCCTGAAGGCGGGTGACCAGGTGGCGCTCGATCCCGTCCGCGCCGGTCTGTCCGGCGCACAGCCTGTTGCGAAATAAGGCGCTGCCATGAGCCACCCCAACGAACCCTCCACGCCCGAGAAGCTGGGCTTCTCCGGCGCCATGGCGCGGGCTTTCCAGTCCAACGCCATCACGCCGCTGCTGGCGCTGGTCGCGCTGCTGCTGGGCCTGTTCGCCGTGCTGGTCACGCCGCGCGAGGAAGAGCCGCAGATCAACGTGACCATGGCCAACGTGATCATCCCGTTCCCCGGTGCGTCCAGCGCCGACGTGGAGAAGATGGTCGCCGCGCCGGCCGAACACGTGCTCTCGCAGATCCAGGGCATCGAGCACAGCTACTCGGTCGCGCGCCCCGGCGTCGCGGTGCTGACGGTGCAGTTCCAGGTGGGTGTGCCGCGCACCGAGGCGCTGGTGCGCCTGTACGACGTGCTCAACGCCAACCAGGACTGGTTGCCCCAGGGCCTGGGCGTGCTGACCCCCATCGTCAAACCCAAGGGCATCGACGACGTGCCGGTGCTGGCCGCGACGCTGTGGACCCAGGATGCGCAGAGCGCGATGGACCTGGAGCGCGTCGCGCACGCGGTGGAAACCGAGCTCAAACGCGTGCCCGGCACGCGCGAGGTGGTCACCATCGGCGGCCCCGGCCGCGCGGTGCACGTGTGGCTCAACCCGACCCAGCTGCGCGAACGCGGCGTGAGCGTGCAGCAGCTGCACGGCGCCATCGCTGCGGCCAACCAGGCCCTGCCCTCGGGCTCGGTGGTCAACCCCAACCCGGCCCCGGGCGAGCCCGGCATGCTGTCGGTGGAAACCGGCGAATTCCTGCAGAACGCACAGGACGTGGGCGACATCGTGGTCGGTGTCAGCAGCGGGCGCCCGGTCTACCTGCGCGAGGTGGCGCGGGTGGAAGCCGGCGCCCAGCAGCCGCAGCGCTATGTGTGGTTCACGCCCGGCGCGGCCGACGCGGCGCACCCCGGCCAGCAGGGCCAGAACCACCCGGCCGTGACCATCACGGTTACCAAGAAACCGGGTGAAAACGCGGTGGACGTGGCGCGCGGCGCGGCCCAGCGGCTGGAGAACCTGAAGAACACGGTCATCCCCGACGACGTGCAGGTCAGCATCACCCGCGACTATGGCCAGACCGCGGCCGACAAGGCCAACAAGCTGATCCAGAAACTGATCTTCGCCACCGCCAGCGTGATCGTGCTGGTCGGCCTGGCGCTGGGTCGGCGCGAGGCGGTCATCGTCGGCGCGGCGGTCATCCTCACGCTCACGGCCACCTTGTTCGCCAGCTGGGCCTGGGGCTTCACGCTCAACCGCGTCTCGCTGTTCGCGCT
>NZ_JASJOY010000087.1:0-12318 GCF_031426985.1 Hydrogenophaga sp.
AGCTCGCGGGCCTGACGCAGCGCAGCCAGACCGTGGCCGCCACCATCAGCCACGGCGAGCAGCGCCAGCTCGAAATCGCCATGACCCTGGCCACCGAGCCCACCGTGCTGCTGCTCGACGAACCGCTGGCCGGCATGGGCCAGGCCGAGGCCGAGCGCATGGTCGAGCTGCTGCTCAAACTCAAGAAAGACCACGCCATGATGCTGGTGGAGCACGACATGGACGCCGTGTTCGCCCTGGCCGACCAGCTGACCGTGATGGTCAACGGCCAGGTGATCGCCAGCGGCACGCCGGCCCAAGTGCGCAGCGACCCGCTGGTGCAGGCCGCCTACCTCGGGGAGGAGCACTGACATGAGTGCGACTCCGCTGATCCAGGCCACCGGCCTGAACACCCACTACGGCCAGAGCCACATCCTGCGCGGCGTGGACTTCACCGTCCTGCCGGGCCAGACGATCGGCCTCATGGGCCGCAACGGCATGGGCAAGACGACCTTGCTCAAATCCCTCATGGGCATCGTCAAGCCCAGCGGGGGCGGCGTGCTGATCAAAGGCCAGCCCATGACCGGCGCCCCCACCTTCGAGATCGCACGCTTGGGTATCGCTTATGTGCCAGAAGGCCGCGGCATCTTCGGCAACCTGAGCGTGAAAGAAAACCTGCAGATGGCTGCCCGCGCCGGCACCCAAGGCCAGCACGACTGGACCTACGAGCGCGTGCTGGAGACATTCCCCCGCCTGGCCGAGCGCCTGAACCACGGCGGGCAGCAGCTCAGCGGCGGCGAACAGCAGATGCTGACCATCGGCCGCGCGCTGATGACCAACCCCGACGTGCTCATCCTCGACGAAGCCACCGAAGGCCTGGCGCCACTGATCGCCCGCGAGATCTGGCGCATTTGCGGACTGATCCGCGAGAGCGGCATCAGCAGCATCATCGTGGACAAGGCCTGGAAACAGGTCACCCAGATCACCGACCGCAACGTCATCCTGGTCAAGGGCGAGGTGGTGTTCGAGGGCACGTCGGATGAACTTTTGTCTAAACCCGAGCTGCTGGAGCAGTACCTCGGGGTCTGACCCCCCATAGACAAGCAAACCATCAAAGGAGCGCACGCAACTCGCGTGCGGCGTCCAGCAGCAAGGGCAACAGGTCTTTGCGCATCACCGACGGCTCCAGCCGCTCGGGTGACGCCACCACATTCAAGGCCGCCACGGTGCGGCCTTGCATGTTTCTGAGCGGCACCGCCAGCGCGTGCACCCCCAGTTCGTGTTCTTCACCGGCCACCGCGAAGTCGTCGGCCCGCACCTGGGCCACGATGGCGCGCAAGGCCTTGTGGTCCACGGTGGTTCTGGGCGTCAGTCGCGGCAGTTCGCGCCCCTTGAGCCAGGCGCTGAATTCGGCGCGCGGCATGGCCGCCAGCAGGACCCGGCCGGTTGACGTGGCGTGCACCGGCAGGCGCGCGCCCAGGTGCAGGCCGTAGGCCATGAGCCGCTGCCCGCCCACCGAGGCGCTGCGCGCCACGATCACGACCTCGTCGCCGTCGAGCACCACGGCCGAGAAAGACTCGCGCGTCTGCGCCGCCAGGCGGTTCAGCGCGGGTTGCAGCAGGCGCGGCAGCCGGGCCGAGGCGAGGTAGCTGCCCGAGAAGCGCAGGACTTTGGCCGAGAGCCAGTAGTGCGTACCGTCGGTGTCGAGGTAGCCGAGGTAGGCCAGGGTGAGCAGGTGGCGCCGGGCGGCGGCGCGGGTCAGGCCGGCGCGCTCGGCGGCCTGGGTGGCGTTCAGGCGCTGGCGTTCGGTGTCAAAGCTCTCCAGCACGGCCATGCCCTTGGCCATGCCTTCGATGAAATCCGCCTTGGCGATCTCCATGCCGGTGCTCCGTCTCAAGTGTTGCGCGATCATCGCACATCAAGGCCATTCATCGCACAGACTCGTCCGGCCGGTCTTTTCAGCGACGGGCGTGCGGCCTACAGTCGCTGACACCCCTTTCACACCAACAGGAGACTTTCCATGCGCACCCAGGTAGCCATCATCGGCGGCGGTCCTTCCGGCCTCATGCTGTCCCAGCTCTTGCACCTCAAGGGCATCGACACCATCGTGCTCGAACGCCAGAGCCGCGAATACGTGCTCAGCCGCATCCGCGCCGGCGTGCTGGAACACGGCTTTGCCAAGCTGATGCGCGAAGCCCAGTGCGGCGAGCGCATGGACCGCGAGGGCGAGATCCACGACGGCTTCCTCATCTCCGACAACGGCAAGATGAACCGCGTGGACCTGCACAAGCACAGCGGTGGCAGCTCGGTGGTGGTCTACGGCCAGACCGAACTGACCCGCGACCTGTACGAGGCGCGCGACAAGATGAAGGGCGTGGTGATCCACAACGCCGAAGACGTGCAGCCGCACGACCTGAAGAGCGACCAGCCCTACGTCACCTACCGCCAGGGTGACGAGATCGTGCGCATCGACTGCGACTACGTGATCGGCGCCGACGGCTTCCATGGCGTCAGCCGCAAGTCCATCCCGCGCGACGTGCTCAAGGAATACGAGAAGGTGTACCCGTTCGGCTGGCTGGGCGTGCTCTCGCGCACCAAGCCGGTGTCGCCCGAGCTGATCTACGCCAAGCACGAGCGCGGCTTTGCGCTGTGTTCGCTGCGCTCGCAGGTGCTCTCGCGTTACTACATCCAGGTGCCGCTGACCGACACGGTCGAGGACTGGAGCGACGACAAGTTCTGGGAAGAACTCAAGCGCCGCCTGCCGGCCGACGTGGCCGAACGCCTGGTCACCGGCCCGTCGATCGAGAAGTCGATCGCGCCACTGCGTTCCTTCGTGGCCGAGCCGATGCGTTACGGCAACCTGTTCCTGGCCGGCGACGCCGCCCACATCGTGCCGCCGACCGGCGCGCGGGGCCTGAACAGCGCCGCGTCCGACATCTATTACCTCTACCACGCGCTGGTCGCGCATTACCAGCAGGGCGATGACGCGGGACTGGACAACTACTCGGCCAAGGCCCTGGCCCGGGTGTGGAAGGCGCAGCGCTTCTCGTGGTGGATGACCACCATGCTGCACACCTTCCCCGACAACCTGACCTACGACCAGAAGCTGCAGCAGACCGAGCTGGAGTACCTGTTCTCGTCCGAACGGGCCTTGGGCTCGCTGGCGGAAAACTACGTCGGCCTGCCGTTCTGACGACGCAGCCCTCACCTCCCCTCCCCACACAAACGGGCGCCTCTGGCGCCCGTTTGTGTTTGGTGCGTCCGGCGCCGGGTGCTGGAACGGACTGAGGCCTGAATAGGCCCGGGCCGCATCCACAACTTTACATGCGCCTTAATATCTGTGTAAGTTGCACATTTTTAAATATCCCCCAGGCACACCATGAACCCGACCAACGCCCCCTCTGTCCAACCCAGCCCGGCCAATGCCACGCAACCGCTGCTGGCCACGCTGGACGCACTGCTGGAGCCCATGGCCCAGCTCTGCGTGGGCAAGGGTGTGCCGATCCAGGCGGTGGAGGAACACCTGCGCCAGGCCTTCGTCAAGGCGGCGCGCCAGGCCTGCGAGGGCGCCAACCCGCAACGCCGGAACAGCCGCATCAGCGCCCTCACCGGCCTGACCCGGCGCGAGGTCTCGCGCATCGAAGCGCTGGCCGCACCGGTGCGGCGCACCACCCACGGCCCGCTGACCGAACTGTTCAACCGCTGGATGTCCACGCCGCCCTACGGTGGTCCCGACGGCGCCCGTGAACTGCCCCGCCAGGGCCCCGAGCCGAGCTTCGACACCCTGGCCAGCGCCGTCACGCGCGATGTGCACCCCCGTTCCTTGCTGGAAGCCTTGTGCCGCATGGGCATGGCCGAACACGACACCGAAAAGGACACCGTGCGCCTGGGCGCCAGCGGCTTTGTGCCGCGCCAGCAGTGGGAGCAGATGCTCGGCTTCCTGGGCGCCAACGTCGGCGACCACCTGCGTGCCGCGGTGGTCAACGTGCTGGGCGCGGGCAACGAGCACTTTGAACAGGCGCTGTACGCCGACGAACTCTCCACCCATTCGCTGCAGCAGGCGCGCCGCATCGTCAGCGACCAGTGGCGCGCACTGCTGGCCCAGGTCACGCCCCAGCTCGAAGCCCTGATGCAGGCCGACGCCGCCGCCGGCCGCCCGCAAGACCAGGCCCTGCGCCTGGGCCTGTACGCCCTGACCCAGCCCATGCCGCCCGCGGCGGCGGCTCCGTCCCACACCATCCCCCCATCCAAGGAGTCCTGACATGCGTCCAACCCCCTGCATCCCCGCGAACCGACGCCAGGTTGTGCTCGCTCTGCTGGGCACCGCCCTGCTGCCCGCCTGCGGCGGCGGCACCGACGTGGCCGGCGTCAGCAGCGGCGGCACCGGCTCCTACACCAGCGGCGTCATCGTCGGCCTGGGCTCGGTCATCGTCAACGGCATCCGTTACGACGACAGCGCGGCCAGCGTCAATTTCGATGGCAGCGCCAGCACGGCGGCCGCCCTGCAGCTGGGCATGGTGGTGCGCATCCAGGGCTCCGCGCTCACCCCGGCCACGGTGGCGGGAGGCCTGGCCACCGCGACCGCCAGCAGCATCGCCTGTGGCAGCGAATGGAAGGGGCCGGTCGCAGACATCGACACCACCGCCGGCACTTTCACCTTGCTGGGGCAGAAGGTGCGCGTGCTGGCCACCACGGTGATCGAAGGCACCACCTTCAGCACCGCGCTCAATGGCCTCTATGTGGAGGTCTATGGCCTTCTTGACCCGTCCGATGGCAGCCTGCAGGCCTCCCGCATCGAACTGGACGACAGCCCGCCCGACAGCCTGCGCCTGAGCGGCCTGGTCAGCGGCCTCACCGCCACCACCTTCCAGCTCGGCTCGGCGACCATCCTCTACAGCTCGGCCACCGAAGTGCCCACCACCCTGGCCAACGGCCTGTTGGTGCGGGTGGACCTGGAGCCCACGGCCAACGGCAGCGGCCAGTGGATCGCCACCCGCGTGCGCGCCGACGCCGCGGCCATCGAACTGGAAGACGACGACGAGGCCGACCTCGAAGGGTTCGTCACGGCCCTCACCGCCACCGGCTTCGTGCTCAACGGCATCCCGGTGGACGCCAGCCACATCGGCCTGCCCACCGGGCTGGTCGAGGGCGACCGGGTCGAAGTCCAGGGCTCCGCCCTCAACGGCACCGTGATCGCCTCCGAGATCGACATCAAGACCGATGACGAGGTCGAATCGCAGGCGTTCGAGTTCCACGGCGCCATCTCCGAACTGACCGCCAGCTCCTTTGTCGTGCGGGGTTACCCGATCCGCTACGACACGTCCTTTGGCATCGCTCTGACCAACGGCCTGTTGGTTGAAGTCAAAGCCGAACTCCAGCTCAACGGCGACCTGCTCGCCACCGAGATCGAGATCGAAACGGAAAACTGATCCCGCCGACACCCCGGCAACCCGCGCCCAGGCGGCGCACCCACCCAGGAGGCATTTCATGCAACCCCGCAACCCGTTTGCAGGGCCAACGGCCCACCCACGCCCGTGGCACCCTGCCCTCATGGCCTCGGCCCTGGCCGCGACCGCCCTGCTGTCTGCCTGTGGCGGTGGTGGCGGCTCCGCGAGCCCGTCGGCCACGACGGCCGTGGCCACCTTCATCGATTCACCCGTGGAAGGCCTGGCCTACAAGTCGACCAGCCGCAGCGGCCTGACCGACCGCAACGGCAACTTCCCCTACACCCCGGGCGAGACCGTCACCTTCTCCATCGGCAACCTGGTGCTGGGCAGCGTCACGGTCACCGGCAACAAGGTCACGCCGCTGCAGATCGTGCCCAACGCCGCCAACGCCAGCGACGCACGGGTGACCCGCATCCTGCGCACCCTGCAGACGCTGGACAGCGACGGCAACCTGGACAACGGCATCCAGATCACCGCCTGGGCACGCGAGGTCGCCAGTCTCAAGACGAAGATCCGGCTGGACGAGGACACGACCACCGACGCCGACGTGAAAGACCGCCTGCCGGGCGGCGACTACACCCGCACCGAGGAACAGGCCCTTCAGCACTATGAAGCGCATGAGGACGACGAGTCCAACGCCGGCAGTGGCTACGACAACAGCGGTTCGGGCTCGGGCACCCCGGTCGCACAACCGGCCAACACCACCGGCCGCCTGCTGGCGTCCAACTGCTTCCAGTGCCACGGCACCCTGGGCCGCGGCGGCTTCGACAGCATCCGCGGCGGCGAAGCCGGCGAGGTGCGCGAATACCTGGGCAAAACGGCCAGCAGCGACATCATGGCCGCGCACGCCCAGGGCTACACCAGCGCCCAGCTCAACGCCATCGTCCAGTACCTCAACCAGCCCTGAGCCAGGAGACCCGACATGACACAAGCACACAACACCCTGGCCCGCCGCCGCTGGCTGATGCTGGCCGGCGCCAGCGCCATCACCGCCCTGGTGCCCACCCTGGGCTGGAGCGACGGCGATGAAGACGAAGGCGATTCGGGCAGCAGCAGCACCACCGCCATCAGCCCCGCCGCCACCGGCCTGACCGGCCGCATGGTGGTCGTCGGCGGCGGCATGGCCGGCGTCACCGCCGCCAAATACCTGCGCCTGTGGGGCGGCAGCGGCCTGACCATCACCCTGGTCGAACCCGCCACCACCTACGTCTCCAACATCATGAGCAACCTGGTGCTCAACGGCAGCCGCACGGTGACCAGCCTGGGCTACACCCACGGCAACCTCACCAGCAAGTACGGCGTGAACGTGGTGCGCGCGTCGCTGACCGCCATCGACACGGCCAACAAATCGCTCACCCTGTCCGACGGTGCCTCGCTGCCGTACGACCGGCTGGTGCTGGCCCCCGGCGTGGAATTCGAAGACGCCTACGGCCTGACCCAGACCGACTACGAGACCCGCACGCCCCACGCCTGGCGCGCCGGCCCGCAGACCCAGCTGCTGCGCGACCAGCTGGCCGCCATGCCCAGCAACGGCACTTTCGTGATGACCATCCCGAAAGCCCCGTACCGCTGCCCGCCCGGCCCGTACGAGCGCGCCTGCCTGGTGGCCGACTTTCTCAAGACCCACAAGGGCGCGGGCAGCAAGGTCATCGTGCTCGACGAGAACTTCCCCACGGACGCGGCCAACCCCTACACCGCCATCCAGGCCGAGGCCCACAGCTTCACCCAGGCCTACACCGTCACGCACGCCGGCGTGGTGGACTACCAGCCCGGTGTGACCGACATCGCCATCGACCCGGTCACCAAGGCCGTGAGCTACACCGACCGCATGGGCGTGCCCCACACGGTCACGCCGCAGGTGGTCAACCCGATCCCGCCGCACCGCGCCACCGGCAGCAGCGCCACCGGCTGGCTCACCCAGGCCGGGCTGGCCAACGGGGCCAGCGGCAAATGGGCGCTGGTGAACGTGCTCAGTTTCGAGAGCACCGCAGCGGGCGCGACCGGCGTGCACGTCATCGGTGACGCCTCGCAGTGCGGCCTGCCCAAGGCCGGCCACGTGGCCAACCAGGAAGCCAAGATCTGCGTCGACGCCATCGTGCGCGCCTTGAGCGGCCAGCAGCCCGACCCGGCCCCCGTGGCCAACTCGGCCTGCTACTCGCCCATCACGGCCAGCACAGCGTCGTGGCTGACGGCGGTCTACCAGTACGACAGCGTCAACAAGAAGTTCGTGGTGGCCAACAACGGCGGCGTCACCGCCGGCGCCAAGCCGGTGGAAGCCGCCAGCGCCAGCAGCCAGAACTTCCAGCAGATGAACACCTGGTTCAACACGCTGATGGGCGACGCCTTCGCCTGATTCTTTCTGCGCTGTCACACCCAACGGGCGACACTGTCGCCCGTTGGCGCTTCTGCGCACGGGCATGCGGGTAAATTGCGGGGCAGCCCCCTCACAACCGCGCCCGAGACAACCCATGAGCCACACGCCCCCGCCCGCCGCCCCGTCCACGACCGCCAAAGCGCTCAAACCCCTGCGCGGCGTGCGCGTGCTCAGCCTCGCGCTGAACCTGCCCGGCCCGGCCGCGCTCATGCGCCTCAAGGCCATGGGCGCCACCTGCCTCAAGGCCGAGCCGCCCGGCCCCAAGGGCGCCCCCGCCGGCACCAGCGGCGACCCGATGGGCCAGTACAACGCCACCGCCTACACCACGCTGCACGACGGCATCAAGCTCGTCACCCTGGATCTCAAAACCGAGCAGGGCCAGCAGAAACTGCACAAAGAGCTGGCGCGCACCGACCTGCTGCTCACGTCCTTCCGCCCGTCCGCCCTGGCCAAGCTCGGCCTGGGCTGGAAAGCGCTGCACAAGGCCTACCCGGCGCTGTCGGTGGTGGCCATCGTCGGCGCACCCGGACCGCGGGCCGAAGAGCCGGGCCACGACCTCACCTACCTGGCCGACGCCGGCCTGGTGACCGGGCTGGACCTGCCCGCCACCCTGTTTGCCGACATGGGCGGCTCGCTCATGGCCAGCGAAGCCGCGCTGAAGGCCGTCCTGACCCAGAAGACCCGCGGCAAGGGCAGCTTCCAGGAAGTGGCGCTGTCCGACGCCGCCGCCTGGCTCGCCCTGCCCCGCAGCTGGGGCCTGACCCAGCCCCAGGGCGCTGTGGGTGGCGCGCACGCGGGCTACCGCATCTACCCCTGCAAGGACGGGCGGGTCGCCGTGGCCGCGCTGGAGCCGCACTTTGCCGCCGCCCTGTGCGCCGCGGCCGGCGTGCCCGTGGCCGGCATGGCCACCCTGTTCCAGCCGGCCACGCACAAGGCCATTGCCCACTTTCTGGCGGGCCAGACCCGCCGCCAGCTCGACAAGCTGGCCCAGGTCCAGGACATCCCCCTGCACACGCTGGCACACTGACGCCTTTGCTCAACCACCAGACAGCACAGCACGATGCACAAGCAGGGACAGGTGGTGGCGTGGGACGCGGCCAAAGGTTTTGGCTTCATCCGCAGCGCCCAGTCACTTGAAGACGTTTTTTTCCACATCCGCGACTGGGAGGGCCTGAACCCGCCGACGCAGCATGCCGCCGTCGAGTTCGAGGAAATCCACGTCGGCGGCAAAGGCCCGCGCGCCATGGGGGTGCGGCCGGTCGAAGGGCCGGTCGTGCCCAAAACCTCGCGCGAAGCGCTGCAGCGCGAGCGGGCCGACATCCGCCAGCGCAAGAGCCAGGCCGCGCAGGAACAACAGCCGGCCGCCCCCGCGACCGCGGTGGCGCGCTCGCGCTACGCGCAGGAACGCGCGGCCCGGCGCGAAAAGTGGCAGCTCGGCGTGGCCGCCGGACTCGTCGGCCTGTGGCTCGTCCTGCTGCTCGCCGGCATCTGGATGCGGCGCATGCCCTGGGTGGTGCTGCCCGGCCTGGCGCTGCTGAACATCGGCACCTTCTTCGTCTACTGGAAAGACAAGACCGCTGCCGAGGCAGAAGCCGTCCGCATCCGCGAAGACGTGCTGCACGCACTGGCCCTGCTGGGCGGCTGGCCTGCCGCGTGGCTGGCCCAGCAGGTGTTGCGGCACAAGACCGTCAAACGCAGCTTCCAGGCCATGTTCTGGCTCACCGTGCTGGTGAACCTCGTGGCGCTGGCGGTGTGGGTGCTGTGGCCGGTGTTCAACCCCGAACCGCCCCCACCACCGCCCGAAGCCTGGCAGTGAGCCCGCCGTTCAAAACAGGCGCGTGACGGTGAAGCCGCGCGCCTGCAGCAAGGCCGGCAGGCCTTTCGACCCGATCAGGTGCAAAGCCCCCACCGCGGCGAACACGCTCACGCTGGCGTGTGCCCGCTCGATGGCGTCCGCCATGCCCGGGTTGCGGCCGTCCACCAGCCGCGCGAAGGCCTCCCGCTCCGTCGGCGTGTTCAGGCAGTCGCACCAGTCGGCATAGGCCTCCAGGTCTTTCAGGTCGCCCCGCACCCAGGCGCGGGTCAGCCGCTCCAGCACGTGCTGGGCGCCGGGGTCGCGCCAGTCGGCCAGCGCATCGCGCACCATGGCCTCAGCCTCTTCGTCGCTGCGCGCCAGCAGCATCGCCAGCTGCGTCTGCACCGTCTCCAGCCCCACCACCGGCCGCTCGGTGCGCAGGCTGCGCATCAGCAGCGCCGACTCGGCCCCGTACAGCGGAAACAGCCCGTGCCGCTGCGCCTGCGCCACCGCCAGCTGCACCACATGGAACTCGGTCGGCCCCACCTGCAGGTTATCCAGTGGCAGGCATTCCGCCGCCCAGGCATCGCGCAGCGACTGCATCAGCTCCGCCGACAAACGGCGCGACGGCCCCTGCGTCGCCTCGCGCAGCGCGGCCTGCACGGCCGGGTCCATCACGTTGATCTCCAGCGCCAGCACCCCCGTGCGCGCCAGCGAAGCCTCGGTCCGCGGCCCCAGCGCCAGCCATTCCGCCCGGCCGGCGTGCATGGTCCCGTAGAGGAAGGAGTCGCGCCCACCGCGGCTGATGCGCCAGAGAAAGCCGCGGTCGGCGGCCAGCTGCTGCGCCCGCTGGAGCACTTCGCGGGTGGGAGCTGTGGCCTGGGGTGGGCAGGTGGCTGCGTCGGCCGCTGCTGCCAGGGCGGCGACCGTTGAACACAGGCTAGCGATGGCCAATGCTATGCAGGTCAGGCAACGGCGTGACAAGAAATGAATCAGCATCAGCGCATTGTCAGCAATGTTGCCGGACAGCGTGACAATCGGTTCATCTTCACTCCGTTCCCCGCAATTTTCCTATGTCTCTTCGCTCCGCAACTGCCTTTGCCTTGCTTCTAGCCATTGCCTCGCAAGTGTTCGCTCAAGCAAAGACGAAGCCAACAGACTCTCGTAAGGTGATGGAGTCTCTCGATAAGGCTCTTGGCGTTAGCCTCGATGGCAGACAACTTGCGGAGCGCGACTACAGAATTTGCATGGTTGATAAAGCGGATCGCCTTCTTGGCAACAAAGTTGACTCAGCGCGGCTGCTGGCCATCGCTGCAAATGGCACCTGCTCCACACACTTGAGCATGATCTATTTATTCGAGGAAGAAGCTCAAACTCCCGCAGCAGCAAAGGCAGCGACGGAAAATGTGCGCGACGCGATGCTTGACGAAATGACGTCCTACATTGTTTGTCGAAGAGCAGGAACTACCTGCTGACGGACGTACTTCAACAAATTATCTGTCGATCAGCGATAGGGTCTCGCATCGATGCGGGACCTCAAACGTTGAGCATCCAAGGGTGAGATCAGTGCTTACCGCCCCTTGCCCTTCACCCCCGCCCGCGGCGGCAAGCCGGTGTGCTGGGTGAGCATGCGGCCCTTGACCGGCGCCTGGCCCCCGGCGCCTGCGCCTGAAGCAGTGCCCTTCCCCGCCCCACCCGGTTTCACCACCGCCGCCGCCCGTTCGCTGGCCTTGATGCCGCCCGGCGTCGAGTTCTTCTTCCGTGCGCTCAGGTAGCCCCCGTCGGTGACGGGCTGGAAAGTCGGGATCAGGTGGTGTTTGCCGTTGCCGATGAGGTCGGCGCGGCCCATGGCCTTGAGGGTTTCGCGCAGCAGCGGCCAGTTGTTGGGGTCGTGGTAGCGCAGGAAGGCCTTGTGCAGGCGACGGCGTTTTTCGCCGCGCACGATGTCCACCTTCTCCCCACGCCCGCCCGGCCCGTTGTCGCGGTGCACGCCCTTGAGCGGGTTCAGCCCCGAGTGGTACATGGCCGTGGCGGTGGCCATGGGGCTGGGGTAGAAGGTCTGCACCTGGTCGGCGCGGAAGCCGTTTTTCTTCAACCAGATGGCGAGGTTCATCATGTCCTCGTCGCTGGTGCCGGGGTGCGCGGCGATGAAGTACGGGATCAGGAACTGCTTCTTACCGGCCTCTTCGCTGTACTTCTCGAACATGGTCTTGAAGCGGTCGTAGCTGCCGATGCCGGGCTTCATCATCTTGGAGAGCGGCCCGCCTTCGGTGTGCTCGGGTGCGATCTTGAGGTAGCCGCCGACGTGGTGCTGCACCAGTTCCTTGACGTATTCCGGGCTCTTGACAGCCAGGTCGTAGCGCAGGCCGGAGCCGATCAGGATCTTCTTGATGCCCTTGAGCGCCCGCGCCCGGCGGTAGATCTTGATCAGCGGGTCGTGGTTGGTGTGCAGGTTCTGGCAGATGCCGGGGTAGACGCAACTGGGCTTGCGGCAGGCGGCTTCGATGGCCGGGCTGCTGCAGCCCAGGCGGTACATGTTGGCGGTGGGGCCGCCGAGGTCGGAGATGACGCCGGTGAAGCCCTCGACCTTGTCGCGGATGTCCTCGACCTCCTTGATGATCGAGTCTTCCGAGCGGCTTTGGATGATGCGGCCTTCGTGCTCGGTGATGGAGCAGAAGGTGCAGCCGCCGAAGCAGCCGCGCATGATGTTGATCGAGAAGCGG
>NZ_JASJOY010000088.1:0-16489 GCF_031426985.1 Hydrogenophaga sp.
CGAGGAAGGCCAGGCGGCTTTCGATTTCGGGCAGCAGGTCGCGCGCGATGTCGGCCTCTCGGCTGCTCAGACCTCCGTCGTTCATCATGGCCCGCACCCAGCGCCGCACCTCGTTGACGGACAGCCGAGCGATCTCGGTGATGCCGCGGCCGACCTGACCGGTCGCGGCCACGGCGCCGAACTTCACCGCCCGCGCCTGCGCATTCAGCCGCGTGCCCTCGCAACTCGGGCAGGCCTCGTCGGTCAGGTCTTCCACCTCGGGCTCGGCGAAGCTCTGTTCGCGGCCCTTCTGGTCGTCGTCGCGCACCGAATCGTCCAGCGCCTTGCGCTGCTCGCGCGAGAGCCGCACGCCCGTGCCCACGCAGTCGGGGCACCAGCCGTGTTTGCTGTTGTACGAGAACAGGCGCGGGTCCAGCTCGGGGTAGCTGGTGCCGCAGACCGGGCAGGCGCGGGTGGTGGAGAAGACCTCCATCTTCCCCAGCCCGGCGGTGGGCCGGCCTTCGGCCAGCGCGGACGCCAGGCCGTCCAGATCGGTCAGCAAATGCACCGTGCCCTTGCCCAGCTCCAGCGCCTTGGTCAGCTGCGTGCGCAACCAGGCCTCGTTGGCCGGGTCGACCACGCCGTCGGCCACCGGCAGTTCGATGGTGTGTTCCTTGAAGCGGTCGATGCGCGGGAAGCCGGTGGTGGGCAGGAACTCGCCGTCCACCCGCAGATGCGTGTAGCCGCGCGGGCGCGCCCAGTCGGCCAGCTCGGTGTAGACGCCCTTGCGGTTGACCACCAGCGGCGCCAGCAGGCCGATGTGGCGGCCGCGGTAGCGCGTGAGGATGGCGGCGGCGATGCTCTCGGGACTTTGCGGCATCACGGCCGCGCCGTCGTGCACGCAGTGCTGCGTGCCCAGCTTCACGTACAGCAGGCGCAGGAAGTGCCAGACCTCGGTGGTGGTGCCGACGGTGGACTTGCGGCCACCGCGCGAAAGGCGCTGCTCGATCGCCACGGTGGGCGGGATGCCGTAGACCGCGTCCACCTCGGGCCGGCCCGCCGGCTGCACGATGCTGCGCGCGTAGGCGTTGAGCGATTCGAGGTAACGGCGCTGGCCCTCGTTGAACAGGATGTCGAAGGCCAGTGTCGATTTGCCCGAACCGCTGACGCCGGAGATCACGTTGAACTGCCCGCGCGGGATGTCCACGCTCAGGTTCTGGAGGTTGTGTTCCTTGGCGTTGACGATGCGGATGGCGTTGCTGTGGTTTTCCGCGCGGGCCGCGGCGGCCTGCTGGCGCTGCGGCTGTTTCAGGTAATCGACCAGGCGGCCTTCGCGCACCTCGTGCAGCTCGCCCATGGACTCGGCGTAGTCGCGCAGCGCCTTGGCGGTGTGGCTGGTCTGGTGTTCGCGCACCTCTTCTGGCGGGCCTTCGGCCACCACCAGGCCACCGCCCGCGCCCCCCTCGGGGCCGAGGTCGATCAGCCAGTCGGCGCTGCGGATCACGTCCAGGTTGTGTTCGATCACGATCAGCGAGTGCCCCGCTTCGAGCAGGCGCCGCAGCGAGCGCATGAGCTTGGCGATGTCGTCGAAGTGCAGCCCCGTGGTCGGCTCGTCGAACAGAAACAGCGTGCCCTTGCGGGCCAGTGCCTGGCGACTGGCCGCGCTGTTCTTGGCCGCTTCGGCCAGGAAGCCCGCGAGCTTGAGGCGCTGCGCCTCGCCGCCCGAGAGCGTGGGCACGGGCTGGCCCAGCTTCACGTATTCCAGCCCCACGTCCACGATGGGTTGCAGCACGCGGATGACTTCGCGGTCGGCCTTGAACAGGTCCGCCGCCTCGCTCACCGTCAGTTCCAACACGTCGGCCACGTTGAGCATCCGCCCGCCGCGTTCGATGCGCACCTCCAGCACCTCGGGCCGGTAGCGCTTGCCGTCGCAGTCCGGGCAGCGCAGGTAGACATCGCTGAGGAACTGCATCTCCACATGCTCGAAGCCCGAGCCGCCGCAGGTGGGGCAGCGCCCGTCGCCGCTGTTGAAGCTGAACTTGGCGGCGGTGTAGCTGCGCTGGCGCGACAGCGGCGCGTCGGCAAACAGGGAGCGGATGGCGTCCCAGGCGCCGACGTAGCTGACCGGGTTGGAGCGCGCGGTCTTGCCGATGGGCGACTGGTCCACGTAGACCACCTCGCTCAGGAAGTCGGCGCCCAGCAGGCGGTCGTGCGCGCCGGGTGTTTCGGTGGCCTTGCCAAAGTGGCGCAGCAGCGCGGGCGCCAGCACGTCCTGGATCAGCGTGGACTTGCCCGAACCCGACACACCGGTGACCACGGTCAGGCGCTGCAGCGGGAATTCGACGTAGACGTTCTGCAGGTTGTGTTCGCGCGCGCCTTCCAGGATCAGGCGCGGCGTGCTGTCGGTGACCATGCGCTTGAAGCCCATGCCCACGGTCTTGCGCGCGCCCAGGTAGGCGCCGGTCAGGGTGTCGGCGCTGCGGATGGCCTCGGGCGTGCCGTCGAACACGATCTGCCCGCCGCGTTCGCCGGGGCCGGGGCCCATGTCGATCAGGCGGTCGGCCGCCAGCATCACGGCCGGGTCGTGTTCCACCACCACCAGGGTGTTGCCGGCGTCGCGCAGGCGCAGCATGGCGTCGTTGATGCGCGCCATGTCGCGCGGGTGCAGGCCGATGCTGGGTTCGTCGAGCACGAACAGCGTGTTGACCAGCGAGGTACCGAGCGCGGTGGTGAGGTTGATGCGCTGGACTTCACCGCCGCTCAGGGTGCGGCTCTGGCGGTCCAGCGTGAGGTAGCCAATGCCGACTTCGCACAGGTAACGCAGGCGGGTGTTGATTTCTTCGAACAGCAGCCTCAAGGCCTGCTGTTCGCCGCCTTCGCCACCGCTGCCCGCCAGCGTGGTGGCCAGGTCGTCGAAGAAGCGCCGCAGGCTGGTCAGCGGCATCAGCATCAGGTCGTGCAGGCACAGGCCGGGCAGGGCTTCGAGCTGGGCGCGCGACCACTTGACGCTCGTGGGCAGGTAACGTTTGTCTGCGGGCAGCACCGCGTCGGCCTGCACCTTCGTGCCAATGCGCCACAACAGGCTGTCGGTCTTCAGGCGCGCGCCGCCGCAGCTGGGGCATTCGGTGTAGCTGCGGTACTTGGACAGCAGCACCCGGATGTGCATCTTGTAGGCCTTGCTCTCCAGGTATTCGAAGAAGCGGGCCACGCCGTACCACTGCTTGCCCCACTGGCCGTCCTTGTAGGTCGGGTTGCCGCCGATCACCCACTGCTTCTGCTCGGGCGTGAGCTTGTTCCAGGGCGTGTCGCGCGGGATGCCGGCCGCCTCGGCGTGGCGCATCAGATCGTCCTGACACTCCTTCCACGCGGGGGTCTGGAACACCTTGACCGCGCCGTTGCGCAGCGTGATCTTTTCGTCCGGGATCACCAGGCCATAGTCCACCCCGATGACACGGCCGAAACCGCGGCAGGCCTCGCAGGCGCCTACGGCGGAGTTGAAGGAAAACGCCGACGGCGTGGGCTCGGTGTAGCGGATGTCGCTCTCGGGGCAATGAAGCCCCGTCGAAAAACGCCAGATCTCCGGCTCGCCCTCTTCCTTGAGCGCATAGACCATGAGCTTGCCAGCGCCGCGCTTGAGGCCCGCCTCGATGGCCTCCATCACCCGCGCCGGTTCGGCATTCGAGAGGCGGAAGCGGTCGGCCACCACGTCCAGCAGCTTGACCGCCTCGATCACCGGCTTGGCCTTCTTGCCCTTGGCGGGCGCCTCGTCCTTCGCTTCGCGCTGCACGATGCGTTCGGCCTGCACGCGGGTGTAGCCGCTGGCCGAAAGCCATTGCTCGATCTCTTCGGGCGTGGTGCTGGCCGGCAGCTCAACGGGGAACGTCACCACCAGCCGGGGATCGCCCTGCTCGGCCGCGCGCCGCTGCAACTCCGCAAAGATGGACTCCGGCGAATCGTGCCGCACCGGCAGCGCGGTCATGCGGTCGAACAGGTTGGCCCCGCGCGCGAACAGCAGCTTGAGGTGGTCGTTCAGCTCGGTCATGGTGCCGACCGTGGAACGGGACGAACGCACCGGGTTGGTCTGGTCGATGGCGATGGCGGGCGGCACGCCCTCGACCTTGTCCACCGCCGGCTTGTCCATGCGGTCCAGGAACTGGCGCGCATAGGCACTGAAGGTCTCGACGTAGCGGCGCTGCCCTTCGGCGAACAGGGTGTCGAACACCAGGCTGGATTTGCCCGAGCCGCTGGGGCCGGTCACCACCGTCAGCTCGCCGGTGCGGATGTCCAGGTCGATGTTCTTGAGGTTGTGCTGGCGCGCGCCGCGGATGCGGATCAGCCCCTGGGCGTTCCCGGCGGCGTGCTCGGTGGATTCGGGCTCGTTCGCGGGGCGGAGATCGTCGGACATGCAGGCCTTCCTGAAGGGGAGGCAAACATTCTAGGAGCCGTGCGTCTGCCTTGCTGGGGCTTACGTCATTTCCCCGATGTGGTGCGTGCAGGCAGCCCCTACACTGCGCCCCTTGTTGGAGACACTATGAAAAAAACACCTTGGTGGCTGGCCACGCTCGGCTGCGTCTTGATGGGCACAGCCCCCGCGTGGGCCCAGATCCGCATCGGGCAACCCTCGGGCTTCACCGGTTCGGTGGCGGCAGGCGTGAAGGAAAACACCGAAGGCGCCAAGCTGTACCTGGACGCGGTCAACGCCCGCGGCGGCGTCAACGGCCAGAAGATCGAACTGCTGTCGGTGGACGACCAGTTCGACCCCAAGAAGACGGTGGCGGTCGCGCGCGAGCTGATCGTCAAGCAGAAGGTGATCGCCCTCTTCCTGAACCGCGGCACACCCCACGCCCAGGCCCTGCTGCCCCTGCTGGCCGAACACCAGCTGCCGCTGGTGGCCCCCAGCACCGGCGCCATGGCCCTGCACCAGCCGGTCAACCCGTGGGTGTTCAACGTGCGCGCCACCTACCAGCGCGAAGCGGCCAAGGCCATCGAGCACCTGGCCAGCATCGGCATCACGCGCATCGCGGTCTGGCAGACCGACGACTCCTTCGGCGCCGACTCCGCCGCGGGTGCGCTCAAGGGCTTCGAAAAAGCCCAGCTCAAACCCCTGTTGCAGGAGAAATTCCCGCGCGACAAACCCGACTTCAGCGCCCTGGCCCAGCAAACGGCGGCCCAGCAGGCCCAGTCCGTGATGGTGATCGGCTCGGCCGGCAACACGGCCATCGCGGTCAAGGCCTTGCGGGGTGCCGGCTCGAAGGCGCAGGTGGTGACCCTGTCCAACAATGCGTCGGACGGCTTCATCAAATTGCTGGGTGAACACGCCCGCGGGGTGATCGTGACCCAGGTGTTCCCGAACGAACGCTCCGTCAGCTCACCCATGATCAAGGAGGCCCTGGAACTGGCCAAGGCCAAGGGGCTGGCGGGGGTCTCGCCCGCGATGATGGAAGGGTATGCCGGCGCCAAGGTGCTGGTCGAAGGCCTGCGGCTGGCCGGCCCCAACCCCACGCCACAAGGCCTGCGCGATGCGCTGGAGGGCATGCGCAACTTCAACCTGGGCGGACTGAGCGTGAGCTACAGCCCGCGCAGCCACACCGGGCTGGATTTCGCGGACCTGTCGATCATCGATGCCGACGGGAAGTTCAGACGCTAACCCCCTGCGTCGCCTTCGGCGCCTCCCCCCTTGAAAGGGGGGCAACACCTGCGGCCCGGCGAAGCCGGTTCCGCGGTGTTTCTGGGTCAAGCGGGGTCACGCCCTCCGGAACGCCACTGGCGTGTCACGGCCCGGGGCTGAACCGCAGGCTCAGCCCTTGACGATCAGCACCGGCACCTTGGCGTGTGTCAGCACCTTCTGGGCCACGCTGCCCAGGATCAGGGCCTTCACGCCCTGGCGGCCGTGCGAGGCCATGACGATGAGGTCGCAGCCTTCGGCCTCGGCCGTCTCGATCACGCCTTCGTACACCACGTTGCGCTCGATGGTGTCGCCCGCGAACGGCACGCCTTCGGCCTTGCAGACCTGGGCGATGGCGTCCAGCGCCTGCCCGGCGGCGTTCTTGGCTTCGGCCAGGTAGGCCTGCAGGCCGGCGGCCGACGCGTCGCCGATGCCGATGTAGGGGAAGGGGTCGATCACGTACACGCCCACGATCTGCGCGCCCTGGCTCTTGGCCAGACCGGCGGCGGTGGCAACGGCTTTCTGGGCGAGCGCGGAACCATCGGTGGGAACGAGGATTTTCTTGAACATGGCGGATCTCCTGGTGGGTGATGTGAGGTCGCCGGCCCGGCAGCACGTCGCCACCGCAGCCCGCGTGGCACCAGTGTAGTCAGGCCGCCCCGCGCGCGCCCTGCGTCGCATCAACCCTCGCGCCGTTTTCATGCCGCAACAGCGGCGCTGTTACCGGCGGCTCACCCCCGCGGGCAGGCGCGCGGCCGCGTCCCAGTCGGGGCCCTGGAACCAGGCATCCCCCTCCAGGCAGGCGCGCAGCATGGGCAGCGCGTCCTGGCCCCAGAAGAGTCGCCCCTGGCACGCCAGGGTGGGCACCCCGAACACGCCCGCCGCCAGCGCGGCGTCGGTGTTCTCGCGCAGGCGCTGCTTGACGATGTCGCTGTCCGGCGCCACCCAGGGCCGCTGGCGCTGCGCCATGTGGTCCTGCAGCAGGGTCTGCAAGGCGGCCAGTCGCTCAGCTGCGGTCGCGTCCAGCCCGCCGTGCCACACGTGGTGGAACAGCTGTTCGGTCACGTAACGGTTGGTCGCGCCGGGCACGTCGTCGGTGGCGGTGGCCAGGCCCAGGCGCAATAGCGCCAGCGGGTTGAAGGGGTGGGCCGCCGGCAACTCCAGCCGCACACCGTGGTGGTGCGCCAGCCAGCGCACCTGGCGGTAGGTCCAGTCGCGCTTGCCCGGGATCTCGGCCGGCCCCAGCTGACCATACGCCTTGAGCAGCGCCGCGAACAGCACCGGCCGGTAGCGCACATCGACGCTCAGGCCCATCAGCGCCTGCGGCAGGCGCTCGAACGCCAGGTGCGCGTAGGGCGAAATCGGGTCGTACCAGAAGGTGATCTCGTGCGGCGTGTCGGTGTGCGGCGTCATGAGGCCTCCTGCGGCTGTCAGACCGTGGCGCCGGCCTGACGCGCCTCGATGCGTTCCCACACCACCAGCTTCTCGTCGTCGGTCATGGCGCCCCAGGCGCGCAACTCGTCGAGCGTGCGGTGGCAGCCCTTGCAGCGGGTGCGCTCCAGGTCCAGTTCGCAAACCGAGATGCAGGGCGACGGCACCCCCTGCTCGGGCTTGCGCCGGCGCATGTCGGCCAGGTTCAGCGCGGGCACGGGGGTGTTCACGGGAGTACCTTCGCCCTGCGGGCTGCGGTGCAAGCTGGCTTGGGAACGGCCCGGCACCGCGCTCATGACAGCACCTCCACGGCCACCGTCACCTCGTGCACCGGCGCGCCGGTCAGGCGCACCAGGTCGTCGGGCGAGAGCGGAAACACGCCGTGCGGATGCCCGGCCGCCGCCCAGATGGTGTCGAAGCGGAACAGCTGCGCGTCGATCAGCGTGACCGGCGGCGTGGCGTGCGCCAGCGGCGACACCCCGCCGATGGAAAAACCGGTCCGGTCCTTGACGAAGTCGGCGTCGGCCCGACCGAGCTTGCCGCCTTCGGCGCAGACGATGGCCTGCACCTTCTTCTCGTCCACCCGCAGGTCGCCCGAGGTGACCACCAGCACGGCCACGTCGTCGCTCTTGCGGCGGAAGATGATGCTCTTGGCGATCTGGCCCAGGGCGACGCCCAGCGCGTCGGCCGCCTGCTGCGCGGTGCGGGCCGCGTCGTCCAGCATGCGCGGCGCATGCGGGTGCCCCAGCTCGGCCAGCCGCGCGCTCACGCGCAGCACGCCGGGGGGGAGGTTGTCTTGTGCGGAATCGTTCATGGGCTGGGATGTTAAGGCGCGTTGAAAGCCCCTGTGGAGCCCGTCAGCCGCGCCGCGGCGGAGCGTGGGGGTCAAGCAGCTCTCTTGACCATGAACAGCCCGGCGCCCATGGCGATGAGCACGCCGCCGAACACGCGGTTCTGGGCGCGGCGGGCTTTGGCGGTGGCCAGCCAGCGCTGCGCGCGCGAGGCCAGGAAGGCGTAGCCGTGCATGACGATCACATCGGCGAACAAGGTGGTGGTCAGCAGGATGAGCAGCTGCGGCCACAGCGCGCGCACCGGGTCGATGAACTGCGGCAGCACCGCCACCACAAAGACGATGCCCTTGGGGTTGGTGACGTTGGTGAAGAAGCCCAGCGCCACCCGCTGGCGCACCGAAGGAATCCCGGCCAAGGCCGGCGCGGCGGCGCCGGTGGCGGGCGCATGTGCCGCCGTGACCGGCGCCGTCCACTGCCGCCAGCCCAGCCAGATGAGGTAACACGCCCCCACCACCTTGACCACGGTGAACGCGGTGGCCGACGCCACCAGCACCGCGCCGACGCCCACGCCGGCGACCAGCAGGATGGTGGCCACGCCCAGCTGCAGGCCCAGGATGGTGGCGCTGGCGCCGCGCACGCCGTAGGCCAGGCCGTGCGTCATGGACAGCACGGCGCCCGAGCCGGGCGAGAGGGCGATGACCCAGGCGGCGGCGAAATAGGCCAGCCAGACATTCAGTTCCATGGTGGAGCCGCAGCAGACGCGGAAAAAACAGGGGGACGACATCATGCCGCGTTTACATGAAGCGCGGCGTGCCCGGCGGCGCTTTACCCGGACGCCACAGGACTTTACCGACCATTAAGGGTTTACCCGTAGCACCAAGCCTACAGTGAGCACACCCCGTTGACCCAGGCACCTGCCGGTCCAGGGAACACCACTGACCCGAAAGGAACCCCGTCATGAAGACCTTCATCGCCACCCTCGCCATCGCCGCCGGCCTGGCCGCCCCCTTTGCCGCCCAGGCGGCCGACCCCACACCCGACGCCCTGACCACCGCCGCCCGCGCGGCGATGCAGGACACGCTGGGCGACCGCGCCAAAGACCTGACCGTGACGGTCACGGCGGGCGTTGCCGAGCTGGCCGGCTGGGCGCGACAGCCCCACGACGTCGACGTGGCCCGCTACGTGGTGAGCCGCGTGCCCGGCATCACCCAGGCCTACAGTTCGGGCGTGCGCACCTGGACGACCACCGACCGCCTCTGACCGCAACCCGCGCAGCGGCGGCGCGTGGGAGCCGCTGGGCCGCTCCAAGGCAGGCCCAGCCCCCCGGACCCGGCAAGGACCGGGTCCCTCCCCGTTCCTGGGGGCAGCGACCCGCGCAGCGGCGGAGCGTGGGGCGACCGGGCCAGCCGCCGGGCCGCCCCAAGGCAGGCCCAGCCCCCCTGGGGGTCAGCGACCCGCGTCAGCGGCGGAGCGTGGGGGCTACATCCCCCCTCCTTTACCCCTGGCGTTTGGCCAGCAGCGCCCGCGCCACGCGCGAACCGCTGGGCCGGCCCAGGTGCTCGCTGATGAACTGGCCGGCATCCACCAGCGCGTCAAGGTCGATGCCGGTTTCAATGCCCATGCCGTGCAACAGGTACACCACGTCTTCGGTGGCCACGTTGCCGGTGGCGCCCTTGGCATAGGGGCAGCCGCCCAGCCCGGCCACAGACGACTGGAAGTTCCACACCCCCAGTTCCAGCGCCGCCAGCGTGTTGACCAGCGCCTGCCCGTAGGTGTCGTGGAAGTGGCCGCTGATCTGGCCGATGGCGAAGTGCTGCAGCGTGGCCTCGATGGCGGCCTGCACCTGGCGCGGCGTGCCCACGCCGATGGTGTCGGCCACGTCCACGCGCTCGACGCCAATGTCTGCCATCAGCCCCGCGAGATACGCCACGCGCTCGGGCGCGACGGCGCCTTCGTAGGGGCAGCCCACGGTGCAGCTCATGGCGCCGCGCACGGCGATGCCGGCCGCCTTCGCCGCAGCAACGACTGGCGCGAAGCGTTCGATGCTCTCGGCGATGGAGCAGTTGATGTTCTTCTGGCTGAAGGCCTCGCTGGCCGCGCCGAAGACCACGATTTCGTCGGGTTTGTCCAGCACCGCCGATTCGTAGCCCTTGAGGTTGGGCGTGAGCACCGAATAGCGCACCCCGCGCTGGCGCGTGATGCCTTGCATGACCTCGTGGTTGTCGCCCATCTGCGGCACCCACTTCGGGCTCACATAGGACGTGACCTCGATCTCTTTCAGACCCGCCGCCTGCAGGCGCTGCACCAGTTCGATCTTCACGGCCGCGGGCACCGGCTGCTTCTCGTTCTGCAGGCCGTCGCGCGGGCCGACGTCGATGAGGCGCACTGTCGATGGGATGTTCATGGCTGACTTTCAATAACCCCGGACGGGATCGACCACCCCGGCAATCGGCTGACCCGCTTCGAGCGCGCGGATCTTGCCCGCGATCTGGGCGATGCTTTCGTCGCGCAGCGTGCGCGCCGAGGTGTGGGGGGTGACGGTGATGTTCGGGTGCCGCCAGAACGGGTGATCCGCCGGCAGCGGTTCGGTGCGGAACACGTCCAGCGTGGCGCCGGCCATCTGGCCGCTGTCCAGCAGGGCCAGCAGGTCGGCCTCGACCAGGTGCGCGCCGCGCGCCACGTTGATCAGGTACCCGCCCGGCTTCAGGCGCCCCAGCGTGTCGCGGTTCAGGATGTCCTGCGTGTCGGCCGTGAGCGGCAGCAGGTTGACCAGCACGCGGCTGTTCGACAGGAAGGTCTCGAAGCCCACCTCGCCGCTGTGCGTGAACACGCCCTCGATGGCCTTGGGCGTGCGGCTCCAGCCGTGCACCGGAAATTCAAACACCCGCAGCGCCTTAGCCACGCGCTCGCCCAGCACGCCCAGGCCCATGACGCCGACCGCAAAGTCCTGCCGCTCGCGCGGCTTGCGGTACGACCACTTGCCGGCCTGCACGTCGGCCTCGTAACCATCGAATTCGCGGAAGTGGCGGATGACGGCGTGGCACACGTATTCGGCCATCTGCACCGACATGCCGGCATCGTCCAGCCGCACCACCTTCACGCCGGGCGGCAGGCGCCGCTTGAGCAGGGCATCGACGCCGGCGCCGATGTTGAACAGGCCCTTGAGCGCCTGCTGTTCGTCCAGAAACTGTTGGGGCGGCGCCCAGACCACCGCGTGGTCGGCCTGTGGCGCGCCGGCTTGCCAGACATCGACGGTGGCGCCGGGCAGCGCCGCGCGCAGGCCCTGCAGCCAGGGTTCGGCCTTGGTGTCGGTGCAGCAGAAGGTGATGTTCATGCGGCGAGCTTAGCCAAGCGGCAAGACCTGCGCTGTCACGCGGTTGCTGTGGCGATCTTCAGCAGCTCCGCACCTTCGGCGACCTGATCGCCGGGCGCAAACAGCAGCTCGGCCACGGTGCCATCGGCCGGCGCGGCGATGGTGTGTTCCATCTTCATCGCCTCCATCACCGCCAGCGGCTGGCCTTTTTTCACCACGTCGCCGGCCTTCACCGAGAACCCCACCACCTTGCCCGGCATGGGCGCGGTCAGGCGCCCGCCTTCGGCCGCGGTTTCGCCGGCGTGGGCCAGCGCGTCGAGTTCGGTGATGACGGTGGCACCCAGGTCGCCGAACAGGTGCACGGTCTCGCCCAGCTGCCAGCTCTGCACCGTCTGGCGCTGGCCGTTGAACTGCAGGTCGACCACCGTGCCGCTGTCGGCGGGCAGGGCCTTGAACGCCAGCGCCGCGCGGGTGTCGCCCAGCGCGAGCTGCAACGCGCCGTCGTGCCCGTAGGTCAGCTGCGCGGTCAGGGCCTCGCCCTGGTACTCGAAGTCGAAGCGGCGCTGGGTCAGGCCGAAGGGCCGCCAGCCGTCGGTGCGCGAGAACGGGTCGGAGCCCTCGCTGGCCTGTTCGTGCACCAGGGTCTGGGCCACGGCGGCGGCCACGGCCAGGTCGCGACCGACCTTGTCCTGCTGGAACAGGTTCGCCGCTTCGCGCGGGATCAGCGCGGTGTCGAGCTTGGCGGTCGCAAACGCGTCGCTGCGCACCACGTGGCGCAGGAACTGCACATTGGTGGCCAGACCCACGATGCGCGTGGCCGCCAGCGCCGCGTCGAGCTTGGCCAGGGCTTCGGCGCGGGTAGCGCCGTGCACGATCAGCTTGGCGACCATGGAGTCGTAGAACGGGCTGATGGCATCGCCCTCACGCACACCGTCGTCGAAGCGGATCGCACCGCGCTCGAACGCCACGTGCGCCGGCTTGCGGTACACGGCCAGGCGGCCGGTGGCGGGCAGGAACTGGTTGTCGGGGTTCTCGGCGCAGATGCGCGCCTCGATCGCATGGCCCTGGATCTTCAAGTCGCCCTGCTGCAGCGGCAGCGGTTCGCCGCTGGCCACGCGCAGCTGCCACTCCACCAGATCGAGCCCCGTGATGGCTTCGGTCACCGGGTGCTCGACCTGCAGGCGGGTGTTCATTTCCATGAAGTAGAACTTCATGTCCTCAGGCTTCTCGTAGCCGCCAGGCTGTTCGACGATGAATTCCACCGTGCCGGCGCCCACGTAGTGGACCGCCTTCGCCGCGGCCACCGCGGCCTCGCCCATCTGCCGGCGCAGCGCGGGCGTCATGCCCGGCGCGGGCGCTTCTTCCAGCACTTTCTGGTGGCGGCGCTGCACCGAGCAGTCGCGCTCGAACAGGTAGACGCAGTTGCCCTGCGTGTCACCGAACACCTGGATCTCGATGTGGCGCGGTCGCTGCACGTACTTTTCGACCAGCACCGCGTCGCTGCCGAAGCTGTTGATGGCTTCGCGCTGGCACGAGGCGAGCGCTGCGGCGAAGTCCTCGGCCTTGTCGACCGCGCGCATGCCCTTGCCGCCGCCGCCCGCGCTGGCCTTGATCAGCACCGGGTAGCCGATGCGGTCGGCCTCGCGCTGCAGCAGCGCCGGGTCCTGGTCGGCGCCGTGGTAGCCCGGCACCAGCGGCACGCCGGCGCTCTCCATCAGCCGCTTGGATTCGGCCTTCAACCCCATGGCCTGGATGGCCGACGAGGGCGGGCCGATGAAGACCAGCCCGGCCTGGGCGCAGGCGTCGGCGAAGGCCTCGTTCTCGCTCAGGAAGCCGTAACCGGGGTGGATGGCCTGCGCGCCCGTGGCCTGGGCCGCGGCGATGATGCGTTCCCACTGCAGGTAGCTCTCTTTGGGCGCGCTGCCGCCCACGTGCACCGCCTCGTCGCAGGCCGCCACGTGCTTGGCGTCGGCGTCGGCGTCGGAATACACGGCCACGGTGCGCACGCCCAGGCGGCGGGCGGTGGCGGCAACGCGGCAGGCGATTTCGCCGCGGTTGGCGATCAGGATTTTCTGGAACATGGCAGGGTCCTAGGCAGGTGCAGAAGCGGAGGAAAAGAGATCACGCAGGCGGCGCAGCGCCGCGCGCAGGAACTTGAACAGCAGCCAGGTGGTGACCCACATCACCAGCACGGCGACCACCACCACACCGCCGAAGATCAGCGGTTCGTTCGTGGCCAGCCAGACGATGCCGACCACCAGGCCGTCTTCGACCAGGCTCATGGCGATGTTGGAGAACGGCTCGGGCGAGGTGTTGATGGCGGCGCGGGTCGTGGTCTTGGCGGCCTGCGCGGTGGCGGCCAGGCTGCCGCCCAGCAGCGCGCCCACGATGGCCATGGTGCTGCTGTCGGCGCCCAGGGCGCCGGCGGCCAGCGCCGCCCCGGCGGGGATGCGGATCACGCTGTTGACCAGGTCCCACAGCGAGTCCAGCCCCGGGATCTTGTCGGCGAAAAATTCCACGAACAGCAAGGCGCCGCTGGCGGCCAGCAGGGCCGGATGCTGCAGCACCTGCAGGCCTTCGGGCAGCGGCAGCCAGCCGAGCCAGCCCGTCAGGCCGACGATGAACACCACCGCGTAGAGCCGGAAGCCGCTGGCCCAGCCCAGCGCGGCGGCCAGCGCCAGCAGGCTGGGCATGTCCAGGTGGCTGGCCGCGGCGTTCACGCCGGCGCCCACCTGCGCGCCCACCTCGCCCACCTCGCCCACCACGCCGCTGCCCGCGTGCAGGCCCAGGCTGTGCAGCCAGTTGACGAAGAGGGTCCAGAGTGCGTCCATGGTGTTCTCCTTGAAGGAAGGAACAGCCTAGCCCGCCAGCCAGGCGGGTTTGCGCTTCTGCAAGAAAGATTGCACCCCTTCGCGACCTTCGTCACTGGCGCGGATATCGGCGATGCTTTCCACCGTCGCCGCGATCAGTGCATCGTCGATGGCGCGTTCGGCCACGTCCTGCACCAGCCGCTTGCAGGCGCGCACCGCGGCCGGGCTGGCACCCACCAGCGCCTGGGCCAGCTCGTTCACCTTGACTTCGAGCGCATCGGCGTCCACCAGTTCGTGCACGAAGCCGATGCGGTGCGCCTCGTCGGCGCTGAAGCGCTCGGCGGTGAGGAAGTAGCGGTGCGACGCGCGCGCGCCCATGGCGCGGATCACGTAGGGGCTGATGGTGGCCGGGATCAGGCCCAGCTTCACTTCGGACAGGCAGTAGGTCGCGCTGCGCACGCTCACGGCCATGTCGCAGGCCGCCACCAGGCCCATGCCGCCGGCGAACACGTCGCCCTGCACGGCCGCGATGGTGGGCTTGGGGCATGCGTAGATGGCCTTGAGCATGGCCGCGAGCTGGCCGGCGTCGGCCACGTTCTCGGCGCGGGTGTAGTCGGCCATGCGCCGCATCCAGTTCAGGTCGGCGCCGGCGCAGAAGGCCGGCCCCTCGGCCGCCAGCACCACGGCGCGCACGTCGGCTCTCGCACCGACCGACTCGAACGCAGCCTTGAGTTCCTGGATCACGGCGTCGTTGAAGGCGTTGCGCACCTCGGGGCGGCACAGGGTGATGCGCGCCACCGCGCCGTCGATGCGGGTTGTCAGTGCGGTGCTCATGCGGCGGTCTCCCGGGTGGCCTCTTCGTGCAGGCAATACGCAAAATCCAGCTCCGGGCCGGGCTGGCCCAGCGCGGTGAGCGCGGCCGTGATCTGGCCGCGGTGGTGGGTGCCGTGGTTGAACACGTGGGCCAGCGTGGCGGCAAACGGCAGTGAGACCGGCACGCCCTTGATGGTGGTGTAGTCCAGCGTGGCGTCGAAGCGTTCCGCTGGCCAGGACTGGATCAGCGGCAGCCAGTTGGCCGCACCGCCCTTGAGCGCCTGGCCCAGACGCGCGCGGTCGGGTTCGACCTCGGCGTTCAGCTCGACCTTGGGCGACGCGCCGCGGGCGAAGCGCGGGTACCAGAGCATGTGTTCGCCCACCAGCAGGTGGTTGAGCGTGCCGTGGATGCTCTTGAAGAACAGCCCCATGTCACGCCGGTACTCGTCGTCGGACAGCGGCGCCACCGCGTCGAGCAGGCGGCGCGTGGCCCAGACGTTGTAGCGGGCGAGCCGGGCAAAGTGGGTGTGGGCGTCCATGGTGCCTCCTGAGGGATTCACATCCGAAACAGACCAAACTTCGTCTCGGGGATGGGCGCGTTCAGCGAAGCGCTCAGCCCCAGCGCCAGCACGCGGCGGGTGTCGGCGGGGTCGATCACACCGTCGTCCCACAGGCGGGCCGTCGCGTAGTACGGATGGCCCTGCACCTCGTACTGTTCCTTGATGGGCGCCTTGAACGCGGCTTCTTCTTCCGCGCTCCAGCTGCCGCCCTTGCCTTCGATACCGTCGCGCTTGACCGTGGCCAGCACGCTCGCGGCCTGCTCGCCGCCCATGACCGAGATGCGCGCGTTCGGCCACATCCACAAGAAGCGTGGCGAGTAGGCGCGGCCGCACATGCCGTAGTTGCCGGCGCCGAAGCTGCCGCCGATGATGACGGTGAACTTCGGCACCGCGGCGGTCGCCACGGCGGTCACCATCTTGGCGCCGTTGCGCGCGATGCCTTCGTTCTCGTACTTGCGGCCGACCATGAAGCCGGTGATGTTCTGCAGGAAGACCAGCGGCGTCTTGCGCTGGCAGCAGAGTTCGATGAAGTGCGCGCCCTTGAGCGCCGATTCGCTGAACAGGATGCCGTTGTTGGCGATGATGCCGACCGGCATGCCCTCGATGCGCGCGAAGCCGCAGACCAGGGTGGTGCCGAAGCGCGACTTGAACTCGTCGAAGTCCGAGCCGTCGACGATGCGGGCGATGATCTCGCGCACGTCAAACGGCTTGCGCGTGTCGGTCGGGATCACGCCGTACAACTCTTCGGCCGGGTACAGCGGCGCCACAGGGTCGATGGTTGTGATGGGCGGGACCTTGCGCGCGTTGAGGTTCTTCACCGCCTGACGCGCCAGGGCCAGCGCATGCAAGTCGTTCTGCGCCAGGTGGTCGGCCACGCCCGAGAGGCGCGTGTGCACGTCGCCACCGCCCAGGTCTTCGGCCGTGACCACCTCGCCCGTGGCGGCCTTCACCAGCGGCGGGCCGCCCAGGAAGATGGTGCCCTGGTTCTTGACGATGATGGTTTCGTCGCTCATGGCCGGCACATAGGCGCCGCCCGCCGTGCACGAGCCCATGACCACCGCGATCTGCGCGATGCCCTGCGCGCTCATGTTGGCCTGGTTGAAGAAGATGCGGCCGAAGTGGTCGCG
>NZ_JASJOY010000089.1:0-23771 GCF_031426985.1 Hydrogenophaga sp.
CGGCGCAATCGGCCACCGGCACCTGCCAGGGGCCGACCATCTGGTCGCGGTGCGACAGGCCGCCCACGGTGCGGTCGCCGATGGTGACCAGGAAGCGCTTGGAGGCGACGGTCGGGTGGCTGAGCACGTCGATCACGGCCTTTTCCAGCGACACGCCGGTGAGGTCCATCGGCAGGAAGCTGCGTTGCACCGTCTTGACGTCGCGGTGCATCTTGGGCGGCTTGCCCAGCAGCACGTCCATGGGCATGTCGACGGGCGATTCGTTGCCTTCATCGACCAGCGACAGATGCCGCTCTTCGGTCGCCACGCCGACGACCGAGAACGGGCATCGCTCGCGCTCGCAGAAGGCCTTGAACTGCTCCAGCGACTCCGGCGCGATGGCCAGCACGTAGCGTTCCTGGCTCTCGTTGCACCAGATTTCCTTGGGCGCCAGGCCGCTCTCTTCCAGCGGCACGGCGCGCAGGTCGAAGCGCGCACCGCGACCGGCGTCGTTGGTCAGCTCGGGGAAGGCGTTGGACAGGCCGCCCGCGCCCACGTCGTGGATGAACAGCACGGGGTTGTTGTCGCCCTGCGCCCAGCAGTGGTTGATGACCTCCTGCGCGCGGCGCTCGATCTCGGGGTTGCCGCGCTGCACGCTGTCAAAGTCCAGCGAGGCGGCGTTGGTGCCGGTGGCCATGGAGCTGGCGGCGCCGCCACCCATGCCGATCTTCATGCCCGGGCCGCCGAGCTGGATGAGCAGCGAACCAGCCGGGAAATCGATCTTCTTCGTTTGCGTCGCGTCGATCTGGCCCAGGCCGCCCGCGATCATGATGGGCTTGTGGTAGCCGCGGGTCACGCCGCCGACGTCCTGCTCGTACTCGCGGAAGTAGCCCAGCAGGTTGGGTCGGCCGAATTCGTTGTTGAACGCCGCGCCGCCCAGCGGGCCCTCGGTCATGATCTGCAGCGGGCTGGCGATGTGCTCGGGCTTGCCGCCCGGCTGGTCGCTCAGGCCGCCCCAGAGCTTGGAGACGGTGAAGCCGGTCAGGCCGGCCTTGGGCTTGGAGCCGCGGCCGGTCGCGCCCTCGTCGCGGATCTCACCACCCGCGCCGGTGGAGGCGCCGGGGAACGGGGAAATCGCGGTCGGGTGGTTGTGGGTTTCCACCTTCATCAGGATGTGGTGCTGCGCTGCCTCGGCCTGGTAGGCGGGCGAGGCGTCGGCTCCGGCACGGGCCACGAAGCGCTCCAGCTGGTGGCCTTCCATGATGGAGGCGTTGTCCGAGTACGCCACGATGGTGTGTTGCGGACTCGTCTGGTGCGTGTGGCGGATCATGCCGAACAGGCTCTTGTCCTGCGCCACGCCGTCGATGGTGAACTGCGCGTTGAAGATCTTGTGGCGGCAGTGTTCGCTGTTGGCCTGCGCGAACATCATCAGCTCGACGTCGGTCGGGTTGCGCTTGAGACCGTTGAAGGCGTTGACCAGGTAGTCGATCTCGTCGTCGGCCAGGGCCAGGCCCCAGTCGGTGTTGGCTTTTTCCAGCGCCGCGCGGCCACCGCCCAGCACGTCCACATGCTCCATGGGTGCGGGGTGCAGTTCGGTGAACAGCGCCTCAGCCTGGCTGCGTTCGGTGGTCACGGCCTCGGTCATGCGGTCGTGCAGCGCGTCGGCCACGGCGCGCAGCTGGTCTTCGCTCAGGCTGGCCTTGCCCAGCAGACCACTCTTCAGGCCGATGCGGAATTCAACCAGGCGCTCGACGCGGTGCAGCGCCAGGCCGCAGTTGTGCGCGATGTCGGTGGCCTTGGACGCCCAGGGCGACACGGTGCCCAGGCGCGGCATCACCAGCAGCGCGGGAGCGCCGGCTTTTTCAGCCGCCAGGTGCGTATCGGTGGCGGGTTCGCCATAGCTCATCAGCTGGCCCACGCGCTCGACCGTGGCGGCATCGGGCGCGGCGTCGAACGACGCCAGGTGCACGAAGCGGGCGGAGAGGCCCGTGATCTTGTCGGAGATGCCCTGCAGACGGGGCAGGAGTTGCTGGACTTTGAAGTCGCTGACGGCGTTGCCGCCGTCAAAAAAGCGCAGGTGCAGGGTCACGGTGGGTGGCCTTGGGACGGGTTGAAGCTGCTGGGCGCGGAACGGCCCGGAGCGATGGGGGAAACCCGGAATTTTACCCGCGACGCCTGTGCCGGCATGGCCCGACGCACCACCCGGCCAGCAGCCCGATGGGATAATCCGCGCCCATGAGCATCACCATCAAAGACGAAGCCGGCATTGCGGGCATGCGCGAGGCTTGCCGCCTGGCCTCCGAAGTGCTGGATTACCTGACCCCGTTCATCCAGCCGGGCGTGACCACACTGGAAATCGACCGCCTCTCGGCCGAATACATGCAGCAGCAGGGCACGCGCTCGGCCACCGTGGGCTATCAGCCGTCCGGCTACCCGCCCTACCCCGGCCACCTGTGCACCTCCATCAACCAGGTGGTGTGCCACGGCATCCCGAACGAGAAGCCGCTCAAGAAGGGCGACATCCTGAACGTGGACGTCACCGTGATCACCAAGGACGGCTGGTACGGCGACAACAGCCGCATGTTCCTCATCGGTGGCGACGCCGCCGCCACCGTGCAGGCCCGGCGCCTGTGCCAGGTGACGTTTGAAGCCATGTGGAAGGGCATCGTGCTGGTCAAGCCCGGCGCCCGCCTGGGCGACATCGGCCACGCCATCCAGACCTATGCCGAAGGCAAGGGTTATTCGGTGGTCCGCGAGTTCTGCGGCCACGGCATCGGCCAGCGTTTTCACGAAGAACCGCAGGTGCTGCACTACGGCCGCCCCGGCACCATGGAAGAGCTCAAGCCCGGCATGACCTTCACCATCGAGCCCATGATCAACGCCGGCAAGCGCGACATCAAGGAAATGGGCGACGGCTGGACCATCGTCACGCGCGACCGGTCCCTGTCGGCCCAGTGGGAACACACGGTGCTGGTCACCCCCACGGGCTACGAGGTGCTCACCCTGTCCGCCGGCAGCCCGCCGGTGCCGGACTTCGTGACCACCACCGCCACCCCGGCGGTCTGAGCCCGTCGCGGGCTCTCCGGCTTCCCTTTCTCGCAGCCACTTTGCCGCCATGGGCGATCTCAACGAACTGAGGCTGCGTTACCGCAGCGACAAGGCCGCCCTGCTCGCCGACCTGGGCGTTCAGGGCTCGTCCACCCGCGGCGTGCGCAGCGCGCTGCAGAAACTCTCGCGCCTGACCGATCAGACCCTGCGCGCCCTGTGGGAACGCAGCGGTTTCGGCCCCGGCTTTGCCCTGCTGGCCGTGGGCGGTTTCGGCCGCGGTGAACTGTTTCCCAGCTCCGACGTGGACGTGCTGGTGCTGCTGCCCGACGGCGCTTCGCCCGAAACCGACGCAGCGCTGAAGGAGCGGCTGGAAGGCTTCATCGGCGCCTGCTGGGACCTGGGGCTGGAAATCGGCTCCAGCGTGCGCAGCATCGGCGAATGCGTGGAAGAGGCGTCCAAGGACGTGACGGTGCAGACCTCGCTGCTGGAGTGCCGGCTCATCACCGGCGCCAAGGCGCAGTTCAGCCAGCTGGTGCAGCGCCTGGCCGAGGCCATGGACCCCAAGGCCTTCTTCGTGGCCAAGACGCTGGAAATGCGCCAGCGCCACACCAAGTTCGAGAACACGCCCTACTCGCTGGAGCCCAACTGCAAGGAATCGCCCGGCGGGCTGCGCGACCTGCAGATCATCCTGTGGGTGGCCAAGGCCGCCGGCCTGGGCCGCAGCTGGGACGAGCTGGCCCGCAAAGGACTGGCCACGCCGCTGGAGGCGCGCCAGATCAAGGCCAACGAGGCGCTGCTGACCCTGATCCGCGCGCGCCTGCACCTGCTGGCCCACCGGCGCGAAGACCGCCTGGTGTTCGACCTGCAGAACGCGGTGGCCGAGTCCTTCGGCTTCAAGGCGCAGGTGCCGGCCGTCATCACCCCCGTTGGCAGCGACCCGCACCACGCGCCCACGGCCCGCACCGCACGCCGCGCCAGCGAACAGCTGATGAAGCGCTACTACTGGGCGGCCAAGGCGGTGACCCAGCTCAACCAGATCCTGCTGCTCAACATCGAAGAGCGCCTGAACAGCGACGAACAGGGCCCGCAGCAGCTGCGCCCCATCAACGAACGCTTCTTCGACAAGGCCAACATGCTGGAGGTGGCGAGCGACAACCTCTACATCCAGCAGCCCCACGCCATCCTCGAAACCTTCCTGCTCTACCAGACCACGGTGGGCATCAAGGGTCTGTCGGCGCGCACCCTGCGCGCGCTGTACAACGCGCGGCCGGTGATGAACGCCAAGTTCCGCAACGACCCGGTCAACCGCGCCACCTTCCTGCAGATCCTGCAGCAGCCCGAGGGCATCACCCACGCCATGCGGTTGATGAACCAGACCTCGGTGCTGGGCCGCTACCTCTGGGTGTTCCGCCACATCGTGGGCCAGATGCAGCACGACCTGTTCCACGTCTACACGGTGGACCAGCACATCCTCATGGTGCTGCGCAACGTGCGGCGCTACTTCATCGCCGACCACTCGCACGAATACCCGTTCTGCTCGCAACTGGCCGCCGGCTGGGACAAACCCTGGATCTTCTACATCGCGGCCCTGTTCCACGACATCGCCAAGGGCCGCGGCGGCGACCATTCCGACCTGGGCGCCAAGGACGTGCGCAGCTTCTGCCGCCAGCACGGCATTGACCGCGAAGACGCCAGACTCATCGAGTTTCTGGTGTCCGAACACCTGACCATGAGCCGCATCGCGCAGAAGGAAGACCTGAGCGACCCGGACGTGATCCACGCCTTCGCCCAGCGCGTGGGCAACGAACGCTACCTCACCGCGCTCTACCTGCTGACGGTGTCCGACATCCGCGGCACCAGCCCCAAGGTCTGGAACGCCTGGAAAGGCAAGCTGCTGGAAGACCTGTACCGCTACACCCTGCGCACGCTGGGCGGCCGCGCGCCCGACCCGGGCGCCGAAATCGAGGCCCGCAAACGCGAAGCCCTGTCGCAACTGGCCCTGCACGCCCTGCCCCACATGGCGCACAAGGCCCTGTGGGAGACGCTGGACGTGAGCTACTTCATGCGCCACCAGGCCGACGAAATCGCCTGGCACACCCGCGTGCTCACGCGCCAGCTGGCGCTCAACGCCCGCGCCGCTGCGGGCCAGCCCGAAGCGCCCGACGCCGACCCCAGCGCTGAAGACGCAACCCCACCGGCCTGCATCGTGCGAGCCCGACTGTCCACCGAAGGCGAAGGCCTGCAGGTGCTGGTGTACGCCCCCGACCAGAGCGACCTGTTCGCCCGCATCTGCGGCTATTTCGACAACGCCGGCTTCAGCATCCTGGACGCCCGCGTGCACACCACCCGCAGCAACTGGGCGCTGGACACCTTCCAGGTCGTCACGCCCACGCTGTCGGAGCACTACCGCGAACTGATCGCCATGGTCGAAAACGACCTGGCCCGCACCATCGACCAACGCGGCCCCCTGCCCATGCCCAGCAAGGGCCGGCTCTCGCGCCGGGTCAAGAGCTTCCCCGTCACCCCACGGGTGGACCTGCGGCCCGACGACAAGGCCCAGCGCTGGCTGCTGACGGTGTCCGCCAGCGACCGCGCCGGCCTGCTCTACTGCATCTCGCGCGTGCTGGCCCAGCACCAGATCAGCGTGCAGCTGGCCAAGGTCAGCACCCTGGGCGAACGGGTGGAAGACACCTTCCTCATCAGCGGCCCCGAACTGCAGGTCAACAAGCGCCAGATTCAGATCGAGACCGAACTGCTGGAGACGCTGGAAGAGGGTCGGCAGGGATTCATGTAAAACCCAGCAGAAACAGGCTTAAGTGCCTGTCCCCGTTGACTTTTTCGACTCTCTCTTCCCTGGACGACCGGCCTCTTCAACCGGGTTCGCAACCAAATTAGGGCCAGTCGCCGGCGTACTGAAGCGCTCAAGCATGCTGGCCACGACCTGCTCCTGGGCCGTGACGGATGACCTGGCCGTCGCCAGCGCCAGTTCCAGCTGTTGTTTGGCGGAAAGCAGCTCGTCGACCTTGGCCTGCAACTGCTCTTTGGAAGTGCTGAGCTGCTGGACGGCCGCGTCCTGCTCAACCAGGCGCCGGCCCAATTCCTCGGAGCGCCTTTGCGCAAACCCCAGTTCATCCTTGAGCGGCCGCAGGCCTCGCACCTCTTCCTGAGCCTGGTGCAGATCGCCCTGGGCGCGCGACAAATCGCCCAGGAGGCGTGCGTTTTCCTGAAGGGTATGGACGGCTTCCTGCTGCTTGGTGGCCAAGGTCTCGTTCACGGTGCGCAACTCGGCCTGCAGGTACTGCACCTGCTGCTCGTGCTTGCGCTGGTCCTGGTCGCGCTGCTCCTTGGTGGATTGCCGGAAATGCTCCAGCGCCTGGCGCGCATGCTGGTGCTTTTCTTCCAGGGATTGGCGATGGCGCTCTTCGGCCGCGAGGCGCTCCTGCAGGTCGGCCACCTGCTGGACGAGCTGAGTGTTTTCCAGGGTCTTGCGGCTCAGAGCTTCGCTGGTTTTGCCGTGAGCGTTTTTTTCGTCGGCCAGGGCCCGCTGGGTTTGCTCCAGCTGCTGGCGCGTGGCCAGCGCCTCGGATTTCAGGGCCGCGACGGCTTGCTGCTGTTGGCTCAGCTGCTCGGCGTGCTTGGCCTGCGCCGTGGTGACCCGCTCTTCCGCTTCTTCATTGACGCGGGCGGCTAGGCGACCCACCAGGTCCTGGATTGCCTCGCTGACGGCTACGCGGCTGCCGGTGGCTGGCCCTTCCTCTTCCTCGATCTCCTTCAGGTAGCGATGGATCGTGGTTTTGGAGCCGCTGCCCAGCTCTTCGCGCACCGCATCGATGGACGGATTGCGCCCTGCGGCCAGCAATTTATCGCGGGCACGCAGCACTTCAGACTTGTAGATTCCGGCTCGGGCCATGGTTCACCTCGTTATTTCGTACTGTAGTATGTACCATGATATTACATACTATTTAAGAGGTCAATAAATCATAGATCTTAGTAAATATCACACTGGGTAATGGCAGATTATCCAATGTGATGCTGGTTTGGGGGTCGATTTAGATGTGGCGCGGGTAAGGCGTAACGCGATCAGACCTGCTGCTGCGCCGCGGAAACTCACCCCGTCGCGTTCGCGCACAACAACGCTGTAACCGCACGCATGGGGGCACGGCTGCTAGCAGCCTGCTGAAATACCAAGGGCTGAACCCGGGTTGGCGTCACTGGAATCGTGATGTCGGTGCCTTGGTCGTTCGTGAGGGTCTGAATACGCGTTTGGAGCTCGATTCGACCCGCGCAAGCGCCGGTTTTCGGCTTTATGCGCTCATCGCGCACCCTGCAGACGGACCTGTCCCAGTGAACGCATGCGCACGAGGTTGTAGGCGGCCATGTTCAGCACGAACAGCTGAGCGACTTTCTTGGTCCCACGCACCATCACTTGACGCACCTGACCGATCGTCTTGGCCCATCCGAAGCCTTGCTCGATGCGTTTGCGACATTGCATCGACGCGCCATAGCCTGCGGTCTGGGCAATCTCATCGGGCACCGCCGAGCGCCGCCCTGATTTGTTCTGCGCCACGTGCGGTGCAACCTTGAGTCGGTGCAACTCACCGACAAACTCCGCCGCGTCGTACCCCTTGTCTGCGCCCAGGGTGATGGCCGCTTCTGGGTTGGCCTGCCGCACGTCGTTGATCATCTCCTTGGCCGCTACGCGCTCGGCATAACCATCGGCCTGCGTGACCATGGCATTGACGATCAAGCCGTTGCGGTTCTCCATGAGCGTGTGCCCCATGAAGCGCATTTCGCTGGCGGTCTTGCCCTTGCGGTACAGCCGGCTGTCCGGATCGCTCTTGGATTCGTGGGTGTCGTTGCTGCGCGGGCGGCCGCGGAAGTCGCTGCCACCGCTACCACCTCCATCGCCGTCCTTGGGCACAAAGCTCTTGTGGCTGGCCCAGGCCTGGATCAGCGTGCCGTCCACGCTGAAGTGTTCTTTGGACAACCAGTTCCGGCGCTGGGCCTGCGCGAGCACCTGGTTGAAGAACGCAACCACCGCGTCGTGCTCAATCAGCCGCTGGCGGTTTTTGCTGAACACCGTAGGCACCCAGACGCTGTCTTCCATCGACAGCCCAATGAACCAGCGAAACAACAGGTTGTATTGCACCTGCTCCATCAGCAAGCGCTCCGAGCGGACCGAGTACAGAACCTGCAGCAGCATCGCGCGCAGCAGCTTCTGCGGGGCGATGCTGGGACGCCCGCCCTTGCCGGCGTCTTCATACATGCCTGCAAACAGATCTTCGAGCTCGACGAGTGCGTCGTTGACCATCGCGCGAATGGCTCGCAGCGGGTGCATCGCCGGCACGAAGTCATCGAGTTTCTTGATGCTGAACAGGCTTTCGGTGAAGGTGTCGGATCCGCGCATGCCGCATTGTCCTGCCTACGCCTTCGTCTGGATCAAGTCACGGGGCTTGCGTCGAAGTATTTCAGCAGCCTGCTAGGTGGGAAAGTACGAAGCCATTTCCTCATTGCCCACCGAGGAATCGGCCAATCCGGCGCATCTCAAGCGGACCCTGGCCTATCAGAAGATTTCGTCCTCGCCACCGTCCCCGTCTTGCCGGACGCAACCGGACGAATGCCATGGGCCAGCAGCCCGATGAAAATGTCGGCAACCTCATCGCCACGCAGGCGACCTTCTGCGTGGAACCACTGGGAAATCCCGCCGACGGCCCCCATGAACCAGAACACCGCCAGCTTGGCATCGCACGGCGCGATGGACCCGTCTCGAACGCCATCCTCGAACACCTGGCGCAACTCCAGATCGAACTTGCGGCGCCTCGCGGTGATCTTCTTCTGATCCGCCGCCGTCATCGCCGAGAAGTCGTGGAGGATGGCGGGGGCCCCCATTTCGTCGGTCAGCAGTGAGATGTAGTTCTTGATGAAGGTCGCGATGCGTTCATACCCCGTTGTTTCCGAGGCAATGGCATCTTTCAGGACCTGGTCTCCGAGCCTCATCGACAGCTCGTGGCACTCGTAGATCAGTTCCTGCTTGTTCTTGAAGTAATAGTAGAGCGCAGGCTTCGTGACGTTGAGCGCGGCGGCAATTTCGTCCAGGGACACGTTCTTGTACCCGTGGCGGCCGAACGTGCGAGACGCCTCCGCAATGACCGCCTGCTTCTTGAGTTGGTATTGCTCGTCCGCGCCGCCGACCGCGTTGTTCCACTTCACTCCCTTGGCCAGGCGTTTGGCCGGGCCACGGGGTCGCGGCTTCGGCTTGGCGTCGATTTGCGTGCTCATTCTTGCAGTGTCCTGTGCGCGTTTGCCCGGAGAAGGGCTGAGTTTCGATGATATCGGACAGGCAAAATCACAGAGCTAAGCGTCCGAGCGTGCGTCAACCCGCCAGTATCTGCCGGGCGATGATCAGCCGTTGAATGTGGCTGGTCCCCTCGTAGATCTTCGTCACCCGCACGTCGCGGTAGTAGCGCTCGACAGGGAAATCGTTCACGTACCCATAGCCACCGTGCACCTGAAGCGCAGCGGAACAGACCTTCTCCGCCATTTCACTGGCGAACAACTTGGCCATCGCGGCCTCTTTGATGGACGGAAGCTTCGCATCCGTCAAACGCGCCGCATACAACATGAACTGGCGCGCCACGTCAATCTGCGTGGCCATGTCCGCCAGGTCAAAGCTGATGGCCTGTAATTCGGCGATCGGTTTTCCGTAGGCCTCACGCTCCTTCGCGTACCGGATCGCGGCTTCCAGGGCAGCGCGGGCAATGCCAATGGACAGCGCTGCGATCGCGATACGGCCGTCGGACAGCAACGAGAGGGCCTTGCCATAACCGCGCCCTTCCTCGCCAATCATGTTCTTCGCCGGCACACGCAAGTTGTCCAGCTGAATCTGGGCGGTGTGCGCCGTGTGCTGGCCCAGCTTGTTTTCGATTCGAAGGCATTCGTAGCCCGGGTCCTTCGGGTCCGCGATGAACAAGCTGAAGCGGTCGCGAGCGCCCGGTGCTCCCGTGGCGGCGACCACCAGGGCAAAGCCGGCCTCGCTGCCGTTGGAGATCCACTGCTTGCTTCCATTGAGCACATAGCTGTCACCATCGCGCTTGGCCGTGGTGCGGATGGCTGCAGTGTCGGAACCGGCATGCGGCTCCGACAACAGAAAAGCCCCAATGCGTTGGGCGCTGGCCAACTCGGGCAGGTACAACTGCATCTGCTCCTCGGTGCCAAACGATCGGAGCACGTGCGCGGACGAGTTGTGCACATGCATCAGGGTCGCAAAACCACCGTCCGCCGCGGCGAACTCCTCGATCGCCAGACAGTACTCCACGAACGACAGCCCGGCGCCGCCATAGGCCTGTGGCGCCAGCATCCCCATGAAGCCAACCTCGGCCACAGCGCGGATTTCATCGTAGGGCCAGGCGCTGCTGCGGTCACGTTCCGCCGCAGTGCTGGCCACCACTTCGCTGGCCACGCGACGGGCCGACTCCCGGATCATCACTTCCTGTTCGCTCAAAAATGCATTGGAAACGCTCGTCATCGCTCATCCTTGAATGTTGTCGATCCTGCGGGGCACGTGCCCATCAGCCCAGCCACCGCTTTCGGCGGCGGTAATGTTTCATGTCCCTGAAGCTCTTGCGCTCACCGTCCACCGTCAGACCCAAATAGAACTCGCGCACGTCCTCGTTGCTCTTGAGGTTGACCGATGGGCCTTCGAGCACGACCCGGCCGCTTTCCATCACGTAGCCGTAGTCGGCCAGCTCCAGCGCGACGCGCGTGTTCTGCTCGACGATCAGCAGTGTCAGGCCACTGGCCTTGAGTTCAGACAGCAAGCCATAGACCTCTTCCACCATAAGCGGCGCCAAGCCGAGCGAGGGTTCATCGATCATGACCAGCTTCGGTCTGGCCATGAGAGCACGCCCGATCACCAGCAACTGCTGCTCACCCCCGGACAGATAGCCCGCGGTACGGTTGCGCAATGCGGCGAGCCGCTTGATACGGCCGTACACCTCGTCAAGCAGTTCCTTGGCATCGCGCCCATTGCCCATGTGCCCGCCGACCACCAGGTTTTGTTCCACCGTCATGTGGCGCAGAACCTTGCGACCTTCCATGACGTGTACCAGCCCCCTCTGGACCTGGGCGGCCGGATTTCCCCCCGCGATGTCGACACCATCAAAGGTGATGGCGCCTGCCGTCACGCGACCGTCTTCGGTCTTGATCAGGTTCGAAATGGCCTTCAGCGTGGTGCTCTTTCCAGCACCGTTCGCGCCCAGCAAGGTCACGCACTGCCCAGCAGGCACTTTGGCTGAAATGCCTTTTACAGCGAGAATGACATCGCTGTACAACACCTCAACGTTGTTCAGTTCAAGCACAAGTGTCTCCGGTTGGGTTGGCGTGGATCCCGAACGAACCGTATCCACGCCGGGTTGCAGTTACCACTTGCTCAGCACAGGCACGGGGACGCTCTGCTCAAGGAGCTTGTAATGGCCCTTTTCAACAGTACCGATGTTGACTGCCATGCCTTCGGTGGGGAACGGCGCGTCTTTGCTATATTGGATATTGGGCAGCACACCGAAGCTGCGTTCGCTCGGCATCGGCGTCGACAGCAGCGCCGCCCGGACGTCTTCCCCCTTGACGTCCTTGACACCCTTGATCTTGACCGCCTGCTCGAAGGCTCTGGCCACGATAAGGCCTTGGCTCATGCCCATGATGCAGGCTGAGGTGTAGCTGACCTGTGCCTTGTACTTGGTGCGCAGCTTCTCGAAGAATGCCCGCGCCGTGGTCGGATCTTCCGTGGGCATGGCCATCCCGTAGACCTCGTAGTTGCCTTCCATCTGCTCTAGACCGCCCAAGGCCTTGCCCGACGAAATCAACCCATTGTGGGCCGACATGACGATCGGGATGTTGGTCTTTCCAAGGCTTTGCAGGGCTCGACGAGTCGCCACGACGGAGGCCGTGTTGTTGAAGACTTGAAGCACGGTCGCGCCCTTGCGAATCAACCGGTTCACTTGCTGGGTCAGGTCGGTGGGTTGGGCTTCGGTGTAGACCGTCTCCACGACCTCCAAGATCTTGGGGTTGTCTTTCGCGAACTTCTCGATGCCCTTGTGGATATCCACATAAGCCGGGGACACTTCGGAAGAGATCACACCGACCTTGATGGGTGCGCTGGAGCCCGATTTCTTCTGCAACCAGGTGTAGAACGCCGCCGCCTCGTGCGGATAGGTGGCCCGGGCGTTGAACACCCAGCTGTCGCTCTTCCACGCGAAGCCATAACCGGCGGTCGCAAGGACCTGAGGCACCTTGTCATTGGGTAATCGCTGCTGCAGGGCCGCCGCATCCGAGCCGCCGATACCCAGAATGGCCACGGGGTCCAGTTCTGACTTGATGCCGGGCCACAGACTGGCCACCTGCGCCACGTCGTAGCGCGTGTCGTATTCCTTGACGCGAAGTGCCACGCCTTGCGCCTTGCCCACCTCATCGCTCCACCAGTCGAGAACGCCTTTTCGGCAACCCGTCATGTCTTTCATGACATCGGCAAACGGACCGGTAAAGTCCGCCAAGCCAGCGACGTTGTAGGTGGTCTGTGCTTGGGCGGCTCCCGCCAAACCAAACACACCGGCGGCCAAAGCACCGCATCGCGCCACACGGGCGAAGGCCGACAGACATTCATTTTTTGTAGTCACACAAGTCTCCTGGTTTTGATCACGCTGTCCAACACGAATCAACCGTCCTCCAGCGCAGCGGACGGCCGCAAGTTTCGGCATCAGTAGGGGTAAGGCCACATGCGGTAGGAACGTTTAAGGATGTTCCACCGGTGCATCAATCCACGCGGCTCAAAAATCAGAAAGCCGGCGATGATGCCGCCCAGAAATATGTTCAGCGCGGCGAAGACCACGTCGCCACTCAGGAACGAGAAGTTCTCAACCAGGGAGGGGCCCACGCTGGTGAAGAATTCCTGAGCAAACCGGATGACGAATACGCCAATCAGCGCGCCGGTCACCGATCCCATGCCGCCCACAATGACCATGGCGATGAACCAGATAGAGTGGATCAGTGTGAACTGGTCGATCGAGACGAAGCGCACGTAGTACGCCCACAAACCGCCGCCGATGCCCGCGTAGAAGGCGCCCAGCAGGAAAGCCAATGCCTTCGTCCGCACTACGTCGATGCCCATCATTCCGGAGGCGACGTCGTCATCCCGAACAGCGGCAAAGATCCGGCCATGGCGGCTGCGCGCCACGCCATAGGCGCCCGCGATCATGATGCAGGCGACCACCAGACACAGGTAGTAGACGGCTGCATCGGTGTCGAGCGCCCAGCCGAACAGCCGCGCCGGTTCGACCGTGATGCCGTTGGAGCCACCCATCCAGGCAGCGGGCAAGTTCAGCACCATGAAATGGAACAGGATTTGTGCCGCGATCGTCGTCAACGCCAGATAGAAACCCTTGATCCGGACGGCAGCCAGTCCAAAAATCAGACCGAACAAGGCGGCGCACACACCACCGACTGGCAGCGCGATCCAGAACGGCATACCGCCCTTCGTCGCTAGCAGCGCGGTGGCGTACGCGCCCGCGCCCATGAACGCCGCTTGGCCCAGGTTGATCTGACCGGCAAGACCGGTGTTGATCTGCAACCCGATCACCACCACGGCGGTGATCAGCATCGACGTCATCACCGCCACCGAACGGGCGTCGGCGATCCACGGCAGAGCGAACATGAACATAACGAACAAGCCCAGCGTCACGGCCTGACTTCGCGTGCGGACCAGCGCCTGGTCTTGGTCAAACGACGTTGCGAAAACACCTGCGGGATCCATGCTCATACCCTTTCAATGGTTTTCCAGCCGAACATGCCGGTGGGACGGATCAACAACATCAAAAGCATGATGATGAAAGGAAAGACAGAGCCCAGTGCCCCGCCCACCAACGGATCAAGGTAGGCCGACGCCAGCCCCTGGATGACACCGACCAGAACGCCGGCCAGCAGCAGTCCGGCAAGCGATTCCAAGCCGGCGAGCAAGGCCACTGGCAGCGCCGCCAGACCGATGTCGGAACTCATCATGTTGATCGACCGACCGCTCAGGTGCACCATGGCGCCCAGCGTCGAGAGAACGGCTCCCAGCATCCAGGCGAATGCGATTGAGCGCTGCACCGAAATTCCCATTGACATCGCCACCTGGTGATCTTCGGCCACGGCGGTCATCGTCAAGCCCACGCGGGTCCGGTTGAAGAACCAAGAAAGGCCAAGGCCAATGACGATGGTCAGGATGCCGCCATACAGAAGCGAGCGGGAGATCACCACATCGCCGAGGATGATGGGTTCCAGCGGAAAGATGATCGGGAACGCGCGGACCTGCGGACCAAAGAGCACCAGGACGATGCCTCGAATCAAGATCAACAGGCCGATCGTCACCATCACCATCGAGAACACCGACTCGCCCACGAGTCGCGCGAAAAATATGCGCTCGATCATCAAGCCGAAGATCGCCGCGCTGGCGAAGGCCACCGGCAACCCGATCCACACCGGCATGCCCATCTGAATGATGGTCCACCACACCATGTAGCCACCAAAGACCACCAGCTCGCCCTGTGCAAAGTTGAACACCTTGGATGCGCGGTAGATCACCACGAAGCCCATCGCGATAAGGGCATAGAGAAGACCGGACAACGCGCCGTTGACCAGGTAGTTCAGAAAATCGCTCATGCGTGCCTCCTGCGATGGGGTTCGGTCGAAGTGTTCAAACTGAATCCGTCAGCATCGTGAATGAATACCTGCGCGTTGAAGTTGCTTCGACGCCCGTCCTGGTAAGTCACAGGTATGTCGATATGTACTTCCCGGGAACCGTCGTACAAGCCCTGGATCAAGGCACCGTAACGCTCCTCCAAGAACTCGCGCCGCAGCTTGCGCGAACGCGTCAGCTCGCCTTCGTCGGGATCCAGTTCCTTGGGAAAGTTGGCGAACCGCTGCACCCGTGCATGGGGTGGCAAAAACCGGTTGACCCGCGCAATTTCCTGGCGGATCAAGACCGCGATCTCGGGGCGCTGCGAAAGGTCGGTGAAGGTCGAGAAACCAATTCGCTTGTCCTCGGCCCAGCGCGACAGGACTGCCATGTCGATGTTGATGAGTGCAGCCACGAAGTCGCGCCCCTCATCTCCCACGGTCATGATGTCCTTGATGAAAGGGCTGAACCGCAAACGCGTCTCGACGAACTGGGGCGGAAAGGTCTCGCCACTGCGAAGTCGCTTCAAATCCGACAGCCGTTCTAGGAAAACCAGCTCACCGCGGTCGGTCTTGGTCACGGCGTCACCGGTGTAGAACCAGCCGTCCTTGACCTTGGACTCGACCGACCCTTCCCGTCGGTAGTAGCCCAGAAAAGGGCTTCCACCACGGATCTGGAGTTCGCCGTCCGAGCTCACCCGCCATTCAAGGGGAGCACCGGCCTCTGGGTGCGCCTGCATCCAGTGCCCTACGGTCTCAAGGTCGAAGCGATCACTCTGGTGGCATGTGAGCAAGCCGGTTTCAGTGGAGCCATAGATGTTCCGCAAGGACACGCCCATGGCATGGAACATACGAAACACGTCGGGTGCCATGGTGGCACCACCGCAACTGGCAATGCGCAGCCGGGTCAGCCCCAACTGGTCACGCAACGGCCGCAGAACCAGAGCTTCGGCCAAGGGGAATTGCAGGCGATCCAGCCAGCCGATCGGCTTGCCATCCAGGCGACCGACGTTGAAGGCGTGCCCCACCTTCATACCCCATTCGTAGACGGCACGCCGCAGGGGCCCAGCGTCCAGCATGTGGGCCTGCACCGAGGAGGCCATGCTTTCCCATTGACGCGGAGCGAAGGTCATGGCCTCGACGGCGAGCTCGCGGATGTTGGCCAGCACCTGCTCGGGGCTTTCCGGGAAGTTGACCACCATGGGCAGCCCCAGGCCCGCAGAGATCCCGTTGATTTGCTCGGTGGCCCAGGCAGGCGCGATGTAGCTCAGATACTCCATGCCCGGTTTCGCATCGGTGGCATGGATCAGGCGCTGCGCGTTGTCGATCAGGAAGCGGTGCGTGAGCACCACCCCCTTGGGTTTGCCCGTGGTCCCCGAGGTGTAGGACAGCACCGCCACATCATCGGGCGAACCCTTCGCGACCAACGAACGGTACAGCCGAGGGTCCTGCGCATCCCGCTCAAGCCCTTGCTGCTGCACCGACTTGAAGGTGCTGAGGATCGGGTCGTTGTAGGACCACATGCCTGTGTCATCCCAGTACACGACATGGCGAAGCAGCGCCAGCTTGCCCTTGACGTCCAGGCCCTTGTCCACCTGTTCCTGGTCCTGGGCGAAGAGGCAGACCGTCTCGCTGTCCTCCAGCAAATACTGCACTTCGTCCGCCGTCAGATCCGGATACAGGGAGACCACTTTGCAGCCCAGCGCGTGCGCCGCGAACTCCGCCCAGTAGTGCTGCGGCTCGTTCTCGCCAATGATCGCCACCGTCGCGCCGCGCTGCACGCCCATGTGGTGCAGACCCAGTGCCAGCTCCAGCACATTGCGCTCCACCTCCGCAAAGGTGTATTCACGCCAGATGCCGCGCTGCTTGTGGCGCTGAGACAGCCGCTCGGGTGTGGCGTCCGCGTGGCGTCGCAACAGTTGCGGCAGTGTTTCGATCTTGAGCATCATTGCCCGCCCTCCCCGAGATAGGCCTTCATGACGGCCGGGTTGGCCTGGATCTCCTTGGGGGTTCCCTCTGCGATCTTTCGACCGAAGTCCAGCACCGCAATGCGGTCTGCCAGATCCATCACCACGCCCATGTCGTGCTCCACCAGCACGACCGGAATCCGTTTGGCTTCGCGCACGTCCAGAATGAAGCGCGCGAGGTCTTCCTTTTCTTCCGCGTTCATGCCGGCCATGGGCTCGTCCATCAACAGGATCCGGGGGTCCTGGGCCAGCGCCCGACCCAAGTCCACGCGTTTGCGAAGTCCGTAGCCGAGGCTGCCCACTGGTGCATGGCGGATGGCCTCGATCTCCAGGAACTCGATGATTTCCTCCACCACTTCCCGATGGACCACCTCTTCTCGCCTAGCGGCGCCGAAGTAGAGGAACGACTGCGCCAGGTTCGAGCGCATGTGCATGTGGCGGCCCACCATCAGGTTCTCGACCACCGTCATGCCGGAGAAAATGTGCGTGCCCTGAAAGGTCCTGGCCAAGCCTTGGCCCGCGACTTCGTGGACCGCCATGTTGCGAACGCTCAGCCCGCCTAGCGTGATGTCGCCCTTCTTGGGACGGTAAAAACCGCTCAGGCAATTCATGAGCGAGGACTTCCCTGCGCCATTCGGACCGATGATGGCCAGCAGCTCATCCTTGCGCACATCGATGGACACATCGTTAAGCGCGACGATTCCACCGAACTGCAGCAACAGGTTGCGAGCCGAGAGCACCACACCGTCCGGGCTGACACTGGTGGTTGCAATCATGACGCGTGCCCCTTGACGGGTGGGATCATGTCCATCGATTCTCCTTGTTCGGACCGTTGTAGGGTCTCGTGATGGTGTTCTGTTCGGGCTGCCATGTCCGATACCGTCAGAGCCGTGCCCCGCCATCGATGCTCAGCGTGGTGGCGTTCAGATAGGCGTTCTCCACCACATGACGGACCAGCGCCGAGAACTCTGGCGCCTGCCCCATGCGGTTCGGGAACAGGATGACTTTCTCGATAATGTTTTGCGCCACCTTAGTCGGCATGCCTGCCGACATGCCGGTCTCGAACAAGCCGGGGGCGAGCGCGACGACTCGCACGCCGTGCTGCGCCAGGTCTCGCGCCACCGGAAGGGTCAACCCCATGACTGCCGCCTTGCTGGCGCTGTAGGCGGCCTGACCCATCTGCCCCTGCCAGGCTGCACCTGAAGATGTGTTGACGATCACGCCACGCTCGCCATCCGCGTTCGCGTCGTTCTGCGACATGGCTAAGGCGGCGTGCCGGATGACGTTGAAGGTGCCGGTCAAGTTGACACCGATCACGCGGTTCCAGAGGTCCAGCGGAAACAGCTCGCCCTTGGACAAGGTCTTGCAAGGGCCGAGGATGCCCGCGCAGTTCACCGCCACATGTAACGCCCCAAACGTGTTGACCGCGAACTCGACGGCAGCTTTCACACTGGCGTCGTTGGCCACATCCGTTTTCAGCGCACGCACGCTGTCACCCAACGGGACCATCTCGCGCATCAGGCGGTCATCATCCACGTCGACCGCCACCACCTTGGCGCCCGCATCGACCAGGGCCTTGCAGGTCGCCAGGCCGAGCCCCGAACCCGCACCAGTCACCAACGCAACCGTGTTCTTGATGTCCATGCTTGTCTCTTCTTTCGGTGAGGCGCTCAGCGCGCCAGGATGGAGATGCAGGCAACGGCTTCCTCGATGCCCTCAAGGCCGCCGCCGTTTTCGGCCAATGCGATGCGGGCGCCTTCGACTTGCCGCGCGCCGGCTTCCGCGCGAAGCTGGGTCACCAGCTCGTGCACCTGCGCCAAGCCCGTCGCACCAACCGGATGCCCCTTCGACTCCAGGCCTCCCGAGGGGTTGATGGGAATGCGCCCACCGATGCGGGTGTCGCCCCGCTCGGCGATCACACCCCCCTGGCCGAACTCGCAGAAGCCCAGGTTTTCAGACTGGATGATTTCCCCCATGGCAGTGGCGTCGTGGACTTCGGCCACGGAGATGTCGTCCGGCCCCACGCCGGCCAACTCATACGCCCGCCGCGCGGCCAGCGCCGTGCAATGGTTGGCAACGTCTTCCTCATTGCGCGCGGAGCCGCTTTGAACCACAGCGGCCAGCACCCGGATTGCCCGGCTCGCGTCGATGTTCAACCGCTTGAGCGCAGACCGGTTGCACACGATGACCGCGGCGGCGCCGTCCGACACAGGCGAGCACATCGGCAAGGTCAGCGGGTAGGTGATCGGTGGCGCTGTCAGCACGTCGTCAATGCTGTACGACACTTGGTATTGCGACAGTGGGTTGTGGACCGAATGCGCGTGGTTCTTGGCCGAGACGGCCGCCAGCTGCCGTTGCGTAGTGCCGAAAGTGCGCATGTGGGAGCGCGCGAAGGCCGCGTACACATCCATGAACACGCTGTAGGGCCGGGGAGAGGTCGAGCCTTCCGGAACCGCCACATCGCGCCCGAGCTTCATCAGCTCTTCGCGGATGTCGGTGGCCCGCGACAGATCCCAGGCGCTGTCGAAGACCGAGAACATCTTCTGCTTGTCCGGGGTGAACATCTTCTCCGCGCCGATAGCCAAGGCCACATCGCCCGCACCCGCACGAACATGGTTGCATGCCAACACGAACGCGGACGATCCGCTGGCGCAGGCGTTTTCGATGTTGACCACGGGAATGCGACCGATCCCCATAGCGCGCAATGCAATCTGCCCGCGGATCATGTGCTGGCCCTCCATGTGACCTTGGGAGGTGTTGCCGAAAAAGGCCGCTTGCAGGTCCTCTTGCCGGATCCCGGCATCCACCAGCGCCGCCTTGGTCGCCTCGCGCGTCATCTGCTTGATGTCCTTGTCCAGATGGCGACCAAACGGGGTCATTCCCACACCAATGACATAGATGTCTTCCAATGCATTTCTCCTCTAAGCGGGCCTATGGGAAAGCGCCTCGTTGACGCCAATCTACTATTTATAAAGGTGTTTTACTGTAGAGTAAAATTGATGTCGAAGCACTAGGGAAATCCCGACATCCGATCAGACGTCGGCGGCTCGATCGGTCAGTGCAAGGAAGCGCAATCCCCTCGCCGTCTCGATATCGCCACCCGGCGTCACGCGGTACAAGCCACGCGCCACGTTGTGGGGGTGTGCGGCTGCCTCGGTCAGGTTCAAAACCGGCGCATAGCAGGCATCCGTACGTTCCAGAATTTGCGTCCAATGGGCACTGGGGTGCGATGCAAAAAGAGCGGTCATTCGCGCTTTCAGCGCCGGCCATGTAGACCGGTTCATCTGATCGGACAACACGACATCGGTCAGACCCAGGCGCTGCAGGAGCAGCGCGTAGAACTGGGGCTCAATAGCCCCCACGGTGATGTAGCGGCCGTCTGCGCAGATGTACCGGTCGTAGAAGGGCGAGTCGTGGAAAACACTGGGCACACCCGGATCAAAACCTCCAGAGGCGCTGATGATTTGCACCAGCGGGGACAACATCGCCAGCACGTCCACTATGGCGCCATCCACCACGCAGCCCTGCCCACTCTCCCTGGCCGCGAGCAACCCCGACACCATGCCCAGCGCGAAACCCAGCGCACCCGCCGCATCACCCAACACAGTGGGAGGCAGCATGGGTGGGTGGCCAGGACGCTCCGTCAGCGACATCAGGCCGGTAAGCGCCACATAGTTCATGTCGTGCCCGGCGGCCTGCGCCAGCGGCCCGTCCTGACCCCAACCGGTCATGCGCCCGTACACGAGACGCGGGTTCAGTTGCCCACAGACATCCGGTCCGAGGCCCAGGCGCTCCATGACGCCCGGACGGTTGCCTTCGATCAATCCGTCACTGGCCGCGACGATCTCAAGCGCCCGGGTGCGGTCGTCTTCCTGTTTCAGGTTCAGGACTACTCGGCGCTTGCCGCGAGACAGCAAACCATCCTCGCGCGGCGTCAGATCCTTCGGCAAGTCGCCGGGGCTCGGACGCGCCACCATGGTGACCTCCGCCCCCAATTGCGTGAGCAGCAAGCCGGCCAGCGGCCCTGGTCCAATGCCCTCGAACTCAACGACCTTGACCCGCTTCAGCGGAGATCCACGCGATGCAATCTGATGGCTCATGGTGCTCTTCTGGTTGATTCATTTTTACTGTAAAGTAACTTAGACGACTTTGTAGTAATGGAAATCCCCAACAACCGATCCCTCGGTTGAATCGCAGAATCTACTCATGAAAAATCAAGCCATGGAAAGAGAACAAATGCCACCACCCGCTGTTGTCGTGGATGTTCGAAAAGGTGCCATGTGGATCCGCCTGAATCGGCCGGAGGCGATGAACTCCCTCACGCCGGAGGTGCTCAGCGGCATCGATCAGGCCCTGAGCGACGCCGAGGGGAACCAGGACGTGCGGGCGGTCGTCCTCACCGGCACAGGTCGGGCCTTCTGCGCCGGGGCCGATCTCAAGTACGTCCGATCGCAATCGGGATCGGACGGCCCTCGTCTGTTTCTCGACAGCGTCCTGGCCACGATGAACCGGCTGGACAGCTTCCCCAAGCCGGTGATCGCCGCGCTCAATGGACTGGCCCTAGCCGGTGGCCTCGAGTTGGTGCTCTGCTGCGACCTGGTGCTTGCCGCTCGCGGCGCAAAGATCGGCGATGCCCATGCCAACTACGGCTTGCTGCCCGGCGGAGGTGGCTCGGTGCGGCTGCCCCGCGTCATAGGACCCACACGCGCGAAGTACCTGCTTTTCACCGGTGAGTTTCTCAGCGCCGACGAGCTGGTGGAAGCCGGGTTGGTCAACCAGGTGGTCGATCCCGATGAACTGGAAGCGGCCACGCAAGCGCTTGTGGACAAGATCGCCAGCAAGAGCCCATTGGGCTTGAGGCGCATGAAGGCGCTGGTCGATGATGGCCTGCAACAACCAGTCGAGACGGCGTTGCGTCTGGAACTGCTCGCGTCGGAGGTGCACTCGCACAGCGCCGACCAGCGCGAAGGCTTGTTGGCATTCGAAGAGAAGCGCGCACCGCGATTCATCGGTCAATAGACGGAGAGACTGGCCATGACACATGCCTTGCCGCTGGATCGACTCGACGCGCTGCGCGCGGCGCAGCAAAACGCCTACGACCGAGCGCCCGCCATCCGCGACATCTACGAGCGCGCGCGCATGACGCCGCAGGACATCCGCAGTGCGGCCGACTTGGCGCGCCTGCCCGTCACGAGCAAGGACGCGCTGCTGGACCTTCAGCGCAAGGCGCCGCCTTTTGGCGGTTTCCTGGCCGCCGACGAAGCGGCGATACGGCGCATTTTTGTGTCACCTGGCCCCATCTACGAGCCACAGTTGAACGACGATCAAGACGGTCACGGTTTTTCCCACGGCTTCCGGCGTGCGGGCATCGGTCCCCAGGACCGTGTGCTGAACACCTGGTCGTACCACTTGGTGCCCGCAGGTGTCCTGCTCGACCAAGGCATCGTGGCCACGGGCGCCACCGTCATCCCCTGCGGCCCGGGGGGCGCCGAACAGCAGGCCCAACTGATCCTGGAATTGGGTGTCACCTGCATCTGCGCCTCCACCGCCTTCTTCGTCACGCTGGTCAACACCCTGGAGCACATGGGCCACCAGCTTCCCGGCGCCTGGAAGGTCAAGTCGGCGCTGCTCGGTGGGGAAATGGGTGACTGGATGGGCAAGCGGCGTGCGCTTGAGACGAGGTACGGCATCAAGATCTTTTCTGCGTACGCCACCGGCGACTTCGGCCTCATCGGCTACGAGGAAACGGGTCAGGAGGGCTACGCCGTGCAGCCGGAAAGGCTGGTCCAGATTTGCGACCCGCAAACGGGCACCCCGTTGCCCTTGGGCGAAACCGGTGAGATCGTGGTCACCACCTTGGACCGTGGCTGGCCCCTCGTGCGTTTTGGCACCGGCGATGTGGCGAGTGGAAGTGTCGCATCAGCCGATGGCTTTGTGAGCCACATCAGTCTCTTGAAAGGTCGGGTCGGACAGGCTGTAAAGGCCCGAGAGATCTTCATCTATCCACGCAACGTCGAGGAGGTGTTGATGCAGGTTCCGCATATGCAGCGCGCTCAAGTGGTGGTCACGAAGCAGGAACACCGCGAGACGGTCACCCTGCGCGGCGTCTTGCATCCGGGCGTTGACGCGGCTACGGTCGAGAAGGCTCTTCATGAGATCTTCAAGCAACGCACCCGTTTGAAGCTGGACGCCGTCGAATGGATATCCGCCGACGATCTGGTCATTGATGCACCTGTGCTGGTCGATCGGAAATACGCATAGCTCAGCCGCTCAAGCTGCACGGGCGAGAGCAAGGCATAGAGGTCCTTGCCTTCCTCCACGCGCAGCGTTATGCGTTCACCGTCGATATCGGTGTCCTTCAACGCGCAAACATCGCTGGCGAGCAGTCCGGCCCCATAGGCCACGGAAAGCGCCGCTTGATACTTGGGGTTCGGTGCAGCTGCGATCAGACGAGCGACTTCGTCGCAGTTCAGCACCACCGGCGGCGGGCGTGGCTGACCGGGCGCAGGAATTTACACCATGGTGGGAGACAGTTGGATAGCGAAGATGATGTTCGGGGCAGCGCAAGGTAGTCTTCGTCCGCGACATGGCGGTGATGCGCCGGTTCTACGGCTCCTGCTCGGCTTTGTGGTGCTGCACGAGCCGAGCCCGGCTGGATCACCTGCATACTGCTGTTCGCCATCTCTGCGTTGAGACGCGGCAATATTCAAAAAAGCACACGCAATCGACAGTCAAATGACCCGTCTTGCCCAATACCTTGAGGCTGCCGAGCGCGACAACACGCGCCGAAGCTACGCTTCTGCCATCCGCCATTTCGAGATCGAATGGAAAGGCCTGCTGCCTTCCACGGCTGATGCCATTGCCCGCTACCTGGCCGACCACGCAGCTACCCTGTCCATCAACACCCTGCGCCAGCGGCTGGCGGCGCTGTCAAGGTGGCACAACGACCAGGGCTTTCCCGATCCCACCAAATCGGCCTTGGTGCGCCAAGTCCTCAAGGGCATTCGCTCCGTTCACAGCGTGCCAGAAAAGCGCGCGCGGCCCCTGGAACTGGCGATGCTCCAGCAGGTCGAT
>NZ_JASJOY010000090.1:0-1160 GCF_031426985.1 Hydrogenophaga sp.
TGCCGGTTCGTCGTTCACGCTGACACGCCCTGCAGCGATCCATTCTTCCATCAAGCGGCGCGAACCGAAACCAGCTTGAGCCAATACCTTCTGTAACTTTTCTCCGGACAATTTTTCTCCGGGCAGGCTTTCACCGACCGCTTCGTCACCAGCTAAAGTTTTTTGCGGAACTGCTTTGCCATTCTTGTTCATGCTATTACCTCGCGCCGTTCCAACACGGCCTGCGCCAATGTGCCGCTATCAACCTGTTCCAATTCACCGCCGACCGGCAAGCCACGCGCGATGCCTTGGGAGTGCAGCAATGTTGCCAGATAGTGCGCTGTGGCATCGCCTTCCACCGTAAAATTGGTCGCCAATATCACTTCAGCCAATTTTCCTTCGTGGGTGTGCTCCTGTACTCGTTTGAGCAAACGCTCAAAATGTAATTCTTTGGAACCAATGCCATCCAGCGGCGAAAGTCGCCCCATCAGGACGAAATACATTCCGCGATAACACTGCGTTTGCTCCATCATCAATAAGTCGGCTGGCATTTCGACGACGCACAGCAAATCAGCGTCGCGTTTCGGTGACGCACACATTGCACACACATCATGCTCGGAGAAGTTATTGCACTTGCTGCAGTGCTGAATATTGCTGGCAGCCAACTCGAGCGATTCAGCCAGACGCAATGCCCCGGCGCGATCTCGCTGCAACAGATGATAAGCCATACGTTGCGCGGACTTTGGGCCTACGCCCGGCAAACAACGCAATGCGGCAATCAATTCTTCCAGATGGGAAGGCATCACCAATGGGGAGAATGTCATCAGAACGGCAACTTCACTCCGGGCGGCAAACCCATACCGGCAGTAAAGCCGCTCATGCGCTGCTCTGAAACAGCTTCCGCTTTTTTCATCGCGTCATTAAGAGCCAACACAATCAGATCTTCCAGCATTTCCTTGTCATCGGATAACAAACTGTCGTCCAACGATACGCGACGCACCTCATGCGCACAGGTCACGGTCACTTTAACCATGCCTGAACCTGCCTGGCCTTCCACCTCGACGCTAGCCAGTTCAGCTTGCGCCTTTTGCATGTTCTGCTGCATTTGCTGCGCCTGCTTCATCAATCCGCCCAATCCACCCTTCATCATCATCATGCCCTCCTGTACTTACGATATTGGT
>NZ_JASJOY010000090.1:1170-4774 GCF_031426985.1 Hydrogenophaga sp.
GTTATTAGACTGGCTTCCAACTCTGCTCGAGCCTCGCGCACAAAATCATCCTGTGCAATCGAGTCACTTGCCTGCTGCTGCTTAAGTTGCTTGCCCTGATGCTCTATCAGTGCAGGCGTTGCTGTTTCGGCTTTTCCCAACACGATATTTAACCTTATCGGCCTGGCAAAATAATCTGCCAATGCCGCTTGCAATTTCTCGGTTGCATTCTTGCTGGTTTGCAAATGCTTATGCTCTTGCGACAAGCGCAGCGTAATTTGCCCGTCTGAGAATTTTTCCAGCACGCAGTGTTTCGCCAACTGCTGCGCCATTCCTTGCACATTCAACTGCGTTAACAACACACCCCAGTCCGGCTGGTTATCTGATACAGCATCGCTGCCTTGAGCCCCGCTGCTTGAAACTCGGCCAGTTGAAACAGGTTCTTCAGAGATATTTGTCGACCTGCTGGTCAGCGCAGTTTTTGTGGGTGTCGCATCAGGTTTTGCATTAGTTTGCGCGGCAACAACAGGCGCAATCAACATCGGCTGTTGTATACCCTTAGCAGGTGCAAACGCCAACATTCGCAACAGCGTCATCGTAAAGCCAGCATACTCGTCTGGCGCCAAATCAATTTCATCGCGTCCATGTATGGCGATCTGATAGAACAATTGCACTTCTTCAGGCGTGAACGCTTGCGCCAATTCCAGCAAACGGACGCGTTCCGGCTCGTCGTCGGCAATCGCCTGCGGCACGGTCTGCGCCAGCGCAATGCGATGCAACAATGTCGCCAACTCCTGCAAAGCCGTATCAAATGCCACGCTGCGCGCGGCCATATTATCGGCAATTTCGACCAGCTTGACACCGTTCTGCTCACGCAATGCCACCAGCAATTCGAACAGATAACCCTGGTCTATCGCGCCCAGCATGGCGCGCACCACCGCTTCTTCAACCTTGCCGGCAGAGAAAGCAATCGCCTGATCCATCAGGCTCAACGCATCGCGCATACTGCCCTGCGCGGCTCGCGCAACCAGATTGATTGCCGCGGGTTCAAAGGAAAGCTGTTCTTGCTCCAGCACATACTGCAAACGAGCCGTAATCAAGGCCGGCGGCAATTGCTTCAGATTGAATTGCAGGCAACGCGACAATACCGTGACCGGAATTTTTTGCGGATCAGTTGTAGCGAGAATGAATTTCACATGGCCAGGCGGCTCTTCCAGCGTCTTCAACATCGCATTGAAGGCCGACTTGGACAGCATATGCACCTCGTCGATGATATACACCTTGAAGCGTCCGCTGGTCGGCGCGTACAACGCGCTTTCAAGCAATTCGCGCATGTTGTCGACCTGAGTGTTGGACGCGGCATCCAGCTCGATCAGATCGACAAAGCGGCCATTGTCGATTTCCCTGCAGGCGCTGCATTCCCCGCACGGCGTGTCGGTAATACCTGTCGCACAATTCAGCGACTTGGCAAAAATACGCGCGATAGTCGTCTTGCCGACCCCGCGCGTGCCGGTAAGCAGGTAAGCATGATGCAGGCGATTTTGCGAGAGCGCGTTGCTTAATGCGCGAACGACATGCTCCTGCCCCGCCAGTTGCGCGAAGGTTCTAGGACGCCATTTGCGCGCAAGGACAGTTGTGGCTGACAAGTTACACCATGTCAGAAATGGTAAGCGAAACGGACTTCGCGGAAGTTGATGCCATGATTTGGCTTCTTGATGCCGCCATTAGAGATATGCTGAAAAGAATATCCCAAATCGAACTCATGGTGATCACCAAAACGCGCTCCGAAACCGATGTGCTCGCTGAACTGTAACGAGCTACCGAATTTGCGGTTCGCATTAATAAAAGTCGGGGAAATCAAGTAAAAGCTAAACGCCCCTTCCGCATAGGGCGCCAAGCCGCTTAAGTTCCTTTGTTGCAGGCGGAAGACCGGAGTTATACCCACTTCGCCAATAGTCTGGCTGTTGCCCGCCGCACTGTTCCCGCGCCAAGTTCCGAGGGAAACCTCCCAGAAACCAGTCACCAACCAGTCGCCTTCAGTAGACCACTGCTTGTTCCAATTCCAGAGGGCGCCGACACGCACCATATCCGCTAAATCCCCATTGCCATGTTCAACGGACACTCCATCCACAGCGGACACGCTACCGCTGAAGAGGAGCATGCAAATCAGCAAACCGATTTTTTTCATTACCCTCTCCAATGGCTCCACAATAGGAGGCGAGCCTTACCCCCGGCACTTGCAGTAACTAGTTGTGGCTGCTTCCTTCCGGACCTGACCAGGTTCACTATCCTGCAATGCGGGGAGGCCCGCCAATTCTTTAACGCAACTCGATGCCTACGGCGCACCATCGAGACCTCGTTGCTTAAAAACTCAAATCCTCATGCACTACACTACCTGTACATTCCGGTTCGTTGTTCTTTCGCGCTTCGACATGACGTTGTTCGCTACGTTTCTTGAGCCGCTGAAGCTTGTTGTTCTTACACTGGGCGTATCGGAATCATGCCAATGCGTTTGCGCCATTCTGCCGTTCCTATGTCATGCGCCGCAAGCCCCTTTGCTTTGACCGCAACGGTCACTAACCTATCTTCAACCTCAAATTCGTAAATTTCTTCATGGCAACCTTGCTGCGCTTGTACTTACCTTATATTTTTGTTTGACCAGCCGGCACCTGCATCGTTTCGGTGAATTTATCCGACGTAACGCGGTAGCCGGTTCCGCATGTCCTTTTACCTCGTTGCAACCGGATATACCAGCGCGACATAATAGATGAAGCTGTTAGTAAAATCCACGCCCGATGGCAATTTCTCACCTCGCGCCGGCACCAAGAAATATAACTAAGCAGTCCCATCGCCAGTTGACAGTTGGTTGACAGGGTAAAGTAAAAAGGAGCTGCATGTTATGCAACTCCTTGTTTTAGTGGTGGGCCGTGAAAGATTCGAACTTTCGACCAATGGATTAAGAGTCCACTGCTCTACCAACTGAGCTAACGACCCATTCTGATGCGAACATCAAAAATGGAGCACCTTGCCGGAATTGTTTGCAAGTTTGCCAAAGCAATTCGTTATTCAAAATGCGGTTGGAACAACAACGCCCTCATTGACGAGGGCGTTGTTGTTTGTAAGGAGTCTGACGATGACCTACTTTCACATGGGTAATCCACACTATCATCGGCGCGGAGTCGTTTCACTGTCCTGTTCGGGATGGGAAGGAGTGGGACCAACTCGCTATGGTCGTCAGACAAACTGTTCGGCTCGCAGCGATGTTTTGCTGTTTGCCCTGTTTGCTGTTCGTTGATGAAGGTTTAACGCTCGATCAACGAACTCTATCTGGAAGAAGTAAAGTTTTAGTATTTTGATTGCATTGCGTCACACTATAAACAACTTAATGTTATAGGATCAAGCCTCACGGGCAATTAGTACTGGTTAGCTTAACGCATTACTGCGCTTCCACACCCAGCCTATCAACGTCCTGGTCTCGAACGACCCTTTAGCAGGCTTGAAGCCTGAGGGAAATCTTATCTCAAGGCGAGTTTCCCGCTTAGATGCTTTCAGCGGTTATCTCTTCCAGATTTAGCTACCCGGCAATACCACTGGCGTGATAACCGGTACACCAGAGATCTGTCCA